>CAZLSP010000006.1:0-146177 GCA_964562145.1 uncultured Anaerolinea sp. | reverse complement strand
CGGGGCGGGGGGGGGAGGCGGAGGGGGGGGCCGGCGGGCGCCAACGCGGGGCGGGGGGGGGGGGAGGGGGGGTTGGGGGGGGGGGGGGGGGGCGGGGGGTTTGGGTGGGAAGCGGTGTAGATGTGGCGGTTGGCGTGGGGGATGGGGTGGATGTTTGGGTTGGGGTGGGTGGGGCTGTCGGCGGGGCAAAGGCCGGTAAAACGGGAGACAGGCAGGCGGTGAGGAAAACCGAGAGAACGACGAGGCTGGCGAGCCGTTGGAGGCGGGCGGATGGGTTCATAGTGATCATTAAAATCCTGGGTGCTCAAAGGATGTACCGATAGTTTGGCTTAATATATCATTTCTCATGAAAAAACAAGCCTCCGGGTGGAGGCTTGTTGATTTGTTGCCAGGGTGCGCGGGTGTTTTAGGCCATTTTTTCGAGCTGGTCAACCAGCCCGCTAATGACGTCGAACCCGCCCTGCCAGAAGGCGGCGGAGTGCATGTCGATGCCAGCCTTGGTGAGGATGGCTTCGGGCGATTCGGAGCCGCCGGAGGACAGGATTTGCAGGTAGCGCGGCTTGAAGGCTTCGCCTTCGGCTTTGAACTGCTGGTAGAGCGAGAGGACGAGCAGTTGCCCAAAGGCGTAGGCGTAGACGTAGAAGGGGGTGTGGTAGATGTGCGGGATGCTGACCCATTCCCACTTGAACTCTTCGCTGACTTCGACGGCGTCGCCGAACTGGGTTTTGAGATTTTCCATGTAGGCGGCGGCCAGTTCGTCGACCGAGGCGTTGTTTTGCACCATTTCATGGGCCTGTTTTTCGAAGAGGGCGAAGAAGGATTGGCGCATGATGGTGGCGTATGAGTCATCGACCTGGCGGAAGAGCATGTCGCGGCGCACGGCGGGGTCGGGTTCCTGGGCCAGCAGGCGGTCGACGAGCATCATTTCACCGAAGGTAGAGGCGGTTTCGGCCAGCGGCAGCGAGGATTGCTGGGTAAAGAGGCTGTGGTGTTCAGCAAGCATGGAGTGGATGGCGTGGCCGAGTTCGTGGGCCAGGGTGGCGACGTCATCGGCGCGGCCCTGGTAGTTGACCAGCACCCAGGGGGCGAGGGTCGGTTCCACTGTCCAGCAGAAAGCGCCGCCGCGTTTGCCTTTGCGCACTTCGCTGTCGAGGTGGCCGTCGTCGAAGACTCGTTTGGCGAGCTGGCCAACCCTGGGGTGGAACTGGTTGAAGGAGTCGAGCACCATTTCGGCGGCGGCGTTGAAGTCGTAGGTTTTTTCGGATTTGCTGACCGGGGCGTAGATGTCGTAACGGCGCAATTTTTCCATGCCGAGCAGCTTGGCTTTGACTTTGAAGAAGCGCTGGAAGATGGGGGCATTTTTGCGGGCTACCTCGAGCAGGGTGTCAACGACATCGTTGGGGATGTCGTTGGCCAGGTTGCGGGCGGCCAGCGGGGTAGCGTGTTTGCGCAGCTTGACGTTTTCGTTGCCCCAATCGCGCGCTGCAGTCTGGTACATCTGGCCCAGGATCGGGCCGTCGTCACCGTAGACGCGGTAGAGTTCCTGGTAGGCGCGGGCGCGCAGGTCGGGGTCTGATTGGCGAACGAAGGACATCAGTTCGCCGCGGGTGAGTTCCCGGGTCTCTCCATCGACTTCCACTTTGAAGACATAGCGGTTGGTGATGGCATCGTACAGGTTGGTGAGCGCTTCAATGCCGGTAACGTTTTTGATGTTGAGGACTTTTTCCTCGGGTTCGCTGAGGGTATGCGGTTTATAGTGGCGCATTTCCTCGAGGTAATAGCGGTAATCGCCAGAGGCTTCCATCAGGCGGTTGGCGTTGGCGGCATCCAGGTCTTTCCACCACAGGCTGAAGAAGAGCAGCCGGTTTTGTACTTCAGCAAAGAATTGCTGAACGCGTCCCATTAGGGCCTGGGCGGCCTGGTCTTGGGTGTTGGCCGAAAAGGAGAGGCCGGAGAACCCGTAAATGCGGTAGCCCAGGCGCATCAGCTTTTCCGATTCACGCACCACGGTCAGGAATTTGTCGGTGGGCATTTCGGGGGTCAGTTCTGCGCGGAATTCTTCAAACTCAGCGACCTGCGCCTCGAGGTGCTTAAACGACAGGTCAAGCTCGGGGCTGTCGATGGCCGGGAACAGGTCTTTCAAACTCCACGGGGATTGCGTAAAAGTCATAAGGTCTCCTGTTTTATAAGCTGGAACGGATGTGGACGATATCGCCATCCTTGACGATGTACTCTTTGCCTTCCAGGCGGAACTTGCCTTTGGATTTGCACTCGGCCATGCTGCCGAGGCCGATGAGGTCGTCGTAGGCGACCACTTCGGCGCGCACAAAGCCTCGCGCCAGGTCGGTGTGGATGGAGCCCGCCGATTCTACGGCGGTGGCGTGGCGGCGGGTGGTCCAGGCGCGAACCTCGTCTTCGCCAACGGTGAAGAAGACTTGCAGGTCGAGCAGGTCAAACGACAGGCGGATCATGCGGTTGAGGGCCGGTTCTTCAATGCCGTATTCGGCCATAAACAGGGCGGCATCTTCGGCGGGCAGCTGGGCAATTTCCATTTCCAGCTTGCCGGGCAGGGAGGTGCTTGGGTGGTCGAGGGTGGCGCTTGGGGATTTCTGGCTTTCACCCAGGTTGAAGACGGTCATAATCTGCTTGCGGGTTAGCAACCCAAAACTGGCCAGTTCCTTCTGGTCGTCAGCAGAATATTCGAGCTTGCGCAGAGGGATGCCTTCGTTAAGCGCTTCGTGCAGGCGGGTAAAAAGCACAGTTTGGCGCTCATTAAGGGCCTTGTCGGTTCCGCCTTTGCGGCGTTCATCGACCAGGCGCTCCAGCTTGCGTTCCACCGCAATCAGGTCATTGAGCAGCAGTTCTGAAAGCATGGCATCGGCATCACGCGCAGGGTTAACCGAGCCGGCCGGGTGGGGCACGTTTTCATCTTCGAAGGCGCGTACCACATGAATGAAGCCATCCATTTGGGCCAGGGTGTTAAGCAGCGTGCCCGAAATGCCCTTCTGGGTGCCTTCGAGACCGGCGATATCGGCGTAGGTGACCTTGGCGTAGATCGTTTTTTTAGGGTTGAACATGCCAGAGAGTTTGTCCACGCGCGGGTCGGGGACATCTACCACACCGGTATGAACTTCGATGCGCCCGGCAGAAGCGGTGGTGGGCGTGTTGCTGCGGGTGAGTGCGTTGAACAGGGTGGTTTTGCCAGATTGTGGCAGGCCGATAATTCCTAGTTTCATCTTGACCTTATCGTTGAGAGTGGTATACTTTGGTGCGCCCAAAAAATAAGCCGAAGTGGCGGAACAGGCAGACGCGCACGACTCAAAATCGTGTTCCGTGAGGAGTGAGGGTTCGATTCCCTCCTTCGGCACCAAGATTATACCCTATTGAAGAAACGCCCTCTGAGAAGAGGGCGTTTTGCTTTTTGGGGTTTGTGATGGCAATAAAAAACGGTGCTGCGAGCCCTTAAATTTCATAGCCCATTTTGAGCAGCGATTTTCCAAACTTTTCTGCCAGGATGCGCTGTTCTTCTGCCGAATAGCGCTCACGAAAGCGCCCCACCTGGCCTTTGTAAAAGTGCGTTCCCTGCTGCCCCTGTACTTGCCCGCCGGGGCGATACTTTCCAACAACGGCAACAACAGCTTCAGAAGCGGGGTCCAGGCCCAGGAAATTGACCAGTTTGGCAGCTTCACGATCGTAATCTTGCAGCAGGTCTTCGTAGCGGGCCTTGAGCACACCCGGAACCTGCATCCACTGTTCCCAGCCTTGCACATATTCGCTGAAAAAATCCATTGTTTTTTGGAAATCGGTCAGGTGTGAGAAAGCGTTGGGGCGGCCCTGTTTTTCGAGCACACGTTTGCCGTAGTCAAATGCTGAGAGCATGGCGTCGCGCGGGTCGCGGTAGATGTAGGTGGTTTTCATCAGTCCGCCATTGATGAGCGCCCGCGCCCAAAGGGTGGGGCCTGAATGAGCCTTGATGACAAAGGTGTGTCCCATGAGTGCCGGGCGAGTGACCATCATCATGCGTCGCGCGCTCAATACGCCGATGTTGCAGTTGACTTCGGTGAGGATGCCTTCAAGCCCATATTTTTTACGAATCTCGCGGGCATCATCACAACCTGTAGTTTCCATCAGGTCGTGAACCAGGTTATAGTGCCAGCCTGAGCCAGCGCGCGGCATCCCTACAGATAGAATAATCATGATTACTCCTTGCGTTTGATAAATGCACCGGCAATCCCGGAAATTATCCCCAAATTTAACCATATTTCTGGCATGGCAAACGAATCTTGCGAGGTGCCGTAAAAAAGAATTGCCACTAGCGCGAACATTCCGGCCGCACCGAGCCACGGGCGCGCCCGCAGCAGTTCAAGCACGTCGGCCAAGATGGCGAGGTAAAAAGCCCCAAATAACACAAACCCGGCCAGGCCGGTTTCGGCCAACAGGCGCACAAACAGGTTTTTGGGGTTGGGATACTGCCGCGATGCCGGGCTTAGCTGTTCGGCGATCTCAGGCACGCCTGAGAGCACCCAATTTGGCATGTTGGGGTAGATCCAGAACCCGCTTGCGCCCAGGCCCACCCCGCTCAGTGGATACTGCTGGAAGGCTTCGAGGGCGGCGGTGGCATACGCCAGGCGCGGGCCAAGATAAACTGAAACGGCATAATCGAATAGATTTTCTTCGCTGGATGTGAAAAAGGTGGCGATGTAGCCTTTATCGGCCAAAAAGAAGGCTGCGCCCGCCAAAACCGTTACCGCCAAAAGAATCAGGATCACCCTGCTCCCCGCAGCCTGTATAGCTGCCAGGCGGCTTTGGGCAACATCCGGGCGAAACCCTGCCCGAAACCACCCCAAAATGTTCCTGACTATTGGCCCGCCCGCGGCGAGGAAAGTGATGCCGGTTGCAGCAAGGGTCACTACCAGCCCCGAGCGGGAGTAAGTCATGAGCAAAGCGGCCAGGGCGCCAAGCAACAAGATGATTTCAAGCCAGGGGCCCTGGTTTGTGTTTTTCTGCGGGTTAAGCTTCGTAAAAAGTGAAAATTTAAACAGGGTGATGCCGGTCAGGATGGACCCTACCAGCCACGGCAAATACAAGGTCGAAATTTGACCGGCCAGCCAGGAAGGCTCAAAGGCAAAACCGGATATGCGTTTGTTTTTGACCAACCCGCGCACCGAAAAGAGCTGCTGGATTTCTGTCAGGGTTTTACGCTGGCCGGTGTTTAGCCCCACAAACTGAATCGCGCCCCAGAGCAGGTGCGCTACCAGCCCCACCAGCAGCCAGCGCACCGAAAATTTGACATCCTCTTCCGTCTGGTTCATCCAGATGGCGGCCACGAAGAAAGACAGGCCCATGCCGAGGGTGATGAACGCGCGCAGGGCGCGGTCAAAATAATCTACGCCGCGCAGTTCCAGCGGGGCTAGGGTGCTGCCATAGGCAGTCGATACCAGCGCTGCCAGGGTAAAGGCTAACAGGATGGTAAGCGTTCCGGGCCAGGGGCGTGGGATTTCGCGCCGCCACAAGCGCAGTATCAAAATGGGTAACAGCAACGCCAGCGGATAAAGGGCCAGGGGGCGAACGTAGGTCCCGGCACCGAGAAAAGGCACAAAACGGAAGCTGGTAACCGGCAGTGTGACCAGCGTAAGCGCCCAGAAGAGGCGTGCGAGCGAGATGAGCGAAAAGCGGGGTTTCATGCGTTTAGCGCGGCTTAAGTAATACCAGCAGGGCGCTAAGGGCCAGGAATATCCCTGCCCCAGCCAGTACATAAGTTCCCTGGCCGGTTTTGCGGCTGACCGGGATGTTTTCGACCTGGGCCGGGGTGATGTTCATTTCTGGGGTGATGCCCAGCGTTTGGGTTTCCAGGCGGGCTACTGCGGATTGCAGGTTGGGGTCGGTGGGGTTGGCTTCGAGTGCCTGGCGGGCCAGGTCGAGGGCGATGGCGGCTTGTATGCCGAGGCGGGTTTGTTCGGTGAAGATTGTGGCCCAGGTGGCGGCTAGTTGTGCGGCAACCGCAGCTTTGGTGTCGGTGGCGTAAAAGTGCCAGCCGCCGTCTTCGGGTTGGCTGAGTTCCAGTTTGGCGGTGCGAAGTTCAGGGATGGAAAATCCGCTTTCATTGGCCACTTTTTGCAGGGTGGTGTCGGCCCAGGCCAGTTCTTTGAGTTTTAGGGCTTCACGGGTCAGGTAATAGAATAGTTCTTTGTCTGAGTTGACGGGCCAGGCTTGTTCGGCGTTGAAGTCGATAACGACGGTGGCGCGGGCGCGATATTGGGGCGGGAACAGGTTGTACCAGCCTGCGCCTAACATTCCGCCGATGAGCGCGCCGACCAGCCAGAAGCGCCAGGCACGCAGCAGGCGCAGGAAGTCGTCGAGGTTTGGAGGGGTAAGCAGCCAGTTTTTCATGCCTGGTATCGTTTCATTTGTTTTTGTCGCCGCCAGTTGAGCAGAGGGGCCACAGCTTTGCGGAGGTAGTATTTTGCGACGATGGGGGCGAAGAAATGGCCTCCGTCACGGTAGTGAACGCGCAGCATCTCGGGCCAGCAGCGGTCGTCAGCGGCGATGGTTTTGCCGCTGGAATGCAGCCTAAAATTGGCCCACAGCGGGCCAGGGAGGTATGCAAAGGGTGCCAGGCGCGCGAAGCGCACCCACAGGTCATAGTCCATGGCAAAGTAGAAGGAGGGGTCGAGCGGACCGACCTGTTTCCACAGGCTGGCACGGAAAAAGGTGGCCTGTTGCGGGATGTGGACGTAGCCACGGCGCAGGCGCGGCAGGTCGGTATGCGCGGCGGGGAAGTGTCCGATGACACGGTCGTTTTCGTCGATGAAGTTGGTGTCGGCGTAGACCATGCCGATTTCGGGGTGGTCGGTGAGGAATTGTACGGCTGATGAAATTGCGCCTGGTTCGTAGGTGTCATCGGAGTTGATCCAGGCCAGGATGTCGCCTGTGGCGCGGGCAAAACCTTTGTTGAGGGCGTCGGTTTGGCCTTTGTCTTTTTCGGAGACCCACCAGGCCAGTTTTTCTGAGTATTTGCGGATGATTTCGCTAGAACCATCGGTGGAGCCGCCATCGACGATGATGTATTCGATGTGAGGATAATCCTGCTCCAATACGGAGCGGATGGTGGTCTCGAGGTAGCGGGCCTGGTTGAAGGAAGGGGTGATGACGGAAACGGTGGTCAAGGTTTGATAGCAGGAAGCGGATGAGAAAGCGGATAGGGAAGCGAAAAAGCGGATAGAGAAGCGGAAAAGTGGATGGCGGGAGGCTGGTGAAAGCGGGAAACGGATGATGAAGCGGATAAAGAAGCGGAAAAGCGGATGGTGGAAGAGGCTGGTGATGGCGGGAAGCGGATGATGAAGCGGATAGGGAAGCGGAAAAGCGGATGGCGGAAGGTTAAGGCGAGTTGGGACGGGATAGGTCGAAGATGATGTAGCCATCGCCCTCGGCGAAGATGGGATAGGTGCGATAGAGCAGTTCTTTGAGGGCGGGCTGGTCGTCGAGACGACGCAGGTGTGTGATAACGAAGAAGTGTTTGCCCTCGACAAATTCTGCAAAGCGGGTGGCCAGGTCTACGTCGATTCCGGCGAGCTGGCGCAGGTTGAGTTGACCATCATCATACCATGAGATGTTGGGCTGCCAGCCCCAGTAGGCCAGGCGATAGCCGTAATCTTGCGCGATGGAGATGGCCGGGGTGCTGGAGTGACCCATCAGGTCACCGAGCATGGCCTGGTAAGCGGCATCGGGGCGAAAGTCTTCACGGATTAACTCGACGCGCACGGTCCACAATTGCAGGGCCAGCATCAGGCTGATCAGTATACCGGAAACTGCGCGCGCAAAGTGCAGGTTGCGCAGTTCGGCGGCGCGCGCGAAGAGCACTTCGGCGGCCGGGGCCAGCGACAGGGCCAGGATGGGGATAAGCATCATCTGGTAGTAGTCGTGGGTTGTGATGTGATAGGCAAAGGTCATGCCGTAGGCGATGTAACCGCCCCACAGCCCGAGCAGGAAGGCCATGGCGCGGCGGCGGGCGATGAGCACACCTGTGACAGCCACAGCGACTGCTCCCAGGCCAAAGATGCCTTCTAGCTGGCCTTTCCATTGCAGGTAAAATGCGGCGGTTTTTAGCAGTTCTGGGAAAAACCGGAAACTGAATTGCTGCCCCAGGAAACCAGCGATGTATAGCCCGTAGATTGTGTACAGGCCTACCGGTAAAACCGATAAGGTTGCCACCGCCCAGGTCGGTTTGTCTTGTAATGATTCTCGTAAGCCACGTTCCAGAACGAGTGCCAGCGCGGCGCCCAGGAGCGGGAAGATGGCGACGTTTTTGACGAAGATTGCCAGCCCGTTAAGCAGGCCAGCCAGGATGGCCCAGCGCCAGGTGTTGTGTTCGCGCCAGTTCCACATGCCCCAGGCGGCCGCGATGATGAGCATGACCATCAGCGGGTCTGGTTGGAAGCTGCGGCTGGCGTAAACGGCGTAAGGGAGGAAAAGGTAGAACAGCAGGGCAATGAAGGCCCCGTTTTCATGGGTCAGTTTGCGGCCCAGGGCAAACAGGAACAATCCGCCAACCAGCCAGAAGATGGATGAATAAATGCGCGGGATGGCCAGGTTTTCGCCAAAGAGCCGATATGAGATCGCTGCCAACCCTTCTACCAGCGGAGGCTCGATGACTGGCGAATCTTTCCACTGTTGGATGGCGATTTGCCGCTGCCATTCGGGCAGGTCGGGCGTCATGGCATAGTACATGCCGCGCGCTTTGAGCATGGAGAAAAGTTGGCGGGTGGGATGGAAATCGAGCGGCAGGTCTGTCAGGTCATAAAGACGGATGCCGAGAGCCAGTAAAAGGACCACTGTCAGGGTGGCGAGCAGGGTTTTACGGGAACCAAAGAACCAGGTCATGAGAAGTTTAGTCGGTTTTCAGGTACGCACGGAGTTTGGTGTAAAGGTTGCGCAAGGGGCGGACAAACCCCAGCGGGGCAAAAAATGCATATAAGACACGGTGCAACTCACGCAAAACAACAGGCGGATTATAACGGAAGGCCTGTCCATAAGCGTGCAGGGCCTGAGCATGGAATCCGCCGTCGAGCAGGTAGAAAGCATCCAGCCGGTGCGCTCCACCCAATATGCGGGCTTTGTTCTGCTGGAAAACAGGGGCCAGGATAGGATCTGTGCGCATCCAATCCACAATTCGAAAGGCTTCGCGCCCAAATTCGGCGGTACGGGCCAGGTTTTTAGCGTCGGCATGGTAGCGGGCCACTGCCAGGGTTTCGGGGATGTATATCATGGGAGCCAGGCGGGCCATGCGTATCCATAGTTGGTGGTCAAGCAGCAGGTGGTAGCTTGGGTCCAGGAACCCGGCTTGCTCCAGCACCGAGCGACGCATAAAAACGGCGGGCTGGCTGATGATTTGGAAGGCCATCAGGTCGGTCAGCCCTTGTTGCCGAAAGTTCTGGATGTTGAAGGCTCGTCCATCGGCATCGGCAGAAAGCACGTTGCCATATACCAACCCGGCCTGCGGATGCTGGCGGAAGGTTTTTAGCGCCGCCTCGACCGCTCCCGGCAAATAGAAATCATCCGAGTTGATCCAGGCAATAATTTCCCCGCGTGAGCGCCGCATTCCCTTATTGATGGCGTCGGCCTGTCCCTGGTCTTTTTCTGAAACCCAGCCGGTTAGTTTTTCTTCGTAGCGGCGGATAATGTCAACGCTGCCATCGGTGGAGCCGCCATCGATGACGAAGTACTCCAACGACGGCACGTCCTGTTCCAGGACCGAGCGGATGGTCTGCTCGAGGAAGCGGGACTGGTTGAAGGAGGGGGTGACGATGCTAACAGTTGCTGAGCTCAAGGCCACGGGTCAGGGTTGATGATGAAACGGAACAGGGGCAGGGAAGAGTGAGTTGTAGTCCGCTTTTTCAAAAATGGTCAATTTGCCGTCTACGGTGGCATCGACAATGCGTCGGCCGGCTTTTTCGTAGGCCTGGCGTGCCATGCGGTAGGCCATTTCGGATGTTTCCAGGTCGGGCAGCTGCCAGCGGAACCCGGCCCCAAAATAGCGCGCGTCGAAATGGTTGGGGTCATCGCCTGCGGAGGTGATGGTGGTGTTGGCTTTGCCGGTGGTGGTGTAGTTGTGGTCTACACCAATCAAGATGACCTCGCTGATGCCCATGTGGAAGGCTAATTGCATGGTGACGTAGGTGACCGTGGCCCCTTCCCACACCCTGCCACGTACATCGGGGGAGAAGCGCGGCGAGTCGTAGGTGGTGTAAAGGAAGGTGGGCAAATTGGGGTCGTGCGGCGAGCGGAATTGTCCGGGTGAGAAGAAGCGCCGCGAGCGCCAGGTGAGAAATTTGGGGATTTCGAGCGCGGCGAGGTCGCTGGCCGTTTGTTCGATGACCAGGTCGTTGACCACGCTCAGGTAGGTGGTGGTAAAGCCCAGTTCGGCGAACATCAGGTAGATGCGGTTCATCCCAAAGGTGATTTCGCCGCGCAGTTTGCCCATATCGGTGTTTTTCAGGCTGGGGCCGTTGCCAATGATGAAGGCACGCCGCCCTTTATGGATGTCTTTTAGCGAGGCCAGCCGCTGGATGGCCTCGCGCCGCCAGGGATGCAGGTATGCGGCGGGAAGTTGCGGCAGGTCGCGGATGCCGATGTAGGTATCGCGGATGAATGGCCAAAGAGGGGATGATTTTAGGGATTGTTTCATTGTTTTGAGGGCAGAAGAAAGCGAAAGGCGTTTTTGCTTGTTCTTCTTTGCCGGGTTGGTTTATTCGGTACTTAACCGGGCGGTTGCGCCGCCATCGACGATGAGCGCCTGGCCGGTCATAAAAGATGATTGCTCGTTATCGGCCAGGAAGAAGATAGCTGAGGCGATTTCTTCTGGCTTGCCTACCCGGCCATTGACGGTTTTGCGAGCCAGGTTATCGAGCCGGCTTTGCATGTCGCCTTGCCCAACATGGCCGCGGCCCAGCCCGGCGCGCAGCATGGGGGTATCGACTGCGCCAGGCAGGATGGCGTTGACGCGAATATGATCGCCTGCAAATTCAATCGCCATGGCCCGTGTCAGGGCCAGCATCCCACCTTTGCTGGCAGCATAGGCGGCAATGTTGGCAGAGGTTTGTACAGCATGCACCGAAGAGACGTTTACGATAGCGCCACCGCCTGCAGCTTTAAAAAGCGGATGAGCCAGTTTGACAAATAAAAACACAGAGCGCAGGTTAGATGCCATTACCCCATCCCATTCTTCAATGGTGGTCTCGACCAGGGGTTTGGCTACCTGAACGGCTGCGTTGTTGACGAGCACGTCGAGAGTAGGGGTGACAGCGCGCGCTTGTTCAAAGATGTGTTCGGCTGCTTCAGCCTGTGAAATATCAGCCTGGATGAAATGCCCGTTGGCCGGGAAGTCTTCGGTAAGTGGAAAGCGGTCTACGCCGATGACGCGCCAACCTTTTTGGGCAAACAGCGAGACGGTAGCGCGGCCAATGCCGCCACCGGCGCCAGTAATCAGGACAGTTTTTTGAGCACGGGTCATTTGTTGTGTCCTATTTCAAATCTGCAGGGTTGTAGGGAATGTTTAGCCCGTCTAGCAGGTTTTTGATGGTGTTCCAGTGCACCCGTTCCCAGGCGGCCGGGCTGGAGTTGGCGTTGTGCGGGGCGATCATAACATTTTCCATTTTCATCAGCGGGCTGTCATGCGGCAAGGGTTCGACCTCGAACACATCCAGCGCGGCCCCGCCTAAGGCGGCGGCCTGTAGCGCCGCAACCAGGTCGGCTTCTTTGACGATTGGGCCGCGGGCCGTGTTAATTAGAATGGCCGTTGGTTTGGCATGTTGCAGTGTTTTGGCGTTGATAAGGTGCTGGGAGGTGGGGTTCAGGTCGCAGTTGATGGAAATGTAATCAGCTTTTGTCAGCAGGGTGGGCAGGTCGGTCATCTCGATGCCGGTTTCGGCAATAAAGACATGGTCGATGTCGACGATGTCGGTTCCGTAGACTTTCATGCCAAAAGCGCGGGCACGGCGGGTGACGGCTTTGCCGATGGCTCCCACACCGATGATTCCCAGCGCTTGTTCGTGCAGGGCTTTGCCGGGAATTTTGTCCCAGATGCCGCTTTTCATTTGGGTATTCATCCAGGGCTGGCGGCGCGCAAAGGCCAGGATATAGCCCATAACGGTATCGGCAACCGGCAGGGTGAAGGCGTTGGGGGTGCGGCCTAACATAATCCCTAGCCGGGAGCAGGTTTCGGCGTGGATGGAGTCTACGCCGGTGCCCCACTTGGAGATGACTTTCAGGCGCGGGGCGCAGGCTTCGAGTACGCGCGGGGTATAGCGGTCGTCGCCGCAAATCGCGCCATCAAATTGACCGGCGTATTGGAGCAAATCGGCTTCTTCCATGCGTTCTTGCACATTGGGGATGAGCAGTTCGATGCCGTAGCGGTCAAATACGGGTCGAAAGCGGTCGACAAATGGAATCATGTATGGGGCGGTGAAAAGGACAGTTTTCATGGGTAGCTTCCGGTGGAGGTCAGGCGAGGCCCAGGCGGCGACGCATTAGCAGGTCGGCAATTTCGAAATCGGATTCTTCGTCGATATCAACGGCTTCGAGACGCGGGATCTCATACATTAGCGGGCGTTCGCCCAGCCGATTACGGCGCGCCAGCAGGTTTTGGCGGGTAAAAAGATAAAAGCAGGAATTTTCTTCGAAAACAGGGGGCAGGTCTTGGGTTTGGAGCAGGATGGCCGGATTGTGGTTGATGGGCCGGGTGAGGGAATCCCACAGGCGGGTTTGCATGCGCGTCACAGAGAACATCGAATCAAAGGCCGGGTACTGGCGCAGGAAGTCCTGGATGGCGCGTGACAGCGTTTCAGCCTTAAGCAGCGGGTTGGTGCTGTGAGTCTGGAGATAGAAATCGGCTTCCACCTGGGCGGTGTCGTGCGCCAGGATCTCGTTCATCGGGATGGTGGCGGCGCGCAGGTGCTCGGGGCGCTCGACAATTTTTACCTGCGGAAAATCGCGGCGCAAGCCTTCGATGATTGGCGCCGAGTCTGTATCTACCATCAGGATGTCGATTTCGGGGACATTTAGCAGGGTTTCAAGGATGTGCTGGTAAAGGGGTTTGCCAGCCAGGGGGCGGTAGTTTTTTCCGGGCACGCGCTGGCTGTTGTGCCGCATGGGAACAAAGGCTGCTATTTTGGTCATGCCCCCAGTATACTATGCCTGCAGGGCCGCCAAAATGATTTCTTTCAGTTCGCCGGTTTCGCGCATGCGCCGCACCAGGTCGTGATTGCCGTGTTTGCTATGGAATCAACCCCAAAACCTTATCAGGAATTATGGTTGTTATATTGAATCGGTTCCACTTTACGCCTTACAGTCTCGTCAACCCCGGTGCCACGCGGATAGTAGAAGGTTTGTCGCAGGTTCCAATTCCATTCAGCCGATTGGCGATAGCCCTGGTAGGTACCCCAAAACTGGTTCCAGCGGAACCAGCAGATGCTGGCAAAATTCTTAACCAGCGCTTTCTGGCGGGCGGCATGCCACAGGTCGTTGGTAATGTTACTGCCGGTCATACGGATAAAATCATAAATATTGAAGTGTGCTTCGGGATAGATGCGTTTGAAGGCCATGGCCTCGCGCCGGTAGCGGTTGCGCACCCCGAGGGGTGTTTCATTGTGGATATGAATGATCTCCGCTTCGGCCACATACGCCAGGCGATGCCCGCGCGAGAGCACCCATCGCGCCCAGGCCAGGTCTTCGAGCCCGGTCAGGCTTTCGTCGTAGGGATGTTCTTGCCATAGCGAGCGGCGAATGGCCGCGTTGGCGTTATTGCAAAAGGGGTGTTCCTGGCGGGGGTTGGATTGTTCGGGGAACCAGCGCGCAAAAATTTCATGTTCAGAGAATTTGCTGGATTCTGTTCCACGCTGCTTGCCATAAACCAGCCCGGTGGCCGGATCGCTGAAGGGTTCCAGTAAACGTTCCAGCCAGTCGGGATAAACCGGGTAAACATGCGCCGAGGCAATGGCGACCTGTTCGCGGGTGCAGGCTGCGATCCCCAGGTTGAGCGAACGGCCAAAGGTGAATTCTTGCGGAGGAATATGAACGATTTTTGCGCCGTATGCTTCGGCAATCTGGACGGTTGTATCGGTAGAGCCAGAATCGACCAGGATGATTTCAATGTCGTGCAGGGTCTGTTGCCTGACACCCTCCAGCAGGCGCGGCAAGTGCCGGGCTTCATTGTAGGCGCGAATTACGAGGGAGCAGTTCATAGGAGTTGGCGCGACCCTAGCCTACCACTCATTGTTCTTTTCGTATCCCAGCCGAATCAGCAAATCCCCGGCTGCGGCTTTGAAAATAGCTTTATGCTCGTCTGTGAAGTGTTTTTTCCATTCACCGGTCTTGCCAGAGCGGAAGGTGGGGGATTTCTTGGGGTTGATTGAGGCTTCCAGGGAGGCGAGAATCGTGTCACGCGGGGTGGGAAGGGGTGCGCGCTCCAGCAAGTGGTTGGCGATGCGCTGGAGTGTGGCTGCCCGGTTGTTGACCAGGTCTTCAAAGTGTAGCGCCAGCACTTGTGGGGCTTCTAGCCAGCCCAGGTAAGGAGCAAAGCGCCCATTAATGTCTGGGAATTCGACATTCTCCGCGGGGTTTGCCAGCCCCAGAATGCTGGTTTTGAGCCGCGCATCGAAATTGGGCAGCGACTGGTAGTAGGCATGGTGGACGTGGTTGGGCTCCATTTCGGTGATATAGAAAACGTGCGAAACCACCACGTCACGCGGGTCACGGAAAATGAAATAGGGCACAAAAGCGGGCGTGATAACCCGTTCAATGGCCTCTGGTGAGGCAAACAGATGGGCAGACGTGATATCGCGCGGGCGCAGCGACCCTAACCAGGCGATTGTCTCGGCGCTGGAGCGTTTGCGGCCAGTATCCCCTTCATATTGGGCATAAAACGAATGCAACCGGCGCGAAAACGGAGCGACTGCCGAAAATCCCAGCAGGATTTGGTCTAGCAAATGTGTTCCGCTCTTTGGGAAAGAAATGCCCAACAAAATCGGCCACCCGCCTGCGGGTGCGGGTTGACCGGCAAACTTCACTTGTTGGGCCAGTTTTTCGGCCTGGTACACCGCCTGGCGGAAGAAATTGCGCAACGTAGACATGAAATCCTGTCAGTGGCTACTCGTCGAGCAAGAAATCGCCGTTCTCGAGCAAGCCCTTGGTAATGGTCTGGATGGCCGGAGAGTTTAACAGGGCGCGCGGGTCGAAGCGTTTCAGGCGTGCCTGGGTGGTGCGTACTGAAGGCTCCAGGAAATCGCCCAGCGGCAACGAAGTCCGGAACAGTTGGTAGTACAAAAAGCGTCGCGCATTGCGCTTAAATTCGGTCGGGACCGAGATAGCTTCGGCTGTCAGGAATGTTTCCAGTTCGGCCCGGTACGCAGCGATGCTTTGCGGGAAAAAAACGGTCGGGTACTGCGTAAAACGCGCACGCCCGGCGCACAGTACTGCCGCGCCCATAATGGCCGCCTCCAACCCAATGGTGGAGTTGTAGACCATCACAAACTTCGATTTTAAGATTAGCTCGTAAGAACTGAGAGTCTCGTTGGGGCTTACAAAGACCACATTGGGCTCGTTGAGCGCACCGCTGGCTTCCACCCAGGCTGCCACCGTTTCACGGCTGGCCTTGCGTACGCGCAACTCATCGGGATGGGCGCGAATGACGAACAGCGTCTCAGGGTGGGCGCGAACCACCTCCAGCACCGTATCCAGCCAGGTGAACATATCTTCAAAAACGGTATTGGCGTGCGGCTGGCTGGTATCAAAAATCACATTGGTAAAAACCGGCACAATCTGCTTGAAACGTGCTGCCCGGGCCAGGAAATCGGCATCCAGACCCTTCATAGCGGCCCAAAATTGAATGCCTGCCATCGTGAACTGCCCCTGGAAACGTTTTTCGAGATACGCATCCAGCCGGGCATCTTGCGCCGGGCTCATTTCAAAGTGATCGGGGATGTGGATGGGGTAGGCCGTGGACTCACCCTCGGTGAAGAAAGCCGTGGCAGGCTGCAAGCCCACCTCATGATTCACCACCCGCACGCCTCGCTGTTTTGCCACCCATTTGGCGGTCGCCTCCGGGAAGAATTGCCCGTTAAAAACCACCACCATGCGCGGGTTGGCCGTTTCGATAAACTTCCCAAACTCCTGGGCCACATTCCAGGCCGAAAGGATATATTCACGCAGCAAGAAACGCGTGTTTTCATCGTCGCTCAGGTGGTGTACCCGTAAAATCCAGCGCAGACCGGGCAGGCACAGCGCTCCCAGCGGGATTCCCTGCCATTCGAAGCGCATCAGCGCCTCGAGCGGCAGACCGGCCAGGGCCGTTGCCAGCGCTTCATTGCGCCGGTAGCTGAACCAGTGTGGTTTAGCGCCGGTGTACAGGGTTTTTGACTGGTAGATGCACGATTTGCAAGGTGGCGCTTTTTGCGGGTGGTCGCGGTCGGTGCCGAGCACACAATGGCTCATGCCCGCCTGGCAGGCAAAATAGGCCACCGGAATGCCTTGCAGGCGCAAGGCCCACGAACTGAGCAGGTGAAAGCCGCTATTCCACGACAGGTCATCGATGCCGCTGGAGGCTTTAAAGAACACCACCGGCTGGCCTTGCGGCGCGGGGGCTAGCCTCGCCACCTGCTGTGCCATGCGGGCGATGTGGAGGTTATTGAGATGGCGGACCAATCCGCGCTTGATGCGTTGGGTAAAAAATTCGTTCATGGGCAGTGAATTGTATCAGAGAGTATTGGCGCTGGCACAAAAAAACTTCCGGCCGAGGCCGGAAGTTTGGGTTGGGCTACGAGTAGCGCCAGGTGCTGCCTTCTTTGCTGTCTTCCACAATAACCCCGGCTTCTTTAAGCCGGTCGCGGATCAGGTCAGAAAGCGCCCATAGTTTTTGCTTGCGCACTTCGCCGCGCACCTCGAGCAGGATGTTGACGAATTTATCGGCATCGCCGCCGGAGGCGGTCTTTTCGGCCAGGCGCAGGCCAAAAACTGCGCCCAATTGGCGAATGGTGTCCTGGGCGGGTTTGAGTTGGGCATCATCGGCCCCAGAGTCGCGGGCGGTGTTGATGGCGCGCACCAGGTCGAAGATGGCGCCGAGCGCGCCCGCAGAGTTGAAATCGTCATCCATAGCGGCGACAAAGGCTTCACGGGTGGCCTGGGCCTGTTTTTCCAAAGCGGCGAGGGTCTCGGGGCTGGCGCTCGACACTTTGGCGGGGGCAGGGCGCAGCGCCGATTTAATCCGCTCCAGGCCTTTTTCGGCGGCGTCGAGGGTTTCATCGTTGAACATGAGCGGGGCGCGGTATGAGCCGTTTAGGACCAGCATGCGCATCACATCGGCGTCGCGTTTGGTGAGGAAGTCTTTGATGCTGACGATGTTGCCGAGGCTTTTGGACATTTTTTCGCCGCCCAGTTGCAGCATGCCGTTGTGCATCCAGTAGCGGGCAAAAGATTTGCCGGTGTAGCTTTCGGTCTGGGCGATTTCGTTTTCGTGGTGCGGGAAGATCAGGTCGTTGCCGCCGCCGTGAATGTCGATTTGTTCGCCGAGTTCCACCAGGTTCATGGCCGAGCATTCGATGTGCCAGCCGGGGCGGCCTTTGCCCCACGGGCTGTCCCAGGAGATTTCGCCGGGTTTGGCCGATTTCCACAGGGCAAAGTCCATTGGGTGTTCTTTGGCTTCTTCCACTTCGATGCGCGCGCCAGCTTGCATGTCGTCCAGTTTGCGGGCGGAAAGTTTGCCATAGTCGTCATCGTGGGTGACGCGGAAGTAGACATCGCCGTTGGGGGCCGGGTAGGCATAGCCGCGTTCGATCAGGCCCTGGATGAAGGCGATGATGTCGGGCATGGTTTTGCTGACCTGCGGGGTGGCGGTGGCGGGCAGGATGTTGAGGTCGAGCAGGTTCTGGCGGTAATCGTCGATGTATTTTTGGGCCAGTTTGAGCGGTTCCATGCCAATCTGGTTGGCGCGGTTGATGATTTTGTCGTCTACGTCGGTGAAGTTCATGACGTGGCGGACGTTGTAGCCGCGAAATTCGAGGTAGCGGCGAACGATGTCGAAGACCAGTGAGGACATGGCGTGGCCGACATGCGCGTCGTTATATACGGTGACACCGCAGACGTACATTTTCACAACGCCCGGTTCGAGCGTTTCAAAATCTTCTTTTTTGCGGGTGAGGGTGTTGTAAAGGCGGATCATGGCTTTCTCCTGATGCACAAATTATACGGGAAAAGACAAAAGACGAAAGAAAAAAGACGCGGTTCTTATGAACCGCGCCACTTGAGTCGGTGGGCTGTGGGCTGCAGGCTAATCATCGGGGCGGGCAAAGATCATGCGTCCGGCAGCGGTTTGAAGCACTTTGGTGACACTGACGTTGCGGGTTTGACCAATGTAGCGGTTGCCGTTTTCCACCACGACCATTGTGCCGTCGTCCATGTAGCCGACGCCCTGGTTGGTTTCTTTGCCTTCCTGGATGATGGCGATGGAGAGGCCTTCTCCGGGCAAAACCACCGATTTGACGGCGTTCGCCAGTTCGTTGATGTTGAGGATGGTGACACCTTGCAGTTCAGCGACGCGGTTCAGGTTGTAGTCGTTGGTGAGAATGGGACATTTGAGTTGGCGGGCCAGGATGACAAGCTTGTCATCGACCTCGCGCACGCCCTCCACGTCAATGTCGCTAATGCGCACAGTGACAGCGGAAACCTTTTGAAGTTCGGCCAATACTTCCATGCCACGGCGGCCGCGCTGGCGGCGCAGGGCATCGGCTGAGTCGGCAATGTACTGTAGTTCGTTAAGCACAAAACGGGGAATGAGCAGCGTGCCCGGTAAAAAACCGGTCTTGGCAATATCGGCAACGCGGCCGTCAATGATTACGCTGGTGTCGAGCAGGATGGTGCGCGAACCATGCCCCCAGGATGTGCTGCTGCTGGCGGGTTGTTCGCCGTTGCGGTTGAAGAGCGAGGAGAGTACGTTGAGCATATCGGCCTGGCGCATCACAAAGAGGGCCACGCCAAAATAACCAAACAGCAGGACGGTCAGGAAGGGGACGATGTTGCCGAAGGGTTCGGGCAGTTGTGATAGCGGGAAGGCCAGCAGGGCGGCAATGATCAGGCCCGCTACCAGGCCACTTAAACCGGCCAGTAAGTTTTCGGCGGAGATACGCACCAGCAGGCGGCGAATCCCACGCATGGGTACGGTGGTAAAGTAGGGGGTGGCGATCAGCCCAAACAGCGCGCCGACCAGCCCCATCCCAAGGGTATAAGCGATAATTGATTCAGCGGCATTTTCGCGGCCAAACCAAAACCCCCAGTAGCCGCCCAATAGCAGAAACACAACCATTCCGACAATACGGAAGATAAAATCGGTGCTCATAATGAATGACTCCTTTGAAATAAATGCTGAATAAGAGCTTAATAAGAGTGCTCATCATAGCATGAGGTCAGGGTTGCGTCAATTACAGGCGTGTGACTCTTCTAATTCTCTAATACGCTATCAATTTATTCGTTCCCAGCAGGCTGTATAATGGGATGCACCCACGAAATCTACCCAATAAAGGTGAAGCATGGCTTTGGATCGTTTTGGACGGAAAATTCACTACCTGCGTATTTCCCTTACAGACCACTGCAACCTGCGCTGTATTTATTGTATGCCTGAGGACCAAACTTTTCGCCCGAATGCGGAATTGCTGCAAGACGATGAAGTTTTGAAACTGGCGCATCTTTTTGCCAGCCTGGGTTTTGACAAGATTCGGTTGACGGGTGGCGAGCCGACTGTGCGCGCGAATATCGTTGAGATTGTGCGCGGGATAGCCTCCACGCCCGGGATCCGTTCGCTTTCGATGACAACGAATGGGGTGCTGCTCTCGCGACTGGCCCAGCCGTTAAAGGATGCGGGGCTCCAGCGTGTGAACATTTCCATTGACACCCTCGACCCGCAAAAGTTCAACCGTTTAACACGCTGGGGCAAACTCGATCAGGTTTGGAACGGCATCCTGGCTGCCGAGCAGGCTGGCCTGACGCCGGTCAAACTGAACGCGGTGGTGGTTAAGGGCTATAACGAAGAAGATGTTATTGACCTGGCCGCGCTGACCCTCGAACGCTCCTGGCAGATGCGCTACATCGAAATGATGCCGTTTGCCGGGGTGACCGATGTGCAGACCCAGCAGGTCGTGACGGCGGCCCAGATCCAGCAGAAAATTGAGTCGGAATTTGGCCCGCTGGAGCCTAGCGGTAAGTATGACGGCGAGGCGCGCATTTTCCGCATCAAGGGTGCCAAAGGTGAACTGGGTTTCATCTCGTCGGTGACGGTGCCGTTTTGTTCTGCGTGCACGCGCGCCCGGCTCACAGCAGACGGTGTTTTGCGGATGTGTCTTTTGCGCGAGAAAGAGATTGACCTGCTCACGCCCATGCGCAATGGCGCGAGCGAGGAAGACCTGCGGCGCATGATCCTGGATGCGGTCTGGCACAAGCCCTGGGGTCACGGTCTCGATGAAGGCGTCATCCCCCTGAACCGCGCGATGAACCAAATCGGTGGATAGTCACTTTTCCAATTTGGAGGCTTACGCTCCCCATGCAAGTTTTTAAGACGATTAAGGCCATCTTTTATGACCTGGATGGCACCCTGCGCCTGAATGACCCTTCGGGGCGCATTGTTTTTGCCGATTTTGCACAGACCCTGGGCGTGCAGAGCGATTCAAGTGTGCGCCAGCGCGCCGCCGTTTGGGAACACGCGTATTTTGCTGAATCGCCGGAGTTGGTTAGCGACCGTGAAAACTTCCGTGATGACAGCCCGGCTTTTTGGCTAAACTACAGCCGCCGACAGCTCGAAGTGCTGGGCGCTTCACCCGAGCAAGCCGATGCGCTGGCTCCGCAAATGCGCGATTACATGGGGGGCCAGTATCGACCCAAAGATATCGTTCTCGACGAAGTGCGCACAACCCTGGCAACGTTGCGTGAGCGTGGCTATTTCCTGGGGATCCTTTCCAATCGTTTTGAGCCGTATACCGATACGTTGAACAGACTCGGCCTGGGCCAGGCTTTTGACCTGGTGGTGCATGCCGGGGAGGCGGGCATTCGCAAGCCTAACCCGGAAGTGTTTCATTACATGCTTCAAAAAGCCGGGATGCCAGCCGCCGAGTCGCTTTATGTGGGCGATAATTATTTTGCCGATGCTGTTGGCGCGCGCCGGGCCGGGTTGCAGCCGGTGCTTTACGACCGCGATAAATTGTTTGGGCAACCCGATTGCCCGGTTATCACTTCACACGATCAATTGCTCAATTTGCTTGATGGGAGGAACGAATGGCCTGGGAACGTAAACTGAGCCGCACGGTGCGCATTCGCAACGAACAGACTCCGGGGCAACTGGCCCGCCTGCTAACGGCCATCTACGAGGCCGGGGGCACCATTGGCGATCTACATATGCTGACTGAAACATCTCGGCATGTTGTGCGCGATATTGTCATCTATGCCGATGACCAGGCGGAGTTTGACCATATCCTGGAAGCCATGCACGCCAATGAAGGCTCCAAAGTGATTGCAGTGCGTGACGAGGTGTTGGAACTGCATGAGAAGGGCAAGATTGCCATTCGTTCACGTTACCCCATCGATTCGCTGGCTACCCTGCGGCGTGTTTATACCCCCGGTGTGGCAGAAGTGTGCATGAAGATTGCCAAAGACCCTTCGCTGGCGCGGTTGTACACCAGCACCAGCCACATGGTAGCCATTGTTACCGATGGGACAGCCGTGCTGGGGCTGGGCGACATCGGTCCGTTGGCCGGGATGCCTGTGATGGAAGGCAAAGCCATGCTCATGGAAACGCTGGTTGGGCTCTCGGGTGTTCCGATTTTGCTCAACACCAAAGACACCGACCAGATTATCGAAACGGTGGCGGCCATTTCACCGACTTTTGCGGCGATCCAGTTGGAAGATATTTCGGCCCCGCGTTGTTTTGAGATCGAGGAACGTCTCCAGGCCCGGCTGGATATCCCGGTCATGCACGATGACCAGCATGGCACGGCCGTGGTTACCACCGCCGCGCTAATGGTGGCATCGCGCCAGACAGGTGTTTACCTGTCGGCGGCCAAAATTGGGCAAATTGGCCTGGGGGCAGCGGGATTTGCCACAGCCCGGATGCTGATGCGTTTAACCGGTAACCCGGTTTGGGGCGCGGACCTGAATCCCGAGGCGCTCAAGCGGCTGGAAGCGGCCGGGGGGCGGCCCTCCAACTTGCGCGAGATCATGGCGAATTGCGATATCGTCATTTCTACGACCGGCGCGCGCGGTTTGATTAAGCCCGAGATGGTGCGCAAAGGCCAGATTATCCTGGCGCTCTCCAACCCCAACCCTGAAATTGACCCTGAAGTGGCGTTACAGGCCGGGGCTTTGTTTGCTGCCGATGGCAAATCGGTCAATAATGTGCTGGGGTTCCCCGGTATTTTTCGCGGGGTGGTGGACGCCAATGCCCCGCGCATCACGCACGAGATGCTGGTGGCCGCTGCCCAAACGATTGCCAATATGGCCGCGCCCGGCGAATTGGTCCCTAACCCGCTCGATAAAAAGGTTCATCGCGAGGTGGCGCGCGCGGTGGCGCAAAAAGCCATCGACCAGGGCATTGCCCGCGCCGAATACGTGCCTTACGTGGAAGATTAATCAAAAAAGCGGTCTTGCGCTAGCGCAAGACCGCTTTTTTAGTCTATTTTATTCGTACAGGTGTTTTTGCTTGCCGTTTTTGGCTACTTCTTCGCGCAATAGCATGCCCAGGCGCGTGATGCCCTCGCGGATGATCTCGGGGCGCGAGTAGGAGAAATTGAGCCGCATGGTATTTTTGCCGCCGCCGTTGGGGTGGAAGGCCCCGCCGGGGACAAAAGCGACTTTGCGGTCGATGGCTTTTTTGATCAGCTCGGCGGTGTCCATCCATTCTGGCAGCATGCCCCACAGGAACATGCCCCCCTGCGGGTGGGTCCAGCGCACCTCGCGCGGGAAGACCTCGTCCATGGTTTCGAGCATGACATCGCGACGTTCTTTGTACGTGGCGCGGATGATTTTGACATGCTCGTCCAGGAAGCCTTCGTTGGCGACTTCGTAGGCCACAATCTGATTGAAGGTGGCGGTATGCAGGTCGGCGGCCTGTTTGGTCATCACCAGCTTGCGGATGACCTGCTCGGGGGCGATGACCCAGGCCAGGCGGATGCCGGGGGCCAGCAGCTTGGAGAAGGTGCTCAGGTAAATGACGTTACCGGTATAAGAGCCGTTATCGGCGCGGAATTCGCTATCGAGCAGCGCTACCGATGGGATGTTTTCGCCTTCATAGCGCAACTGCCCATACGGGTCGTCTTCGATAATCGGCACACCGTAGCGGTCGGCCAGTTCCACCAACTTTTGGCGGCGTTCCAGGGTCAGGGTGCAGCCGCTCGGGTTCTGGAAGTTGGGCAGGACGTAGATAAATTTGGGGCCAATGCGCAGGGCTTTTTCCAACTCATCCACAATCATGCCGTGCTCATCTGACGGGACCGAGATGTATTGTGCGCCGTACGCATTCCAGGCCTGGAGCGCGCCCAGGTAGGTGGGTGATTCGACTACAATGTAATCGCCGCGGTTCAAGAACAGGCGGCCCATAAAATCGAGCGCTTGCTGTGACCCGGAGGTGATGAGAATGTTGTTGGCGTTGACGTGAATCCCATAGCGGGCGGTGTGGCGGGCGATCATCTCGCGCAGCGGGGTATAACCTTCAGTGGTGCCGTATTGCAGGGCCTGTGCGCCGTACTGGTCGAGCACAACGTTACAGGCTTCCTTAAATTCCTTAACCGGAAAAACCTCGGGCGCGGGCAGGCCGCCGCCAAACGAGATAATATCCGGTTGTTCGGTCAATTTCAATAATTCACGGATGACCGAACTTCCCATCTTTTGCATGCGGTGGGCGTAACGATACTCCCAGGGTGTCTGCATTCTGTCTCCTTAAGAAGGGTTGGGGTATAGAGATGAAAAAAGCCTGACAGGTATGGTTGACCTGTCAGGCTTCCCTGAATTCATGGCAAAAGGATGCCGGAAAAGAGGGATATTTCTATACAGTGTAGCATCCTCTTTATCTTAATCATTTTTGAGCGTTTCCGCAACCGACAAACAAACCATTGATGGCGTGACAATCATCAGGTTTTTGGGGTTACTTTGCCAGCGGGATGCGGATGAAAAAGGTGCTGCCGGGGAGTTTTTCTTCATCGTACGCGGGACTCTCGACCCAGATTTTGCCGTGGTGTGCCTTGACAATCCCCGCGGCAATCGCCAGGCCCAGGCCGGGTCCGCCGCCTTTGAACTTGGTGCGCCCCGAAGAGTGTAACTCCACTTTGCCCACCTGGTGCAGCTTCTCAAAAATGACCTTGTGATTGGCCGGGTCGATGCCGATGCCGGTGTCGTGAATGCGAATCTCGGCGCAGCGTCCAATGCGATCGTCCTCCACCACTTCGCCGCTGATGGTGATATGCCCGCCATCGGGGGTGAATTTGATGGCATTGACGATGACGCAATCGAGGGCTTTTTGCAAAAGCTGCTGGTCGGCGAAAAGTTGTGGCACCTGGCTGATGCCGCTCTCGACGCTGAGGGTGATGTTGCGTTCCTTCAGGTCGTTTTTGTATTCTTTTTGAACCATCTGCAAGACCAAGCCCAGGATAATCGGTTCCATGTGCGGGGTAATGGTCTGGCTTTCGAGCTTGGCTACGTCCAGCATTGAGTTGACAATCTGGTGCAGGCGGTCGGTGCCTTTCATCACACCATCCACCGCCTGGTTCAGCCCTTCCTGCTCCTGGATGGACGGATTGCCCTTTAGCATGCCCAGGTAACCCTTCATGATGGTGATGGGAGTGCGCAATTCGTGCGCCGCCACCTGGATGAACGAGGTCTTGTTTTTGTTGAGTTTCTCCAGGGTAACGTAGGCGTTGTTAAGCTCTTCGACGCGCTGCGAAACCATGCGCTCCATCAGTTCGTTAAACTGGGTCACTTCCTGGTACAGGCGGGCATTTTCGAGCGCAATGGCGGCCTGCATGGCAAAGGTGGAAGCCAACAGCAGATCATCCTGGCTGAAGGCGGCTTTTTCGGGCCGGGTTAGCGAGAGCATGCCGATGACTTTGTTTTTTGAGAAAAGCGGCACACCCATCCACGAGTGATTGAGAGGCAGCCATTCGACCTGGTTCCAACCCTCGGCGGTGGTGACATCCTCAATGATGACAGGTTCGCTGGTGCGCGCAATCTGGTCGTAGACGCCGCCGCGGTTAATAACCACTTGCAGGCTGTCTACGCGTGGGTCTTCGGGGAAGCCGCGCTGGGCCAGGATGTGGACATTGCCGTCCATTTGCTCCATCATCAACGAGCCGCGCTCATAGGGCAAGACCTGCTGGAGTTGGACCAGGATCTGCTCGGGGACTTCATCGAGTTTGAGCAATGTGGATAGGTTGCGGGCGGCTTTGGAGAGGGCCTCGGCATCTTTGCGGCGCTCCTGTTCCGATTGGTACAGGCGGTCCAGTTCTTCTGCGCGGTCTTTGGCTTCATCGAGCAGGCGCTCTACCTCGTGCTGGGCATATTCGCGTTGATCCACCAGCATGGTGCGCAGCAAGGCGCTACTGAGCAGGTTGCGAACGCGGATGTAAACTTCCCAGTCGCGTTCCTTCATCTCCATCCACATAAAACCAAATCGGCTTTTGGCGAGCGTCAGCGGCATGACCACGGCGGTAAAACGGCGTTTGTCGAAATCGCTCTCGTGCGGAATCAGTTGCCCGGTGGAGAGCCTGGGCTGGTTGAGCGACATTTCCAGGTGTTCATTTTCATATTGCATGAACATATGGTAATGCTGTGAGGGTGGCAGCAGCGTAGACTGTGGCCGGGCGGCTTCATCGTAAAACATGACGTACAACCGGTCGATGCCCATGCTGGGAAAGTTGTGCTGAATGGCTGCACCGATTTCTTGCAGGCTCATGGCCGGAGCCATAGAGAAGCTAAAGGCTTGCAGCACCTGCTCCTGTTGTTCAAGCTCCATGCGTTTGTAGGCTTGCAGGCGTTGCGAGAGTTCGCCCACCAGCAAGCGTGCTTGCTGGAACAGGTTTTCGGCTTGCAGGGTGGTGTTTTTTTCTGAAATACCGGCCAGGGCGTGGCGGCGCAGGGTCGAGATGACGTTGTGCCAGGTGGCGGCATCTTCGGAGTGACGCTGGAGCGCCAGGATGGCGCGCTCGATGGCGTTAAGGAAGGCATCGGAACTGACTTCGTCGGTCTGGATGCTTGCCAGGAAGGCGTCCCAGGCTACCCCGCAGGCATTGCGGAAATCGATGCCCTTCATGAGCGAAACACCCGCGGCCTCAAGCATGGCGCGGGTGGCGGAATCACGTTTATTTTCGAGTTTGCCGGTGCGGGCAACTTCTTCTTTGGCGACGTGGGCCTGTTTCACGCTCTGCGGCAGGCAGCCGCACGACCAGCGCACCACCAACTCGGTGGGGATGGTGGTTTGCGGGTCCACTTTTTTCCCGTCAATCAATTCGAGCAGGGTATCTACTGCCCGGCGGCCATTCTCGTAAAAGGACTGGCGCACGGTGGTGAGCGGCACCCCTAACGAATGGGCCTCGCGGATGTCATCGAAACCGGTCACAGCCACGTCGGCGGGGATGTTGTAGCCGCGCGAGCGCAGCGCCTCCATCGCGCCAAAGGCCATCCGGTCGTTGGCGGCCACAACAGCATCAAATTTGACCTTGCGTGAATCGAGCAACTTGCGAATGGCGGCGCGCCCGCTCTCGGAGCTGAAATCGCCCTGCACCACCAGCTTTTCATCGTAGGCAATGCCGTGAGACTCCAGCTCGGCGCTATAAGCAAACAGGCGGTGCTCCGACTCCATTTGGCGTTTGGGCCCGCAAATAAAGGCTATCTTTTTGTAATTGTGTTTCTCAATGAGATGCCTGACGACGGCGCGCATGCCGCCGATGTTTTCAGAAAGCAGGTTGGGGATCCCCGGAATGTTGAGCGCATTGGCCACAATAGGCACATTGTTATAGCGATCGCTGAAAGCCTTTAATTCTTCAACGGTTGTATCGTGACCCAAATCGGCCGCCAAAATCAGACCAGAGATCTGCTTGGTGTGCGAAAGGTCGTATAGGCCATACGAAGGCGCCATTTGTCCGGGGGTGATAATGGCTGTCGGTCTTCCACCTACAAAGCAGACGAGGTTGACATCATGCGCCTCGGCCGCATCGGTGATTCCGGCCATAAAGTCGAGCCCCCACACGCGTCCTACGTTAGACACGAATGCGCCAATGGTTCTACGGTTGGATTTGGGACTCTCGGTGGTTGCCATGCGCTTTTCCTGAAGAGATTGGAATAATTATATCTTATCTGTCTTCTACATTTCCATAACCAGCGTATGACACCCTTGCAAATACCTCTCACAATTTTGGATATAAGGAATCCCCCGCCATGATTTAATATGGCGGGGGATTGTTAAACCACGGTGGGTCTCTTTTTAGGAGCGGATCATGGTCAGCAGCATCTTAAAACGACCGCTGGCGCGTACGGCATGCGGCTGGTTGGCGGGCATAATAATGGCTTCGCCGGCCGAAAGCACAAAAGGTTGACCGGCAATGCGGATTTCAGCCTGGCCGTCCAGGATGTGTACCAGCGCATCGAATGGGGCGGTGTGCTCGCTCAGTTCCTGGCCGCTGTCAAAGGCGAACAGGGTGACGTTCCCGGCTTCGGCTTTGGTGATCTGGCGGCTGACAATTGAACCTTCCTGATAGGCGGCCATTTCGGCCAGGACTAGGGTTTGGGCTTTTGGGGCAGTAGACATAGGTAGATTCCTTTCCTGGTGATTCTAACTGTAAAAAGAACGGGGTGCTGTGACCAAAGCTACAGCGGCGGATTCCTGCCAGGCAGGAATCCGCCGCTGTAGTCGTTGCTGGCTGATTTGAGGGGGAATCCCGGCCAGGATGGCGCGAGATTTGCTTAAATTAGATGACGCCCAGTTTTTTGCCGACTTTTTTGAAGGCTTCCAGGCCCTTATCCAGGTCGGCTGTAGAATGTGCCGCTGAGATCATCACACGAATGCGGGCTTTGCCTTGCGGCACGGTCGGGTAGCCGATGGCCATGGCAAAGACGCCCTCTTCAAAGAGTTCGCGGCTAAACTGCTGGGCCAGCGGCGCTTCGCCGAGCATGACCGGGGTGATGGGGGTTTCGCTGACACCGGTGTTGAAGCCCAGCGCGGCCATTTCGGCCTTAAAGTAGCGCCCGTTGGCCCACAGCTTGTCTACCAGCTGGGTCGAATCTTCGAGCAGGTCTATGGCGGCCAGGCAGGCGGCAGCATCGGGGACGGTGACCGCCGATGAGAACAGGAACGGCCGTCCGCGCTGACGCAACCACTCGATGATGGTGGCGTTCCCGGCGACGAGACCGCCGACAACCCCAAAAGCCTTCGAGAGTGTGCCCACTTCCACATCCACTTTGCCATGCAGGCCAAAATGGTCAACGATCCCGCGCCCGCCCTTCCCGAGTACGCCTTCGCCGTGGGCATCATCGACCATCAACAACAGGTCATACTTTTTGGTCACCTCGTAAATGTCAGGAAGCGGCGCGATGTCGCCATCCATGCTAAAAACACCATCGGTGACCACCAGCGCGCGGCGGAACTGGGACAGGTTGGCCTTGATCTGCTCTTCCAGCGATTTGGGGTCATTGTGTTCGTAGGCGATAATCTTTGCGCCCGAAAGGCGGCAGCCATCGATGATGCTGGCGTGATTGAGCCGGTCGGAGAAAATCACATCTTCCTTGCCGACCAGGGCCGGGATGGTAGCCAGGTTGGCGGTGAAACCGCTCTGGAAGGTGATCGCCGCTTCGACGCCTTTGAAGGCGGCCAGGCGCTTTTCCAGTTCAACGTGCAGGTTCATCGTTCCGGCGATGGAGCGCACGGCGGCTGGGCCGACGCCCATTTCATCACTGGCTTTTTTGGCTGCGGCGACGATATCGGGATGGTTGGCCAGCCCAAGATAATTGTTGGAACAGAAGTTGAGCACTTTTT
Organism: uncultured Anaerolinea sp.; assembly: GCA_964562145.1. GTDB lineage: Bacteria > Chloroflexota > Anaerolineae > Anaerolineales > Villigracilaceae > UBA5195. The sequence continues at coordinate 117,133 of CAZLSP010000006.1, read as the reverse complement.
TGCCATCCACCACCAGCCAGGCGCCTTGCGGTGAGCCAATGGTGCGGATGCGGTTGTACAGCCCGGCCTGTTTAAGGCCTTCAAGCTCCTGGTTAATCCAGTCAATCTTGGACATGCAGTTCTCCTGAAAACATAGAAAGTGGTTAGTGAAGGTACTTAATGATTATAGTGATTTATGAGCAAGACAACTGTCACGATTATTGGATGACAAACGGATAGACAAAACTGCAGGGGCGATCCATACGGTCGCCCCTGTTGATTTATTCAATATCACCTTCTGCCAGCAGCCCCAACTCGGCCAAAATTCCCATCACTTTGGCTTCGGCCCCGCTTTGGAGCACCACAGTGGTCGGGCCGATGATTTCACCCAGGAAGCGCGCCGCCTTTGACGCGCGGAGTTCGTTTAGCACCTCGGGTTTGCTCACCTTGAGCACGGTCAGTGTTTCGACGCGCGCCTCGGTGCCGTTGGTTTCCCAGCGTTGCAGGGCTTTGACGAAAACCGGCGGAACCTGCCCGCCTGAATGTTTTGCCAGCAGCCCCAGTAACTGACTGACCTTGAGGCCTTGCTCGGCGGCGCGTTTGAGCGAACGGGTGGTGACACGATAGCGGTATTCATCGGGGTGGGTAGAAGTCTCCCAATCGGTAAATCGCGCAATCTGGTAACGGGCTGTGCGCGGGGCGAGACGCTCAACCGTGATACGGCCATTGGAGGCAACAACAATCTTGCCTTTTTCATCGTTTTGCGCAAAAGATGAAAGGCGGAAAGAAGTTGGTGAACCACCCTCCTCGGCGGTTGCCAGGTCAACCTGGCCCAGCCAGTGCAGCAGCTGGATGAAATAACGGACCAGCGCGCCATCCACATCTTCCCAGTGATTAAATCCGCGCAGGTAGACGCCGTCGGCTTTGCGCTTGATAAACCAGGTGTCGTAATCGCCTGCCGGGCGCTGGAAGTCGGGGTATTTTTGCTTAATGTCGCGCACAAAAGCCGCCAGGCTCCACCAAACACCCTCGGGGATGGGCTCCAGCAGGTTGAGCAGGAATTCGCGGGTAACGAGGGGTTGGTTTTCCCAGCCGCCTTCAAAGGCCAGGCCGGGCAGCTGGCGCAGTTCGTTGAAGCCCTCACTGGCTTGCCAGGCTTCGACCAGCGCGCTAAGGGCCTGGTCACGCGGGGCTTCGAGGAAGTTTTTGACGGCTTCTGGCTGCAGGTTGGTTCCGCTAACGAGACGGGAGGCCGCCAGCAGCGCGGTCAGGACGGGGGTGGGAGCGGTCAGCACGGGAGGGTCTATTCCCAGCCGCAGGGCTGCCAGCAGCGTGGTGGCATCATCCAAAACCCGGTCTGTGGCGGGTAAGATGTGGGCCTTTTCGGTTGGGGTGGCGGCGCGCCCCAGGGTTCCGGGGGTGGCTGCCGCGGGCGGCGCGGCTGGACGGGCCACCACGGGCGGGATTTTGGCGCTAACCGTGGGCAGGGTAACAGATTCGTACTCGCCTTCGGCGGCAGGGTCTTCGATATCGGTGTATTCCGGCTCGCCCAGGTCGGCATATTCGGGTTCGGCGATGGTGGGGGCTGCCGGTGCGGGGGCTTTAACCGCTTTGGAGGCCGGGCGCGGCGCGGGTTCAGCTTCTGTCTTAGGCTGGGGCTGTGGTTCCGGTTCGATGACGCCCTCGAAGCCGATAAATTCGAGCGCCTGGAGCAGGTCGTCGGGGATGTAGGCAAATTCTTGTGAGCCGCCGGGGGTGTCGAAGAAGGCCTTGCCGATTAGGGCGCGGTAAAAGAGCGTTTCGGCGGCCGAATTGGGCCGGGCGTGGGGTTGTTCGCGGTCGCGTTTGCCGGGGCCCATCTCGCGAATATCGCCGTAGCGGCGCGCAAATTGCACCCAAACCATGCGCCCGCCTGCGCCAAACAGGTTTTGGAGCGCCAGGGTGGCGGTTTCGGGCAGGGTGGTGATGACTTCTTCCATCAACTCGGCGTCGAGCATGGCCTCGGCCAGCTCGGGGGCGGCCTCGGCGGGGGTCGAGGAGGTCAGTTCGAGGCCCCATAGCGAGGCGACAATGCGCAGGAAGCCGATATCGGTAGGTGGGAGGGTTTGAGTGAGCGAAGGCATAAGCACCTAATGGTAAGGGCGACCCATTGAGGCCGCCCTGCAAAATTTTATAACAAGGGGTTTAGCCGCGCACGACTTGCAGCGCGTTTGGCAAGATTTCAAAGCTGACGCCGCGCAGGTTGCTGCCAAAACTGGTAAAAACTTCGCCGTCAGCGTGGATGTACATGGGTTTGTCGGTTTTGATTTTGAAGGTTTTGCAGGTGCCCATTTTGATTTGTGGGAAACGTGTGTGTGTGCCGTTCATAAACTCGGGCACCAGGCGGAACATGGTCAGCCGCCCGCAGCGTTTTACCATGGCGTAGTCCAGTACCCCGTCGGTATTTTGGGCTTCGGGGGCAATGATGAACCCGCCGCCTTCGCGCCCGCCGTTGCAAAGGGTGAACATCAGGGCGTCTTCTTCCCAATGTTCGCCATCCGAGTCGATTTGCATGTGGATGGGGTCGTGGTTGAGCACAATGGTCTGGATCACGGCGGTGAGGTACATCAGGAATCCGCGCACGATGGGCAGTTTATGCGAGCGGATGGTGACAACGGCGTCGAAGCCAATGCCAACCGTGTTGTCAAAATACTCCTGGCGGCCATGTTCATCCGTTAAGAGACCGATATCTACGCGCGAAGGGTCTTTTTTGAGGGCATGCGCCAGCGCGCGGTCGGCTTTGGCAGGGACCCCAATGGCATGGGCGAAATCGTTGCCCGAGCCGACCGGCACCACGCCCAGGATGGGCCGTTTTTCTGCGGGAATCTGCATCAGCCCGTTGACGACCTCGTGAACGGTGCCGTCGCCGCCGAGCGCGATCACCATGTCGTAGCCTTCCAGCGCGGCCTGGCGTGCCAGTTCGGTGGCGTGGCCGGGGTAGACCGTCCCGCTCCAATCGGCGAAGCCGTATTCGGCGACGATGGGGCGCAGGTCATTAGCCACTCGCCAGGCGCGGCCCATGTCTGCAATCGGGTTAAGGATGAGTTTGGCTTTTCGAGGCATGGGGCTCCTGGAGATGGCTGTTAGCGGTTGCCAGGTTCGTCGCCGCGGGGTTGGGCAACCGCAAATGTGCCGCGGGCGCGTTTTTTGGCGCGGTAGAGGGCTTCGTCGGCGGCGCGCAGCAGTTCGGCGGCGTTGCGGCCGTGGGTGGGGAAGATGGAGATCCCGCCGGAGAGGCCCAGCTGGCGTTTGGTTTTGTCGGGCAGTTCCACTTCGAAGCTGGCCATTTGTTCTTTAATTTTCATGGCCACCTGTTGGGCGGCGGGCAGGTCTGATTCGGGCAGGATCATGGTCATTTCGTCGCCGCCGTAGCGAGCCAGGAAATCGGTGGCGCGTTTGGAGTCGAACAGGTAACGGGCATACTTTTTGAGAATCACGTCGCCAACGCTGTGACCAAAGGTGTCGTTGATGGCTTTGAACCCGTCCAGGTCCATCATCAAGACGGCAAATTTGTGGTCGTAGCGGGCAGAACGCTGGACTTCATTTTCAAGCCGGGTATCGAGGGCGCGGCGGTTGGGCAGGCCGGTCAAGACATCGCTCATGGCCTGGCTGGTAGCCAGGTGATGCAGGCGGGCGTTGATGAGCGCCACAGCTGCCTGGTCGGAGAGCAGGTCGAGCAGGCGCAATTCGGCCTGGCGAAACCCGCCGGTAGACCAGCGCGCCATGTTCATTACGCCTACCACGGTGTGGCCCATCATCAGCGGAATGGCGATGATGGAACCCGCCCAATCGCTTGAGGCTTCGCTAAACAGGGGATGTGTGCGCATGTTCTCAACGATAATTTTTTCTTTGGTGCGCGCAGCGGTATAGGTTAGACCGTCTTCGCGCGGTTTGGAGAACAGGTTGTTGCGCCGGCCATCCGAGTCGAGCGAGGCCCCAAAATGCAATGTTCCATCCTGGTACAGGAAAATGTGTGCATCGCGAGCGTCCTTAATCAGCTTCATGGCTTCGGTCACGATGGCGTTCAGGACGGTGGGCAGCTCTAAGCTGGCGGTCAGGTTTTTGCTGATGCGTTTGAGCGCATCCAGCTCGGCAGCCTGTTCTTCAATGATGGCGAACAGGTTGTGATGTTTGGTGGCATTGGCGAGAATCTGTACCGTGGCGCGAGCGTTCTCTTCGCTTTTTTCTTCATCCCTGGCAATTTCAAGCAGCAAATCAATGGTGCGCAAGACCTGCTCGCGCATTTCAGCAGAATAGCGCGCGTTTTCCAGCTTCTTGCGGGCAATTTTCAACAGTTCCTGGCGAGATTTGTCCATAAGCGATGCTTTATATAGCGAGTTATCCTTATCATTATACAGCGTGAAGGCCTTCACAAGAGTATGTTAGAATGTTGTTTGAAGCAATAGTCCAAATAGTGGAGAAACAGGCCATGCCCCGGGCAAAATTACCCTCAGTTACGCCATTGCAACATCGTCGCCGCGCCATCGTAGTGGGCGCATCCAGCGGAATTGGCGCCGCGCTTGTTAAAAAATTGGCCCAGGAAGGTTACACCGTTGCCGCACTGGCCCGCCGCACCGAGCTGCTAGAGCAGCTTTGTTCCGAAGTCAACGCTGCCTGTGGCGAGACGCGCGTACTGTCTTACCCTCATAATGTCAAAGAGCTTAAATCGGCCCCCACACTGTTGAAAAAGATCGTTGAAGACCTGGGCGGGCTCGATTTATTTATCTATAACACCGGAAACCAGCACCAGGTTGGGCTCGACGAGTTTAGTTTTGAAAAAGATTACGATATGCTCGAAACCAACACCCTGGGAGCGCTGGCCTGGCTGAACCCGGTGGCCGCCATGTTCCATCACTTGCGGGCCGGGCACATCGTTGGCATTTCCTCGGTGGCGGGGGATCGGGGACGCGTCGGGGCCCCGGCCTATAACACCTCGAAAGCCGCTCTCACCACCTATCTCGAAGCGCTGCGCAACCGTCTTACCCGGCGCGGGGTGACCGTTACCACGGTAAAACCTGGCTTTGTCGATACCGACATCCTGCGCGCCGCCGGGGCCAAGAAAACCTTCTGGCTGATTAGCCCCGAGCAGGCCGCCGAAGGCATTTGGAAAGCCATCCAGGCGCGCAAACAAACCGTCTACGTCCCCGGTCAATGGGCGTTGCTCATGCTTATCATTCGGCACATCCCGTCGGTAATCTTCCGACGATTAAGTTTCTGACCATCGACCATGGATGCCGGGCGACCCTTTCAGAAACTAGCTAATGGTCCCTGGTCAACCGTCAATCGTCCAGCATCCCCAAGAGAATCTATGACCACTGTAACACTTCCTTACGAACGTCTCACTTACCTCGAAAACTTCGGTCATTCGCTGCGCGCGGCCTCCTACCTGTACAAGCCCACCAGCGTAGAGCAGATTGCCGATGTTTTCAAGATCGCCAAACAGAACGGCCAGACGGTTACCCTGCGTGGGGCCGGCCGTTCGTACAACGATGCTGCCCTTAACGGCGGCGGGATTGTGATGGACTTGCAGGATATGAACCGCATCCTGGAGTGGAACCCCGAGGTGGGCACCATCAAAGCCGAGCCTGGTGTGAACCTGCAAAAGCTCTGGCAGCATGTTTTGCCAGATGGCTGGTGGCCGCCCGTGGTTTCAGGAACCATGTTCACCACCCTGGGTGGCTGCCTGGGACACAACATCCACGGCAAGAACAACTATCGCATGGGGACCATTGGCGAGCATGTGCTCGAATTTACCGCCATCCTGCCTACCGGGGCCGAGATCACCTGTTCACCACACAAAAATGGTGACCTGTTTTACAGCATGATCTCAGGCATGGGTATGCTGGGGGTATTCACTTCCATCACACTCCAGATGAAGAAAATGTATTCCGGCCTGTTGGATGTGCACGCCTTCCCGGCCGCCAACCTGGATGAGCATTTGAAGGCCATCGAAACCAGCGCCCCGGTTGACGATTACACCGTCGGCTGGCTCGATTCGACCGCTACCGGCAGCGGCCTTGGGCGCGGCCAGCTCCACACAGCGCGTTACCTGCACGAGGGGGACGATCCCGAACCAAAGAAAACCATGCAGGTTGGCTACCAGACCCTGCCCGGAACCATGTTTGGGTTTGTGCCCAAGTCGCTTATTCATGTTTTCATGGCTCCGTTTATGATCAACCCCGGGGTCTGGCTGGTCAATACCGCCAAGTATGTTGCCAGCCTGCGCAGCGGGCATTACCGGCAGTCACATGCCGCTTTTCATTTCCTGCTCGATTATGTTCCCAATTGGGAAAAAGCCTATGGGCGCAGCGGATTGATCCAGTATCAGTCTTTCCTGCCCAAAGAAACTGCCCGCGAGGCCTGGCGCGAGATTTTGAACCTCTCCAACCAGCGCGGGATGCCGTCTTACCTGGGTGTGACCAAGCGGCATCGCCCCGATAAATTCCTGCTCAGTCACGCCGTAGACGGTTTTTCGCTGGCGCTTGATTTCAAGGTCACCAATGCCAATCGTGTGCGTTTGCACCAGATGTTGCAGGAGTTTGACAAAGTGGTGTTGGCGGCTGGCGGCCGGTTCTACTTTGCCAAGAACAGTGAAACCGCACCCGAAACGGCGGTACACTTCCTGGGAACCGAAACGGTCGAACGCTTCAAGGCGCTCAAACGCCGGACCGACCCCAATCAGTTGCTCGAATCGGACCTGTATCGCCGGGTTTTTGGTGGATAAATGCTCAAGGGCGCAGCCTGGCTGCGCCCTTTTGATTATTCTAAATCGGTTTGTGGTACTTTTGGGTATGCAGTTGTCATGTTTCGGATTTGACTTTTTGGGCTAAAATTATTAAACTAATCAACAGATAGAGCAATTGTCAATTTTAGGAGGAGATATGGCTCAATTCCAGCTCGTCATGCACTCGGGACCTACACCCGGAAAAACCTTTCCGCTGGATGGGGATGTGCTCACCATTGGCCGCGAGGCCGGTAACAACATCGTTATTAATGACGCCGAAGTCTCACGCAAACATTGCCAGTTTGTTTTCCAGGGTGGCAAGTATATCCTGACCGACCTGGGTTCCACCAACGGTACGTTCATCAACGGTCAGCGCCTGACCGGACAACATATCTTGCAATCGGGCGAGGTGATCTCGCTGGGTGAGCAGATTAACCTGCTGTTTGAAGCACTGGTGGTTGTGGACCCGAACGCCACCATGCTTTCCAGCCGTCCAATTGAAGCGGCCCCGCGCCCGGCGGTTGCCCCGGTTTCGGCCCCGCCCCCGGCTCCTAAACCGATTAGTTCGGGGTACGCGGGCCAGGTCCCGGCTGGACCCGAGCCGATGACGCCCGCGCCGGTGAAGAGTGGCGGGTCGCGTGTGCCTTTGATTGTGGCCGGTGTGGTGCTGTTCCTGGTGGTTTGTTGCTGCGTGAGCGCCCTGTGGTACATCGATGCCAACTTCCTGTGGTGCGATGTAACCCTCAATATGCTCCCAGGCTGCCAGTAAAATTGTCTTTACTGAAACCGCCTTCCATTTTGGAAGGCGGTTTTTTTATTCCAGGCTGGCTCCGCGCCAGTTGTGGGATGGCCGCAGCAGGAAATTCGGCGCAGGTGCGCCAGCTTTGCCCAGCATGTCTAAAAGGGCGTTGGTGGCGCGCAGGTTGGTTTCAGCCAGCGAATAATTGCCAGCGCGCAAGGCGGCATCGGTCGCGGTGAGCAGGTTCTCAACCTGGACGTTTATGGGCGAGTCAGGGTGGCGCAGCAGGTCTGCCACAATGTCGCGGCGGCGCATTTCGTTGATGTCGGGCAGCCAGGCGGTCAGGAAGTAGGCGGATGGGTCGTGGGCCTGCTGGTAACGACGAACGGTGTCGTAAAAGGCTACCGTCAGGTAGATGTCGCTGCGGTCGGTTGTGGTGTAGGGTTGCGCCTGAAGGTATGCGATGAAACCGGCCTCCATTTGCTCAAAGGAGGTACCAAAGTGCTGCCGCCAGGCCAGGTCGAGCGCTTTGGATGGGCTGTGGCTGTCGGCCGCGTTGATGTTGCGATAGAAGGTGTTGAAACGTTCGTAACCGTAAGAATCAACCAGGTAAGCCACCAGGGCGGCTGCTTGCAGGTAGCCGATTTCGTGTTGGGAGGTGTAAAACGAGTCGGCCAGTTCTTGGAGCGGGATGTACCAGCCTAATTCGAGCAGGGCTGCGGCCCGTGGCAGGATGGGCTCGATTTTGAAATGGCCGTCGGTCATGTATACGGCCAAGCCCTCTTGTAAGATCGACGGTTTAAACTGGCCGCCGAGTTGGCTGTCGGCCCAGTGCACCATCTCATGATGGATGACTTCGGTGGTGGCATTCCCGGCGTAGTTGCGGTCGAGATATGAAACGTAGATGCCATCGGAGGCGAAACCGCCGTGTCCGAGCACGCGCGGCAGGAAGGTGACCGGGATGCGGTTGTTCAGTTCTACGCCGAAGCGTTTTTCGACATCATCTGCCTGGGTTTCGAGCATCCCGGCCAGGGTTTCGATATCGCGCGCGGCGGCAGTCTCGGTGATGTAGTAGACGATGCAGCACTCGGTCGTCAGGGTCTCCCAGCGGGTTTCCGGTTCGGGGTACGGGTTTTCGCCTGCGGGGCGTAGGGAAATTGTTTCGGTCCAGGTTTGCTGGTCGGGGAGCAGGGAAAAGCGCAGGGTGTGCGCCCCCTCGTTCAGGTTGGCAGTATCGAGGACCCAAAAGAAGGTGGCCTGGCTGCGCCGGCTGATTCCAAAAGGTTGGAAATCTTCGATCCCCAGGTTTTGGTCGTTGAGTTCGACGCGCACAGATTTCCCGGACGGGTCGAATTGGCTGGGGGCCAGCACTTCGATGCTGATTTGGTCGCCAACATACAGGGGGCCGTCGGGATGAATGCGCACGGTAAAACCGGGGCTGTCGGTAGGGGCCGGGAGTGGGGTTCCGGCGGGCAGGGGCGCAACCAGGAAATTGCAGGCCAGTAAAAACAAGAGTAAAAAGGGGAGAAAACGACGCATAGAGTTATTATAATGGTTGTAAAATGAAGCAAGCGAATATGGTTTTGGAGAGGAACGCATGACCCAACAGATTGATTCTCCGCGCTGGAATGCAACCACCAAGCTGGTTGTGGCCTTGACGCTGGTAGCGCTTGTGGCAGCGCTGGTGATCAAATTCCAGAATGTTTTGCCGCCGTTGATTATCGCTTTTATTTTTGTTTACCTGCTTTATCCGGTGGCAGCGTTTATGACTACGCGGCTACGCCTGAAATGGGGCGTGTCGGTGACGATTATTTACCTGGCATTGGTTTTGTTAATGCTGGGGTTGTTAACGATCACCGGTTTCGAGATTGTCGTTCAGATCCAGAGCCTGATTGTGTTGGTGGAGACCAGCCTGAATGAGTTGCCAGGGTTGATTAGCAATTTTTCCGCCCAAATCCCGTCGCAGATTGGGCCGTTTGCGTTGGATGTTTCGGCGATTGATTTCAATAACCTGGGCGGGCGTTTGATCGATTCGGCGCAGGTGATGCTGGGGCGCACGGGCGAACTGCTCGGCACGGTGGCGAGCGGGGCGGTCAATACCCTGGGCTGGACAGCTTTTGTGATGTTGATTTCGTATTTTATCCTGGCAGAGAGTGGCGGCTTGCGCGAAGGCATTTTGCGGGTGAACATCCCCGGCTATGCGCGTGACTTCGACCGCCTGGGCAAGGAACTGGCCAACATCTGGAATGCTTTCTTGCGCGGTCAGATTATTGTCATTACCATGGCGACCATCATTTACACGGTGGTGCTCGGTGGCCTGGGCGTACGCTATGCCCTCGGGCTGGCGGTGCTGGCCGGGATGGCGCGCTTTTTACCGTACGTAGGCCCGTTTATTAGCTGGACAGTTCTGGCATTGGTGACCTTTTTCCAGGCTTTTAAGCCGCTGGGGATGACCCCGCTGGTTTATACCCTGGTGGTCCTGGCGATTGCCTGGATTATTGACGGTATTCTCGATAACATTGTCTCGCCGCGCATCATGGCTGAGTCGCTTAAGGTTCACCCGGCGGCGGTGCTGGTGGCGGCTATTGTGGCCCTCGACCTGCTGGGAATTTTGGGTGTGGTTATTGCTGCGCCCATACTGGCAACCATGCAATTGGCCTGGCGTTATATAACCCGCAAAATGTTTGACCGCGACCCCTGGGAAAACATGCCCGAAAATCCCACCCCGCCCTCGCTGCGGCAGCAGTTTCGTGATTGGATGCAGGATATTCGTGAGAAGTTTAAAATCCGCGGCAAGTGACCTGCCAAAGTGATATTCAGTGCTTTATAATGGGCCAAACTTGAAAGGAGTTCACATGGCTAAAAATCCCGAACCTGTCACCGAGACTCTGGCTGAGACCGAAAACTATCTGGTCTGGAAAGCTGAAGAACCGGATGGTGAAACAACGTATCACGTTGAACTGGGCAACCTGACGGTACACTTTTTCCGTGAGGAATGGGACGAGTTCCTTGAACTGGTCCGCGCTCTGGAATAAATCAAATGGTAGGGGCGGGGTAACACCCGCCCCTACGCCGTTTCTATGAACAATGCGATTACTGATATCCCCGGAATCGAGGTGGGGCAGGCACAAGACCTCGAAGCGCTGACCGGCGTCAGCGTTATTGTGTGCCGCCAGGGAGCCGTGGCGGGTGTGGATGTGCGCGGCAGCGCCCCCGGCACGCGCGAAACCGACCTTTTGAATCCGCTCAACCTGGTGGAAAAAGTCCATGCCGTAGTGCTGGCGGGCGGCTCGGCCTATGGGCTCGATGCGGCCAGTGGTGTGATGAAATATCTCGAGCAGTTGGGCTTGGGATACGAAACGGGTGTGGCGCGTGTCCCGATTATCCCGGCGGCGATTTTGTTTGACCTGGCTGTGGGGCGCAGCGATATCCGCCCGGATGCCGAAATGGGCTACCGCGCCGCCGCTTCCGCTCACCCTGGGGCGGTGGCCGAAGGCAATGTGGGGGCGGGTACGGGCGCTTCGGTGGGTAAAATGGCCGGTATGCCGTTTGCCATGAAATCTGGGGTTGGCACGGCCAGCCTGGAGATTGGCGGCGGGCTGAGGGTGGCAGCCCTTGTGGCGGTCAATGCCGTGGGAGATGTCATAGACCCACAGACCGGGCAGATTGTAGCCGGGGCGCGCGGCCCAGATGGAACATTCTTCAATAGCCTGGAGTTGTTGAAGGCTCGCGCAGCCATGAGCGCTGTTCCGCCAACCAATACGGTCATTGGGGTCGTGGCGACCAATGCCCGCCTGACCAAAGCGGGTGCCAATAAAATGGCCTCTATGGCGCATGATGGCCTGGCGCGTGTTGTTCGCCCGGCGCACACCATGTTTGACGGTGACACCATCTTTGCCTTAGCCACTGGAGACCTGGATGCAGACCTGAGTACGGTCGGTGCGTTTGCCTCCGAGGTGTTTGCGCAGGCCTGTTTAAGGGCGGTCCGGCTGGCGGGCAGTTTGGGCGGCCTGCCAGGGTTGGCAAATCTTTAGGGAACACAAAAGGGGCGGTCGTTGCGACCACCCCTTTTTGAATCCGCCCGGGCAGGCTTACTTTTTCTTCATCTCGTCTTTGAAGACCATCGTGAGCACGATGCTGACGAAGCTGACAATTAGACCGCCAAAGAAGGCCGGCCAGAACCCGTTTACCACGAAGCCAACACCAAAGTTGGTGCCAACCAGGCCCGCCAGCCAGAACAGGAAGGTGTTGATGACCAACGTGAACACCCCCAGGGTCAAGAAGATGAGCGGGCAGGTAAGAAACTTGAGCAGCGGGCGCAGCAGGGCATTGAGAAAACCGAAAATAAGCGCCAGCCAGATGAAAGATAGCCAGTTGGTGGTCTGAGGGGTGATGCCATTCCCATTAAGCAGGGCTACTGCGGCATACAGGGCTACTGCATTAATCAACCAGCGCAAGAAAAAACGATTCATGGTCAACTCCTTTTGTTAAATCAAAACGCAGAACGTCTTGCAATAGGCACCCGCCGGGGGCGGGCTTATTACAACTTACGTCCTGCGCTTATGAAAGTTGCAAACCGGGGTAATACATCCATACAAGGGTGCGTTGCGGGATAAACCCAGCGGAGCGGATAGCTTCATCGGTCCTGCCTGCCGGGTATTCGAGCGACAGGTTGGAAGATTGCGACAACATGCGGCGGCCGTGCAGGAGCAGGATGGTGACTGCGTCCAGGTCGGGTTCGCGCGGGATGGCCAGCCATAAACGGTCATGGCGGACGTTCACGCGCTGCGAAGCCAGCACCCCCAGCAGGCTGCCATATCGGTAAGCCGACCATTGCAGGGTGCTGGTGTCGGTAAAAAAGCGATACATACTGTTCCACAGGCCAGGCCTGAAGATGTCCCAATGATGGGTAAAGTACCACTCGATTTCGGCCGGGTACGAAGTGGACAACCAGTTTTGTTGGGCCTCCCAGTCGCGGGTGGCACGCGGGATGGATGCGACCGGGGTGCGGATATTGCCCAGCGGGGTGGTTCCCAGCGAGGCGTGCCAGCTGGTGCGGCGCGAGTGTTCGAGAAAACCCAACTGGCGGTACAGGCTAATCGCTCCGGGGTTATCGCTGCGGACGTGCAGCCAGATGGCGGCGGCGTGTTTGTCGCGGGTGGCGCGGATGGCGGCCTCGGTCAGCATGCGGGCGATGCCCTGGCGGCGATAGTCGGGATGGGTGGCGACGTTGGCGATCAGGTAAACTTTTTGCCCATGCCGCGAGAAAGGCACCAGGCTGACGTTCCCCACCACCTTGCCGTGGTCCTCCCACACAAAGCCAGAAAGCGGCAAAGAGACGGTTTCGATCATGCGGGGGGCCCAATTCAAAAAGCGCCGGTCGCGTCCGTTACGGCGCATGTTGTCGATGTAACTGCGGCCCTCAGGGTCGAGGGTGGCAGAAAAACATAACTCAATCAGGTCTGCAACGGCTGGAAGGTCGCGCATTACGTTGAGCGGGCGCATATGCCCCGAAGTGGCACCCAAAGCGGCAAGAGAAGCAGTCATCCGCTTAATTATATGTCATTCTGTCAAGATGGGCGTAACCTGCGCGCAAAAAATACGGGTAGAATAGACTCATACGCTTTTCTTACAGCATTCTTTCAAACTGCCGACCTTTCATTTGCTATAATCGCCAGCGACCAAGAAAGGATTCCCGTCTATGATGCGATTTGACCGATTTACTGAGCGGGCGCAAGAAGCGGCGCAGCGCGCAGCCGAAATCATCCAGCGTTACGGACATAACCAGATTGATACAGAGCACATCCTGCTGGCTTTAATAGAACAACCCGGCGGGGTCATTCCACAGATTTTGCAGAGTCTCAACGTCAATGCGCAGGCCCTGGCCGACCGGCTGGATGCGGCCCTGCGCGCCACGCCCAAAGCCAACATCTTTGGCAGCGGGGCCGGGCAGATTTTCATCACCCCGCGCGTTAAGCGGATTATTGACCTGGCCAACGAAGAAGCTAACCGTTTAAAAGACGAATACATCTCCACTGAACACATTTTCCTGGCCATCCTGACCGAACGCAACACCCCGGCGGCGCGGGTGCTCGAAAGCGCCGGGATCAGTCGCGAGCGTGTCTACGATGCAGTTCAGCAGATTCGGGGCGGGCAGCGGGTGACAGACCCGCAGGCTGAAACCCGTTATCGCACCCTCGAGAAATACTCCCGTGACCTGACCCAACTGGCCCGTGAAGGCAAGTTGGACCCGGTGATTGGCCGCGATAACGAGATTTTGCGCCTGATTCAGATCCTGTCGCGCCGCACCAAGAACAACCCGGTGCTGATCGGTGAGGCCGGGGTGGGCAAGACCGCCATTGTTGAAGGCCTGGCCCAGAAAATTGCAGATAACGACGTGCCCGAAATTTTGAGCGGTAAAAAAGTCGTGGCCCTCGACCTGGGCGCGATGATTGCCGGAAGCCGCTTCCGTGGTGAGTTTGAAGAACGCCTGAAGGCGGTGATGGAAGAAGTCCAGCGTGCGCAGGGCGATATTATTATGATGATCGACGAACTGCACACGGTGGTAGGCGCAGGCGCTGCCCAGGGAGCAATGGATGCCTCCAATATGCTTAAACCGGCCCTGGCGCGCGGTGAGTTGCAGTGTATTGGCGCGACCACCCTGGATGAGTTCCACAAGCATATCGAAAAAGATGCGGCGCTGGAGCGGCGCTTTGCTCCTATCTATGTCGATGAACCGACGGTGGATGATGCCATCAAGATGCTTAAGGGGCTGCGTGACCGGTACGAGGCGCATCACAAAGTGCGTTATTCCGATGAAGCCCTGGCGGCGGCTGTGCACCTGGCAGACCGCTACGTAACCGACCGGCACCTGCCCGATAAGGCCATCGATTTAATGGATGAAGCCGCTGCCAAGCTGCGCGTGGCGCTTTATTCGATGCCGCCTGAGTTAAAAGACATGAAGAACGAGATTGATAAACTGGCCGCAGAGGAAGAACAAGCCGGTTTGTCGCGTGAATATGAGCGAGCCGCCCAGAAGAAGTCGGAGCGGCTGCGCCTGGAAGGCGAATACCGCCAAAAGCGTGATAAATGGGAAGTTGAAAACCACATCGACGAAGTGGTGGATGTCAATGACATCGCCGAAGTTGTGCATCAGTGGACGGGTATTCCAGTCAATCAGATGATGGAAACCGAAGCCGAAAAATTGCTCCAGATGGAAGAACGTTTACACGAGCGCATTATCGGACAGGAAGAAGCCATTCATGCCATTTCCGATGCCATCCGCCGCGCCCGCAGTGGTCTCAAAGACCCCAGCCGTCCGATCGGTTCGTTTATTTTTATCGGTCCCAGTGGCGTGGGTAAGACCGAGCTGGCGAAAGCCCTGGCAGAGTTTATGTTCGATGATGAAGATGCGTTGGTGCGTATCGACATGTCGGAATACCGCGAGCAGCATACCGTCAGCCGCCTGTTTGGTGCGCCCCCAGGGTATGTGGGCTATGAAGAGGGCGGGCAATTGACCGAGGCTGTCCGCCGCCGCCCGTACCGGGTTGTGTTGTTCGATGAAGTGGAAAAAGCCCATCCCGAGGTTTGGAATGCTTTGCTGCAAATCCTTGATGATGGCCGCCTGACAGATGGGCAGGGCAATGTGGTTGATTTCCGTAACACAGTGCTCATTATGACCAGCAACTTGGGGACCGAATATGTCCGCAAGGGTGGGACGCTCGGCTTCCTGCAAAAGAACAGCGACGATGGCGAGCGTGAGTCGCACGATAAAATCGAAAAGGCGCTCAAGAGCGCCTTCCGCCCCGAGTTTCTAAACCGTATCGATGAGATTATTATGTTCTCGCCGTTGAGCGTAGAGCAGATGGAAAAAATCGTTACGTTGCAGATGAAAGAAGTTCAGGCACGCCTGGATGAATATGGTGTGACGGTGGAGTTGACCGACTCTGCGCGGGCCTGGCTGGCCAAACAGGGTTATGACCCGGCCTTTGGCGCGCGCCCGCTGCGCCGCGCCATTCAGAAATTTGTCGAGAGCCCGCTGTCGATAGAATTACTGGGTGGGAAGTTTTCTAAAGGCGGCCATGTGCTGGTGGATATGGAAGAGAACAAGATTATCTTCCGCTAACAAGCTGGTCATTAAAAAGTCCCGTTTTCGTCAGAAAACGGGACTTTTTGTTTGCGATGCGGGCTTTATTTAATGGTGATCTGGTCGGTGGGGTCGTTTTGAGCGCCGCATTTAATGTTAACCCGGCGACTGCCGACCATGTTGAACTTTTTGGATGCCTCGCGACCGCAGCCATAAAAAGTGGTGATGTAGACGCCGGTTTCCATGCGCAGCACGGTCTTACCGGTGTAAACGATCCACTTATAGGTCAGGTTATAACCGCGGCTCGAAACCCCATCGGCCACAATACTGACCACTTTGCCGGTATTGTTGACGATTGTCAGGTTAACAATCTTTAGCGGCTTGGGAGCCTGCTTAGACAGTTCGGGTTGGGTGGCGTGGAAAGGTAACGGTGCAAAAGCCTGGGTGAAAAGACCAAGGATGAACAAGGCGGCCAGGAGATAGCGGGAGAGCTTCATGGGTTTTCCTCCAAAGAACAGGATGAGTGACAGTGTAAGACTGTAAACTGTCAAGAATAGTGTACGGTTCTATTTTATGCAGTGCGTGTATTGGCACTGTTTCAAAAACCTTGCACGAACATTGATAAATGATTGCAAGCGGGTCACCCAAAGGTCAGCCCGGCCAGCCGATTGCGCGCATTAATCAGGTAAAATCAGCCCAATTAAGGAGGAAGTATGGAAAATAAAAACTTTTTTGCAACTACCACCGGCATTATCACAATTGTGTTGATTGTGTTGTGCTGTTGTTGTCTTGTGTTGGTTGGCGGTGGTGCTGCAGGCATGTATTACTTTAGCACCCAGCCCCAAACCCAGTTTGATGTCACCCCCTTTGTTTTTGAAGACCCCACAGTGACGCCTCCGGTGGAAATTACTCGTGTCCCGGTCGAAGACATTCCCACAGATACGCTGGAAACGCTCGAAACGACTATTGTCCCGGTCAATGACCCGCGTGACCTGGCCTGTCGCTTGCAGGGCAAATGCGGTATCCCCGAAACCCTGCCCAGCGGCCCCTTCAAGGAAGGCGAGAAAAAGAAGTTTTGGGTCACCAATACTGATAGCGCCGAGAGTTTCCAGGTGGATGCCAGCCTGGTGTATGTTACCGATGTGGCTTACTTCTGGGTTGAAGATGGCGTTAAGTTTGATATGGACGAAGCCAAAGCCCTGGTGGATGATTTTTCAACGAAAATGTATTCCACCAATCGCGAGTTTTTTGGCAGCGAATGGTCACCCGGTGTGGATGAAGACCCGCACATCTATCTGCTCTATGCGCGTGGGATCGGCAGTTCTGTGGCCGGGTATTTCTCCTCGCCCGATTCCTTCCACCCCGATGCAGCGGAATACTCCAACGCCCATGAGATGTTTGTTTTCAACGCCGATAACTCCCCGCTTAACGACACCTACACCTACGGCGTCCTGGCGCACGAGTTCCAGCACATGATCCACTTCAACCAGGATCGCAACGAATCCTCCTGGGTCAATGAAGGTTTTGCCGAACTGGCCGTGCTGTTGAACGGATACTATGTCAGCTTTGCTGATGATGAATACGCCTTTGATACTGACATCCAACTGACCGATTGGGGTTCAGACCCGGGCACCAACGGCCCGCACTATGGGTCCAGCTTCCTGTTCATGACCTATTTCCTCGATCGTTTTGGCGAGGAAGCCACCAAAACCCTGGTCAAAGACCAGCAGAACAGCATGGACAGTGTCGAGAATGTGTTGCAAAGCATCAATGCCGTCGATGCCTTGACCGGTAAACCGATCAGCGCCGATGATGTCTTCCTGGATTGGGCCATCACCAATTACGTGCTCGATGGCTCTGTGGGCGACGGCCGTTATGTGTATGGAAACTACTCTGATGCCCCGCAGGCCGAAATTACCGAAAGTTTTAGTGAATGCCCAACCGAATTTAAGAGCACGGTGAAGCAATACGGCGTCGATTATCTTAAGTTTTCGTGCAATGGGCAATTTACCCTGCGCTTTGAAGGCGCCACCCAAACCGGGTTGCTGCCTGTCAATGCTTACTCAGGCAGATTGGCTTTCTGGTCGAACAAAGGCGACGAGTCCGACATGACCCTGACCCGTGAGTTCGATTTCTCCTCCGCTTCGGGTCCGCTCACCCTTGAATACCAGACCTGGTACGACCTGGAAGAAGATTATGACTACGTCTTTGTCGAAATCTCCACCGATGGCGGCAAAACCTGGAAGATCCTGACCACCCCCTCCGGCACCGACGAAGACCCATCGGGCAACTCTTATGGCTGGGGCTACAACGCCCAAAGCAATGGTTGGATCAAAGAATCGGTAGACCTGAGCGACTATGCCGGGCAAAAAGTTCAGGTGCGCTTTGAATATGTTACCGACGCGGCCGTTAACGGCGAAGGGCTGATGCTTGACGATATCGCCATCCCCGAAATTGAGTACTTTACCGATTTCGAAACCGATGACGGCGGCTGGCAGGCGGCCGGGTTTGCCCGCGTTGAAAATATCCTGCCACAAACCTTCCGCCTGGCCCTTATTAGCAAAGGCAGCCAGACAGCCATTCAAATCATCGAGGTGGCTGCCGACCAGACGGCCGAGATTACCCTCGATTTCGACAGCGCAGATGAGATCATCCTGGTGGTCAGCGGCACGACGCGCTTTACCCGCGAGCCGGGAAGTTACTCGATCGTTGTCAAATAACCACCAAGTTGCAGTAGAATCAACAGGGCGGCATGCGTGCCGCCCTGTTTTGTCTCTGGAGGAAGAATGTATATTTTGCAGGAAGACCTGCTCAAACTGTTAATGGCGGTTGCCATTGGCGGGCTGATTGGTCTGGAGCGCGAAATGCACTCCAAAGCCGCCGGGCTGCGTACCCTTACGTTAATCACGGTCGGCGCAACCCTTTTCACCATGTTGTCACTCCGTTTTGAAGATGACCGTGTGGTGGCCAATATCGTTACCGGGGTCGGTTTCCTTGGCGCGGGGGCCATTTTGCTCTCAGAAGGGCGCATCAAAGGCCTGACAACGGCCTCGTCCATTTGGGTGGCGGCTGCCATTGGGATGGGCATTGGCCTGGGTGAATTTGTCCTGGCCGCAGTCTCTGCCGGGATCGTCTTTCTTGTCCTGTGGCTGTTTGCCCGCCTCGACCGGCTGATCGATGTGCTGGGGCGAGAAATTCGCACCTACGACATCACCTACGTTCCCCGTGACGGGAAATTGGAAGAGATAGAAGCTGCCATTCACAAGTGCGGGTTAAAAATTGTGCGCCGCCGGCGCATGAAGCTGGAGGGCAACCTCTTGCAAGGCGAGTGGGAATTGCGCGGCGCGCTGTCACGCCAGACACGTTTTTCAGACATTATGCTGGCCGATATGGAAATCGTTGAGCTAAAGTATTAAACCTGCACGCGGGCCATCACCTCGGCGCAGCCAATGCCATATTCACCGCCTGCGCCTTGCTCATCGGTATCCCACCAGGCCGAAAGAATGCAGTGGCACAAAGCCCAATCTGCAATTCGTTTGCGTTCCAGCCCCAACCTTTCAGACAGGATGGCAATGCGCCGTTCTGCAATTTGCACGGCATTGGGGCGTTCGGGGTAATCATCCCAGGGGTTGGTAAGCAGCGGGCCGCATTCATACCCGGCCGGGCCAATGACACCCTTGGGGTCGATGGCCAGCCAGCCGCGCTCTGACGACAGGATATTAAAGTGATGCAAATCGCCATGCAGCAGGACGGGCGGATTGGGGTCTGCAAACAGCTCTGGAAGCAGGGACTCCACCCGCTCGACCAGTTTTTTGGGGAAGGGCCCCGTGCCGCCCCCAAAGCTGGGTCGCAGTTTCCCCAATTCTCCAAACCACTCTGAAAGCCGGATAAACCCCTCGCTGGTAGGCGGTGTGCGCCACAAGTGCTTCATCACCCCGGCAGCGATGTGTGTGGCCGCCTCGTCATCTGGCAGGCTGGTGAGCATGTCGCCGGGCTGCAGTCTTTCCAGGATAAACATAAAATGAGCCTCATCTGCGTCAAGCAGGCGGCAGATGCCATCGCCATTAAACAGGCGCAGGGCGTTCATTTCGCTGGTAAATTCGCGGTTTGGAACTCCGAGTTTGAGCACCACCGGGCTGCCATCGGCGCGGGTGGCGGCGGTGACATAGTTGTATGAGAGCAGCATGGGCGCGCCAAGGGTCAGGTCCCATTTGCGGGCGGCATGGTCTAACAGGGCCGGTAGTTGGGACAGCCATTGCTGGCCCTCTTGACCAAATGAGTTGCGGATGTTGCGCAGGAAGTTTTCGGGCAGTGAATTCATCATCTTTAGGGGTAGAAAAAGCCCCGTGGTGTGCAAGGCAGGCCACGGGGAGTTTGTTGCGCGGCGGTGAAGGCTGACAGGCCAGGTGGGCGCAGGGTCAGGGAAAGGTTATCGTGTAAACCCGGTCAGGTTTAGCCCGGAAACATCTTTTCAAACACTTCGGGGCAATATTTAGCAACCATTTCGGTGGAGATCCCATTTTCGTGGCAGATGTCGGCATACAGGTCAACGCTTTTGCGGCGGATACGGGCCTGGGTTTCGATGTCGAGGCCCCACAGGCCAAAACGCTGTGTCCAGCCGCGTTCCCACTCAAAGTTGTCAACCAGCGACCAGTGGTAATAACCTTTTACAGGCCAGTTGAAGTTGACAGCGCGCCAGACTTGCTGCAAGTGTTGGGCCAGGTAGCGCGGGCGCATGCGGTCGTCAGCATCTTCAACGCCGTTTTCGGTGATGAGCAGTGGCAGGTCGGGGTAGCTGCGGGTGGCCCATTTGATGCTGTCGAAGATGCCGCTTGGGATGTTGGCAATGAATTTTGTGCCGCTAAAGTCGGAGTTGGCCGGGTAGTAGCGTTTCCCAAAGAGTTCGCGCGGATTGAACAGGTCGAATTGGACGGTATCGACGGAGTAATAGTTAATCCCGAGGAAATCTTGGGTGCCGATGGCTTCAGGGATTTTGATGCTAGCGACGGGGGTCTTCATCACGCCGGTGGAGATGCCGCTGGGGAAGGCCATGTTGATGCCGTTGTATTGCACATTGCGCATCAGCGCATCGAGCGGGAACCAGGAACGGGCCGCCAGCATGGGGCGATAGTGCAGGGCGTAGCCCACACGCGCCTCGCGCTGGATCTCATGGATGGCTTTATAGGCAGCGGCATGCCCGCGCAGCATGTTGGCCAGCACTTTGGTGGCAGCCCCTAAACCCTTGTGGCCTTCTTTGCAGGTCGGGAAATCTCCGGCCACATAACCGCTGAGGGCATAAATATTGGGTTCGTTGATGGTGCACCACAAGTTGACGTATTCTTTGAGCGCTTCAACCACTTTGCGGACGTATTTTTCAAACAGCGGGACGATGGTTTCTTTTTCCCAACCGCATTGTTCGTAGACCCAGATTGGGTCGGTGAAGTGGTGCAGGGTAACCATGGGGTTGATGCCACGCTCGACCATGCCGCGCGCCATGCTTCGATACCGTTCCAGGGCGTTTTCATCCCATCGATCTGGCGCGGGCTGGATGCGGCTCCACTCTATAGAGAAGCGGTGCGCGTTTTGGCCGGTTTCTGCGGCGCGATCCATATCTTCCTTCCAGCGGCCGCCCCACCAGTCGCAGGCCAGCCCGGATTGGTGTATGGTGTGACCCAGTTGTTCCCACTGGTACCAGTTGTTATTGGTATTGTTCCCTTCCACCTGGTGGGCGGCAGTGGCCGCGCCCCACAAAAAGCCTTTTGGAAAGTGAATGGTGGCATTTGGCATGATTGTCTCTCTTGTTGCGAGTTTGGATGAAGTGCGCTTATTATAAACTGTGGCAAGATACCGTCAGGGGTTGAATCAAAACATCCGCAGTACTTGCCTGCGGATGTTTTGATTCGATGAACGGGTGTGTTTAGCGGCAAACGAACGGCTTAAGCGTGGTTTTGCCCTGGATTTTTTTATTGATGGTCAAGGAACCGCCACAGGCGGAAGCCCGCACGGTGATTTGATACTTGCCCGGGGTGATGTTGGGGAAGGTGGTCTTGCCCTGGTTGGTGGCCGCAAAATTGTAATTAACATTGCCACTCAAGGCAACGTACAACGTGCCGCCGGTGCGATTGTCTACGACGAGCGAACCAACTTTGGTTTTGGCCAGGTCGATGCTCACGGTGTATCCGTTTTCGAGCCCCTTGGCCTCAACCGGGGCCGGGCCGGAGAGCGAAAGGACCAAAACAATGGCGATGAGGATGGGGAACAAACGAAGGATTTTCATATAAATCTCCATGTGCGAATTGAACGGATTTCGCCATTCCATCATATGCCAGTCATGGGCAAAACTCAAGTGACTTTTGTTATGCCTGATGTAAAATAATGTCTAAACAATCTAAGAGAATGGCAGAAAGGAAAATTATGAAAATTATCACTGTTAATATCGGCAAAGAAGAGACCCTGGTACGGCCAAACAAAACCGAGCAGACCGGGATTTTTAAGCGCCCTGTGGCGGGCCCGTTGCAAGTAACCCGCCTGGGGTTCCCCGGCGACTTTATCGGTGATGCGAAAAACCACGGCGGGCCGGACCAGGCGGTGTATGTCTATGGTTGGGCCGATTACGAGTGGTGGGCCAGGGAATTGGGCCGCGAGATGGAACCTGGGATGTTTGGCGAGAACATCACCATCAGCGAATTGGAAAGCGCCAGTTTTCAAATCGGTGATCGTTTGCACCTGGGCACCGTCACGCTCCAGGTGACGGCTCCGCGCATCCCGTGTGGAACCCTGGCCGGGCGGATGGGCTTGCCGCCGTTTGCAAAACAGTTCCGGTTTGCCGGGCGACCCGGGCTGTACTGTCGCGTTTTGCAGGAGGGCCTGGTTGAAGCGGGGGATGCAGTGCGCCTCGAAAAATTTGATGGTGTGACCATCAGCGTTGAACAGGCGATGCGCGAATACTATGAGCCGGTTCTGACCGAAGAAGCGCTGCGCCTCTATCTCGCTGCACCGATTGCTGAACGGATGCGCGCAGACAAGCAGGAGCAATTGCAGAAACTCTTATCGGGCGTGGAATAACTTTTTACCCAGTTCGAGCCAATGAACCGCGAAGCCACCTTTGCGGTTCATTGTTTTAATCCCATTTGTCGCAGAATTGGGTGTTGAATTTATAGAAATTTAGTTCTATAATAATATTTGTCAAATTTATCCACTATATTCGGGAGTGTTTTATGAGTAGTCTTGACCAGGCTGTTCAAACCCAAATCGAGAATATTCAGAAAAAGACCGGCAAATCGTTGGCGCAGTTGGCTGAAATTGCCCAAAAAAGTGGCTTGGTGAAGCACGGCGAGCTGCGAGAGATGTTCAAGCGCGAAGTGGGCCTCGGTCATGGGGATGCCAATGCGCTGGTCCATGCCATCCTGCAATCAGACGGCACCCGCGCAGCCGAAGCCAAAGGCCTGAGCGGCGACTCTGTTTTGGATGAAATCTATGCCGGTCCCAGGGCGGCGCTGCGCCCCATCCATGAAAAGTTGATGGATGCGATTAGCAAACTTGGCGAATTCGAGACCCTGCCAAAGAAGAATTATGTCAGCTTGCGGCGCAAAAAGCAATTTGCCATGTTGGGCCCGACCACCAACACGCGCGTGGAATTGGGTCTGAACATCAAAGACCTGACCGTAACCGATCGGTTGCTCGAGCAGCCTAAGGGCAGCATGTGCAACTATATTGTCCGTATTACCGATGTTTCACAGGTGGATGAACAGATTATTGCCTGGGTTCGCCTGGCTTATGAAAGCGCAGGATAATCCGTGAGTGCTACCCTGAACCCGTCCGATTTTTCCAACAATCTTTTCGCCTTTCTCGAGGAAACCTTCGAGAGTCATCATGGTATCTTTCTCGATAAAGGCACCTCCCTGCTTGAAACCCTCGAAACCATCAGCGCGGAGCAGGCTTCCATTCCTGTCGGCGGCAAATGTGCTTCGCTGGCGGCCCAGGTGGAGCATGTCATCTTTTATATCGAGTCTTTCGAGCGCTACGCCCTGCAAAACGATCACAGCCCGGTAGATTGGGGCAAGGTTTGGCGGACCGTGGAAAAAGTGAGCCCCCAGGAATGGGATGCCCTGCGCGCCCGGCTCAAGAGCACCTATGAACGCATCAGCCGCTTGTTCCACTCCAATAATGAGTGGAATGAAGCCACCATCGGCGGTTCGCTTGGCGTGGTTGTTCACACCGTTTACCACCTGGGTGAAATTCGACAGGCTTTGTGTATCCTGAAAGGCTAATATGGCGGGTTGGGTTTTTGTGGGTCACTGTTTAGAGAATGACCCCTTTGAGCTGGAGGGGGTGGATGTCTGGCGCAACTGGGTTATCACCGGGGAGCGTGCCGAAATCCGTGATCCGCTGTATCACTGGCAGGAATACAATTTCCCGGTATACACCATGACCGATGGCAAAAAAACGGTCGAATTTGCTGCCGGGGAGTTTTCTAACAACGTTTGGGGCTTTTTCCAGAGGCAAGATGAGTGACTTTTCGCGCCTGACCCGTCAGGTTAACCCAATGCCTCCCACAATTCGCGCAGCCCTTGAAGCGCGCGGATTGTGGGAGGCTTATCACGCTCGCCCCGCTTACCAGCAAAACGACTATCTTGGTTGGATCGAACGCGCTAAACGCCCCGAAACCCGGCAAAAACGTCTTAACCAGATGCTGGATGAGTTGGAAAAAGGCGGCGTTTACATGCGCATGAAGTGGAATCCCCTTTAGCGTTTTTAACTGGCGGCTGGTTCGAGCCGGGTGCGCCAATCGCGAATGGCGTAAGGCAGGTACAGAAGCGCCCCAATGACAAACGCAATAATTTCTAACTGGAAAATGTACCAGGGCCAGGGGGCCAGCACATCTAGCAGCGAGGGGAATTCCGGTTTGTGGGCCACATACAGGTAATTACTGCCAATCCATTGGTTAATGACAAAAACGATCACCATGTAGACATTGGTCCATAAAAAGAAGCGCTTAAACGATTGCAGCGTTGGGCGATAACCCTCCACCACCGCCATGTAAACAGCGGCCACAAACAACCCGCCGTGGTCTGAGAAGGTCTGAAAGGCGCGAAAGTGTGGGAAGCCATAGATGCCTGCATCAGGGGTCAACAAGGCTTGCAGCGCCCCGCCAATGCCGAGAAAATAGGCCATTTCAAACACCCCATAGCTTTTGGTGATAAGCATATACACGCTCAACCAGATGAACACGCTGCACAGGTGCAGCGGCAACATCTTTTGGATTGTCCACTGGTCGTAGGTCAGCACCCACCAATGCCATGAAAGTTCGGCCGCCACAATGAACGCGGCCAGCCCGTAGCGAACGATTCGCTTTTCGTGCTCCCCCCACACCGTGCGAAAATAGAAAAACGACAGGCAGATCAGCCCAATAATGCCGAGCGCCGCCAGGTGTGCGCCGCCAAACAATTCAAAAGGCGCACCGCTATAGTCTTTGGTAAAAAATTGTTCCATGTGTGGCTCCTTGGCTTTGTATACATAACCCCACAGCACAAAAGCGGTCACGCCTGGCGCACTTTATGGTAAAAATCAACCATGACCCCCGAACAAATCATCCAAAAAACTGCCGAGTATGTCAAAACCGAATTCGAGCGGGACAGTTCTGGTCACGATTGGTGGCACATCTACCGCGTATGGAAGAATGCCCTGGCCCTGTGCCAGCGTGAAACGGCAGATGTCTTTACTGTGGAACTGGCTGCGCTTTTACACGACCTCGACGACTGGAAGTTGTCACCGTCTGCCGACGGGACCCCGGTCCGCGCTGCCGCCTGGCTCCGTCAAATGGAAGTTGCTCCGGCTGTAAGCGACCATGTCTGCGAAATCATCACGCACCTGTCTTTCAAGGGCGCGGGTGTCGAAAACCAGATTCGCACCCTCGAGGGCCAGATTGTGCAAGATGCCGACCGCCTGGATGCCATTGGCGCAATCGGTATCGCCCGCGCCTTTGCTTACGGCGGGCACAAAGGCCGCAGCCTGTACGATCCTGCTGAAGCGCCGCAAATGCACCAGAGTTTCGAACAGTACAAATCCAGCCAGGGACATACCATCAATCATTTTTACGAGAAACTGTTACTGCTCAAGGAGCGCATGAATACCCCGGCCGCCAGGCAGATGGCCGCCGAGCGGCATGCCTTTATGGAGCAGTTTTTAGAGCGCTTTTTCAGCGAATGGGAAGGTAAATAAAAAGTGGCGGCCAATGCTGGCCGCCACTTTTTATTCGGTTGGGAATTCTTCGGCATGCAGGCGATTGGCTCGCCCAATCAGTGGAAGCGCCGGGGTAATAAGCAGGCTGGCAAAGGCAATCGCCGCCTGGACGCTCCACAGGCTGACCGCACCCGCCAGCGGCCCCGAAGCAATCTGCCCGACCGCATCGACCTGGCCCGACATGGAGATAACCGTGGCGCGCGTGTCAGAGTCGAGACGCTGGTTGATCCAGGCGCTGTATAGCGGGCCAAGCACGTTTCGGGTAATGCTGACCAGCCAGACTGCGGCTATGCTAACCGCCAGGGCCGGTGAAAAGGCAAAGATGAAAATCCCCAGGGCCAGCAGGCCTGTGAGCCAAAGCATTCCCCTGGCAATCGAAGGGGCGTGACTGGAGTCGAGGTTTTTTTCCACCCGGTTGGTGACCACGATGGAGAGCAGCATTCCTACTGCGCGCATAACCCCAAAAAAGGCCACTTCGTTCATCCCAAACAGGCTGGGCAGGGTGAAGTTGTCTACCAGGTACTTGACCCACAGGCGGTCCCAGCCTTCGGAGTACAGGCCATAGATGAGACCCACGCCCAGCACCGCCATCAGGGCCGGGCGCTGGCGGACGGCGGTGAGCCCTTTTTTGAAGATGTCGCCCATGTGCTGCCAGTTGTTACGGTCTTCGGGTTTGGTGGGTTTGAAGCCATGCTCAGGCATAAATACAGCCAGGAAAACGGCGGTCAGGGCCACCAGCCCGCCGCCCACCAGGATGGGTAGGCTGACAGAGAGATTACCGAGCGGGATGGCGAGGAGCATGCCGATAAATGCCCCGGCCAGGTCAAACTGGTTGGCGCGCAAGAAGGCGCGGTTGGCGTTTTCTTCGCCAATTTCGTCGGAGAGCCAGGCCTGGGTGGCGCCGCTGGTAAAGGTGTAGCCCAATCCCCACAACCCCGAAGCCAGCAAAATGGCCGGGAAAACCGGGAACAAGCCCTCAATCACAAAGCCCAAGCCCATAATGGCGTAACCGATGATGATGGACAGCCGCCGCGAATAGGCATCTGCCACAATGCCAGTGGGTACTTCAAAGATCAGGATGACCACCTCGAGCGTGGTGCCCACCAGTACCAGTTGCAAGCCTGTCAGCCCGGCGACAGTGGCCTCGTAAAAAGAGGTCACCACAAAAATCATGCTGAAAAACAGCGAGTTAAAAAATGAAAGACCTAGATAAAGTTTGTAAGCATTTAATTTGGGCATAGGCGCGATTTTAGCATGAATGAAGACAGGGTGGTTTTCAAAATCTGAACTTGGTACAATACTCTTGTATCCATGCATACACAACATAACCCAAAAGGAGGCAGCCCATGTCAGTCAAACACACCCGCGAGGTGGAAGCCGTGATTGTGCCAAACGGCGTCAAAACCACAAAACAGGTGCTCATCTCGGGGCAAGAAGGCCCAAACTTTGCCCTGCGTCGTTTTGTGATGGAGCCTGGCGGGGGAATGCCGCGCCACACCAATACGGTTGAGCATGAGCAGTATGTGCTGGGCGGCAAGGCACGCATCGGGATTGGTGATGAGACGTACGAAGTGAAAAAAGGGGACGTGGTCTTTATCCCGGCCAATATTCCCCACTGGTATCAGAACGTCGGCGACGATGCTTTTGAGTTCCTGTGCATCGTTCCCAACCTGCCCGACCAGACGGTGATTTTGCCCGACGACCTGAATTGCTAACTTGTGGCCTGATCCGCATTCAAGGCATCTGCCGTGAATGCGGATTATTTTTTTTGCCTGGTTATCTCCATCCCGCCATTCTCATTACAATCGGCCATGCCCCCGCGCGATAAACTGCGGTAAGATGGCTTTCTCTGACCCAATCTTATGAACCCATTTACCGAAGAAATGTTCGTCCTGTTTGCCATCCTGACCCTTGGCGCGTGGGTTGGTCACTGGTCGTGGCGTGGTATCTCCCTCGGCTCGGCCGGGGTATTGTTTGCTGCGCTGGTATTCGGCCATTTTGGCCTGGCCGTACCCAGGGAAGTGATGGATTTTGGGCTGTTGTTGTTTGTCTATTCTGTGGGGTTGAGCGCTGGCCCCAGCTTTTTTCGCACTTTTCGCAAGCGTGGAATTCAGTTCGTTGTCCTGGCCGTGGTCATTGTTGGCAGCGGCGCAGTGTTGACCGGGGTGCTGGCCGGGTTGCTGCACCTGCCGCCCGCGCTGGCCGCCGGGCTGTATGCCGGGGCCATGACCTGTACCCCGGCCCTGGCCGCCGCCATCGATTCGTTGGGCCGCGCCCTGCCCGAAAGCGCCCCGCTGGCCTCGGTGGGCTATGGTATTGCCTACCCGTTTAGCATGATCGGTGTGGTGCTGCTGATCCAGTTTATGCCCCGCTTGTTGCGGCGGCCGGTCAAAATTGAAGAACAACACTGGCTGGCCGAAAAAGAAGCCGAAACACCCGGTTTGCAAGCCCGCCAGTTTCGCGTGACCAATGCCAACATTGAAGGCAAAACCGTTGCTGAAATTAATCCCCGCCGCCTGGCGCAAGTGAACATCTCACGCATCAAGCATGGCGAAAAAGTAACCGCGGCTACCCCCGAAACCCCGCTCCACGGTGGCGATGTGGTCATGGCGGTCGGGCAGGCCGACGACCTCGACAAACTGCGCCTGTTGCTGGGCGAAGAAACCAACGAGCGCATGGATGTCAACGCCGAAGTGTTAAGCGTCGATGTTGAAGTGTTGGATGAAGCCCTGACCGGCAAGACCCTGGCGCAGATGAAAGTTTGGGAACAATACACCCTGGTGATCACCCGTATTCGCCGCCAGGGGCTGGAAATTGTCCCGCATGGCAACGTCACCCTCGAGCGCGGTGATGGCATTCGCATCGTGGGCGAGAAAAACGCCGTAGAGAATTTTGTGCGCCTGGCCCAGGGTTCGCCGCGCAAGGCCATGGAAACCAGCATGGTTCCGTACCTGATTGGCCTGCTCCTTGGCGTGATGGTTGGCCTGGTCCCCGTTCCGCTTGGGCAGGGCATCACGGTCAAATTAGGCATGGCGGGTGGGGTTTTTATAACCAGTTTGCTCATCGGCCATTTCGGCAAAATTGGCCCCTTTCGCCTGTATGTGCCACCTGCTGCCAGGAACCTGACCCGTGAGCTGGGGCTGATGCTTTTCCTGGCCGGGGCCGGGGCCAATGCCGGGGCGCACCTGGTCGATGTGCTCCAAGACCAGGGTTGGGTACTGCTCCTGGCGGGAGCGGCCATTACCAGCCTGTCCACACTGGCGGGGCTGGTGTTCATGGTCAAGGTCTATCGCTTAAACCTGCTCTCTGCCATGGGAGCGATGACCGCTGCCATGACCAACCCCCCGGCCCTCTCGGCCGCGAACAACCAGACCGAAACCGACCTGCCCGCCCTGGCATATGCCAGCACCTACCCGGTGGCGCTAATCTTCAAAATATTATTGGCCCAGGCGCTGGTCGAAATCCTGCGCCGGGTGCTGTAAAAAAACTGCGAAGGCCAGCGCCTTCGCAGTTTTGCTTTATTTCATCATCAGTTGTGCCGCTTTGCGCCCGATTTCGACCGCAAAATTGGTGCCCCGGTCCCAGGGATAGACCTGGCTCATCGATGCAAAATACAACCCGTCGATTGGCGTCTGAATATCGGGGATGTTCTGGGAGTGGTTGGCCAGTGGCACTGGCTGGGCATAAGCGGTGCGGAACAACCAGACCTTTTTAACCCACTCCAGGCTAAAGTCGGGGTTGATTTTCTTCAGGCTGGGGGCAAAGCGTTCGAGTAGTTCCTGTTCTGACAGGCGGAAATGCTCATGGTCCGCTTCCAGGTAATCACCCACATACACAATATTGTCGCCGCCAAAATTCTCAGCGGGCACAAAATTGGTATGTTCCACCAGCGCCAGGAAGGGGAAACCGGCGCTTTTGGGAATGTTGTACCAGTAATAGCCTTCGCGTGAGAGCTTGTGCTTAAGCGACAGCACCATGACCACTGCGCCCATCGATTTCAAGTTCAACAGGCCTTTCAAGTAATCCTGTGGAAGCGACGGGACCATTTTAGCGGCGGCGCCGGGGGCCAGGGTGACCAGCACTTTATCGGCTTTTTCCACCCCGTGGGCCGTCACCAGTTCAAACGACCCGTTGCCTGCCTCCCGTTGAATGGACGTTACCGGCGTCCCGAGCCGAATCTCGACCCCGGCCGCCTGTAGTTTTTCGGCAAACGAATCGGCAAACTGCTGGAACCCGCCTTCAAAGGTGCCCAGGCGGGTGGTGCGGGCATGCAGGCGTGCCCACATCCAGGCCATGTTGACCTGCCGGGCATATTTTTCACCGAATTTGCCAATCACCAGCGGCTCCCACATCAGCTTATAGACGGTTTCACCCGTCCATTTGCGCATCCACTCATCGACAGTGTATTTTTCCAACTCCTGCCAGTTGTTGGTCAGGCGCAGGTACAGCCCCACCAGCCCAAAGCGGATTTTGTTGATGCCCCAGCCCAGGCCAGGGAACAGGATGGCGTTCAGGATTGAGTCGAGCGGGTAGAACTTGCCCTGGTGATACATCACCGTTAACGGGCGCGGGAAGCGCACCTTGTCACCCAGCCCGAGCTCATCGATCAGACCCAGCATGTGCTTGTCGCTGGCGAACCAGTGGTGGTAGAACTTTTCCACGGACCACTTCCAGCCGGGTTCTTTAAACCCGCTCGCCAGGCCGCCCACAAAATCGGCGGCTTCATAAATTGTCACTTCATGCCCGGCTTTGCGCAGGTCCCAGGCGGCAGACAGGCCACTATAGCCTGCCCCAATGATTGCTATTTTCATAAAAGTTCCTCGTCATCCAGTAGGTCGGGCGACCCTAAAAAAGTATTTCCGGCTGATGCTTCATCCAGGCACGGTCGTCCAAAATTTGCGCTGTGAGTGGGGCTATTCGGCTTCGGCGCGCAGTGAATCACTCCATTTGATTCCCTCGCGGGTCAGGAACCAGGCACCCACCAGTGTGATTGGAACCCACAGGGCCACATGCAGCACCAGGGTGTACCCGGCTGCAGTGGCCTGGTCGATGCCGTAAGCGGTCAGAACCGCGATGCCGGGCGCGTCAAACGTGCCAATATAGCCCGGGGCAGAGGGAATGGTTGTCGCCAGGTTGACGATCCCATTCATCAACATCAGTGCAAAAAAAGAAACGCTGAAATCAAAAGCGTGCATCACAAACCAGTATTTGGCCGTTTCGAGCAGCCAGATAAAGACCGATGTCAGGAAAACCATCAGCACATTCACCGGGGAGCGTAAGGAAGCCAGGCCGTCGAGAAATTTGTGCATAATGCCGCGCACTTTTTCGCGCATCCGCTCGGGCAGCAGGGTGACAATGAACCAGTCGCCGACCCGGATGGTTGTCTGCGGGAACATGGCCGCCAGCAAAAAGACCGCCAGCGCGCCAATAAAAGCCGCTGTTCCGCCTACGGCCACTTGCTGGATGTTGCCAACAAAGCCTGATGACCCGGTCAGTTTAGCCAGTTCGGGCAGGTTGATGAAGACAAACGCCAACATCACCACCCCGTCGAAGATGCGCTCGACAATAATGGTCGCCAGCGAGGCTGATACCGGTACGCCTTCTTTGCGCTTTAAGATAACCGCACGCAGCACTTCACCGGCGCGGGCCGGGTAGATGTTGTTGCCCATATAGCCAATGGTGGTGATGGGGAACATCTTGTTTGTGGAGATTTTCTTAATTGGGCCAAGCAGGTAATGCCAGCGCCAGGCGCGCACCCACACGCCGACGAAGTACACCGCGACGCCGGGGAAAATCCACCAGTAGTTGGCTTTTGCCATAGCAGACCAAAAATCGCCCAGGTGCAGGCCGCGCAGGGCCAGCCATAAGAAAAGGATGCTGAGCAGCACCCCGAGCCAAAATTGCCATTTTTTCATAGGCGATGATTTTACCATTCCGGTGAAGGTGCGCCGCACCAAACGGGCCGAATTTCCCCATTAAACACAAATCGTTGAGATGCGAGCGCTTCCCGTTTAAAAAGGTGCGGCTTATAATTTTCAGCATGGAATTAAACGCCCCCGCCCCCGACTTTCTGCTCTTTGACCTGGATGGAGTTCCCCACCGCCTGGGTGACTATCGCGGCAAAATCGTTGT
Source organism: uncultured Anaerolinea sp. (assembly GCA_964562145.1). Taxonomy (GTDB): domain Bacteria; phylum Chloroflexota; class Anaerolineae; order Anaerolineales; family Villigracilaceae; genus UBA5195. The sequence continues at coordinate 85,192 of CAZLSP010000006.1, read as the reverse complement.
TGTCAATTTTTGGTCGGCGGAATGCCCGTGGAGCGAACGCGCCGACCGAAACCTGCTGGAGATCTTGCGCCAGGTTCCAGGGCGGGTTGCGGTGCTGCCAGTGGCTGCCAATGCCACCGAACCGGATGAAATGCTCCGCGCGGCCCTGCTCCAGCGTGGACTCGACTTTGTGTTGCGAGATTCGGGCGGCAGCCTGGCCGCAGCCTGGGGGGCAGCGACAACGCCGCATGTCTTTGTGGTCGATTCCGGCGGAGTGCTGCGTTATCGCGGAGCGGTCGATGATGTGACTTTTCGCAAACGCACGCCAGAACGCTTTTATGTACAGGAAGCGCTGGAAGCCCTGCTGGAGGGTCGCCTGCCCGCCGTGCAGGAAACTTCCCCGTATGGATGTACCATTGTCACTGCGCTTTAATGCTAGAATAAACCCGTGACCGAGATCCCTGCCCCCACCCTGGTTGATTTTCTCAGGAAACTACACCTTTTCCGAGGCTTGAGCGACAACGACCTCAAGTCGGTGGTCGAGGAATTGCTGGATAAGCGCTTTGACGAGGAAGATACCGTCTTCCTGGAGGGGTCCCCGGCCGATTCCTTTTACCTCGTTTACCAGGGGCGGGTGCGCATTACCCGTAAAAAGAAAAACGGCGATACTCAAAAGATTGCCAGCCTGGTGCGCGGCGACTATTTTGGTGAGCAGGGCTTGCTCAAAAATACCACGCGCAATGCCACCGTGAAGGCCGAAAAAGGCACGGTGGTGCTGATTTTGTATCGTGATGCCTTCAAGCGGGTGCTAAAAAAGGTGCCAGGGCTGTGGGCCAACTTTGACATTATGATGGACAGTCGCCGGTTGGCCAGCAAGCAGCATTTTGACTGGCGCGCCGAAGATGAAGTCATCTATTTCCTGGCACGCAAGCACATGTTTTTGCTGGTGAGGGCCATGCTTTACCCGGTGCTGATGCTTTTCCCGGTGCTGGGTTTGTTGTGGCTGGCTTATATGTTGAGCAGCGCCGTTTTTGGCGCTATTGGCGCTTCGCTGCTGGTCCTGGACGTGGCCTGGGGACTCTGGCAATATGTCGATTGGAGCAATGACTACTATATCGTCACCAATCAGCGCGTCATCTGGTTGGAAAAGGTGATTGGTCTGTACGACAGCCGCTCCGAGGCGGGCATGGGGACCATCCTTTCGGTCAGCACCGAGAGTGATTTCTTCAGCCGCTGGTTTGATTATGGAACGGTGGTGGTTCGTACCTATACCGGCGAGATTCGCATGCGCTATGTGGTGCATCCCAAACAGGCCGCGGCCATGATCGAAGAATACTGGGGCCGTTCTAAAGTGACGGCCCGCGACCATGACGAAGAAATCATGCGCCAGGCCATCCGCAACAAAATGGGCATCAAACCTGCCGCCAAACCGGCCTCTGCTGCGGCTCCCGCCCCTGCCGCGCCCTCAAAACCGGCTCCTGCGCCGCATAAGCCGTCTGCCATTGAAAAATGGTGGGTCAACGCCTTCAAGATGCGCACCGAAGAGAACAACGTCGTCACTTATCACAAACACGTTTTTGTCTTGTTTCGCAACATTTTCCTGTACCTGCTCGGAATTTTGCTCCTGTTATCCTCTTTTATCATCTGGCCGCTGTTGGTTGGTTCCTTAATGCCCACCTGGGTGGTCATGCTGGTCATCCTTGGGATTTTTGTGCTGATTGGATATGTCGTATACGGTTACCTGGACTGGAACAACGATGTCTACCAGGTCACTCCCGACCAGATTGTGGACCTGTATAAAAAACCTTTCGGCGACGAGAATCGCCGTTCGGCCCCACTGGAAACAATTTTGGGAACCGAATATAAGCGCAATGGCATCATCGAGAATATGCTCAATTTTGGTACGGTCTATATCACGGTTGGCGGCACGCAATACGATTTCGATGACGTTATGGACCCGCCTGGTGTTCAGCAGGATATTGCCCGCCGCCAGGCTGCGCGCTTGCAAAAGAAGAAAGAATCTGATGGCGCGGCGGACCGTGACCGTATGGCCGAATGGCTTTCACAGTATTACAAGGTCATCAAAGAAATCGAGGATGAGAAAAAGCGCTCCGGTGCGTCGAATCCGGAGTAAAATCGAACCCCGTAAAGTTTTATTTTCAACAGTAAAGGTAAACCTATGGCAATTAGAGAGATCGTAACCGTCCCGGCCCCCGTCTTGCGCCGGAAGGCCCAAAAAGTCACCAAATTCGACGATAAATTGCAGACCCTCATTGATGATATGGTCGAAACCATGCGCGAAGCCCCCGGTGTGGGCCTGGCTGCTCCCCAGGTGGGGGTGGCCGAGCGCGTGATTGTGGTGGAGTACTACGAAAACGAAGAAGACGAAGAAAGTGAAGACGACACCGAAGCCCCCAAGCGGCTGTATGTGCTGGTCAACCCCGAGATTACTCGCACCTCGCCTGAGAAGGTCTTTGGCGCGGAAGGTTGTCTCTCCATCCCCGGGATGTTGGGTGATGTCGAGCGTTTCGAAGCCATCACCGTCAAAGGCCAGAACCGCTTTGGACAGCCGGTGACGCTCAAGCTCAAAGATTGGACGGCGCGCATCTTCCAGCACGAAATCGACCACCTGGAAGGTGTCCTGTTCACCGACCTCGCCACCAAAGTTTGGAAACCGTCTGAACCGGTGGAAGATAACGTCTAAAAAGAAGTCAGACATCGTCCGCCGCTACAATCGTAGCGGGTTGGGTGGGCGACGTTTGACAGGTTTTTCATGTACCTGAAGCATCTTTCGCTGACCAATTTTCGCAACTTCGCCCGCCTGGATCTTGATGTTCCACGGCGGGCTGTTTTGCTGGTGGGCAGCAACGCCCAGGGCAAGACCAGCGTGCTCGAAGCGGTCTATTTCCTGGCCACGTTTTCATCCTTCCAGACCCATACCGACCGGCAGCTGGTCAATTTTGTGGCGGCGCGTGAGAGCCTGGCTGTGGCGCGCATTGTGGCCGATTTTATGCGCGCCGGTCGCTCACACCGCATCGAGGTGCGGATCATCGTCGAGCCGGTGGGCGTGCTCAATGGTCAGCGCGCCCGCAAGGAAGTGCTTTTGGATGGGGTCAAGCGCCCGCTGAACGAAGTCATCGGCCAGTTTAATGCGGCCCTGTTTATCCCGCAAATGTCGCAGGTTTTAGAAGGCGGCCCCGAAGATCGCCGCCGTTACCTTAACCTGTCGCTAGCCCAGGTGATTCCGGGTTATGCAAAGGCCCTCAGTGATTACCAGAAAACCCTCGAACAGCGCAATGCCCTGCTCAAACAACTGGGCGAGCGCGGCGGCGACGTGTCGCAGCTTGATTATTGGGATGCCAACCTGGTGGAAACCGGCGCACAGATCATCTTGTGGCGTATCCAGGCGGTGCAAGAGTTGGAACGCCTGGCGGCGCGTACCCACCTGGGGTTAACGCGCGGCAAGGAAGTGCTGCGCCTGGCGTATGATCCGGCTTACGACCCGCTGCCGCGCCCCAGCGGCCAAATTTTCCTCAAGCTGGATGCCCCGGTCGACCGCTCGGGCCTCGACCTGCCCACCATTAAAAAGGGTTTTGTCGAAGCGTTGAAAAAAGCGCGCGGGGAAGAGATTAATCGCGGTGTTACCACCCTGGGCCCGCATCGTGACGAGATGCGTTTCCTGGCCAATGGTGTGGACCTGGGCGATTTTGGCTCGCGCGGCCAGGTACGCACCACCTTGCTGGCGCTCAAACTGGCCGAAGTGGCCTGGATGAAAGAAAAAACCGGTGAGTGGCCGGTGATCTTGCTGGATGAAGTGATGGCCGAGCTGGACCACGAGCGCCGCGCAGACCTGATGGCGGCACTGGCCGAGACCGAACAATCCCTGCTCACCACCACCGATGAGCATCTTTTTACCCCCGAATTTGTGCAAAACTCCACCCTGTGGCGCGTGCGCAGCGGTGCGGTGGAACCCGGAGCGGCCTGATGGGTACCCTTTATCTCGTTGCCACCCCAATTGGTAATCTCGAAGACTTGTCACCACGCGCAGTGCGCATTTTGCGCGAAGCGCGCCTGATTGCGGCCGAAGATACCCGTCATACCCGTGCCTTGCTGACCCACTTTGACCTGCACACCCCGCTGACCAGTTATTTTGAACACAACAAGCTGACCAAGCTGGATAAAATCCTGGCTGAATTAAGCCTGGGGGATGTGGCCCTGGTTTCAGACGCCGGAACCCCGGCAATTAACGACCCCGGGTATGAGCTCGTTAAAGCGGCCCTCGACGCGGGCCACGCTGTCAGCCCAATCCCCGGACCCTCAGCGCCGGTTGCCGCCCTGGCCGCTTCGGGGCTGCCGACCGATAGCTTTTTATACCTGGGCTATTTGCCGCGCAAAAGCTCCGAGCGCCGCGAGTTTGCCGGTCAGGTGGCGCATCTTCCGTATACGTTGATTTTCTTTGAAACGCCGCATCGCCTGCTGGATGCGCTGGATGATTTATTGGCCGTTTTGGGTGACCGCCAAATGACCGTTGCGCGTGAGCTGACCAAGCTGCACGAGCAGTTTGTGCGTGGCTGCATCAGCGAGGTGCGGGCTTATTTTACGGCCCAAGAGCCACGGGGCGAATTTGTCCTGGTGGTGGCCGGGCAGGTTTCGACCACCGACGAGCCTTGGAGCCCGGAAAAGCTGCTCGCTGCCATCCAATCCGAATTAAAAAATGGCAAAAAAGCCAAAGAAATTGCCGCAACGCTGGCGGATGTCTCGGGTTGGAATAAAAAAGAGATTTATGCGCGGGTCAATCAATCTAAATAGATGACCCTGGCCCCGTTCGAAGCCCGTTTTGCGAAAGAGCCCTCTTTCGCAAATTTTTTTATCGGGCCAACCTGGAGGAGTGTGGATGAAACTTCATAAAGATTTCCTGGCCGGGGTGCGCGCCTCTGTGCCCATTTTGCTGGGGGTGATCCCGTTTGCGATGATTACCGGCGTAGGAGCCGTGAATGTGGGGATGACGGTGCTGGAGGCGATGGGCATGTCGGTGATTGTTTTTGCCGGGGCCTCGCAGTTGGTGGTTTTCCAGTTGATGACGGCTGGCAGTCCGTGGTTGATAATGGTGTTGACTGCCTGGGTGGTCAACCTGCGTTTTACCATGTATAGCGCCACGCTGGCGCCGTACCTGCAAAAGCTTTCCACCTGGCAAAAGGCGCTGCTGGCATACATGCTCTCTGACCAGGCCTTTGGGGTGAGCCTGAGCCATTTTGTCAGCGATGAAAAGGTCAACCACCGCTGGTTTTATTTTGGTTCTGCGCTGCTTATTTGGGTGGCCTGGCAGGTGAGCGCCCTGGCAGGGGCTTTGCTGGGGGCGCTGGTTCCGGCCAGTTGGGGTTTCGATTTTGCCTTTCCGCTTAGTTTTATGGCACTGATGTTTGCGGCGCTGCGTGACCGCCCAACGGTGATTGCGGCCCTGACGGGTGGCCTGACGGCCGTGTTGGCGAAGGGTTTTCCCTACAATACCGGGCTGGTGCTGGCAACCGCGCTTGGGATTGCCGCCGGTTACCTGGCCGAAACATTGAAAACGCCAAAAGGTGCGGTGGTTTCATGAGCACGCAGGCCCTCTGGTTGCTGTTCCTGGCGATTGCGCTGGGAACGTTCTTGCTGCGGTTTTTGTTTATCTACCTGTTTGGGCGCATTGCAATGCCTGAATGGCTGGGACGGGCGCTGCGCTTTGTCCCGGCGGCCGCCCTGGCTGCGCTGGTTTTCCCGGCCCTGGCGTACACCGGTAACGATTTAAACCTGTCCCTGGGCAACTTTCGCTTGTTGGCCGGTTTGGGCGGTGCGCTGGTGGCCTGGCGGACGCGTAACGTGCTCTTAACCCTGGCGGTAGGGATGGGCCTGTTGTGGATTTTGCAGGCGGCTTTTGGCATATAATTTTTGATATGACTGGAATCACACCTCGTTGTCGTATCCGCGAACTTGGGATTGCCCCTGGCGTTTTGCCGGTAGGCCCGTTGAACGCCATTACCGATGTCGGCGGTGTGCGTGTGGGGCATGTGACGCTGATCGAGGGAGCAGATATCCGTACCGGCGCAACTGCCATCCTGCCGCATGGCGGTAACCTGTTCCACGAAAAGGTTCCGGCCGGGTTCGTGGTGGGCAACGGCTACGGGAAATTCACCGGTTCAACCCAAATCCTGGAACTGGGCGAGATCGAAACCCCGATCTTGCTGACCAGCACCCTGGCCGTGCCTCGCGCCGCCGATGCGCTGCTCGATTGGACCCTGGCACAGCCGGGCAATGAGCAGGTACTCTCAGTCAACCCGGTTGTTGGCGAAACCAACGATGGCATCCTGAACAACGCTCGCCTGCGTGTCCTGACGGTAGAGCACCTCCGTTGGGCGCTTGATGCGGCCCAGCCCGGTCCGGTCGCGGAGGGCTGTGTTGGCGCGGGGACCGGGACCATTTGTTTTGGTTGGAAAGGCGGCATTGGCACCAGCTCGCGCCGTTTGCCCGAATCACAAGGCGGGTACACGGTAGGGGCGTTGGTGCAGACCAATTATGGCGGCGAATTGCGCATCGATGGCCTTGCCCTGCCCTCTGGCGGGCAGCCCCGCCCTGCGCGCCATGACGGTTCAATCATCATCCTGCTCGCCACCGATGCGCCCCTTTCGGACCGTAACCTTACGCGCCTCGCCCGGCGTGGGTTGTTCGGCCTGGCCCGCACCGGGGCCTCGTTTAGCAACGGCTCCGGCGACTACGCCCTGGCTTTTTCCACCGCTGAAAGTGTGCGCCGCATCCCGGAGCGTCGGCGGCAGGTTTCGGCCTATCCCGAAATTTCCAACGATAACATTTCGCCGCTTTTCCTGGCAGCCATCGAAGCGACCGAGGAAGCCATCTATAATTCATTGACCACGGCCACTTCGATGAGCGGCTATCGAGATTTTTATGTTGAAGCCTTGCCGCTCGAAGGATTGTCACGGCCTGGCTCAATCCGATAAAATCAACCCTTCTTTACACCAAAAACTATGAATCTTGATGACCTTTCCCTCTTGAAAGAACTCGACCGCGGCAACATGCTCGCCGCAATTGACGCCCTGCCCGATCAACTGGCGCAAGCCTGGGACCTTGGGCAGCGCTTGCCCCTGCCAGATGCTGCGCACGTGACCCGTATCGTTTTTTGTGGCATGGGCACCTCGGCCCTTGGCGCAGAATTGCTGGCCGCCTATGGGGCCGATAGCTGCCCCATACCGCTGCTGGTCTGGCGTGACTATGGCCTGCCAGCCTTCGCGCGGGGGCCTGAAACCCTGGTTGTGGTTTGCTCACATTCCGGGGAGAGCGAGGAAGCCCTCGACGCATTGGGGCAGGCCCTGGCTTCTGGTTGCAGCCTGCTGGTTGTAAGCGGCGGCGGAACATTGACCCAATTCGCTGCCGAAAACCAGGTTCCGCTCTGGAGATTTGAAGCCCCCGGCGCGCCGAATGCAGCGCTGGGCTTTTCGTTTGGCCTGCTATTGGCGCTTTTCTCGCGCCTGGGCCTGATCCCCGACCAGGCGGCCAGCCTCGCCGGGGCCCTGGCCGCGATGCGCGACCAGCAGCAGAACCTGCTGGCAAGTGTCCCCGCAGCCCTCAATCCGGCCAAGCGGTACGCGGGTCAACTGGTGGGGCGTTGGGTCACCTTTTTTGGCGCTGGCGTAATGGCCCCGGTGGCGCGGCGCTGGAAGGAGCAAGTCAACCTGCTTGCCAAAGCGCCTGCCAACTGCGAGTCCTTGCCCGCTGCCGACCACAACGCCCTGGCCGGTCTTGGCAACCCTTCTGACCTGCTAATGAGTCGTACCCTGACCCTGTTTATCATGGCCCCCTCCGACCATCCGCGCAACCGGCTGCGCAGCGAATTTACCCGCCAGACCTTTATGCTCGAAGGTTCCAACACCGATTTTTACATGGCCAAAGGCTCCACAGCGCTTGCGCACCTGTGTACAGCCTTGCACTTTGGCGACTACATGACCTATTACCTCGCCATCGCATACCAGGCCGATCCATCTGCCGTTGAAGCGTTGCAACACTTGCAAGAGATGCTTGCCTCGCTATAAAAACCCGACTTCATGGCCCAATCCCGTCCATTCCAGCGCGCCGACCTGCTAGCCTGGGGCTTAATTGCCCTGGGGCTGGTGTTACGCCTGCGGCAGTACCTTTTCAATCGTTCGCTCTGGCTCGACGAAGCCATGCTGGCGCTGAACATTATCGAGAAAGACCTGTCGGGTCTTTTTGGAAAACTGGATTACAACCAGGGCGCACCCCTGGGCTTTTTACTGCTCGAAAAACTGGTCGCCACCCTGCTGGGCAGCGGGGAACGCGCCTTGCGCCTGCTCCCGTTGCTGGCGGGGTGTGCCTCGCTGGTGCTGTTTTACGTCCTGGCGCGCAAGCTGCTTTCTGCCCCCGGAATGCTGGTGGCCCTGGCGTTGTTTGCGGTCAGCCCCACGCTCATCTATTACTCGTCCGAAGTCAAACAATACTCTTTCGATGTTCTGGTGGCCCTGGTGTTGCTCTGGTTGGCCCAGGCGGCGCTGCGCTCTTTCTCGTTTCCCCTGCTGGTCGTGGGCGCAATTTCACTGTGGTTCTCCCACCCGGCGTTGTTTATCCTGGCGGCCATCGGCGTGGTCTTGCTCATCCACGCCCGGCAAAAACCACTTCCTGTTCTTGCGATGGGCGGTGTGTGGGTAGCCAGTTTTGCGTTGTTATATTTTGCCAGCCTGCGCGGGTTATCCTCTAACCAGTTCCTGCTGGGGTATTGGGATGAGTATTTCATGCCCATCCCACCCTCGGTCTCCTGGCTGGCAACCTCCTTGGTAGGCTTGTTTTCCAACCCTGGCGGCGTGCCCGTTTTGGGATCATTTTTGCTCATCGCAACCGTTTGGGGCTCAATTTTCCTGTTCAAAACCGATTGGAAGAATGCGGCGCTGCTGCTGTTGCCATTCCTGTTTGCCCTGGCGGCCTCTGCGGCTGGAAAATACCCCTTTGCCGGGCGCATGATGCTTTTTGCCGCTCCGCTCCTGTACCTTTTCCTGGCGGCGGCTGTCGATTGGACCTCCAGCCTATCTTTACGGCCGCGTCTTTTGACGCCGCTGTTGGCCCTGGCCCTGGCCGGGTTGTACCTGGTTGCCCCCACCCTTGACTCTGCCGAAAAATTCATCACCCCTAAAACCCCCGAACACATCCGCCCGGCGCTGGCGGTGCTAAAAGAAAGTTACAAACCCAGCGACCACATTTACGTGTATGCCTGGGCCTTGCCAGCCTATCGCTATTACGCCCCGCGTTTTGGCCTTGAGTCTGTCCAAATCCTGGCCGGGGAAGAGAACACGCTCAACCCCCAACAAACCCTGAGCGATCTTGACACTTTACAGGGCCGGGACCGTGTCTGGGTCTTGTTCTCGCACGTCTACGCTCGCTACGACTTCAACGAACGAGATTATATCCTGGCCTATCTCGACCAAATCGGCGCAAAAAAACGCCAGTTCATCGAACCAGGCTCAAGCGTTTATTTATATTTGTATGATTTGAAGTAGGCAAGCGAATGAAAAAAGGATCACAGTCTCACTGTGATCCTTTTTTGTTATGGGATAGGTGTTCTCGTTGGTACCCGAGTATCGGTAGGGCGTGGGGTGCGGGTGGGCACGCGCGTTTGGGACGGTGTTCGCGTGGGGCTGGGTGTGCGGGTCGGAGATGGCCCAAGGGTGCGCGTGGGTGTACGCGTAAGGGTCGCTGTACGCGTGAAGGTTGGGGTGCGAGTAGGGCTGGGCGTGCGGGTGGGACTAGGGGTGCGGGTAAACGTAGGGGTGCGCGTGGGAGATGGGGTACGCGTAAAAGTCGGGGTACGGGTTGGGGTCGGAGTTCGGGTAATGGTGGGCGTGCGCGAAGCGGTAGGGGTCCGGCTGGGTGTCGGTGTTTTGGAAGGGGTTAAGGTGCGAGTTGGGACACGTGTATCACTGGGGCGCGGGGTGGGCGTAATAGACGGGGTGCGCGTGGGCCAGCGGGTGTCGGTGGGGCGGATGACCGGGGTGTTAGTGGGCGTGCGCGTTTTGGTCGGGGTCCGCGTGAGGGTGGGGGTGCGGGTCACCGTAGGGGTACGGGACGCGGTGGGTGTGGATGTGTTTGACGGGGTAAGTGTAATTGTCGGCGAGGGGGTGATCGAAGGCGTCAGGGTGATGGTGGGCGTTTTCGTAATCGTTGGGGTCAAGGTAATGGTGGGGGTGTCGGTCGGGAAGGCGGTTCCAGGTACGAGCGGCACAAAACGCACTGCGTCGGCGGCAATTTCGAGCCCGGATACATCGCCGGGAACGTCCTGGGTCTGGTTGCCCAGCATCACATATTCGCCGCCCAGGGCGTTGAAGTAGTACTTCCCTATGTAAATCCAGCCGTCAGGGATGGATGGGTTGGGGAAAACCCCCTGATTGAGTACCACGGTGTTGGTGACGCCATCGTGGAAGATGTTGTACAGCGCGCCCTCGCTGGTGGCGTGAACCACCGGGACTCGCACATAGATTGAGTAGATGCCTGCGCTGGCAAAGCTGGGCAGTTTCCAGCGGGCTTTGCAGGTGTCGCCGCCAGATGTGACGGGTTGGGCTGCCAGCATGCGGCTGTTGTAACTGTTGGCGGCGCTGGTGTTGTAAACCGTCCAGCAGTCGGCTGGGATCTGGTCGAAGCGGCTATCGAGGTCGTCAACGACAAAACCGGTAACCGGCGCGGGCGGTTCGGTTAGCGATGCGCCGGATGGGTAGACATTGATGGCGGAGCCGCTGGTGTTGGGATACTGCGCCCAGAGTGATTCGGGCTGGTTGTAGGCCCACGGGTCCTGGCCAGATGCTCCCACCCAGCCATAGGGATCAACTGCCCGGCCCTGGGTGTTAGTGACGCGGAAATGCAGGTGCGGCCCCGATGAGTTGCCGGTGGTGCCGCTAATGCCAATCACCTCGCCGTGGGGCAGGTTGGAGCAGCCCACGGTGGCGCAAGATTGAACGGCGATGGCGCTCAGGTGGCCATACCAGGTGTGATAATTGTTGGGGTGGCGCAATTTAACGTAGATGCCCAGGTTGCTGCGATGGTCTTGCGGGCTGTACCAACCGGCGTAGGCCACCTGGTTCGAGTCCGCAGAGGCCAGCACCGGGCGGTAGCTCAGGCCATAGTCGATACCGTCGTGGCCGTTGTACCAGACGTAGGTGCCGAGCAAGAAGCTCCAATAGCCGCCAAACCCGTAATCACACAGGCCATTGGGCGGCGGGGTGCCGGGATAAGGTGATGGACAGTTTTTGGTCAGCGTCTCGCCGCTGTAAGTGACGATTTTGTTATCGGTCATGTTATAGACCGGGTTGCTGTGGTCGAAAATCGATTCTTCGGAAGAGCGGCCGTAATAGGGCGGGTACAAAAAGGGTGTCACCGCTTCTTGCGGGCGGGCAGAAACCCGCCGGGTGAGGCGGGCACCGGCAAAGAGTGCTGCCCCGGCCAGGGCAACCATCAGGAGTGATAATTCGGCGAGCAGGCGTAGACGCGGTTTCATTGAGCAGGCTCTGGCTTAAGGCGTGGGCGTGGTGGATGCACTCCCGGCCGAGGTTTCTGGCGTAGGAGATTCGGGCAAAAGTGTGGGGGTTGGGGTAGGAACGGCTGCAAGTGAGCGCAGGGTGCCAAAAATGACTTCAGCATCGGCCAGGCATTGTTCACTGTTCCCTTCAAACGAAACCTGGAAGCCGGTCAGCACGCGCCGGTCGCCGCCGACATAAGCCACAAATTGAACACGGCCCTGGAACAGGACGGTATTGACATCGAAGGCGGCCGAGCCAATGTAGCGGAAATCGTGCTCTACTTTCCAATCCATGGGCAGGCCACGCCCAGACCAGGGGGTGATGGTGCAGTATTCGATCTGGCGATGCGCCAGGACGATATCGCCATAATTTCCCTCTGTTTGGGCCCACAGGTCAGGGTTGTAATCGACACGGAAGAGCAGGTCGGGCTCCGAGTCGCCGGGGTAGGTGGGCAGGCCGGTCCACGGCAGGCGCAGCGGGGCGTTGGGGCGTTCGGTGGGCAGCTCGAGCGGCGGGAGCAGGGTTTCGGTGGGTGTGGGGCCAAAGGCCGTGGAACTGGCGGCGGGGGTGGGGCTGGCTGCCTGGGTAGGGGATGCGCTGGGCAGCGCCGTGGAGGTTTCCAGGGTTCTTGGGGCCTGAGTTGGCAGTGCGGTGGGCGATTCGAGCGGCACGCGGAAAGGCGCGATCTCGGGGGTAATGGTGACCGCAAAGGGAATCACTGGCAGGTCTGCGCCCCCTGGTTCGGCAGGGGCTTCGGTGGCAGGCGCCGCCGAGCCGCAAGCGGCCAGGAAGAAGGTCAAAACGAGGAAAAACAGGGGTTTGAGTGTGCGCATTAGCGTATCCAGCCCGCACAGCACGCACCTTCAATCCAAAGAGCGGTGCGATTTGCGACAACATCGAAGGACCACAGGTTCATTTTATCACCATCGACTGCGGTAAAAGCGACCAAGCCGCCATCTGGCGACCAAACCGGTGTGGTGAGCGGCGCGGCGGGCGTGGTGAGGAGTGTCGCCAGGGATAAGTCGTAGACGGAAACATTGATGGATTTTTCGTCCGCCGGGTCGTTGCGGCCGACAAGGGCGATTTTGCTGCCATCTGGAGACCACACCGGGGCAAATCCGCGCCCGGCATCGGCAGGGGCCAGGAACCGGGGCTGGCTGCCATCGGAGGCCATGACCCACAATTCACCGGGCGGATACATTTCCTGTGAGTCGGGCATTTTGATGTAGGCCAGTTGCTGCCCGTCGGGCGAGAATTGTGCCAGGGCGACGATGTGACGCGGTTCGACCAGGATTTGTGATGCATTCTGGGCGTTTTCGCCGCCCAGCCAGGTTTCGGACCCAAAACCGATGCCATTCGAGAGCGAATATAAGGCTTTCTGTCCATCTGGTGAAACGGCTAGATCATAGACGAAGGCCGAGATGGGAAGTTCCGTAGCGCGGCCGGTTTCAACCTCTACGCGCAGGGTTTGCGGGAAGGAGAGTGTGCCGATTTTGAGATAGATGGATTGACCATCGGGATGCCAGGCCAGCAGGCGGTTGTCGATGCTCTGGTCGTTGATGGCGAAGCGCATTTTGCCGCTGACGCTGTCGAGCAGTTCCACCTGCGGGCCGGATGGGCAGTCCCATTCGACGGCGATCCAGCGTCCGAGCGGGGCCGGGCGCACGGCGTACAGTGAGCAATCGGCGACCGGCGGCAGGGGAATCTCATGGCGGGGGGCAGCGTTGGGGGTGTCAGAGAAAACCAGCGAGGCGTTGGGGTTGGTAAGGTAGAAAAAGCCCGGGGTATAGGGCGTGTTGGGGTCGGAGACAGGGGCACAGGCGCAGAGCAGGCTGGCGATCCATAAACAATAAAGCGTTGATCGTTTGAGTGACATGCGGGGATTATAATCCTTTGATGGTTGGGAGTTCGGCTTCCACAATCTAATTGCGAGAGGTTTGTATGCATATTTTGGTGACCAACGATGATGGTGTGACCGCGCCAGGGTTGCTGGCGCTGGCGCAAGAGATGCGCAGGCTGGGAACGGTGACCGTTATGGCGCCCGACCGAAACTGGAGCGCTTCGGGGCATGTGAAGACAATGGATCGCCCGCTACGGGTGCGTGAAGTGAAGCTGGCCGATGGCAGCCCGGCGCTGTCTAGCGATGGCGCGCCGAGTGATTGTGTGGCGCTGGCGCTGCTGGGTGTGGTGAAAGAGAAAATTGACCTGGTAGTGTCGGGGATCAATCCGAATGCCAATATTGGCCATGATGTGACGTATTCGGGCACGGTGACAGCCGCGATGGAAGCGGTGATTGATGGGGTACCAGGGATTGCGGTTTCGCTCGATTCGAAGCCGGGTCATGGCGAGTTGGATTATGGTCCGGCAGCGCAGGTTGCGGCGCAGGTGGCGGCCAGGGTGCTGGCTGAGGGTTTGCCGGAAGGTGTGTTGCTGAATGTCAATGTGCCGTGTGTGGCCGCTGAGCAGATCCGTGGGGTGCAGGTGACGCGCCAGGGGCTGCGCGTTTATCGCGATGCGCTGGATGCGCGCAAAGACCCGCGCGGGCGGCCGTATTATTGGATTGGCGGCGATTTCCCGACCGGGGTGGATGAAGTGGGCACCGATTTTGGGGCCTTGCAGGCCGGGTTTGTCTCGGTGACGCCGCTGCAGCTCGATTTGACCGCACGCGAGGCTTTGCCGGGGCTGGAGCGCTGGTGGAAACCCAATTCTTAGCTTTTTCTCATGCTTGCGTGGGGTAAGCGTTGGGAAGGCATAGGGCGGGCGTCAAGCACTGCGCCGGATGCGATGATATAGTAAGCAGGTAAGTGATTTCTCTTCTCCTCCTTAGAGAGCCGGGGTCGGCGTCCCCGGCTCTCGCAATTTAACGGCAAGCGCCGAGAAAAAACGCACAAATCACACGCTATGAATTCTTGACAAATGACTGTTGGTCATTTATAATTCTTATATGACTGACGGTCATTTATCTCCCGCGCGAAAACGCGCCCGGCAAGACGGGCAAAAGCTGGAACGCCGCCAGGCGATTTTGGAGACTGCCTGGGGTATGTTCCAGCAGGCCAGTTATGCCACGCTGACGATGGATGCGATTGCCCACGAAGTTGGGTTGGCTAAGGGCACGCTGTTCCTGTATTTTCGCACCAAGGAAGAGTTGTTCCTGGCGGTGACGCAGGCGCAGCTCGGAGAGTGGTTCGTCGCTATTGACCGACAGCTTTCGCAGCTTGTTTCACCGGTGGCAGGGCAGGTGATTGCCGGGCTGTTGGCCGATTCGCTGCGCGAGCGGGAGGGTTTTGCCCGCCTGCTGGCGATTCTTTCGACGGGGCTGGAGCAAAATGTCTCGTACCAGGCAGCGTTTGCTTTCAAACAGGCACTTTTGGAACAGATGACCCGCACAGGGGCGGCCTTGGAGGCTTGTTTGCCGTTCCTGGGGCGTGGCGAGGGTGCGTATTTGTTAATGCAGTGCCAGGCGCTGGTGGTGGGCTTATGGCACCTGACCGACCCGGCCCCGGTGGTCAAGCAAGTCTTTGAACAGCCCGAAATGCAGGCTTTCCGGATCGATTTTCACAGTGAGTTCCGTCGAATGTTGGCGGCGCTACTGGATGGATTATCCCAACGTCAAACCTAAAGGATGGAGAAATGAAATATTTTGTTACTGGTGCAACAGGATTTGTCGGCGGGCGCGTGGCCCGGCAATTGGTGGAAGCGGGTCACCAGGTGGTGGCTGTGGTGCGCAGCCCGGAAAAGGCCCGCGACCTGGCTGCGCTGGGTGTGGAGCTGCATCGGGGCGACGTGACCGAAAAAGAGTCGCTGCGCGCAGCCATGACCGGCGTGGATGGAGTCTTCCACATTGCCGGGTGGTATAAGGTTGGGGCACGCAACAAGGAAGATGGGCAGAAAATCAATGTGGAAGGTACGCGCAATGTGCTGGAGTTGATGCAGGAATTGAAGATTCCTAAAGGCGTTTATACCAGCACCCTGGCGGTCAATTCGGATACAGGCGGGAAATTGGTCGATGAGCAGTATCGCTTTACCGGCCAGCATCTCACCGTTTACGACCGGACCAAGGCCGATGCGCATCAACTTGCCGAAGAGTTTATAGCTCGCGGCTTGCCGTTGGTGATTGTTCAGCCAGGTCTGATTTATGGGCCGGGGGATACCAGCAGTGTGCGCACCTCACTTATCCAGTTCCTGCAGGGGCAGTTGCCGTTAATGCCACTGCAAACTGCTTTCTCGTGGGCGCATGTTGACGATATCGCCCGCGGCCACATCCAGGCGATGGAAGTGGGGGTTGCCGGGCAAAACTACCTGGTTTGTGGGCCGACCCATACTTTTATCGAAGCCCTTGAAATCGCCTCGCAAATAACCGGTAAACCGCTCCCGGCCCTGCGGGTTGCGCCAGCGATGCTCAAAGCGATGGCCTCCCTGATGGGCCTGGTCGAAAAACTGATCCCGCTTCCCGAAACATACACCTACGAGGGCTTGCGCGTGATTGCCGGTACAACCTACATCGGCGATAATCGCAAGGCCAGGCGTGAACTGGGTTTCAATCCGCGCCCGCTCGAAGAAGGGATGCGTGAGACCCTGGAACACGAGATGAAGCTGTTGAAAATGACGAACTAATTTACGGCCCCCGCTCACCCGGGGGCTTTGCTTTACAAGGCCTTGACAGGATAATTTTTCTCGAAATCTTGTGGTATGCTACGCCAAAATGGACACGCTGCCACACTATAACCCGATTCCAACCATCGGGCTGCTCATCAATTCAACAGAAGATAAATACGAAAACGCCATCCTGCGCGGTCTTTTCGATTCCATCCAGCCCCGCGGGGCCAACCTGGTCTGTTTTACCAGCGGAGCCTTGCGTTCCTATCATGGTTTTGAAGCCAAGCGCAACATCCTTTACAACCTGGTCGACACAACCCTGCTCGATGGACTGGTCATCTCGGGCACGCTCGGGCACAACATCAGCCAAAAAGAGATGGCGCAGTTGTGTTACCGTTATCGGCCCCTGCCCATGGTCGGGATCGCGCTCTCAGTCCCCGGCATCCCTGGTTTAATGGCCGATAGCCTGGGGGGGATGCGCAGCGCCATCGATCACCTGATTGAACAACACGGCCATCGGCGCATCGGTTTTGTGCGCGGCCCCGTCGGCCAGCGTGAAGCCGATGAACGCTATCACGCCTACCGTAAAAGCCTGGCAAACCATCACATTCCCTTTGATCCTAAACTGGTTGTCACGGGGGATTACACCCGCTCTTCGGGCATTATTGCCGTGCGCCGGTTGCTTTCGCAAACCAACGGTCAGTTAACTGCGCTGGCCTGCGCCAACGATTCGATGGCCATTGGCGCGCTCGAAACGCTTAAGTCCGAAGGGTTGGATGTTCCCAACGACATCGCCCTGACCGGTTTCGATGATACCGATGACGCTCATTACCAGCGCACCCCGCTCACCTCGGTGCGCCAATCGGCTTACGAGCAGGGCTACCGGGCCGGGGTTATGCTGTTCGAAATGATGACCGGCAGGTCCTTCCCCGATCTCAATACCGCCCCGGTAAAACTGGTTTTACGACGTTCTTGCGGATGTGGATTGGCCCGCCCCGAAGCCACGGTCACCGTTTTTGGAGATAATCCCGCGCCGGGGCCGGTCTCGCTCGCCTCCCACCGCGACCCGATACTTGCTGCCGTTAATCAAATTGCCACCCTGCTGACAAAAAGCCTCGCTCCCGAGGCCGCGTCGATGCTGTTTGACGCGCTGGCGGCCGAACTGGAAGACCCGCTCCACGAACCCTTCTTAAAAACCTGGACAGCCCTGCTCGAAAAAGAACACATCGCCGGGGATGAAACAGTCTGGCAAGATATTTTGGCCGCGCTAGAACAAATCAGCCGCCCCGCCTGGGAAAATTCACCCGTCTCAACCCACTTCGAGCTCACCTGGGAGCGAGCGCGCCTGGCTGTCTACGAGGTTTCCACCCGCCAGCATGCCGAATTGCGCATCCGCGCCGAAAGATTGACCACCGCGCTGCGTGAATTAGGCGAAACCATGGTCACGACCTTTAACATGGACAGCCTGTTAAGCGTCATGGCCCAACACCTGCCCGCGCTGGGGGTGAGGGCCTGCTACCTGTCGCTCTATGTTGACCCGCAAAACCCTGCCGAACAATCGACCTTGATCCTGGCCTACGATGGCAGCCTGCGCATTGACCTGCCTGCCGGTGGAGAATCTTTCCCTTCTGTCGAGCTGGTCCCGGCGGGTCGGCTGTTTTCACGCCGCAAAGGCAGCCTGGTCGTCGAAGCCTTGTATTCCAAACAGTCGCAACTGGGTTTCGTTGTGCTGGAAGTGGCCCCCGAACAGGCTGCCATGTGCGCCACCCTGCGCGGTCTGCTCTCGAGCGCTTTACAAGGCATCTTGCTCATCCAGCAGCGCAAAAGCGTGGAAGAAGAATTGCGCAGCTACCAGAACACGCTCGAAGAAATGGTGATTGAGCGCACCCGCGACCTGGTCGAATCGAATGTCAATTTGCAGCGTGAAATGGCTGAACGCCAACAGGCCGAAGAAGCCATTCGCCAGTATGCCGATATCGTCAACTCCATGCAGGTTGGTATGTATATTGTTCGGGCCGATAATATCCACGACGATACCAGCCTGCGGGTCATTGCCGCCAACCCGGCCGCCTTGCGCTATTCTGAAAAGACCGCCGAAGAAGTAATTGGTTTGCGCATGGACGATGTTTTCAAGAGCTTGCGCGGCAAAGGTTTTCCACAAAAGTACCTGGAAGTCATCCAGACCGGTCAGGCGGCCAGCCTCGAAGATGATTACAGGGACGAGAAGGGTTTTTTGCAGGAAGCCTACGCGGTCAAAGTGTTCCCGCTTACGGCTGATAGCGTTGGCGTGCTGTTTGAGAACGTTTATGAGCAAAAACTGGCCGAAATCCGGCTACGCCAGTTTAATGCCGAGTTGGAAGCGCGCGTCCGTGAGCGCACCTCCCAGTTGGAGGCGGCCAACAAGGAACTGGAAGCCTTTTCCTATTCCGTCTCGCATGACCTGCGCGCGCCGCTGCGAACGATCTCGGGCTATTCCAGCATTTTGCTCAATGATTTTTCAGAAGATATGCCGGGTCCGGCGCGGGTTTTTGTGACCCGCATAGTTGATGGGGCGCGGCAAATGGGCAACCTGATCGACGACCTGCTCTCGTTTTCGCGCACCAGCCGCGCCGAGATACGCAAACAGGCCATAAACATGGATGAAATGGTGCATGAAGTCTGGCGGGATGTTGTTTTGACTTTCCCGCCCCGCGAGGTGGAGTTTATTTGCGGGAGCCTGCCAGCCTGCCAGGCCGATCGTTCGTTGTTGCGGCAAGTGCTGGTGAACCTGCTTTCCAATGCGCTTAAATACAGTCAGCATCGCCGCCCGGCCCGTGTTGAAGTGGGCTGCACAACGGCGGAGGGCGAAGTGGCCTATTTTGTGCGCGACAATGGCGCAGGTTTTGATATGCAATATGTGGGGAAGTTATTTGGTGTTTTCCAACGCCTGCATCGCTCCGATGAGTTCGAAGGGACGGGGATTGGCCTGGCCGTGGCGCACCGGATTGTGGCGCGCCACAATGGGCGCATTTGGGCGCATGGCGAGGTGAACCAGGGCGCAACCTTTTACTTTACCCTGGGGGGCAATTAAAGCCAGATGCTTAAAACCCACAGCGCCGCCATACCCACGACAATGGTCCAGACCACGTTTTTGGTGATGTAGGCCACTGCAGTGGCGATAATGCCTGCCAGCAGGCGCGGGTTGGTGGGGGAAAGCGCCAGGGTGTTGTTGATGTAACCCAGCTCGGGGGCGATGATGGCGCTCAGGACGGCGATCGGCACCAAGCGCAGCGCGCGCTGAAAGGCCGCGGGGAGTTTGATCCGCTCTAACAGGGCGATAAACGACAGGCGGGTGAGGAAGGTCAAAATCCCGACCGAAATCATCAAAATCCAGATGTTCATTTGCGTTCCTCCACCCACAGCCCCATGAGAATGGCGGTTAGCGCGGCGGCAATTAATCCCAGTTTGTATGGAAATCCAAAGAAAGCCAGCGCCGCAACACTGGCGACCAGGGCGGTGACAATCCCGGCCTTATCTTTTAAAGCCGGGACGACCAGCGCCAGGAAGGTCAACGGTAGGGTAAAGTCGAGCCCCCAGGCCTCGGGGACTTGCGCGCCCAGGAAGATTCCCACGGCGGTGCTAAGCTGCCATGAGGTCCATAGGGCTAACCCGGCGCCAAAAAAGTGCCAGTGACTTTTGGGGGTCACACCCTCACGCTGGTAGTTGAGCACTGTCACTGCAAAAGCTTCGTCGGTGAGCAGGTAAGCCAGTAGTGCCTTCCAGCGCAGGGGCAGGTGTTTGGTGTAAGGGGCCAGGGTCGCGCTATACAGGGCATGTCGCAGGTTGATGACAAAACCGGTCAGGATAATGACCAGGCCAGGGGTGCCGGCTTTGATAAGCTGGACCGTCATAAATTGTGACGAACCGGCAAAGATGACCGAAGACATGGCCTGGGCATCGAAAGGGTTCAACCCGGCGCCCAGCGCCAGGATGCCATAAATCATGCCAAAGGGAATTACGCCCAGCAGGATGGGCAGTTCATCTTTGACACCGTTAAAAAATTGTTGGGAGGCAGTTTTTTCCATGGGTTTTTCTGCGGCGGGGAACCTTGCCGCGCAAATTTGGGCGATTATATCTGTAATCGTGCTATATTTGGCAAGTTGGTGTTTTTATAACAAATTCCCCGCCGGAGCCTGCCATGAATCCTTTCCTCGCCACTTTCCTGACCCTGATTGCCGCGGTTGCCTGGTTGCGGTTGATGGATTTCGCCGCCCACCAGGGCTGGATCGAGAGCCGCTTGAGCCGCAAGATAATTCACATTGGCACCGGACCCATCTTTGTGCTGTGCTGGCTGCTGTTCCCCGGTCAGTGGTACGACCGCTACCTGGCAGCGTTGGTGCCGGGGCTGATCACGGTTCAGTTTGCGCTGATTGGCCTGGGGATTGTCAAGGATGAAGCCTCGGTCAAGGCCATGTCGCGTAGCGGGGACCCGCGTGAAATCTTGCGTGGCCCGCTGTATTACGGCATCATGTTTGTGGTCTTGACCCTGCTTTTTTGGAAAGATTCGCCGGTGGGAATGGTGGCGTTGATGATGATGTGCGGCGGCGATGGCGTTGCCGATGTGATTGGGCGTCGTTTTCCCTCTGCCCGGCTGCCGCACAGCCCCGATAAGTCGGTGGCCGGTTCGTTGGGCGTTTTCTTTGGCGGATGGCTGCTCTCGGCTTTTGTGCTGGCCGTGTATCTTGCCGTCGGGGTCTTTGGCGGCTCGTTTGGCGCTTACCTGCTGCCGCTGACCGTGATTGCGGCGGTTTGCACCCTGATCGAATCGCTGCCGCACCGCGACATAGACAATATCACCGTCACCGTTGCGGCGGCCCTGCTGGGGTGGTGGTTGTTTTAGGGAGCCAGAAGATGAGTGCCCTGCCAGTCAACTGTCTGCAGTGCGGCGCGCCGCTTACGCGCGCTTTGTGCGAATATTGCGGCACCCTCGGCGTTCCGCAGCCCAACCCGGAAGAGCAAAAGCAGGCCCTGGAGGTCTTTCACGGTTTGTTGGCCTCGAAAGATGTACCCGGACAGGTTGCGCTGCTCAAAAACGGTTTCCTACCCGATGACCGCGATGCGCTGCTGGAGGCCGGGTTGCGTTGTGTGCCGCTGATCGGGCACGATAGCACCGGGGATGTTGAAGAGGCGGCTGTCGCGCGCCTGCGGGCTGTGATTGCCAAATTAAACTTGCGTACAGACGATGCACAGGCACGGCAGGCCGCCGCCAATTTCACACAGGAGTTGGATCGTTATCGTTCGATCACAATTCGCAACCTGGTGGTTGGCGTGCTGCTAATTGCTGTGCCGGTGTGCCTGGTGCTGGGGCTGGTGGGGGCCGGGTTGTACTGGTGGCTGGGGAGATAATTACTTATTTAAAATGGGCAGCAGCGCTTCGGTCAGAATTTCGGTGAAAACCTGGCTGCCGCGCTCGTTCAGGTGATGCGAATCGGCGAAAAGGTCGGGGGTCAGGCGCTCGTCGTGCGAAAAGTCGAGATAAACTAATCCGTTTTCAGATGCATAGGCTTCGAGTTTCTCAATATAATCGCGCAGCGCCAGCGGTTGAGAAGCTTCGGTCGGGTAGATTTGGTGTTTGGTGCGCACCAGGATGATCTGGATGCCTTTGTCTTGTGCGCGCTGGACCATATCGGGCAGGAAAGACTTCCCAATCTGGTTATCAAAATCGAGCCGCTCGGGGGTGTAAAGGTACGATTCGGCGGTGGCAATGGCTTCGACCAGCAGGCTGTTATCGATGTTCAAATCTTGGAAGACGGCAATGTTGGCGCGGTCGTTGCAGGCTGCATCGCAGCCGAGCAGGTTGGTGAGCCCATAGCGGATGTAGTAATCGATGGTCTCGCGCAGGCGCAGGCGCGACCCATACAACGGGAAATATTGGTCAAAGACCTGTTCCACCGGCCCCATTTGGGCAATAAAGGCTTTTTGCAGCAATAGCGCATCGTCCCGGTAGGCCAGTTCGTCCACCAGGTTGAAGTACTTGCCATTAACACGGTATCCCGGCGCAGTCAGGATGGTATCGCGGAAGAACACCACCACATATTTAGGCGGAACCGGCACTTTGGTAATGACATTTTTAATCGAAAGATACCAGACCGCAGATGCCGAACCGGGTGTGCCCATGCTGTAGGTTTCGCGCCCCGTCAGGCGGGTCAATTCCTCCGGGTCGATGCCCAGCACCAGGATGGAATCACCGACCAGCACCACCTCGGCCTGGCGGGTGGTGATTTCCTCGAAGTCTTTGGGGCGCACGTAATTGTCTAGGCTCGGCCCAAGCGGTTTGGGGTAGGTGACCCCGTATCGCAACGGAATCAGGACCGAGAGCGCTGTAACCAGCAGCCCAAAAATAACCAGTGAACGCCAGAATCCTCGCATGAGCACCTAAAACTGGAAGTAGATAAAGTCGGGGTTGGATGAATTGGTGTACAGGATCACCGCGACCAGCACAACCGCATAGTAAACCGCCAGCCACCACGAATCTGGCTTAACGGTGCGGTCGAGCCACATCTTTAACACCAGTGGGGCGGCGTAAAAAGCCGTCATGGAGAGCACCACCAGCGCCATGATGAAATCGTCAGATTGTGCCACCCACGGGGCGTTGAACAATACCCGGGCGACCCATTCCAAGGATGGGGCGCGGAACAACAACCACCCGAAAACGATAAATGCGAACATGAGCAGCCATGCCCCAATGCGGCCCGCCGCCTGGCGAGGTTTCCATTCACCCTGGATGCCAGCCAACTGGTAGCCGACAATCAGCAGGCCGTAGTAAATGCCCCAGGCCAGGTAGGTCCAGCCCGCGCCGTGCCACAAGCCGCTGATGAACATGGTGACCAGCGGCGGGAAGGCCTGCACCACCCAGCCGGGCCATGTTTTGCGGCGCAACAGGCTGCGGCGCAGCGGGAAGAAAACGTAGTCGCGCAGGAAACTGGAAAGGCTGATGTGCCAGCGATTCCAGAATTCGGAGGGGGAAAGCGCCAGGTAAGGGCGGTTGAAGTTTTCGACGGTGTCGAAGCCCAGCAGGCGCGCCACCCCGCGTGAAAGGTCGGTGTAGGCTGAAAAATCAGCCAGGATTTGCAGGGTAAAGCCCAGGGTTCCAACCAGGACAATCAATTTGGAGGGTTCGTCGAGGCTGTAGATGCGGTCTACGATGGATTTGATGGTGTCGGCGATGACGACTTTTTTGAAGAAGCCCATCACCAGCAGCGGCCAGGCGCTGGCCAGTAAAGCGCTGCTCCAGCGGCGCTCGGCCTGGATTTGTGGAAGCAGTTTTTGGGGGCGCTCGATGGGCCCGGCCACAATTTGGGGGAAGAATGCGACGTACAGGGCGAAATCGATGGCGTTGGTGACCGGCTTGAAGGTCCCGCGCGAGACATCCAGCATGTAGCTGAGTTTTTTGAGGGTGTAAAACGATAACCCGGCCGGTAGGGCCAAGCCTACCAGCAGGAAGTCGGCCGGGAGGCCAAGCTGTGCCAGGCGTTGGGCCAGGGCATCGTTGAAAAAGTTGTAATATTTGAAGAAGGCCAGCACGCCGAGGTTCAGGAGCAGGCTGAGGGATAGGAGCATCCGGGTGCGTTCACGGGCGCGGGCCATGCCCAGGGCCAGGAAAAAGTCGGCGGCGGTGGAGAATCCCAATAAAATCCCCACCCAGGGATGGATCCAGCCGTAAAAAACATAGCTGGCAGCCAGCAGGATAAAATTTTGCCAGGCTTTGCGGCCCGCCAGCCAGTAGAGGGCCAGCACAATCGCAAAGAACCCGGCAAAAGTGAGACTGGTAAAACTCATCGTGATGGGGAATTATAGCGCATCGCGCGGTTTAGTTTTCGGGCTGTTCCTGTTCTTGCTGTTCAAGGATCATGACTTTATAGGCTTCGGCGTAGCTGAGGCCTTTTTCTTTGCCCTCTTCTTGGGCCCATTCGCGAATCATTTTCTCGGGGTCCCAGTCGCCAAGCTGGCTGGTATGTTTTTTGAGCGCGGCAATTTTCTTGTCGATGGTGGCGGTGATATCGACCCAGGTATCGGGTTTTTCGGGGCCATGCAGGTACAGGCGTTTGACGTTGTGCGGTTCGTAGCCTTCTGCCAGCAGGTCGGCAAAGACCAACCGCGAGCCGGAGGACGGGAAGACGGCGTATGTGGCTAACTGGGCGGCGGCGCGGTGATCGGGATGGTTAATGTAACCGTTGCCATAAAAGACTGCCTGCGGGTCGCCGGTGACGACGGCATCGGGTTTGTGACGGCGAATGAGTTTGGTGATTTCTTTGCGCAGGGCCACTGTAGGTTCCAGTTCGCCATCGGGATAGCGCAGGTAGATGGTTTCTCGGACACCGAGGGTGTCGTTGGCGGCGCTTTGCTCGCCCTCGCGGATTTTTGCCAGCGTGGGTTTGTAGCTGGCGTCGTGGGCAGGGTCATTGGAGCCGCCATCGCCGCTGGTGATGATGACGGAGACGACCTCGCAGCCCGCCTCGGCCCATTTGGCCAGGGTTCCGGCAACGGTGAATTCCTGGTCATCAGGGTGGGCGTGGATGCTCATGGCGCGCAGGGGCAGGTATTCTTTTTCGCTCATAGTGGTTTGTTCCTTTGGGGAGTTTCAGGCAAATGCTCCCGACCAGGCTTCAAAGTGGCGGCCGCCGCGCTGGTCGTCACGATAAAAGACGAGGTAGGTCAGCATCTGGTAGGGTACAAATTTTTGCGCGGAGGGGTCTTTGGCGGTCAGGGTGTAGTAAGAGTGCCAGGTTCCCGAGTTGAGATAAATTTGGTAAGAGGTGGCGGGCGGGATGCCTTCCACGTCGAGCGGGACAACTTCGTGGTGGTGGGTGTGACCGTAGGCAATATACCGCGCCAGCGATTTTTGCAGCGCTTCTTCTTGCAGGGCGTGCCGGGTGTAAGAGAAGGTTCCGCCCCACATTTTTTCACGAACCCAGGTGACGACGTTGTTGATGGTCTGGAAGGAGGTGCGGCGCGAGATGTGCAACAGGACCTGCAGCGCGTCTACCGCGTCAAAGCGGAAGGCTTGATTGGCCTGGCGCACAAAATCTAGCGCCAGGAATTCATCGCCGAGCCGGTCCCAGATGTTTTTCAGGCGTTTTTCGAGGGCGCGGTTTTCAGCATGCTGGCGAATCTGGCCGCTGATCCAGAGCGGGGTGGCCAACGCCGGGCGGACGTTGGTCAGCTTGCGCAGGCTGTCGCCAATGGCGGCGGGCATGTCGTCGCCCAGTTCGCGAGCCACTTCGACCGGGTAGCGGTTGAGCATTTCCATGGCAAAGACATCGCCCAGGGTGGCGCTGTTGCGGCCGCGGGCAGGGTCATAGTTGAAGGAGTCGAACAGGTCGCCGTGACGGCCATACGCCTGGTAGCGCTGGAAAATCTCATGCAGCGGGGGCAGTTCTTCAATTTCCCAGGGGAAATTATCGGCCGGGTTGCTCAACCCAAAGGCCTCGATCAACTCCTGCCGGATGGCGTCGAAGGCGGCCCCGGGCAGGTGGTAATGCCAGTCGTGGTTGCCTACCATATAGAAGATACGCACCACTGGCGCGACCATTTCTGTGGATGTATGGTCAGGTACGCCGCCGTGGGTGGCCGGGGGCAACCGCACCACTTTTCCTTCGGCGCATTGGCGCAGCAGGGCAATGCCTTCGGCGTTGTGGGCCAGCATGGCGCGGGTCACTTCGCGCAGTTTGGCGGCGTAGGCCGGGGTGTTGGGGTCGGTCCACGGGCGGGTATAGCCAGGGTCTGATGGGGAGGTGTCTAGCCAGTGCGTGCTATGCTGCGGGTCGAGAATATCACCCATCAGCACCAGGTCGAGGCTGCGCAAGGGATGGTAGGTGTTATCACGCCGCCACGAGGCATGATATGCCAGTTCCCGCAACCGGTCGGCAAACAGGTGAAAAGCTCCCGGCGGGATAGATTTGGCGCAGGTGCCATCCCCAAGATGAAGGTCGCTGATGATGACAAGCATGGCTTTCTCCGGAAACAACTCCAAATCAAAAAATGCTTTGCTAAAACGGATAAAAAAGAAGCCCTAAAGGCCATTCGACCTTTAGGGCCCCGGTGTCATTCACTTACTCGCCGCTGCGTTTGGCCAGCCGGTGATCAAGCATCAGCACAGCCGTTTCGTGGGCTTCGATGCGTTTCATGTTTTCGAGAATTTCGTTGGCGTTCTTTTCTTCTTCCACCTGCTCATTAATGAACCACTGCAACAAAATCTGTGCCGGGTAATCTTTTTCGCCCAGCGCAGTTTCGTACAGGGCATAAATGGAAGCCGTGATCATTTGTTCGTGCTTGACCACTTCCTGCACCGCGGCCATGGTCGAGGCCCACTCGCTGGCGGGCGCGGCAATGGCCGCCAGTTTTACCTTGCCGCCGCGTTCCAGCAGGTGGTCGTAGAACTTCATGGCATGTTCGCGTTCTTCGGTCGCCTGAATGCGCAGCCAGTTCCCGAAACCGGGCAAATTGCTGTCTTCAAAATAGGCGGCCATCGAAAGATACAGATACGAGGAAAACAGTTCCTTGTTAATCTGGGCGTTGATTGCGTCTTGCATCGCTTGAGAAATCATAATCGTCTCCTTTTCAATGAGTTGGCAATTTCATTATATAACAACAGACCGCCCAAACCTATTGGGGCGGTCGGCATGTTTATTAAACTCTTATTTTTGGAAAAAACTGCCCAATTTGCCGATTGCCAGCCCTAACAGCGCCAGCCACACCAGGCCAATGACCACTGCCCCGGCCAACCCCTCGCGCCCTGTGGCCTGTGTGGCCGTTAAACGGGCCTCGGCCATCACCTCGGGCGGGATCAGTTTGAGCGCCAGCGTGATCCCCAGCGGCAGCAGCAACAGGTCGTCAAGCAGCCCCAGCACCGGGATAAAGTCGGGAATCAGGTCGATGGGGCTGAGCGCATAAGCCACCACGGCCAGCGCACACAAACGCGCCAGCCAGGGGGTGCGCGGGTCACGATAGGCGGTTGCCAGCGCCAGCACTTCTTTTTTGAGCGCCTGCGCCCGCGCTCTTAACGAGTTAAGCATCGAGCGGGGTATCAAAGACCTGGCCGTTGGCAGCTTCCAATTCCCCGGCGCACAGGGCCAGGACGGTTTCGACCAACCCCAACGACGTGACCCCGGTTGCCAGCTGTGGCAACCCGCTGCCCACGCCGTAAACGCGGATGTTGTGGGGGCCCAACTCCAGGGCGGCGCGGGCTGTTAGCGACAAGATGCCGTCGCGGCTGGCCTGGATGGCGGCCGAAGCCTGCGCCGGATTGCGCACGACGTTGATGATGGTCCCGCCGCCCGCAGCGCGCATCATGCGCCCGGCACTTTGCATCACCAGCAGCGTGCCAATGGCGTTAACTTCAAAGACGCGGTGCAGGTCCCACTCGTCAATGTCGAGCAGGCCCGTGCCCGGCTGGACATTGGCACCGTTAACCAGGATGTCGAGACGGCCAAAATCATCGCCCAGGTTATTGAGCATGGCTTGCACGTCCACTTTTTTTGCCACATCGTGGATGTAGGCGTGCGCCTGGCCTCCAGCGGCAGTTATTTCGTCGACAACGGTTTCAAGGTTGATGGGGGAGATGTCGTTCGCGGCGACAAAGGCCCCTCGCCGGGCAAAGGCCAGCGCGAGCTTCCGGCCTGCGCCTTTGCCCGCGCCAGTGACCAGGACAACTTTTTTATGCAGTGCATCCATGTTATTCATTTTCGCTTTCACAGACGGGAATCTGGTCGGGGTTTTCGTGGGCATTCAGGCGCAGCCCCAGGTAAGGTGAAGGGTCGTAGGTGTTGCGGATATCGAGTTCGTTTTTGAAACGGCCAAAGCCGTCATCTTTGACGACCGAGATATGCAGGTGCACGCCCACCGGGTTGCCAGGGTCGCCAGAGTAGTTGCCCTGGTAGCCCAGGAAGGTACCGGCTTCCACGTAGACTTCGTTGGTGCCAGGCGGGAACTGGTCGGAGATGAAAGAATTGCCAGCGGCATCGGCCATGTGGGTGTAATACACCCACACCTGGCGGCCCGGGTTAAGCGGGTCACTGGGGACGCGCACAATTACAGACGATTTCCAGTCAGCTTCACGGTGGAGATAGCCGGGGTAGGCGGCGATGACCGGGGTGATGCCCACCTCGGTACCGGCGAAGATGTCTATTCCCTGGTGGCGGTGGCCGGGGCGGAAGGAGTCATCCCAGATGAAGCCCACCAGACCGTCGGTTGGGAAGATGAACGGTGCGTTACCGCAGCGACTGCCGGCCTGGATGGTCATGGCCGGATAGCCGCCAGGGTTGTCGAAGTAGCGCCAGACGGTTTGACCGCGCGCGGCGGTGGGGCCGAACTGACGATAGGTGTAAATGCCTACGCCCAGGATCAGCCCGGCGATCAGGATGCCAATAAGGGTGCGAGGATTCATAGGCCAGATTATAACCAGTTTGCGGTTGTGGGCGGCTGCCGGAGGGGGTTAACCCCCTCTCTACCCAAAAGGGTGAAGTTGCGCATAAAAAAATCACCCCTGGCCAGATTGCATTTTTGTTAGGTTTCACTATACTGTAATTATCTGACAGTTCTTGTCGGAAATCTTATTGTTTTGGTGCAGGCAAATATTGGGGATGCGGTCATTATTGGTATCTCTAGAGGACAAAGTATGCCGAAGCTGGGAGGCTTAAGGCATTTTTGTATTTCGACAAACCTGGGTTACCGGGAGGTGACGTAAGAAGAAAGGTCAGTTCGAAATTCCGCGCTCGTTGTGTAATACAAAAAAGACCAAATCAGAGGAGAAAATTCATGCACCGAAAAGCTTTTACCTTGCTTTCGCTTTTGCTTATGTTGGCAGTTGCCCTGTCAACCGCAGCACCCGCAGCTGCGCGCCCTCCCATGAAGTCGGTTGGGGGGCAGGTTGCCGAAAGCCCCAATGGAATCTACATTATCCAGATGTTGAAAGACCCTGTCATTGCCTATGAAGGCGATGTCGAAGGTTTTGCTGCCACCAAACCGGCCGACGGCGCGAAGATTGATCCGCAGAATCTCGCCGTTGTTGAATATGTTGAACACCTCGAGAGCGAGCACGACCAGGTTCTGGCTGAAGTTGGCGGAACCAAGCTCTATGATTATGGCTACAGCTTCAACGGTTTTGCTGCTGAACTGAGCGTCGAACAGGCCAATGCATTGGCCGCGACCGATGGCGTTTTGCTCGTCAGCCCCGACACCATCCAGACCGTTGATACTTCATCGACCCCCACCTTCTTGGGGCTCGATGCCAAAAAGGGTCTGTGGGCCCAGCTCGATGGCGTTGATAAAGCCGGTGACGGCATTGTCATCGGCATCATCGACTCGGGCATTTGGCCTGAGAGCCTGAGCTTCGCCGATAGTGTCGACGAAGACGGCAATTGGGTCCTCGGCTCTGAAGGCGATGACTACGGCCAGGACAAGCATGGCGACAAGGATATCGACACCGTTTACAAGAAGCCCAAGCAGTGGAATGCGGCTTGTGTGCTCGATAACGCCACCTGCAATAACAAACTGATTGGCGCCCAGTACTTCAACGCTGCCTGGGGTGGCGATGCCGGCATTATGGCCCAGCGCCCGTGGGAGTTCCTCTCCGCGCGCGACTATAACGGTCACGGCACCCACACCGCTTCAACCGCGGGTGGGAACCACGATGTTCCCGCTACAGGCCCGGCGGCTGTGTTTGGTAACGTGAGCGGTATTGCGCCGCGCGCTTACATCTCTGCCTACAAGGCCCTTTGGTCGCTCGAAGATGGTTCCACGGCCAACGGCTTTACGTCTGACCTCGTGGAGGCGATTGATCAGGCTGTGGCAGATGGCGTGGATGTGATTAACTATTCGATCAGCGGCACCCAGACCAGTTTCCTCGATCCGGTTCAGATTGCTTTCCTGAACGCTGCCGATGCGGGTGTCTTTGTTTCGGCTTCTGCCGGTAACAGCGGCCCGACCACTTCTACTGTTGCGCACCCCAGCCCCTGGATCACCACGGTAGCGGCTGGCACCCACAACCGCAATGGCGTGGGTTCCACCACCCTCGGCAATGGCGTCACCTATAATGGCGCATCCCTGGCTTCGGCTGTCACTGCTCCGCTAATCGACTCGATGGCTGCGGGCATGGCTGGCGCCAGCGCGACCGCTGTCAGCCTATGTTTCTCCACCGCCACCAACGGCGGCACCCCCGCCCTCGACCCGGCGCTCGTGGCCGGTAAGATTGTGGTTTGTGATCGCGGTAGCAATGCCCGCGTTGACAAGAGCCTGGCGGTTCAGGAAGCTGGCGGTGTTGGCATGATCCTGCTCAATACCAGCATCAGCTCTATCAATGCCGATTTCCACTTTGTGCCCACCGTTCACCTGCAGAGCACCGATCGCGATGCCGTCAAGGCTTATGCGGCGACCCCCGGCGCGACTGCCACGCTGAATGATGCCACCATTACCTTCACCGATCCGGCCCCGTTCACCGCTTCGTTCTCTTCACGCGGTCCGTTGCGCGCCACTGCCGACCTGCTCAAGCCGGACGTGATTGCCCCCGGACAGGACATCCTGGCTGCGGTTGCGCCTCCAGGAAATGCTGGCCGCGACTTCAATCTCTACAGCGGCACCTCCATGTCGGCCCCGCATGTGGCTGGCCTGGCGGCCCTGTTGAAGGACCTGCATCCCAAGTGGACCCCGATGATGATCAAGTCGGCCCTGATGACCTCAGCCTATGACATCCTCGATGGTCCCAACACCAACCCGCTGGTGATTTTCCGCCAGGGCGCCGGTCATGTTCGCCCCAACAGCGCTGCCGACCCCGGCCTGGTCTATAACTCCAGCTACAATGACTGGATTGCCTTCCTGTGCGGTACCACCACCGGCGTCAATCCGGCGGTTTGCGCCTCGCTCGCGGGCGCTGGTTACTCGCTCGATCCCAGCAACCTGAACGTAGCCTCCATCGCCATTGGCGACCTGGCTGGCCGTCAGACTGTCACCCGCACCGTCACCAATGTTGGTGAAAAAGAGAAGTACACCTTCTCTTACACCGGCCTGGCTGGCATCACCGTTACCCCCAGCGTCAGTTCCTTCACTGTTGAAAAGGGCCGCACCAAGAAATTCAGCGTCACCTTCACCACCAACGGTGCAGCGCTCAATGCTTACGTGGGCGGCTACGTCACCTGGACCGGTAGCAAGGGTCATGTGGTGCGCATCCCGGTCGTCATTCGCCCGGTAGCCCTGGCGGCTCCTGCCACGGCTTCTGGCTCCTACAACGTCGTCTTTGGCTATGATGGTCCGTTCACGGCGACTGCTCGTGGTCTGGTGCCTGCTACCACCTTTGTCGACTCGGTTGCCACCAATGACTTCCGCGTCTACGATGTTGTCGTACCGGCTGGCTCCACCTATGCCCGCTTCTCGCTCTTCGATGCCAATACTTCCCCCGGCACCGACCTTGACCTGGAAATCTACCGCAACGGTGTCCTGGTTGGAACCAGTGGTGGTCCCACCTCTGCCGAAGAAGTCAACTTCAGCAACCCAACGGCCGGAACCTACCAGGTAGTTGTGGTGGGCTATGCCACTCCCAACCCTGTGGCTGACTTCACCCTGTTTACCTGGGTGCTTGGCTCAACCGCCGAAGGGAATATGGTTGTCACCGCTCCCGCTACCGCTACGGTGGGTGGTGTGGGCGCCATCAACCTGACCTTCAACGGTTTGGCGGCGGGCACCAAGTATCTCGGCAGCATTGCCTACAGCGGCGCGGCCGGGATGCCCAATCCCACCATCATTCGTGTTGATGTGCCCTAACCAGTAGGGTTCTTCCACAAACAAAAAACGGCTGGCGGATTTCCGCCAGCCGTTTTTATCTTTTGGTTAGGTGTTGCCCGGTGTGCCAATGACAGGCGGGGTCGGGTTTTTGCAAAAGAACACCGCCCGGTTGGGGCCAGCATGGTATTCGTACGAAATCCCGCCGCTTTCGAGCACAACCCTGAAACCGGTGGTGAGCATTTGGGCATATTCCATCCCTTTTTGTGGGCAGCCCAGGCTGGAGTCGGGCCAGACCACCTCGGCGGCCTCAAGAACATGGATCTGCTCTGCTGCCAGGCCTTGTTGTTTAGCCAGGTCGGCTTTGGCGTTATCCACCAGGTCTTGTAAGCCGGTAGGGATGGGGGCTTGTTCGGGCAGGCTCATGGCAGGGGGTTCTCCTTGGTCAATGGGGGTGGGCGGCTGGGTGGGTGTAACGGGCAGGGCCGGAACCTCGGTTGGCGGGAGGGTAGCCTGGAGTGGGCTTTCCGGGTCGGCCTGTACCGAGTCGATGGGTTGGACGGTGACCTGGGTCGGGCCGCATCCAGCCAGGAAAATCATCAGGGCAACCAGCAGCAAGCGCCAGTGTGGAAAAGACATCTTAACCTCCTTGGGTGGGTGGCAATCTTACTCCACCGACGCTGCCTGGGTCTAAAAAGTTTCCGCAAAACAAGTATAAAGCATGCCGGGTTTTTCTATCAAATTGCATATTTGCTTCTTATGCAATGTTGACCGGTTATCATCAAATTTCTTATACTGGCGGAATATCATACGGACATCAATCAATAACAAACAAGGAGATGACCCCTATGACTTTCTACCTGACCACCACCCCCGTCCGTTATGCCCGCCGTTGGGCCGCTGCTCAGCCCGAAGCTTATGCCGCTCGCAATTTACCCGTTGATATCCGCGATGACGGTGAAGCTTATGTGCTGACCGCTTATGTGCCTGGTCTCAAGGCCGACGACCTGAATATCCAAATTATCGAAGACACCCTCAGCATCGAAGGCCAGTTTGCCCAGCACGAAGGCGAGTCGCTGATGCGCGAACTGCCCGCTGGTTCTTTCCGACGCGCCTTGCGCCTGCCCTCCCAGCTGGATGCCGAAAAAGCCGAAGCCAGCATCGAAAATGGCGTGCTGACCCTGCGCATCCCCAAGGCCGAATCGGCCCGCCCGCGTGTCATCAAAGTCGCCAGCAAGTAAACCCGCCCAACTTTTACCAGGGACGCCCGCACGGGCGTCCTTTTTTGTTGGCCGCAGCGGGCAGGTAAATCAGGTACAATTGCCGCGTTCTTTACTCCCAACCCCGGAGATGGATTTGTGCGTGCTCGTTCTGTAACCCACATTCTTTTGACCCTCCTGGCCATCTTTTTGATGTCCTGCTCGGCGGCCGCCACCGAAACCCCGGCGGCCTCCACACCCCAACCGTCCTCTACCCCCCAGCCGACGGTTGGCCCCACCCCAACCTTGCCACCGCCACTGGTCATTCTCGTCATCCCGGCAGAGCTGAACGAAGAACAGGCCAAGGCCTATCAGACGGCGGTTTATGACCTGTCGCAGGCCATTGGGTATCGTTTCCAGGTGCGTAACAAGCTAACTCCTGCTGACCTTGAGCCGATGCTCAAAATTGTCATTGCCCTGCCGCCAGACCCGGGCATTGTCGCGTTGGCGGCGGCGGCCCCACAGGCTCAATTCCTGGCAATCAACATGCCCGAGGTTCAGGCCGGGGGCAATATCAGCATCCTGGGCAGCGACTCGGCCCGGATCGATCATGTTGCCTTTATGGCCGGTTATATCGCCTCGATGATTACACAAGATTATCACACCGGGGTGTTGCTGCGCCGCGATACACCTGAAGCCGAAATCATCACCACTGCTTTTCGCGCCGGGCAAGAATTTTTCTGTGGCCTGTGCAATCCCTATGCCGGTCCGTTTGAAGAATACCCGTTGGCCCAGGACATCCCGCAAGATGCCAAACCCAGCGAATATGGCGCTTATGCAGATATCCTGATCCGCCGCAAAGTGGATACGCTTTTCCTGCAACCCGGAACCGACGCCCCTGAACTGCTTCAATATTTGCAGACGGTTGGTGTTTTAGCAATTGGCACTCAAACGCCGATGGAAGATGTCAACGGTTGGGTGGTAACTTTGCAGCCCAATTACCTCGAGGCCATGAAACTGGCTTTCCCATCCCTGGTAACGGGGCAGGGGGGGCAGGTTTTCCCGGCGCCGCTTTCTTTTACCAATGCCAATCTCGACCTGTTCAGCCCCGGCAAACAGGATAATGCTCAAAGAGTGCTCAACGATTTGCTCAACGGAACCATTTCTACTGGCGTGGGTCAGTAAGGCCTGGCAACGATACCTGAATCAAAAACGGGATGCCTGTTACAGGCATCCCGTTTTATTTATAAAGTTGACGCTTACTGGCCGGGAGCTACACAGCGGAAACCGATGCGCGAATTGCCTTCGCCCATATAAGCTTCGGACTTTGAGTCCGCGGTCAGGTCGGGGGCCAGGGCAAAACCGCGGTTCGAAACGCGCAGGTCTTTGAAACCATCTGCCCATGAGCCGCCACGGATGACACGGCGCGGGCCATTGGGTCCGGCGGCATTGGGCCCGGTTGGGTTCTGTTCGCCTGCCTGGGCGTAATGCTGCGGGTCATAGAAGTCACTGACCCACTCCCACACGTTCCCGGCCATGTCCACCAAACCAAACGGGCTGGCACCCTTCGGGTAGCTGCCTACGCGTGACGTGTCGCGAACGGTATAGTCGTAGTTGGCCAGGCTGTTATCGGGGCTCTGGTCGCCCCACGGGAAACGGCGAAAATCGGCGCTGCCGCGAGCGGCAAATTCCCATTGGGCCTCGGTGGGTAATTGACGGCCAGCCCAGCCGCAATAGGTTTTGGCATCTTCCCAGTTGACAAAGATAACCGGGTAATCGGCAAAATCGGGGCTGCCAAAATAGGCCTCGCGCCCTTCCGATTTATACTCACGCGGGGGATTGCAAACCCCGGCAGCGACACATAACTGGTACATGCTGTTTGTCACTTCGTGTTTGTCCATCCAGAAGGGGCCAACCGTTACGAAATGAGCTGGTTTTTCGTCGTCCTGGGCATCACCATCGACGCCGCCCATCTGGAACTTGCCACCAGGGATGTAGACCTGCACCATGCCATCGGCATCGGAAGTGCGTTCATCCCCCGCCTGGCCGCCTGCGGGCTGACCGGGGTCATTGGATTGAACTTCTTGGGTTGGGACTGCTGTGGGGAGGACAACCGCTGTGGGTTGGGCCTGGCCGCATGCGTTCAAAAAGAGAACCAGGGCCGTTAAAAGGGGGAAAAGCTTTTTCATAAACATTCTCCTGTTTGGTTTAACGAATATCATTTTGACACCACATCTGGCGGCAATTTTCAGGTTGCACAGCACCAGAGATAGAGAAAATGCTATTTGCGTTAAACGACAGGACCCCCCTGCCATCAGGCCCTAGTATAGCCGCTTGCCGGGAGGATCCAATCACCCAAAGGTAGGGTTTTCGCCTTGCGTTTTTGAAAGGCGCGCCGCCACTCTTGATATAATCCGCCCATCTTTTAGACAGGAGCTGTTTTATGAAACTGGATAATTTCGACACCTACCAGCGCGAGTCACGCAAAACCTGGAATTTGGTTCACACCGACCACCCCATCGTCTACCCCACGTTGGGTCTCGTTAACGAAGCCGGGGAACTGGCCGGGAAGGTGAAGAAAATCTTCCGCGACAAGGGCGGCCAGATTTCAGCCGAAGACCGCGATGCGCTTAAATACGAACTCGGTGACGTGCTGTGGTACATGGCCCAGATCGCCACCGAGCTTGACCTGTCACTCCAGGATGTGGCTGAAGCCAACATCGAAAAGCTGTTTTCGCGCCTCGAGCGTGGCAAGATTCGCGGCGAGGGGGATTACCGTTAGTTGTTAGCGCCAGAACTGGAACCAGTCGTAGCCCACCCCGGCCAGCGAGAGTGGAATCCCGATGAGCCGCGCAACAAAGAAAACCAGGTCCCAGAAGCGGTCGCCGATGATGGGCAGGTACCAGAAGATGGCAAAGACCACGAACATGGAGATTTGCCCAAAGCGATCCATCTTTTCACGAACGCTAAAGCTCAGGTGTGGGCGCAGCGCCCCGTAACCGTCGAAAGGCGGGATGGGCAGCAGGTTAAACAGGGCGGCAGTCACTTGTAGCAGCGCCAGGAAGGCCAGCGCGGGCCAGATGCCTTCTGCGCCAGGGGAAGCGATGCGCAGGACGATGGCCAGCACAACGGCCACTACCAGGTTGGAGAACGGCCCGGCCAGCGAAACAGCGGTTTCCCACCGGCTCGAGCGCAGCCGCCAGGTTTCAATGTAGACGGCGCCACCCGGCAGGCCGATGCCGCCCATCAACAGGAACAGCAACGGGAGCAGGAGCGAGTAAACCGGGTGAGTGTATTTGAGCGGATTGAAGGTCAGGTAACCTTTTTCGCGTACGGTCCAATCGCCGCCACGGTAGGCGGTGAGGGCGTGGGCAAATTCGTGCAGGGTAAGGGAAAAGACCCAGCCAAGCAGGACTAAGATGAAGGTCATGGCAGCTCCTTTTCCAAAGATTCTAACCGATGAAACAACAATTTTGATATGTAGCGCCCGGGCCAGGTGGAGTGTTTCGGTGTAAAATCTTCGTTCGGAGAATAGTCGATGAACATCCTTGTGACCGGTGTATCTGGCTTGGTTGGAAATTTAATCGCGCGGCGGCTGGTTTCTCAACAGCATTCTGTGCGCGGTATGGTGCGCGATTCGGGGCGGACTGAAACATTGGGTTCGCTGATTAAGCTGGTACGGGCTGACCTAAACCAACCCGATACGCTGGCCGCTGCTGTTAAAGGCGTGGATGTGATTGTGCATTGTGCTGCCCTGGTGGGTTCGGGGCGCGGCAGTGACGAAGATTACAACCGCATCAACACGGTGGGCACACTTTCGCTGGTGAATGCGGCACGCGCTGCCGGGGTGCGCCGGTTTGTTTATATGAGCACATCCGGCGTTTATGGCACCAACATCCTTAAAGGCAATGTCAATGAAGACACGCCTTATGGCACTGGAAACAGCTATACCCAGAGCAAGGTCAGCGCCGAACAAGTCGTGCGCACCTCGGGTGTGCCTTACGTAATCCTGCGTCCATATTGGATTACCGGCGGCGGTGATCGTTTCCTGATTCCTTCTATTTCTCGTTTGTTGTTGAACAACAGCTTTACATATATCGGCAATGGCGAGCAGGAAATGTCGCTCAGTGCTGTGGAAAATGTCAGCCAGGTGGCGGCGCTGACTGCGATCCATCCCAAGGCTTCTAACAGGATTTATAACGTCGCCGACGAAACTGTCAAAGTGCGTGATGTCGTGACCTCCATTGCGCGCGGGCTGGGTGTGCCTGCGCCGACCACGTATTCTTCGGTGATTTCGGTGGCTTTCCGCTCGCTGGTCAATCAATCGGCCAGTAACCCGGCGCGTATGAGCATTGACCTGTTTTTCCCGCTCTGGCGCACCATGACGGTGGATGCCACCCGTTTGCGTACCGAACTGGACTGGACTCCGCAGGTCGATTGGCGTGACTCACTTCAGCAAGGGGTTTTGGACTGGAAGAGAAAGAATGTTCGCTAACAGGAAGACCTGGCCAAGCGCCAGGTCTTTTTTATTGGCGGCCCGGCCGGGGCTGTTATTAAATTTCTTAATCCGGTGTATACTCGCAGAAATCAATTTTTCGGAGGCTGCTTATGAAGCGCGCTGTCAGCATCAGTATTGGCTCATCGAAGCGCAATAAGGCGGTTGAAATCACCCTGTTAGGCGAAAAAGTTAGCATTGAGCGTATCGGTACCGATGGGGATATGGAAGCCGCCGCGCAAAAATACAAGGAACTCGATGGGGTTGTCGACGCGTTTGGGGTGGGTGGCGCAGACTTAGGGGCGATGGTGGCCGGAAAATGGTATCCATTCCATTCTATTAAACCGATGGTTCGGTTTGTCGAAAAAACACCCCTGGTCGATGGGACCGGGCTCAAGAATACCCTGGAAAATAAGTCAGCCGCTTATCTTGATAGCAAGATAAAAGCCTATATCGATCAACTAGGGCGCAAAGCCTTTATCCCGGTGGGCATTGACCGCTGGGGCATGTCCGTTTGTTTCCCACAGGCAGGCTACGAATGTGTGTATGGCGACCTGCTTTTTGGGATCGATGTGCCGATTATGTTGCACAGCACCCGCCAGATTGAACTGGCCGCAGCACTGCTGATGCCGATTGTGGGCCGCTTGCCCTTTGAGTGGATCTATCCGATTGGCGAAAAACAGGAAAAACGCTCGCCCAAAGGCGAAAAATACTTCCGGGCGGCCACGGTGATTGCCGGGGATTGTCATTACATCAAACGCCATATGCCCGATGACCTGCCCGGTAAAGTGATTGTGACCAACACCACCACACCCGAAGATGTGGCCTTTTTCAAAAAAGCGGGCATCAAATACCTGCTGACGACGACACCCGTGCTGGATGGACGTTCGTTTGGCACCAACATGATGGAAGCCGCACTGGTGGCTGTTTCGGGCAAGGGCCGGCCACTGACGCACGATGAATATAACGAGATGCTCAACCAGTTAGGTTTCGAGCCACAGTTGCAAGAACTTAATCAATAACGGAGATAGCCATGGATGCAATTGTGACCGCCGGGGGCATTCCCCTGCCTGAAGACCCGCTTTATATCTATACCGAAGGCCGCTCCAAAGCCATGGTCGATGTGGCTGGTAAACCCATGATTCAATGGGTGCTCGATGCGCTCTCGGCTTCCAGCCAGGTGGAGAATGTCATCATCATTGGCCTGAGTGAAAAAGCCGGGGTGACCTGTTCCAAACCGACCCACTACCTCTCCAACCAGGGCCGCATGTTGTCCAACATTGTTGCCGGGGTTGAAAAATCGCTCCAGCTTAACCCCAAAACCGAATACGTGTTGATAGTATCGTCCGACATCCCGGCCGTCACCGGCGAAATGGTCGATTGGCTGGTGGAGCAGATGAAGTCTGACCCCTCAGACCTGTATTATGGCGTTATTCCGCGCGAGGTGATGGACAAGCGCTATCCCAATTCGCGCCGCACCTGGACGCACCTCAAGGACATGGATGTTTGCGGGGCCGATTTAAACGCCACCCACGTGCGTATGGCAACTGAACATCTCGAAACCTGGGAAGCGTTAATCGGCAACCGCAAAAGCCCGTTGCGGCAGGCTTCCATCATCGGCTGGGGAACGCTCTTCAAGCTGCTTACCCGCCAATTGACTCTCGAAGAAGCGGTTGCCAGCGCCAGTGCCAGCATCGGGATTAAGGGGAAGGCCATCGTCTGGCCGTGGGCCGAAGCCGGGATGGATGTGGACAAACCCCACCAGCTCGAATTAATGCGCACTGACCTGGCAAAATAGCCAGTCTTAAGGATGTAGCGGCTGAGGGCGGCCATGCCTTGGGTCGCCCTTTCATTTCACATCATTTATTGGAGAACGGAATTGTTGAAACGCACCCTTGAATTTGACCGTGACTGGTCTTATGCCTTGCGAGTGGCCGAAAAGCCCGGGATTCTCCGCACCCTGGCCTCGTTTTTTGCCCATTCGGGCGACTCGTGGTTTTGGGCAATTGCCATGCTGCTGCTCTGGTTGCTGAGCGAATCGGTCTGGAAGCGTTGGGCTTTTTACGAACTATTCTGGATTGTGATCCTGGCCCTGTTCGTCTTCCCGCTGAAATTTGCCATCCGTCGCCAGCGACCCCAGGGCGAGTGGGGTGCCATTTATCGGAATACCGACCCGCACTCCTTCCCCTCCGGCCATGCCGCGCGCGCTTTCCTGATTGCCGCATTGGCGACTTTGCTTGGCCCTGGCTGGCTGGCTGCCATCCTGTGGGTTTGGGCTCCGCTAGTAGCCCTGGCGCGGGTGGCAATGGGCGTTCATTATTTATCCGACATCGCCGCCGGTACCCTGCTGGGAATCCTGGTGGCTGTGCTGGGTTGGGAAATTTCTGGCGGGTTGTTTGCCCTGCTTAACACTTTTACCAGCGCCATTGGCCTGCCGTTGTGGTGAAAACCAGCCATTAAAAGAACCGTTGTGCAGGATAAACTCCGCGCAACGGTTTGTTGTTGGAAGAGAGTCAGTTAGAACGAAAAACTTTCGCCAGGTCGAATGGCGTGAACTTTGGCGCCGGTTTCGGCCTCCACTTTGGCGGCCCAGGCGCGCGCATCCTGGTCGATCAACCCCCAGGTGGAGTAGTGGATTGGGATGACATGTTTGGGAGCCAGCATTTTGACTGCCCGCAACGCATCGGCTGGGCCCATGGTAAAGTTGTCGCCGATTGGCAGCACGGCCACCTCCAGGCCTTCCTCGCCGATCAGTTTCATGTCACCGAACAGGCCGGTATCTCCGGCCAGGTAAATCTTGGCCCCGGAGGTCGTTGTCAGCAAGAATCCGGCCGGGTTGCCGCCATACGAGCCATCGGGCAGGGCCGATCCATGCAAGGCCAGGGTCAATTTCAGGTATCCGAACGGGTAATGATATCCGCCGCCCAGGTGTTGGGCATGGGTGTTATCCACCCCTTGTTTTTCGAGCCAATTGCAAATTTCAAAATTGGCGACCACGGTTGCGCCGGTGCGTTTGGCAATGCTGACCGCATCTCCCACATGGTCGCCGTGTCCGTGTGTGATCAGGATAAAATCAGCCGCAACGGTCTCTGCTTTCACCGGTGACGATGGGTTGCCGCTAAAGAACGGATCCACCAGCAGCGAGTAGCCCCCGGTTTCGAGCCCCAGGGTTGCATGTCCGAACCAGGTCAGTTTATTGCTCATCAGGCCTCCGTTTGTCATGAACTTGGTATCCGCCCGGTCTGAAAGTGCCTTATAGTAACCGGGTTTTGGCGCACAGGAGTAAAGGTTTCACGCATTCCTAGTATAGAGAAAATCTGTCTACAGGTCAATTTGGGGATTGTTTCCGATAAAATAGTTCCTATAATCAAACTATCATGTTTTGGAGGATGTATGGCACGAAAAATCACACTGAAGCAACGTTTGCAATATTTGTTCGATACCGTGATGGCTGCCGGAACACCAGCGATGATTGGGATGTTGGGCCTGCTTTCGCTGGTGATCATTTTTATTGCCGCAGCGGTCATTTCAATCTTTGGCATTAACCAGGGCGATGGCCCGCTCTCGTTTGGTGAAGCGGCCTGGGCCAGCCTGATGCGCACTCTCGATGCCGGAACCATGGGCGGCGATGCGGGCTTTGGCTTTCGCTTTATCATGTTCCTGGTCACCCTGGGCGGCGTGTTCGTGGTCTCAACCCTGATCGGTGTACTGGGCGCGGGCGTGGAAGGCAAGCTCGAAGAACTGCGCAAAGGCCGTTCGATTGTGCTCGAAGACAATCACACCATCATCCTGGGCTGGTCGCCGCAGATTTTCACCGTCATTGCAGAATTGGTGATTGCCAACCAGAACCAGAAAAACCCGGCGATCGCCATCCTGGCCGATACCGATAAAGTGGAAATGGAAGATGAGATTCGTTCTCGGGTTCCAGATACAAAGAACACGCGTGTTATTTGCCGCTCCGGTTCGCCCATGGACCCCACAGACCTGGAAATTGTCAGCCCGCACAGTGCGCGCTCGATTATTGTCTTGCCCCCCGAGGGGGATGACGCCGATACTTTTGTGATTAAGACGGTTTTGGCCATCACCAATAACCCCAATCGGCGCGAGCAGCCTTATCACATTGTTACGCAAATCGATAATGCCCAAAATCTCGACGTGGTTCGCATGATTAGCACCCGCGACCAGGTCAGCCCGGTGCTGATGGGTGACCTGATTGCCCGTGTCACCGCCCAGACCAGCCGCCAGTCGGGTTTGTCGGTTGTTTACACCGAATTGCTTGATTTCGGTGGCGACGAGATTTATTTCAAGAACGAGCCGACCCTGTCGGGCAAAACCTACGCCGATGCGCTCTCTGCTTATGAAGATTCAAGCCTTCTGGGCATTGCGACCGCCGACGGGAAATCCATGCTTAATCCGCCCATGGAGACTCGTATCGCACCCGGCGATCGCCTGATTGTTATTTCTGCCGACGACGACACTATCCGCCTTTCGGGCATTGCCCCGTCCTTCCAGAATGCGCTGCTGCGCTCTGGTAAAAAGGCCACTGAAAAAGCTCCCGAAAAGGGCCTGATTTTAGGCTGGAACGATTGCGCTGGAACCATTGTGCGCGAATTGGATAACTATGTGGCCGCCGGGTCTACCATCACCGTGGTAGCTGATGCCGAGTTTGAGCAGGAAGTTAGGGAATATGCCGAGCTGGAAAACCAGAAGCTCATTTTCCGCGCGGGTAATACCACCAGCCGCGACTTGCTCGATGACCTGGGCGTAGCCGATTTTGACCATGTAATTGTCCTGGCTAACACCCGCCTCGAGATCCAACAGGCCGATGCGCGCACCCTCATCACCATCCTGCACCTGCGTGACCTGGCCGAGAAGGATGAAACGCCTTTCTCCATCGTCAGCGAGATGCTCGACCTGCGCAACCGTGAGCTGGCCGAAGTAGCCAAGGTGGACGACTTCATTGTCAGCGATCACCTCGTTAGCCTGATGTTGGCCCAATTGAGCGAAAATGGGGACCTGTACGATGTCTTTATTGACCTGTTTGACCCCGAAGGCTGCGAGATTTATCTCAAACCCGCCGCCGACTATGTAGAGCCAGGCCAGCCGGTGAACTTCTATACCGTAGTTGAGGCCGCTCGCCGCCGGGGTGAAACCGCTTTCGGGTACCGTATCAACGCTGAGGCCCGCAATGCAGAAGCTGCCTATGGCGTCCATACCAACCCCAAGAAATCTGCCACCATCACATTTGCGCCCGAAGACAGGGTCATCGTCCTCGCCGAAGAATAAAACCAGCCTCCCAAAGGTTTGAGATACCTTTGGGAGGCTTTCTCGTATATCAATTCGGCGCATTAACGCCGGAAAAGGAGAACAAATGACAGGTTTACTTTATTTTGGGGGAGGTCTGCTGCTCCTGCTGATTGGGGTCGCCGTCCTGCTCCTGCTTTCTGGAATTCGTTTTATTCCCAACAATCGTGTTGGCCTGGTGGAAAAACGCTTTGGCCGCGGCTCGATTAAATCGGGTCTGATCGCGCTGAATGGTGAAGCGGGTTTCCAGCCGCAGATTTTGCGCGGTGGCCTGCATTACCTGATGCCGATTCAGTATGCCGTTCATATTGGCCCGCTGGTGACGATCACCCAGGGCAAGATCGGCTACATTTTTGCCCGAGACGGCAAGCCGCTCGAACCAGCCCAGGTGTTGGCCTCTAACACCACCGCCGACGACTTCCAGGATGTCACCACCTTTTTGAAGAACGGCGGCCAGCGCGGCCCGCAGCGTCGTATCCTGCGCGAAGGGACCTACGCCATCAACCTGGTGCAGTTTGTGGTCATTACCGAAGAGCGTGTCTACTCACTGCCGCTCAGCCGCGAAGAGAATGACGTCGTCATTCGCATGGCCGAGGTTATCAAGGAACGCGGCGGTTTCCGCCCGGTCATTATTAAAGACACCGATGACAAGATTGGTATCGTCACGGTCCATGATGGCCCGTCTCTGGGTCAGGGTGAGATCATCGCGCCGGTCCTGGGTGACAACCCGGCGATTCCTGAAACCTATCACAACAAATTCCAGGATGCCGATCACTTCCTGGCGGCTGGGGGCTTCCGTGGCCGCCAGTTACAGGTGCTGGTCGAAGGCACGTATTACATCAATCGCCTGTTCGCCACCGTCGAGATGATCCAAAAGACGGTCATCGAAGTCGGCAACGTGGGTGTGGTTGTCTCTTACACCGGCACCACCGGCGACGACATCTCCGGCAAGGAATATCGGCACGGTGAACTGGTTACCAAGGGTAATCGCGGTGTGTGGAGTGAACCGCTCCTGCCGGGCAAGTACCCGTTCAACACCTATGCGGGCAAGGTTATCAGCGTTCCCACCACCAACTTTATCCTGAAGTGGATCAAGAGCCAGGTCGGTTCGCACAATTTCGACGAAAACCTGAGCGAGGTCTCGCTTATCACCAAAGATGCTTTCGAGCCGTCGCTGCCGCTCTCGGTGGTGGTTCACATCGAC
Organism: uncultured Anaerolinea sp.; assembly: GCA_964562145.1. Lineage (GTDB taxonomy): Bacteria > Chloroflexota > Anaerolineae > Anaerolineales > Villigracilaceae > UBA5195. The sequence continues at coordinate 41,104 of CAZLSP010000006.1, read as the reverse complement.
TACCAGAAGGCTCCGCTCGTTATCCAGCGCTTTGGCGACATCAAGAAACTGGTCGAGCAAACCCTCGACCCGATGGTGGCGGCTTATTTCAAAAACATTGGTCAGACTCGCACGCTCATCCAGCTTTTGCAAGAGCGCAGCGCCATCCAGCAACAGGCCAGCACCGAGATGAAGGAAAAGTTCCAGCACTACAACCTGGAATTGGAAGAAGTGTTGATCGGTACGCCCACCTCTTCATCCGATGACCACCAGATCGAAACCATCCTGACCCAGTTGCGCTCGCGCCAGATCGCCACCGAACAGGTGGAGACCTACAACCGCCAGCAGGTGGCCGCCGTGAAGGAACGCGAACTGCGCGAGGCTGAATCCCGCGCCCAGATGCAGACCAAGATGACCGAAGCTGAGTTGAGCATCAACATCCAGACCAGCCAGGGTAAGGCCGAGTACCAGCGCTCCATCCAGCAGGCCGCCCAGATCCGCGCCCTGGCCGAAGCCGAAGCCGAAAAGACGGCCCGCATCGGTATTGCGCAAGCGCTTGCTACCGAAGAACAGGTTCGCGCCTATGGCGGGCCGCAGTTCCAGGTCACCCAGCAGGTGCTCAATCGCTTCGCTGAAGCCATCCAGCAGTCGGGTGTGGATGTGGTCCCGCGCATCATGGTGACAGGCGGCAACAGCACCGAGGGCGGCAGCAGCACCTCCGGTAGCATTATGGAAGCCCTGCTAACCATGCTGCTCTCTGAGCGCTACAGCGCCATGGCAGGTGATGCGCAGACGCCGCGTTCGGCCGAGGCAGACGCCCTGCGCCAGCAGATTTATGAAAGCATGAAAAAAACAGCTGCCAGCGAGCCCGAAGAAAAGAAAAAGGGTAAATAACCCGTAACGTTTTGTGGAGCAGGCTCAAGCGAGCCTGCTCCATTCTTTTCCTGAATTGTTCCGAATTGGTAATTTTCAGAACGCCACTTGGGGAGTAAAATAGACTTATGCGCCAAGGACCTATTCTTGTAGTGGAGGACGTTCCGAACGTCCTGGAATTGCTCGAAGTAACCCTGAGATTCAAGGGTTACGATGTAGTCAGCGCGCATAACGGCCTCGAAGCCCTCGATATTCTGAACACGGTCAGACCCGCGCTGATTATCACTGATATCCTCATGCCCAAGATGGATGGTTACGCCTTCGTCCAGCGTTTGCGTACCAACCCGGCCACTCGCAGTATCCCGGTCATCTATCTTTCGGCCACCTATGTGACTCCCGAGGACAAGAGCTTTGCCCTTAGCCTGGGAGCAACCCGTTTTATCGAAAAACCGATCGATACCGAGGATTTCCTGCTGACCATTGCGGAAATCATGACCCAGTCACCCGAGTCGAACACCGAGCCGCTCAATACCCGCGAGTTTTACCAGGGTTACCGCGAGCGTCTCGAACAAAAGCTGCGCCATAAAAATACGCAGATTGCCCGCACAGAGCGCCTGATTCCCACCCTGCCGTCCGAGCAACGCCCGGCTTTCGAATCGATGCTCCAGCAGGCATACGCCGACCGGGAAAACATCCAGGCCGAGTTGAAAGAAATCTACCGAATTCTCGACGATTTGAAAGCGAAAAAATAAGCATGACTGTGCAACCCACCCTGGCCGACCTGGAGCGCATGGCGCGACAGGCCGGTCGCATTTTGTCTGATGGTTATGAAAAAGACCACAAAGTGGACTATAAAGGCGTCATCGACCTGGTGACCGAGATTGACCACGCCTCCGAAGCCTACCTGCTCGCAGAAGTGGCGCGCCTCTTCCCGGGTCATTCTGTGCTGGCCGAAGAATCGGGGCTGATCGATGGCGGCGCTGACCACCTGTGGCTGATTGACCCGCTGGATGGGACCGTGAACTATGCCCACGGCGTACCTATGTTCTGTGTCTCGATTGCCTATGCCTACAAAGGCCAGACGCGCCTGGCCGCAGTCTATGACCCATTGCGCGATGAATTGTTCACGGCCGAGCGCGGCAAAGGCGCCTGGCTGAATGGCCGTTCGCTAAAGGTGTCAACTGCCAGCGAACTGGTGCGCAGCCTGCTCGTGACCGGTTTCCCCTACGACGCCTGGCATGCCTCGCGCAACAACTTCGATTATTTTGTGAAATTTGCCAAAATGAGCCAGGGCGTGCGCCGCCTGGGTTCGGCCGCCCTCGACCTGTGTTACGTTGGCGCGGGCCGCTTTGATGGCTACTGGGAGCTTTCGCTCAAACCCTGGGATGTGGCCGCGGCCGGGTTGGTGGCTGAAGAAGCCGGGGCCACCGTCACCAATGTCGATGGCGGTTCCGATTATCTCCACCCGCCGCAATCGGTTTTGGCGGCTAACCCTGCCCTGCATGCCCTTATGCTCAAAGAACTGGCCTGAAACGCCATCGCCCGGATCACGTATCCGGGCGATTTTGTAAAACACCCCTTTCGGGTGATTGGGAGAATTTGACACACCCGGTAAGATTTCGTAAAGGAATAACCTATGTCCCAAATTTCTCGCCGCGACTTCTTAAAATTGGCTGGCCTGACCGCCGCAAGCTCTGCCCTGGCAGCCTGCCAGCCCCAAAATGGGAGCGCCGTGTCGCCCACCGCCCTGATCCCCACCAGCGGCCCAATTTCAATTGATGGTTTTTCACCGGCCACCCCCATTGTCCCGGTTCCGCCCGAGCAATTGCCAGACCTGGCTACCATCGTGCTTAATCGCCTGTCGTTTGGGCCGCGCCCGGGTGACCGCGAGGCCTTTTTAGGCCTGGGCGAAACCGACGAAGCGCGTTTCCAGGCCTGGGTGGAGGCCCAACTCAATCCCGATTTTATCGATGACAGCGAGTTCGAGGCGCGCTACGCGGCTGCCGGGTTCGAAACCTTACACAAATCCCTGGGCGACCTGTATACCGAACATATCGTCAACAATCCCTATGGCGATAACGATGACCGTCACTGGCGCTGGTTTGTGATGCCCGCAGATGAACTGGTTGAAGCCACCTTTTTGCGCGTAGTGTACAGCAAAAAACAACTCAACGAACTGCTGGCCGATTTCTGGCATAACCACTTTAATGTCTATGGCTGGCACGAAGATGGCACTCCCCTGTTTGCCTCCTACGACCGCGACGTGATTCGAGCCCATCAGTTTGGCAACTTCCGCCAAATGCTCGAGGCCGTTGCCAGCCACCCCTCCATGCTGTACTACCTCGATAATCGCTCCAATTCTGACGCCGGGCCCAATGAGAACTTTGCCCGCGAGCTGTTTGAACTGCACACCCTTGGCGCAGAGAACTACCTGGGCGTGCGTGACCCTAACTCGGTCGAGCGCAATCCTGAAGGTAAGGTTATTGGTTACGTCGATAATGATGTCTACGAAGCGGCGCGCTGCTTTACCGGCTGGAGGATTGATGATGACCTGTGGGAAGGCGAGGACGATATCGGCGTCAGCGGGCAGTTCCTGTATTATCGCCCCTGGCACGACCGTTTCAACAAGCTGGTTTTGGGGAATTACCTGCCCGCTGACCAGCCGGACCTGAAAGATGGCCGCGACGTGCTCGATATGCTGGCGGCCCACCCCGGAACCGCCACCTATCTCAGCCGCAAACTGTGCCGCCGCTTAATCAGCGATAACCCGCCCGAGAGCGTCGTCCAGGCGGCCGCGCAGGTCTTTTTGGCGGCCAAAGATGCCCCGGACCAGCTTCGGCAGGTTTATCGCGCCATCCTGTTTTCCCCCGAGTTTCGCGCCACCTGGGGCGGCAAGCTTAAGCGCCCCTTCGAATTGGCTGCGGCCATGCTGCGCGCCGTCAATGCCGATTTTAATCGCCTGCCTGGCGGTGTGAACTGGTTGTTTGGCATGATGGGCCAGCCCTTGTTTGGACACCACCCGCCCAATGGCTATCCTGATGTGGCCGATGCCTGGGCCAACACCATGGCGACCCTCTATAGCTGGAATTTTGCCGTGGGCGTCACCGAAAACTGGCTCAACGATGACAATGAGCCGAACAAAGTGATGCGCGTTGACCTGCGCGCCGAAACCCCCGCCGACTTGCGCAACGCCACCGTCCTTGTCGATTACTGGATCGGCCGCCTGGTGGGTTCGCTGTCTGCCGAGGCGCGCCAGGGCCTGATTGCCTTCCTGGCCGGGGATTATGGCCCCGAAGATGAACTGCCCGATGACCACCTAAACTGGCGGCTTTCGGGCATGGTGCAATTGGTGCTGATGTCGCCTGAATTTCGCCTGCGTTGATTGGAATTTTTATGTCAAAACTTACCCGACGTTCCTTTTTACAAGGTTGTTCCGCCGCTATTGCCGCGCTGGCTGGCGCGCGCCTTACCAACCTGGCTTATGCTGCCCAGGACAATCCCGCCGATACCCTGGTGGTGGTTTTCTTGCGTGGCGGTTGGGATGCGCTTAATGTTGTCCCGCCGCTGGCCGGTGAAGATCGCGGCTTTTACGAAAAAGCCCGCCCAGGCGTGAAAATCTCCGACCGCAGCCTGATTAATCTCAACGACCAGTTTGGTCTGCACCCGGCCCTGGCCCCTCTCCACGATCTGTACCAGGATGGCAAGATGGGCATTGTCCATGCGGTTGGCCTAAACTACGACACGCGCAGTCACTTTGACGCAATGGAATTTATCGAACTGGGCACGCCTGGTTCCAAGTCCACCACCTCGGGTTGGATCACCCGCCACCTGCAAAGCGATCCTGGCGGCGTGAGCGGATTGCTGCCCGCTATTTCGTCCCCAACCCAGCCCTCGGCGCTGCTCAGCTATACCCCCACCGTCAGCCTGTCGAACATCAGCGACCTGTCGCAATGGGATAACGGCCTGGTCACCGAACAGCAATCTGTGTTGCGCACCCTGTACCAGGGCGACACCCTTTTGCATCGCGTCGGAACCCGCACCCTCGATGCGGTTCAGGCCCTCGCCCCACTGGTTCAGCAAGAATACAGCCCCGCCAACGGGGCGCGCTACAGCGACGATGAACTGGGCACCCAGCTCAAGACTGTGGCGCGCTTGATCAAAATGGAGGCCGGGCTCAAGGTAGCGACAGTCGATTTTGGCGGTTGGGATACGCACGAGTATGAAAATGATGGCGAGGGAGGTTACCTGGGTGGCATGCTCTCGAGCCTGGGGCAAAACCTGGCCGGTTTTTACCAGGACCTCGACTCAGGCTATACCAACCGGCTCTCACTGGTAGTCATTAGCGAATTTGGCCGCCGCCTGGCTCAAAACGACAGCCACGGCACCGATCATGGTCATGGTTCGGTGATGCTGGCCCTGGGCGGGAACGTCAACGGCGGACAGGTTCACGGCCCGTGGCCCGGCCTGGCTACCGATCAGCTTTACGACCGTGCTGACCTGGCCGTCACCACTGATTATCGCCAGGTCTTAAGTGAGTTGCTGCTTAACCGCCTGCGCAACCCCAACATCGAGACGATCTTTCCCGGATACGGGGCCAGTTACAGCCCGCTGGGATTGTTCCGCGCCTGATTTTGTTGTTTGTCGAAAAAAGCCCCATCCGGGTGGGTTTAACCTCGGATGGGGCTTTTTTGTAGGCTGGTTCTTTTATTTTTCAGCGTGCATGTGCATGCGATACCAGGCCAGGGTTTCCTGGATGGCTGTTTCGTGCGGGGTAGCGATGTTGCCAAAAGTGCGGATGAACTTGTCGGCGTTGACGGTAAAGGGCTTCTCAAACTCATACATCATTTCGAAGGTTTCCTTTGCCGCCGGAATAAACAACCCGCCCAGCGCCATCATCCATTTGCCCATCACACTAAATTTGGGCTCCAGCCCGGCAGATTTGAAGAACAGGGTCAACAACTGGCGTTGGGTCAGGGTGGGCGGGTTGGGCACATGCCAGGCCTGGCCCAGCGCCTCGTCGCGTTCACCTAAAATAGCCAGGGCCTCGCCAAAGTCTGCGATATAGGTGTACGTGTGCGGCTGGTCGAGCGCGCCGGTTACCTCGGCGGGTTTGCCCTGTAAAAGCGGGATGATGGTGCGTTCACCCAGGGCTGACCCGAGTACAGCCGGGCCGTAAAAATCTGCGCCGCGTGCCATCGCCACGCGCACCTTGCCGTTGCGGTGCGCCTCCAGCAGCGAATTTGCCATTTCGGCGCGTATTTTGCCTTTGCGGGTATGGGCAGCATAAGGCAGGTCTTCATGCAAGGGCTGTCCGTTGGTGTCGCCGTACATGTACAGGTTTTCACCCACAATCAGTTTTGCGCCGTGGGCTGCGGCCCCTGCCAGGATGGAGGCTTGCAGGGGTGGGAACTGGGTGATCCACTGGTGATATTCAGGCTGGGCGCATTGGTAAACCACGGCGGCGCCTTGCGTCACCGAGCGGGTGAAGTCAGGGTTGTAAGCGTCGCCGCCGACGATTTCTACACGGGCATCGATTCCATCCGGCCGTTTGCCAGAACGGTTGACCATTTTGACGGTTTTGCCGCGCTTGAGCAAGGCGCGCTGGGTGGCTTGCGCCAGCGGACCGGTACCAAAGACAACATGGAGTTCGTTTTGAGACATGGAGGACTTCCTTAAGCGTGTTGTTGGAGCCAGTTCACCAGGAGGGTGTTGACCTGGTGGGGAGCTTCTTGTTGGATGAAGTGCCCGGCATCGAGCATTTCGATTTGTGGGGCGTGGCGCAGCCACTTTGCATTCCGCGCATGCCCTGAGGCCAGCAGGTAGGTATCTTTTTGGCCGTGCAGCACCAGGGTGGGGGCCGCAACCGGTTCGGTTAGGGCCGGGTCGAGCTCGTAAGGCGGCCGCGGGTAGTTCAACTGGTAAAAAGCGGTGATGGCTTGCGGGTCGCTGCTGCCCTCGGCTGCCAGATACAGCGGGGCTGCGGCCGGGTCGCGGAGTACTCCCACCGGGCCTATGCGGAAGGCGGGTTGCGCATCCGGCTTCTGCATCTTGCGCGCGTAGCTTCCGGCGTTGTGTTGAGCCGGGTTCTGCGCCAGCTCCTCGCGGAAGGCGTTGGGGTGCGGCACACTGAGCGCGACCAGGCTGGTGGTCATGTGCGGGTAGGCAGCGGCAAAGTGCCAGGCGACGAATGCGCCAGAGTCATGCCCGACGATGGCGGCTTGACCGTGACTGTGCGCGCGAATTATCGCCGCGACATCTTCCACCAGGTGGCGGACATGGTAGCCCTCCGGTGTGGCGGGCTGCCCCGACTGGTTGAATCCGCGCTGGTCGAGGGCCAGCACCTGGAACCCGGCCTGCGCCAGTGGTTCGATCTGGTGCCGCCACGAATACCAGAACTCCGGGATGCCGTGGATGAGCACTACCAGCGGTCCTTCGCCCAGGCTGACGTAGTGCAGGCGCAGGCCGTCGCGTTCGAGAAAGTGGTCTTGTACGCGGCGCGCCACCGGGTGAACGCCGGGCCACAAGTGAGCAAGGTTGCTCATCTTATGCTTTCCCGGCCAGGGGCGGGGCCACATGCCCCTCGAGGTGGAATTCGGACGGGTGCTTGACTTTGGACTGTTTGCCGTGTTCGAGCATGTGGCGGTGGGCGGTTTCCCAGTTGGGGATTTCAGGGGTTTCTTGCTGCCAGCGCGAAACCGAGGCCTCGCTGCAAATCTGCGCCAGCACGCGCATGGCCAACTGGTGCGCGCCCGAGCTGCGATAATCTTTCATCGCGCCTTCGTCCTTCCACACTGTTTTGGTCCAATGCGTGTCCCAGCGTTCAACGCGTGTTTCAGTGTCGATGATCCCATTTGCTTGTTGGGCCTGGGTCATGCTGCGCATGGCATGCAGCGCAAAAAGCGGCATATACCAAATGGAACGCACGCGCAGGCGGGTAATGGATACGTTGTACATCGTCTCTCTCCTTTGAGCACTCTTAAAACTTGATGATTTTTTCGAAACGTTGGCGCACGTCCTCCGGGGCCAGGGGCCCGCCGTGACCAACATAAATGCGCTTGACCTGGCTGTGGACCAGTCTGCGGATGCTGCTGTGGATGGCATCCAGGTCTTCAGCGAAGTAGTGATAATTGGGGCGTGAGCCAAACAGGTATCCGCCCAGGTTGCCGCCCATCAGCACATCCCCGGCAATGGCCTGGCCGTCGTTGAGCAGCACCGAAATCGACCCGGCGGTATGGCCGGGAGTAAAGAGCACTTTTCCATCCACGCCAAACTCTTTGAGCGAAATCTCTTCCTTGATGATGATGTTGGCGCGGATGCCGGGGAAAGGCTGGTTGACAAGTGGCAACAGCAGGCGGCCTTCCAGCCCGGTTGCGGTCAGGGGACCCATGCGCCCGCTGGCCAGCATGGCGGCATCGGCTTCGTGAACGGCCGTGGGCACATCGATCCAGCGTTTTAGCTCCAGCGTGCTCCCGGCGTGATCCATGTGGGCGTGGGTATGCAGGATGAGTGAAAAATCTTTGGGCTCAATCCCCAGTTGGGCCAGCGCCCGCAAGATTCGCACTCCTTCACGCGGAGAGCCGGTATCGACCAGGATGGTTTTGCGGCCCTTGATGAGATAGGCATTTGAAAAAGAGAGTTTGATCTGAATCACCTGCATCATTTCACCTCGGTGTAGGTTGGGCGGTTGAGGGTTTTTTCTGCGCCCCAGCGTTTGGCTTGCTGTTTCCAACCAAAACCACCCATCAGGCGGTATAGCCAGGCCGGGATGAAAGGCTTCGATAAAAGCGTCTGCGCAGCCTGCGGAATAGGCTGGCCTTGCGCCAGCGCTTCAGCCGCCAGGTCCAGCGCCTTCTTAAGCGGGTATGCGCGCCCATCCATTTCATTCAGCGGCACGCCATGCACCATGCCCTCGCCCGCGCCCAGCGCCAGCGACCCGGCCCAGGCAAACCCGGCCTGGCGCGCAAAGGTGGCGCAAATCGCCAGCGCGGTGGCGTTGTGGTGGGCTTCGGGGAAGCCGCAATTGGCTATGGCAGCGAACAACTTGCCGGTTGGCTGGCCTGCTTGGTGCGCGGCGATTCGTTCCAGGGCCTCGATTACCGGTGCGGGCAGCGAATCGACATACAGCGGGAAGGCCAGCAGGACCAAATCGGCAGATTCCACCGCATCCAGCATCCGGCGCAATTTTTCTTGTGAGCGTAGCGTGGTGTGAATATAAATCGTTTCGGTCTCAATATTTTGCGCGCCAAACTGCTCGAAGAGATAGCCGCCGAGCGAGTGCGAAGTGCTCTTTTTGGTGCGCGGACTGCCTACCAGTAGCACGGCGCGCCGGATTGGGGCCGCGCCCGCAGCTGCCTCGCCGTTTAAGAGCAGGGCGCCTGGCTGTAGTTTGGTGCCGTTTTGCGCTGTCTCCAGCCAACCCTGCACCGCGGCTGTGATCTCACCGTCGCTTTGGCTTGCCAAAACCACCCCGCTGACCGAGCGTTTGGCGTAGAAATTGAGCGCATTGCGCCAGACCAGGTGCTTAAAGACGGCTTCAGCCTGTTCATCGGCCTGTTCCTGCCAGCCAATCGCCAAGAAATCGGGATACTTGCTATAACGTGGGGCATGGTGCGTTTCGCCGTTAACCTGTGCAAAGAAGGGTGCAATGTTCTGAATCTGGTGATCCACAGCCTTTTTAAGCAGGGACGAGTACCCGCCAAACGTGACCGGGGTCAGGTAGACCATCAGGTCGCTGTTGACGATCGCCTCGGCAATCTCACGGTTGTCATCGTCGACATTGCACTGGCCGGGGCTGCGCACCCAGCAGAAAAAATCGCCAGCACAGTTGCCAATCTTTTTCTCGCGCAGCACAATCGTTTCGATGTTCCAGCCCCGGAGTTGTAGCTGCGCTACCAGCGCGGTGTGCACGCGCTTACCGGTCAGGTCGTTTTCGTGAGAACCATCCAGGATAATAGCTTTCATCATTTTTTTCCTTCCATATCGGGTTGTGCGCGTTTAGTCTGGTTTTACAAATTGTTTTTCAATCGCCTGCATCTCGTACAGGTACAGGCTGTTGCCATCGGCGCCAAAGGGCGGCAGGTTGCCCGCAATTTCTAGCGAGACCACCCCGTGTACGCGCGCCCAAATGAGCACCGCCACCGACAGGCTCAACACGTCGTAGTTGCCGCCAAACTTCTTCCACATTTCGAAGCTGAATTTGTATTCTTCTTTTACTTCGGGGAAATTGGGGGCGTTGAGTTTGCCTGCCAGGCGCAAATCATCTACCACGCTGACGATAGCGCTCAGTGAACGCGCCGCTACGGGCAGTACCTGTTCTATTGGGGCGTTGTAGCCGGGGATGGGTGTTCCAAAGATGAGCTGGTAACGCTGCGGGTGCGTTAAAGCCCACTGGCGGTAAGCCAGCCCGGTGGCCATCAGCCGCCCGGTCAGGTTGCCGGTTTCGACGGTGTCTCGCGCCGCGATTTGCGAATCGCCAAAGGAGGTGTAAGCATCGGTAATCAGGGCCGTTACCAGCGCGTCACGGTCGGGAAAGTAGTTGTAGATGGCCGGGGCTGTGATACCCAGGTCGCGCGCGATTGCGCGCAGGCTGAGAGCCGAAGCGCCAGCTTCGGCAATATGTTTCCAGGCGCTTTCTTTAATGGCTTCTTGCAGGTTACCCTGCTGTTCATTGCGTCGCGGGCGAGGGGACATGAGACTCCTTAATGAAATAAACACTGTATATTTATAGTGTAAATATACAGTGTTTATTTATGCTTGTCAAGAGGAAAAACGAGATTTTTCAGGATCGAAGGAGGGTATCCTGGGCTACCACCCGGTTGCGGCCGTTCCCTTTTGCGCGGTATAGCGACCGGTCGGCCTGTGAGAGCAGGTCCTGGCTGGTCATGTCTTCGGCTTCATTCGAGGCAACTCCTACTGAAATGGTCACGGCAATTGTCAGGCCTGAAAATTGCAGCGGGGAATTTTCCAGGGTGTTGCGCCACGATTCGGCGCGCCGCACGGCATCTTCTAGCGAGGTGTGCGGCATCAGGACGACGAACTCCTCGCCCCCGTAGCGGCAGATGACATCACCTTTGCGGGTGCTTTTTTCTAGCAGGCGGGCCAGCCTTTGCAAGGTTTGGTCGCCAACCAGGTGACCGTAAGTGTCGTTGACGATTTTGAAGTAGTCCACATCCATAATCATCAGGCTAAGCGGGTGGTTTTCACGCCGAGAGCGGGCAATTTCGCGGTCGAGGGTTTCCATCAGGTAGCGGCGATTAAAGACCCCGGTCAATGGGTCACGGATGGCTTGTTCGCGCAGTTGAGCCTGGAGCACTTCCAGTTTCTTGGTGTAGTCGTGCAGTTCGGCCTCATGTTTTTTGCGAATGGTAATGTCTTCATTAACTGCCACGTAGTGCGATATTTGCCCATCGGGGTCGCGGATGGGCGAGATGATGGCATTTTCCCAAAAGAGTTCCCCGTTCTTTTTGCGGTTGAGCAGTTCACCCTGCCAGATGTCGCCGCGCGAAATGGTTTCCCACAGGTTTTGGAATACTTCGCCGGGAACCTGGCCTGACTTTAGGAGACGCGGGTTTTTGCCCCTTACTTCGGCCAGGCTGTAGCCGGTGCCCTTTTCGAAGGCCGGGTTGACGAATTCGATAGCGCCCTGGGTGTTGGTAATCAGGATCATGCTGGCGCTCTGGTCTACTGCGCGTGAAAGCTGCCGCAAGCTGTCCTGGGCAATTTTGCGGGCACTGATATCGCGGCTGACACCAATGATTTCGATGTGGCCGGTCTTTTCGTTTGTATGGTAATTGGTGATGGTTTCGGTCCAGACCGTGCTGCCGTTTTTGTGCAGCATTTCCAGGTCGTCATAATCGATTTGCGGGTCCGAAGGGTCATCGAGATAGAGCTGGAAGGTTTGACCGATGCCGATGGCGGCTTTTTCTGCCGATTTTGGGGTCAAGATTTCGTCCATGCGGCGGCTTTGGACCTCGGCGGCGCTGTACCCCAACTGGCGTTCAATCGATGGGCTGACATAAGTGAACATTTGCTGGTTCATGTCAAAGATCCAGATGACATCGGTGATGTTCTCAGCCAGGAAACGGTATTTCTCTTCGCTGTTCCGCATCAGGTCTTCGGCCTGGCGTCGCTCGGCAATCTCCAGCTCCAGCCGCAGATTGCTTTCGCTCAGTTTGGCTGTGCGTTCTTCAACCTGGGTTTCCAGGTCGGCATTGAGCCGCGTGAGCGCGTCGCGGGTGATGTTGAGCTGGCGGGAAATTGTCCCCAGGTACAGCGAAAGAATGGTGAGGGCAAGGATCATCACCCCGGTGGCAACAATCTCGGTGCGATGATATTCCCACAGGTTGATGTCCTTGTTTTCAACCAGGCTGTTGGGGGGCAGGCTTGCTTCGGGAATGTTGAAGCGGCGCAAGACAGCCTGGTCGAAGATAAAGCGATTCCCCGGCCCGGTGATAACGGGGATGGCGCTGGCTGACTCGCCGCGCAGAATGCGCAGGCCGGTGCGGGCTGCCTGGCTGGCTTCCTCGGTCACGCTGTACATGTAGCCGCCCAGGGTGCCCGTTCCAATAAACTGGGCATAGCCGCTCAGCACCGGCACCGATGCGGCGGCGGCAACTTCGCGCAGGGCCTCGAGCGGGATGTACTGAACCCCTGTGATGTCTTCGAACAGCATGTGGAAGACAACCACGGAAGTTGGGGGCAAGCTGGCGACCTGGATCTTAATCTCCTCCAGCGATAAGTTTGAGAGGTCTGTGATTTTTAACCGCCCGGCGAAGACCTCCATCAAGTTGTCGACGGATTGGATGCCCTCTTTATCGGCTTTGCCAACCCCACGCACCAAGACAATTTCATTGATTTCAGGCCGCACCGTCAGCAGCCATTCCAGCGCGGGAGAATATTCTACGCGGGTGCCGGTGCCGGTGAAGTTGGCGAGCAGGTTGAGCGCGTTAAGCCGCCCGGCGGGAATGTTAAAAAATACCACGGGCGCATCGGGGGCAATTTGTGAACGATTTTCCAGCCAGAGATCGAGGGTGATTTCGTTGGCGATAATGACCAGGTCGATGGGTTTGTGTCGATATTTGGCGGCCAGCAGGCTAAAGGCCTGGCGCATGTAGGTCGAGGCGGGAAAGCGGTTCAAGTCCAGGTATTCGAAGTAAAGATCGAATTCGAAATCGGATGCCTGGAGGAGTTCCTGTTCAATTGCCTGGGTGGCTAAGATGTGGTGCGGCAGGTTGGGCTGGTAAGGGAACAGCAGCAGGATATTTTTGCGAGCCGGCTTGGGTTGGGAAGAAGATGAAGGAAGGTAGATTGGCTTTGAAAAAGAAGGAGGAACGGCCGCGCTCACAATGATCAGGAAGCTGAAAACCAGACCCAACTGGATCAGTTTCAGGCGAATGCTCATGGCGTATATCGGGGGATTTTGATCATGTTTTTAGACTCGCGAAATGGTTTTTTCGGCCAGTTTTCGGACGGTATTGTAACCGCGCAGGGTGGCTTTTTGCCGCAGCGTTTTCTCGAGGACAAGATTGGAGAAGGTGGAGTCACTTTGTTTTGTACGACACAGCCAGTAGAGTTCCCTTTCGTGAAGATGGAAGTCGTCGATATCGGTTTTGAGCGTCATCAATTTTTGGATATTCTCGGGTTGGGGTGGGTGCGCCAGGAAGGCAATATTGAGCGCCCCGGCCGCTTCCAATTCTGCGGCGGGAAAGGCCGGGTAACGGGCGATCTGGCCCAGCTCGGCGGGGGTGCGCAGGAAGGTGGCGACTTCGTACCCGAGCGCTTCGTGCAAGCGGGTCTCAATCTGCTTTTCCAGGGCGGTTGTATCCTGTGAAGCGGCATCGAAGATGACATTGCCGCTGGCAATGAAGGTTTCTACGGCGGAAAAGCCCATTTCTTCGAACAACAGGCGCAGTTGTTCCATTTTGACGTTATGACCGCCGACGTTGATGGCTCGCAGGAAGGCAATCATCCGGTTCATTTTAGTCCCTGGTAACGGCGGTCAGGTTCATGGTGAGCAGCACGCCTGGTTTAGGCAGTTCGCTTACACCAACGACGGTGCGCGCCGGGCGGTGGTTTCCCATTTTTTCAACGTAGGCGCGATTCATTTCCTCGAAATCGGACATGTGTTTTAGGAAAACATTGATGTGGATAACGTGCTCCAGGTCTGAGTTGACTGAAGCGAGCATCACCTGGAACGATGCGAGGATTTGGCTGGCCTGGGAGTAGACATCGGGCCCGGATAGCTGACCCGTGGCCGGGTTGACGCCCGCCGTTCCTCCGATGGTGATAAACTGGCCGACCCTGGCGATGTGGTTGTACGGCCCAATTGGGGTAGGCGTGTTAGGGGGTGTGGACGTTTCTACTTGAAATGGCATGTCAACTCCGGGGAGGAAATTCGTTTGGAATAGTATAGCATTTCTCGTTACAATATCCTGCAAATGAACCAACCACGCTCTTTCCGTGCTGAGGCTGTTGTCCTTCGTCATGCCGACTGGGGTGAAGCTGACCGTCTTTTGACCCTGTTCACGCGTGAGCAGGGCAAATTGCGTGCCCTGGCCAAGGGTGCGCGCAAGATGCTCTCGCGCAAAGGCGGGCATCTCGAGCCGTTTACACGCGTAACCCTGCAACTGGCGCGCGGGCGTGAATTGCCCATTGTGGCGCAGGTTGAGACCATCGATGCCTACCTGCCCATCCGCGAGGACCTGGTGCGGACGGGGTATGCTGCCTATGTGTTGGAATTGCTCGACCGTTTCACGTATGACGAGGAAGGCAATAGCCCGGCTATTTTTCACGTGTTGACAGATACGCTGGCGCGCATTGCGGCGGAGCCCGATGGCTGGTTGCCGGTGCGTTATTATGAGATGCGCCTGCTCGACTTTTTGGGTTTTAGACCGCAACTGTTTAACTGCGCCAACTGTGGAAATGAGATTTTGCCCGAGGACCAGTATTTTTCGCCCGCGGCCGGGGGCGTCATTTGTCCGCGCTGTGGGACTGGGCTGCCGGGACTATGGTCGATTGACATGGAAACGCTCAAATATTTGCGGCATTTCCAGCGCAGCGACTATGCCGGGGCCTCGCGCGCGCGTCCGAATGCCGCGAGCCAGAAGCTGGTGGAAAATCTCATGCAGGCTTATTTCACCTATTTACTGGAACGGGAATTGAACACACCCGGGTTCCTGAAACGGGTTAAAAGCCAGGGCTGACCCATTTAACGGAATCAAAGCACACGGGGCGGCCGGGGCGCGTGGCAAGCGGTCCTCGTGTGGCAGCGGTTTGGCGCGTTTCCCCATGTTATACTGCATTCATCCCAATTTCCTATTTTGCTCCCGCGGAGGATTATGCCTTACGTAACCGTCAACGGTGCAGAGATTTTTTACGAGACCTTTGGCACGCCCCGGCCCGGGCAGGCGCCCGTTTTGTTGATTCATGGCTCAACCCAAACCGGGCGCTCGTGCTGGTATAACGTGGTGACGTGCCTTGAAAGTGATTATTTCGTCATCCTGCCCGATTGCCGCGGGCACGGTCAGTCGGGCAACCCCCACCTGACGTACAGCTTCAAAGAACATGCCGCCGATATGGCCGCGCTGGTGCGTGCCCTGGGTTATGAAAGGGCGCATGTCGTTGGGCATAGCAATGGCGGCAATATTGCCCTGCTGGTGCTGATGGAACATCCCGAGGTCACCCAAACCTGTGTCATCCAGGCTGGCAACGCCTGGGTTAGCCCCGACCTGGTGGAGAAAGAACCCTCCATCTTTGACCCCGATTTTATTGAGCGTGAGCGCCCGGCCTGGCTGCGCGAGATGCAGGAATTGCATTCGGCTACGCTTGGCCCTGAATACTGGCGCGACCTGATTCGCCTGACGCTCAAAGAGCTGATCACCGAACCCAACTACACCCCCGAAGACCTGGCGCAAGTGACCCGCCCGGCCCTGATTGTGCAAGGCGCCAACGACCGTGTCAATGCGCCCATGAAACATGCCGAGTTTATGGGGCGGCATATCCCGGCCTCTGAGCTGTGGGTGCCTAAAAACGTGGCCCACAATGTCCATGAAGAAGTGCTGGATGATTGGCTGGCGCGAGTCACCGATTTTTGGGCGCGGCGCGGTAATACGGTCAGCGAAAGCCTGTATCGGCACAGACTGGCCCATTACGCCGATAACCGCAATGGTATTTTTGATGTGCGCCTGGACGCTGACGGCACCCTGACCGGAACCGTGACCGACGAAGCCATGCATGCTGAAGCGCGCCGTATCGCCGGGCAGCCCGTTGCCGATGCGGTGCAGGTGCTTATCACCGAGGCCACGCCCTGGGCGCTGATTAACCGCCCGGTAGATGACCTGCGCCGCGGCCAGGGGATCCTCACTGAGCGCGTCAGCCAGGCGCGCCTGGGCGAAGCCGCCCGCATCCTCGAAAGCGCCGGGGACTGGACGCGCATCCGCCTTGAGCATGACGGCTACACCGGCTGGATCCACACCCTGGCCCTGTATCCCTGCTCGGCGGCGCAAGCAGCGGCCTGGCAGGCTGCCTGCAATGCCATTGTCAGCGTCGCGCTGGCCGAAGCGCACGACGAAAACGGCGAGCTGGTTCAAAAAGTGGCCTTTGCCACCCGTGTTCTGGTGCAGGCGCGTGAAGATGGTTTTTCATGGATTCAGCTGCCGGATGGCCGCAAGTGGCGGCTGCGCGCCGAGGATTTGACCGCGCTGGCGGCCGCTCCCGGCCCCGACCCGGCAGGCATCGATTACACCCTGGGCCTGTGTCGCCGTTTTGCGGGTGTGCCTTACCTGTGGGGTGGGCGCACTCCTTACGGGTACGATTGCTCCGGTTTTGCCGGTACATTTTACGCCTATATGGGCGTAACCATCCCACGGGATGCCGACCAGCAGTTCGAGCGGGGGCAACCCGTGGAAGGCCCGCTCCAGCCCGGCGACCTGGTCTTCTTTGGCGAAACCTCCGTCGACGATATCCCTGGCCCCGATGACCGTGGCTACGTGCGCCGCGCGCGCATTACGCATGTGGGCATCTCCCTCGGCGGCGACGAGTTTATCCATTCCAACGGTACCGATTGGGGCATCTCCATCAATAGCTTCAACCCTGCCAGTCCGCGTTACGGCCAATGGCTGCATGAGAATTATCGCGGGGCGCGCAGGTTTCGATAACCATGAAACTGACCTCCTCTCCCCTGACCCTCAACCTTAAGACCACTTTTCGCGTGGCGCATGGCGCCAGCGACCAGCGTCATAACGCCCTGGCTACCATCACCCACAATGGCCTGACCGGCTATGGCGAGGCGGCTGCGGTTCCATATTACGGTGACACCCAGGACAGCCTGATGGCTTACCTGGATGCCGTACCGCCCCTGGGTGACAACCCCTACGCCCTGGAAGATGTGCTTACCGCCCTGCCGCCAGGCGCGCATGCGGCCCAGGCCGCTGTTGATATTGCCCTGCATGATCTGTGGGGCAAGTTGCTCGGCCAGCCGCTCTATCGCTTGTTTGGCCTTAAGCCTGCCCCGCTGCCACAAACCTCCTTCACGATTAGCATCGACACACCCGAGGTGATGGCCCGCGCCGCGCGTGAAAGCGGCTATCCTATCATCAAAGTCAAGCTGGGGCCTGATGACCCCGAAGCAGCCATCGCGGCCATTCGCAGCGCCACCCATGCCCGCCTGCGTGTGGATGCCAATGCCGGTTGGACTCCCCAACAGGCGCTGGACCTGATCCCACGCCTCGAGCGCTACGACCTTGAACTGGTCGAGCAGCCCCTGCCGATTGGCGACCCTGACGCCTATCGCTGGTTACACCATGAACTGATGCAAAAGGGTGTCAAATTGCCCGTTTTTGCCGATGAAAGCGTTAAAACCTCGGCCGATGTGGCCGTCTATGCAGGCGGGATCGATGGTGTTGTTGTCAAGTTAATGAAGACTGGCGGCCTGCGCGAAGCCCTGCGCACCATTCACACTGCCCGCGCTCACGGCATGCGCATCATGCTCTCATGCATGGTCGAAAGTTCGGTCGGTGTGACCGCCGCTGCGCACCTGGCCCCGCTGTGTGAATTCCTCGACCTGGATGGCCCGTTATTGGTTGCCAACGACCCCTTTAGCGGTGTCCGTTATGATGGCGCGACCCTGGTCTTGCCAGATGGCCCCGGTCTGGGCGTTGTGCCGCGCTGATGTAGTTTGATTTTTTAGGATAAAAAACAAGAAGGAGGAAAGAATTCAATTCTTTCCTCCTTCTTGTTTGGGGTTAATACAGGCTACTTGCTTTCCAAAAAAGTCCCCAACGCGGTATACATTCCCTGCAAGGCTTCGTGACGGGTGCGGTAGACCTTTTCCTGTCCGCGAATGGTCAGGTTGACCAGGCCCGAGAGACGCAGCTCGGCCAGGTGGTGGGTAACGGTTGGTGCGCGCAGGTTCAGGCGGCGCGAAAGCTCGGAGGGAGTCAGGGCCTCGTTGGAGAGATAGTTCAAAATCTTCAGGCGTGTGGGGTCTGCCAGGGCCTTGAGCGACCGCAGCAGGCCATCTGGAACCAGTTCGCCGGGGATGGCCGACATGGTGGCCGGGCGCGCGCCGAACATGAACAGCATCGTTGTTTCGTCCAGTCGTTCAAAAACCACCAGCGGGGTGGGCCAGTAGGTGGGGCCAATGATGACTTTTTTGGGATAGAAATCTTCCTCGAAGCGGATCCCCTGCGACAGTTCGGTGATCAGGTCGCTGACGTTCAGGCTGGCAGAGAGCTCCTGAGCGCGTTCCAGACCGGCTTTTAGTACCGGGGCAATGTGCTTTTCTTCGTCTTCAAAAAAGGCGGCGTGGTAGGCCTGCAAGGCCGACAGGTAGGCCTCGCCAAATTCAGTGGGGCGCGCCCACCAGTCGAGATAGCGTTTGAAACCTGCCAGGTCGAAGTCTTTTTTGCCTTTTTGGGTGTGTTTTTCTTCGAAAAATTTGAGTTCTTTCTCGCCCCAGGCGCGTTGCCGGACGATGCCCAGCATGGTCTGGCGGTATTTATCATCTTCGCATTCCAGGTTGAAGATTTTGACCATGCGTTCGGCCGCCGGGATTTGCCGCATGGCCCACATCGCGCTGATGGCGTCTTTGGGTGTGGGCAGCGAATAGACCCAGCCAATGGGCCAGCCCAAAAATGGGATCACTTCCTCAAGCACTTTGCGCTCAGTGGCGGGGATGCGCGAACGAATGCCCGCCGCCCACGAGGCGCGAATACCGTAATATTCGGGTTCGTGCAGCACGTGCAAACTGAGAAACAGCTCGTAAGCGGTTCCGGAATCCCATTCGATGGTGGCCTGGTCGAGAGAACTCATACAACCTCCCCGGTAGACGACATTGCTCAGCCCGCGTTACCGGTCAATTTTTTCCCTATTTTTACCAGCATTTCGCCAGTTTGGGGAGCGATATACGGTCGCAATGCCGGGGAATGGGTCATCAATTGTCCCAACAGCACCAGCAGGGTGCCAGTTTGGCTGCCGACGAGGTCGCGAGCCGCAGCGGGTAGGGTTTCGGCAGGTTCGTGATTTGGTTTACAGGCCATTCGCACTCCTTTATGGGTAGCAGATACTGTGTACGAGATAGTCATTCCGAAAGACATGGGCACCGACCTCCTTTTTGTGGGATATGGAATGTATGTTTTGGGTTAGCTATATGTTTATGTTAGACAAACATCTAATTAGATATTAGTCTAAATCAAAGCGAATGTCAATAGCCAATTTTTACATTCGCCTGCCCCAGTTGAGCACAAAGACCCATGCCACCAGGATGACGAGCGGTTTAAGGAAGCGCCATAACAGGATTTGGAACCATTTCCAGCGCAGGGTGTAGATGAGAACCCCGATCAGCCAGCGGGCGATTAGCGTTGCCCCCAGCGGACTGAGCAACACCCGCTGCCGGTATCCCGTAAAAGTGAAGTTTTCCCGGCTGAAGGCCTGGGCCAGCTCGGCGGCGGCTACTTTTCCGTAGCCGAGCGCCATGCTGATGCCCTCGCCGAAAATTGGGTCTGCGCCCACCGCATCGCCCACCAGCAACACACGCGGCACCGACATGCGGTTAAACGGGTCGAACCAGCGGATGGGGTGGCCTTTTAGTGAGTAGTCGTTAAGGTTGAGCCCGAAGCGTCCCATTTCGGCGGCCAGTGGTTCTTTTAGCGGCGGGCGCGGGCCGCCAGCCAGCAGGTTGGTATCGTAGATGCCCCAGCAGCGCATGGGCTGGCCGCCCACCTGGGTAGGAAAGTCCCATGTGTACCCGGCAATGCCCTGCGGAACCGGGAAGAAGTCGAAGAAGGCTGCCCGGTTTCGGCGACCCTTATCGGCAAAATCGGGTGAGTTGGGGATGGGGGTGAGCACCTCGAGCACGCGGGCGGTATAAATGGGGTCTTTGGGCAGCACGCAGCGACGGGTGATGCCGTTGGAGCCATCTGCGCCGATGACCACCTGGGCCCGCAGCGCTTCGCCCTGGCTGGTGATGACGGTGACTCCCTCGGCATCGGGTATAACCTGGCGAACAGCGACACCCTCGCGAATGGTGATGCCGCGCTGGCGGGCATGGTGCGCCAGCCAGGCGTCAAACTCGTCGCGGCGGATGATGCGCAGGGTGTGCGTACCCGGCATGGAGAGGCTGAGGCCCTGCCCGGCAAAGTCGAAATGCGCGGCGTCTGAGTCGATGTGTGGGATTTCGCTTACGTCCAGGCCGAGTTTTTGCAGCAGCACTTCGGCATCGGCCACCAGCCCGCCCGCGCACAATTTGGGGCGGGGATAATGCTCTTTTTCGAGCAGCAGGATACGGGGGGCAAGATGCGGGGCGAGCTGTTGAAGATGGAGGGCAGTGGAGAGACCGGAAGGGCCTCCCCCGAGGATGAGGATGTCTTTTTCCATGAAAATATTTTATTGATTTTTGCGTCAATTTCAAACCAAAAAGCGCCCCGCATTGGGACGCTTTTGGCTGAAAACCGGGGCAGCAGGTGTTGTCAGTGGGACTTGCGATTGAACTTTTCTTTGGCGCGAATGTTTTTGGTCCCGCGGCGGTCGCGATAAACGGTTACCACTGTGGTAAGGGTTTTCGATTCGACCAGGATGGTGACACCAACGAGGTTGTTATAGTGGTCGTTGGCGCGGTCGTTGCGCGGGATGTGGCGGTAGCCCAGGTAGTAGTGGGCCATGCCAGCGCGGTATATCTTTTGCCCGTAGCGCATCACATATTGGATGTCGCTTTCGGACAGGCTGCGCTGGTTCATCCTTTGGATGGCGTGATTGGAGAAGTCGATTTGTGCAAGCACTGTGTTCTCCTTTCTATCAAACGCTGCCGGGCGGTTTTCAAACGTGCTGTATGGAAATACGCAACCTGTGGGAAAAAGTTGCGGCGGCTGTATAATTTAGGGCAGGAGATTGATCATGGACCGACGTGAAACTGTTCGCAAAGTGCTGGCCGGAACGTTAATTGGTTTGAGCGCGCTTTTGCTGGTGGCGAGCCTGGTGGGAGTGGTGCTGGCCTGGGGGTACAACGAGCCGTTAACACGCGAGGCGACGACGCGTTTGCAGGCCGTGGATGCCGAACTGGCCGCGGCCCAGACGGCGCTGGGGAATGCCAAAAGCGAACTGGAGCGCACCCTGCGGATTGTCGAAACGGCCGAGCAGACGCTTATGGCCTTGAAAGATGAGTTGGAGCAGGCCAAAGTGTTGTTTGGCGAGGTGAACGGGACGCTGGATGAGCAGTTGGTGCCCGGTTTGCAGGCTTCGCGCGCGCGCGTGGATGAGGTGCGCCAGTCGTTGCAAGACCTGCGTGCTACCCTGGTGCAACTTAATTCGCTGCCTTTCCTGGGCTTTAGCCTGCCAGGGGATGAGTTGCTGGCTAACCTGATTGCAACGGCCGATTCGATTGACAGCGATATTGCCAACCTGCAAACGCTGGCCGAAAAAGCGGCCCAGTTTACAGACGATGCTTCGTACCTGATGGGTGGCGACCTGGGGGAGACGAAGGCCAACCTGCAAAATTTCCTGCTGGTGGTCAATGATTATGATTTGAAGCTGGCCGACTGGCGCGCGCAGATCAAAACCTTGCTGGGTGCGCTACCTGGCTGGTTAGATACCGCTTCGCTGGTGTTGACTGTTTTCTTGCTATGGTTTGGGTTTGCGCAGTTTGGCCTGTTTTTGCACGGCCTGACCTTGTGGCGCGGCGGCGATCCGCTGGCGGAGTTGCGCGCGCTGGCAAAATCATAACCGGGCGAGGTATGAAAGCTGAATGTGGAAGAATGAAAAGACCTCCAGCGGCGCGGAGGTCTTTTTCTTTTGCATATCCAAATAGTGCGGCGGGTATTGGGCCATCCCAACCAGTTCTACTTGGATTACCTTTCACGGTATAATCTTCTCCCAGCACTTATCCTACCTTTCACAAAGAACGAGTAACGAATTCCATGACCGAAAAACATACTTTCCAATCCCTTATTCTCGCCTTACAAGAATTCTGGGCCTCGCGCGGATGTCTCATCTGGCAGCCCTACTACACCCAGGTCGGCGCCGGGACGATGAACCCGGCCACCTTCCTGCGCGTGCTCGGCCCCGAGCCGTGGAACGTGGCTTACGTCGAACCCTCCGTCCGCCCCGATGACGGTCGCTACGGCGAAAATCCCAACCGCCTGCAAATGCATTACCAGTACCAGGTGATCCTCAAGCCCGATCCCGGCAACCCGCAGGAACTCTATCTCGAGTCGCTCAAAGCGGTCGGCATCGATCCGCGCCAGCACGACATCCGCTTTGTCGAGGACAACTGGGAGCAGCCCGCCATCTCGGCCTGGGGCCTGGGCTGGGAAGTCTGGCTCGACGGCCAGGAAATCACCCAGTTCACCTACTTCCAGCAGGTCGGCGGCGTGGCCCTCGACCCGGTGGCCGTCGAAATCACCTACGGCCTCGACCGCATCCTGATTGCGCTCAACAACGCCAAAGGCATCTGGGACGAACCCTGGGGCGATTCGCTTGGCGTTGGGCCGGTCAGCTATGGCGAAGTCCGCCGCCGCGAGGAGTTCGAGCACTCCAAGTATTATTACGAAGTCGCTGACGTGGCCCGCGCCCGCCAGATGTACGAACTCTACCTGGCCGAGTGCGAAGCCTGCCTTGCCCAGGGCCTCGTCCTGCCCGCCCACGATTATGTGCTCAAATCCTCGCACACCTTCAACATCCTCGACGCGCGCGGCGCGATCAGTCTCACCGAGCGCCAGGCCAGCTTTGGCAAGATGCGCGAACTGGCCCGCAAAGTGGCGCTGACGTATCTGGAACAGCGCAAAGAGCTCGAATATCCGCTGCTTAAGAATGCAGAAGTCAGAGTGAAGAATGCAGAATTGAAAGCAGAACGTTCATCATTCATCATTCAGCCTTCATCCTTCGTCTTGGAAATCGGTGTCGAAGAACTGCCTGCCAATGATGTCGATTCAGCTTTGGCCCAACTCCAGGAAAAAGTCCCCGCCTGGTTGTCTGACCTGCGCCTGGAGCATGGTCCCGTGCGGATCTACGCCACCCCGCGCCGCCTGGCCGTTTTCATAGAAAACCTCGCCCCCGGACAGCCTGACCGCGAAGAGCTGGTCAAAGGCCCGCCCGCTGACCGCGCCTTCGATAAGGATGGGATTGCCACCCCCGCTGCGATGGGTTTTGCCAAGAAAAATGGCGTCACCACCGCCGATTTGCAGACCCGCGAAATCGACGGCGGCAAATATGTTGTTGCGATCGTCAAATCTACAGGCCGCCCAACCCCCGAAGTGCTGGCCGAAGCCCTGCCCGCCTTCGTGGCTGGCATCTCCTTCGTCAAAACCATGCGCTGGAATGCTTCTGGCGTGGCTTTTAGCCGCCCCATCCGCTGGTTTGTGGCCTTGCTTGGCGAGACTGTCATCCCGTTTGAGTATGCCGGGGTTAGCGCCGGGAATGTTTCCCGCGGCCTGCGCCCTTACGATTCACCAGACCTGACCATTTCTTCGGCTGGAAGCTATTTTGATACCCTGCGCGCTGCCGGGATTGTGCTCGATCTCGATGAGCGCAAAACCATCATTGTCGAACAGGTTAAAGCGGCGGCCGCGCAGGCCGGTGGCGAAGCCATTATTGAAGCTGGCCTGCTGGCTGAAGTGGCTAACCTGATCGAAAAACCGACCGCCGTGTTGGGCGGCTTCAATCCCGAATTTCTCCAGCTTCCCAAAGATGTGTTGATCGGGACGATGAAAAAGCACCAGCGGTATTTTCCTGTCCGCGCAGTAGGGGCGCAGCATGCCGCGCCCCTACTCCCCAACTTCATCGCCATTCGCAATGGTGACGCTGAGC
The DNA here is from genome assembly GCA_964562145.1 of uncultured Anaerolinea sp. Classification (GTDB taxonomy): domain Bacteria; phylum Chloroflexota; class Anaerolineae; order Anaerolineales; family Villigracilaceae; genus UBA5195. The sequence continues at coordinate 16,957 of CAZLSP010000006.1, read as the reverse complement.
ATTTGGAGATTGTCAAGGAAGGCAACGAACACGTGCTCGGGGCGCGCTTTGCCGACGCCAATTTCTTTGTTCGCGAAGACATCAAATTCCCGCTCGAACATTACCGCGCCGGGCTGGAAAAACTCACCTTCCAAACCAAGTTGGGCTCGTATCTCGACAAATCGGAGCGCATGTTGAAACTGGCCGAGCAACTGGCCCAAATGTTTGGGTTCAGCGATGTAGAGACCCTCGACTTGCGCCGCGCAATTTTCCTGGCCAAAGCAGACCTGACAACCCAGATGGTGACCGAAATGACCTCGCTGCAAGGGATTATTGGGCGCGAGTATGCCCTGCGCAGCGGCGAAAAGGCCGAAGTGGCGGTAGCGATTGGTGAGCAGTACCAGCCTGTGCCGCAGGGCAAGCTGGGGGTAGCGGTGGCCCTGGCCGACCGGATCGACTCGTTGGTCGGTCTGTTTGCCGCTGGCCTGGCTCCGACCGGGGCCAAAGACCCGTTTGGGTTGCGTCGCGCTGCCATCGGAACGGTCCAGCCGTTGATTGAGCATGACCTCGACTTTGACTTGCGCGCTGCCATCGAGAAATCTGCTGCTACCCAGGCCATCCCCGTTTCGGCGGAGGTTCAGGCCCAGGTGCTGGAATTCCTGGCCGGGCGTTTGAAGGTGGTGTTGAATGACGCCGGGTACAAATACGATGTGGTCGAGGCTGTCCTGGCGGCGCAGTCGAATAATCCGGCCGGGTGCGCCCGCGCGGTGAAACAACTGGAACAATGGGTCAAACGCCCCGATTGGACGCCAATTTTGGATGGGTATGCGCGTTGCGTACGCATCATTCGCGCGGCGAAAGTCAGCGAAGCGCTGTCTGTGAACAGCGGACAGTTTGTAGAAGAGGCTGAAGGTGTTTTGTTTACGGCGTTCCAGTCCACTGTCAGCCGCCCGCCCGTCACGGTGGATGAATTCCTGGGCCAGGTTGAGCAGCTTGTCCCGGCCATTAACACCTTTTTTGACAAGATTCTGGTGATGGCCGAGGACCCGGCGGTCAAGCAAAACCGCCTGGCGCTGGTGGCCCAGGTGGCAAACCTCTCGGCGGGGATTGCCGATTTGAGCAAGCTGGAAGGGTTCTAAAACAGCAGGGCGGTCACCAGGCCGCCCTGTTTTTATGCAGGGCACAACTTTTTAGAAACCGGCGCGTATATTTTCTTATTCAAGGAGAGAAAATATGATGACTGCTCAAAAACAATCTATTCCCTGGTACCTGTGGCCGTTTTGGGCTGTGTGGATGCTGGTGACCACCATTCTTGAGATGACCGGGCGCTTTGTGGCAATTGTGTTGGGCCTGGTGTTTATGCTGGTGGGGGTGCTGGTTAGCCTGACGGTGATTGGCGCAATCGTGGGCATTCCGCTGGCGATTATCGGGTTGTTACTGGTGCTGCGCGGAATCTTCTAGGCCTGGGTGTGAAAAGTTAAACCGCCGGAGAGCAAACTCTTCGGCGGTTTTGATTCTGCACAGGGCAGGGTCAGGCTCGTTTGGCAGAAGCCAGCAAACGGGTGCGCAGCCCGGTCAGGGTTTGTTTGACGGCAGGCAGCCGCAGCAGCAAGACAACCAGCACGATAACGGCAAAAAACAACGGCTGGGCAATATTCCCCTGCAAAGTGAAGATGTTGCCTTTGCGGGCCAGGAAGAAGTGGACGATAACCAGCGGGACGATGAGGTAAACCAGGCGGTGCAGGCGTTTCCAGTTTTTGCCGAGGCGCTTCATCCAGTAATTGAAGGATGTAAAGGCCAGCGGCAGGAGCAGCAGGAAGGCCAGCGCGCCAAGGATGATGTACGATTTGTTCCATACGTCGCGCCAGATGGCGGCCAGGTTGAGGCCGTAGTCGAGCCCAAAGAAGACGCTGACATGCAGGCTGGCATACAAGAAACCGTAGTTGCCGAGCGCTTTGCGGCGCTGGGTCAGTTCTTTCCACCCGAGATAGGCCAGCGGGGTGCAAGCCAGTGAGAGCACCAGGAAGGTGACGGCGGTGAAGCCGGTGCGTTGTTCGATGGCCTGGATGGGGTTGGCGGTCAGGTTGTCGGTGACAAAATCGAAGACCAGCCAGGCCAGCGGGAACCACCCGGCCAGGTGGATGATGATTTGGAGCGGCGTGAAACGCGGTTTGTTCATTTAGTAGTTGACGCGTAAATTCATGCCGTCGTACAGGCTGGCTACCTGTTCGGCGTAGCCGTTGAAGGGCAGGGTGTCGCGGCGGGCCAGTTCGCCAATGCGGCGTTCGCTCGATTGGCTCCAGCGTGGATGGTCTACCTCGGGGTTGACATTGGCGTAGAAACCGTATTCGAAGGGCTGGAGGGTGTTCCACATGGTTTCGGGCTGTTCGGCAACCAGTTCAATTTTGACAATGGCTTTGATGGATTTGAAGCCATATTTCCACGGAACGACCAGGCGGATGCCGCCGCCGCTTTGGGCGGGCAGTTCGCCGCCGTACAGGCCGGTGGCTAACAGGGTCAGGTCATTCATGGCTTCATCGAGGCGCAGGCCTTCCTGGTAGGGCCAGGGGTAGCCGGGGGATTTCAGGCCGGGCATTTCATCGGGTTTGAAGACGGTTTCGAACCGCACATATTTTGCGTCGGAGGTGGGTTCAGCTTCTTGGAGCAATTTCCAGAGCGGGAACCCGACCCAGGGGATGACCATGCTCCAGGCTTCGACACAGCGCAAGCGGTAGATGCGTTCTTCAGGCTGGTATTTTTTGACCAGGTCGTCGACGCTGAAGCGGCGCGGATTGTTGACCAGGCCGCTGACTTCGACATCCCAGGGAGATGTTTTGAATCCGGCGGCCAGGACGGCGACCCCGGCTTTGTCGGTGGTGAATTCGTAGTAGTTGTTGTAGTTGGTGATGTCTTCAAAGGCATTGACCGGGTCGCCGAGTTCGTCGGTTTTTTCTGCGATGGAAGGGTCAGCGGGGGCCAGGGTGGGGATGGGCTCGCTGGGGGTTGCGGGCGCGCAGGCGGCCAGGGCCATGCTTCCGGCCAGCACCCCGGCGGCCTTGATGAAGTCGCGCCGGGAGAGATAAACACCTTTGGGAGTAATTTCGGAGGATGTAACGGGTACGGATTTGAATTTTGAGTCCATGGGCTTGCTCCTGAATTCATAAAGAATACCAGAATTGTCTAAATTAAAGGTTAGAAGTTGGCCTCCAGGAAGAAGAAGCCGGGCGGGAGATTCTCCCGCCCGGCTGTTGTTTTAGCCCAGGTAATCTTTCAGGTGTCGGCTGCGTGTGGGGTGGCGTAGTTTGCGCAGCGCCTTGGCCTCGATCTGCCGGATGCGCTCGCGGGTGACGTTGAAATAACGGCTGACTTCCTCGAGGGTGTGGTCTTTGCCATCGATCAGGCCAAAGCGCAATTCCAATACCTGGCGTTCCCGTTCGGAGAGGGCCGCCAGGGCATGCTGAACCTGCTCGCGCAGCATCTCGCGCGCGGCGGCGTCCATCGGCTCCAGGGCGTCGTCGTCCTGGATGAAATCCCCGAGCTGGGAAGAGTCCTCGTCCCCGACCGGGCCTTCAAGTGAAACTGGTTCTTCGGCCGAGCGCAGGATGCGGTCGACTTTGGCGGTGGCGGTTTCCCAGCGGCGCTGGATGGCCGGGTCGAGCTCGGTTCCTTCGGCTTTGGCGCGCAACACGGCTTGCACATCGGCGGCGGAGAGGTAGCCCACTTCCAGGGCCAGCTCGTCGGTGTTGGGTTCGCGCCCGTACTGTTGTACCAGTGAGCGCTGGATGCGCAGGATGCGCGTGATGGATTCAAACAAGTGGACCGGGATGCGGATGGTGCGGGCCTGCTCGGCGATGGAGCGGTTGATGGATTGGCGAATCCACCAGGTGGCGTAGGTGCTGAATTTGAACCCGCGGCGCGGGTCGAACTTGTTGACCGCGCGCAACAGGCCCAGGTTGCCTTCCTGGATCAAGTCGAGGAAAGAGATGCCGCGGCCCAGGTAACGCTTGGCCACACTCACCACCAGGCGCAGGTTGGCGCGGATGAGGGCCTGGTTGGCATCTTCAGAGCGTGCTTCGAGCACACTTTCATCATATTGCAGGTCATCTTCGGGGGGCAGGTTGCGGTACAGGCTGCGCGCAGCCGGGCATTCGGCTCCGTGGGCTTTGCAATAGCCTGAGAGCCAGTGCGCCAGCGCGGGCGGCAGCATAAACAGGCCAATGAACAGGTTGAAGGCATTGGCGGCCAGCCCGTCCCACAGCGCATCGCGGCCCCACTGGCCGTTATCCAGGAAGGCGCGCAAATAAGACGGGGAATCGATTACCCAACCCTGGCGTAGCGACTGCGCTTCGGCCAGCACCAACCGGATTTCGGGCAGGTGCACATCCAGGCGCACGGCGTCTTCCTCCATGCGTTTCCAGGCAGTCAACATCTCGTCGATGGCGGCACGGTAGACGGTGGTTAAGTGATCCACACCGCGCCGGTCGCCGCGCCGTTTCAGGTTCATGAGCAGCCGGTAAGCCTCGATGATGGTTGAAAGGCGGAATTCGCTGTCGGCATCGAGCAACTTTACCTGCCCAATTTCGCGCAGGTAAAGGCGCACCGGGTCTTCCGAGAGTTCCTCGGCAATCACCGGGTTGGCCAGGTCTAACGGCTCATCTGCCTCTTCGGCAATGTCATCTACGCTCAAATCGGCATCATCGACCTCAATTGTCAGGTCTTCGCTCTCAATATCCGCCGAATCGGGCATCAGGTCTTTTGGCGTTTTGATTTCGCTCTTGGGTTTTCGCGGCATTCTCTCTTACTCCCGGCGATATTCGCTCAATTTTTTCCTGGCATTATCAAGATAATTCAACGAGCGCGTATATTGCAACACCATTTGCTGGTAAGTGGATGCGCGTGCGTCCCCTGCTTGCTGCGCTTCTTCCATTAAAAACCGCAACTGGTTAAGACTTTCACTTAATGTCTGGCGGCGTAATTGTAAAACCTGGCGGGTTACCTCGTCGAGCAGGCGGTCTTCGGTCCCTTTGGGAGGGGCGCCTGCCAACAGGGCCGCGTGGGTTTCGCGCAGATCCTCGCCCAGGCCAGCCTCTACAAAGTTGGGCATCTCTGTTTTATCTTGTTCCAGCGCCTGTTGCAAAAGGCGCAGGATCATCTGGTGGTCAGTATACTCGAAATCTGTAATCGTGACCGCCCCCAGGCCCGATTCCTGCAACCGCCGATCGAGGCGCGCAAGCAGGTCGGGGCGGCGCAGCAAGATCGACAGGCAGGATGCCTCCATTTTGCGGGAGCCGCTGGATGGGGAGGCTGCCGGGGTCTTTTTTTGCTCGACAACCGGTTCGGGGCCGGGGCGTTTACGCCGTACCAGGTTCGCCGCTGCAACCGGTTTCCCGACAATCGAACGTTCGTCCACCCGCAGCCGCCGCGCCAGCATTTGCCGGTACGAATCGCGTTCCACCGGGTCGGGCAAATCTTCGATCAGGGGCAGCACTTGTGCCGCAATTTCGGCTTTGACCTTGGGGTCGTTAACGTTCTTATCCGCGATCAGCGTATCGAGCACGTGCTCCACAATCGGCTTGGCAGAAGCGATCAGGCGTTGCCATTCACTGGCGTCACGCTCCACAATCTCGTCCGGGTCCAGGCCGTCGGGCATGGAGGCCACTCGCAAATCGGCTTGCAAGCGGGCCTCGTGGCGCAGCAGCCCGCGCGCATCGAACCCAACTTCATCCTCGCGATCCATTGCTTCGCGGGCGGCGTCTAACCCGCGCAGGACGGCTTTTTGCCCGGCGGCATCTGGGTCGAGCGCCAGCACGATTTTGCGCGTAAAGCGTTTGAGCAGGCGCATCTGGTCTTCGGTCAGGGCCGTCCCCATGGGTGAGATGACGTTTTCAAAACCGGCCTGGTGCACAGCGATCACATCCAAATAGCCTTCCACAATCACGGCCTGGTCGGCGGCGCGGATGGGCTTGCGTGCGCGGTCTAACCCGTAGAGCAGGCGGCCTTTGCTAAAGAGCGGCGTCTCGGAGGTGTTGATGAATTTGGCCTGGTCTTGCTTGGGATCGTTGGGGTGAATGCGCGCCCCAAACCCGGCCATGCGCCCGTTTTCATCGCGGATGGGGATCATGATGCGGTGGCGAAAACGGTCATAGACACTGGTGCGCGCCGGGCCGGCCGGTGAATCGGCCGGGCGCTCGGTGACCAAACCGGCATCCAGCAAATCTTGTTCGCTGTAGCCTTTGGCGGTGAAGTGTTTGAGCGCGTTATCATAGCCGGGTGGGGCATAGCCCAGCCCCCAGGCTTCTATGGTTTGCGGGGTTAGTTTGCGTTTGCCCAGCAGGTAATCCAGGGCGCTTTTCCCGGCCGGGGTGTTGACCAATTGGTGGCGGTAAAACTGCACAGCATCTTCCAGCAGGTTGCGCAGACGGTCATTTTCTTCGAGCTGTTCCTGTTTTTGAGGGGTGAACTCTTCGAGCTTAATCCCGGCCCGGTCGGCCAGGCGCTGTAGGGCCTCTTTAAAATCGACCCCTTCGCGCTTCATCACAAAACGAAAAATGTCACCGCCCTCGCCGCACTCACCAAAACAGCGCCAGGTGCCGCTTTCGGGCCAGATGACAAAGGCGGGTGTGCGTGTGTTTTGGTGAAAGGGGCAAAAACCCGTATAACTGCGCCCGCTGCGGCGCAGTTTAACCCCGGCCTCGCTGGCGAGGTCGAGAATGTCGATCCGGGCTTTGATTTCATCAATAGTGGACATGCTAACGGGAGATTATAGGCTTCCTTTAAGCGCAATGCAACAGGAAAAAGGGACAGGTGCATTACAGGTTGCTGGCTTGCTGGCGGGCCAGCATTTCTGCGGCAGTGAGTTCTTGCGGGGTATTGACGTTGGAAAAAGCCAGCCCGTCGGGGTCGTGCCGGGCACATTCCTGCGCGCTGAGTTCGCGCACGCGCACCTGCGGGAACCATGAAATGAGCTTCCACTGATCGGCATTGAGGGCTGCGTAGATGTGCGGGAGGCAGGTTTCGCGGCGGTAGATTGCGTGCAGGGGTTCGAGGCCCTCGCTGCTGGCGGGAATGACTACATCCAGGTCTTCAGATAGCAAAATGTCACGCTGCCAGGCAAAGAGTGTGGGGCTGGCAAAGGGCATGTCGCAAGCCACAACCGCCACCAGCGGCTGCGTGGCCGATGCCAGGGCGGTATACAGTCCACCGAGAGCTCCCCGTTTTGGAATCAGGTCGGGGAAGAGTGGCCGGTGGAGGAAACCGTAGGCCTCAGGCTGGTTGGTGGTGATAATGAGTTCATCGGCCAGAGGCGCCAGGCGCGTGATGACGCGTTCGATGAGCGTGTGCCCCAGGAAGGGCATGAGCGCTTTATCTTGTCCCATGCGGCTCGATTGTCCGCCTGCCTGAATCGAAATGGTTAGCATGGGTGTATTATATAGTTATCGCCCTTTTTACTGTTAGTTTTTGGGAGGTAGCATGTCTCAGCTGGGAACTTTCCTTGAATCCTTGACGATGCCCGCCGAACTGGTGGAGTCTTTGCCTGCCGGGGATGTGCGCTGTTTGGCTTGCGCCCATCGCTGCCTGATTCGCCCCGGGCGGCGCGGAATTTGCCAGGTGCGCTACAATGCCGATGGGGTGCTGCGCGCCCCGGCCGGGTATGTGGCGGCTCTCCAGGCAGACCCGATTGAGAAGAAGCCTTTCTCGCACCTGCTGCCGGGGGCCACGGCGCTGACATTTGGGATGCTGGGCTGTGATTTTCATTGCGATTATTGCCAGAACTGGCTGACCTCGCAGGCGCTGCGCGACCCGGCGGCGGTAATTGCCGGAAACCTTGTCAGGCAGGTCAGCGCCGATGAATTGGTCAAATTAGCGAGGCGTCATCGCGCGGAGGTGCTGGTCTCCTCCTATAACGAGCCGCTCATCACGGCGGAGTGGAGCGTTTCCATTTTCAAAAAAGCCAAAGCCGCTAACCTGAAATGCGCTTTTGTTTCGAACGGCAACGCAACCCCCGAGGCGTTGGAGTACCTGCGCCCGTGGCTGGATGCCTATAAAGTGGATTTGAAGACCATGCAAGAGAAGAATTATCGCCGCCTGGGCGGGGTGCTCAAACACGTTTTGGCGACGATTGAGAAGGCGCATGCGCTGGGGTTGTGGGTGGAGGTGGTGACACTGGTCATTCCCGGTTTTAACGATAGCACCGAGGAATTGTATGATGCGGCCCGTTTCTTGCGCTCCGTTTCGGCAGATATTCCCTGGCATGTGACGGCTTTCCACCCTGATTATAAAATGACCGACCATGACTTTACCCCGGCTAAAACGTTATTGCGCGCCGCGGAGATTGGGCGTGAGGCCGGGTTGAACTTTGTTTATGCCGGGAATTTGCCCGGCCATGTGGATGGGTATGAGGATACCCGCTGCCCGCACTGCAACCGGGTGCTGGTTCACCGGCAGGGGTATGTGGTAACAGGTTATTCCATTACTGCACAGGGAACCTGCCCAAGCTGCGCAAAGCCGGTTGCGGGTGTTTGGCCGGCCGACCCGCGAAAAGTGTTACTGCACGGGGCCGGAATCCCCCTCCCACTGCGGATTTGCTGATTTTAAAATTGCTGTATAATCATGAAGCACGGTTTTCCGTGCAGGAGGCTGCGAGGAGAGATTCGCTCTATTTGCTTTCCCCCAGCTATCATCTCACAACTCTCTATAGGAGGAGAAACGTGAAACGAACCCTGTCTGTTTTGCTGTCCCTGTTTGTGCTGGCCAGCGTGCTCCTGGCGGCTTGTGGTCCTGCTGCGACTGAAGCTCCCGCCGAAGCCGCGACTGAAGCCCCGGCTGCCCCCGCTTTTGTGGGTGACAAGCTCGAAGCTCCCAACTGCGATTACGGTGGCATTATCAAGTCCATCGAAGCGGTGGATGAGTTCACTGTGAAGTTCACGCTGTGCAGCCCTGACCCTGCCTTCCCGTCGAAGATTGCCTTCTCGTCCTTCGCGGTGCAGCCCAAGGAGCACCTCGAAGCCACAGGCGGCTCCCCGCTCGAAAACCCGGTTGGCACCGGCCCCTACATGGTGGCTGAGTGGAAACGCGGCGAAGAGCTCATCTTCACCCGCTTTGACGATTTCTGGGGCGAAAAGGCCAAGGTCCCGACCCTGGTCTTCCGCTGGCAGTCTGAAGCCGCTTCTCGCCTGCTCGAACTGCAGGCTGGCACCGTGGATGGCATCGACAACCCCGGCCCCGATGATTTCGCTACGATTTCCGGCGACCCGAACCTGCAGCTGATTAATCGCCCGGCGCTCAACATCTTCTATGTCGGCATGAACAACACCTTTGCGCCTTTCGACAATGAACTGGTTCGCCAGGCGGTTGCCATGTCGATCGATCGCGAACGCATTGTGAAGAACTTCTACCCGGCCGGCTCCGAAGTTGCCACGCACTTCACCCCCTGCTCCATCCCGGGTGGTTGCGAAGGCGAAGCCTGGTATGAATTCGATCCTGCCAAGGGCAAGGAACTGCTGGCCCAGGCCGGTTTCCCCGATGGTTTTGAAACCAAACTGTACTACCGCGATGTTGTGCGTGGTTACCTGCCCCAGCCGGGTGTTGTGGCCCAGGATATCCAGGCCCAGCTCAAGGAAAACCTGAACATCACCGTCACCATCGAAGTTCAGGAATCCGGCACCTTCCTCGACAATGCTGACTCTGGCAATCTCGATGGCCTGCACCTGCTGGGTTGGGGTGCTGACTATCCTGATCAGACCAACTTTGTTGACTACCACTTTGGCGCTGGTGCCTCCAAGCAGTTCGGCAACAAGTTTGATGACCTGGTTGCCAAGCTGAAGGAAGCTGCGGCCCTGGCCAAGGACAGCGACCGCGCCCCGCTTTATGCGGATGTCAACAACCTGATCAAGCAGCACGTCCCGATGATCCCCGTTGCGCACGGTGGTTCGGCTGTGGCCTTCAAGGCTGGTATCGAAGGCGCTCACGCCAGCCCGCTGGGCAACGAATACTTCGCCTCGATGAGCAATGGCGGCGACACCTTCGTCTGGATGCAGAATGCCGAGCCCATCTCGCTCTACTGCGCCGATGAAACCGACGGCGAATCGCTGCGCGCTTGCGAACAGGTCACCGAATCCCTGCTGCGCTACCAGGTAGGTGGCACCGCTGTTGAGCCGAACCTGGCTGAATCGTATGAAGCCAACGCTGAACTGACCGAATGGACTTTCAAGCTGCGCCAGGGTGTCAAGTTCCACGACGGCTCCGCCCTGGATGCCAACGATGTGGTTGCTTCGCTCGTCCTGCAATGGGATGCTTCGCACCCGCTGCACAAGGGCAACACCGGTGGCTTTAGCTACTGGAGCGGTTTGTTTGGCCCGTTCCTGAACGCTCCTGCCCAGTAAGCCTGATTTTTTGAATTCACAGGCCCCCGGAAAAACTCCCGCCTCGGGAAATTCCGGGGGCCTCCCCAACTGAGAAGATGACAACTTACATCTTACGCCGATTTCTAGCCAGCTTGCCAGTCCTGATAGGCATCCTTTTTGCCACTTTTGCGCTCGGGCGTCTCATCCCTGGTGACCCTTGCCGGGCCATCCTGGGCGAAAAAGCTACGGATGCTGTCTGCGATGACTTTATCAAACGCCATGGCCTCGATGCGCCCATCCCCACCCAATTTGGTATCTATGTAAAAGAGATTCTCGCCGGGGATTTTGGCGATTCGTTTCGCTTTGGCAAACCTGTGATCGACCTGTTGATTGAGCGCCTGCCCACTACCCTCGAACTTAGCCTGGCCGCGCTGTTCGTCAGTGTCATAGTGGGGATTCCGCTTGGGATTATTTCTGCCGTCCGGCATAATTCCTGGGTCGATGTCTTAACGATGGTCTGGGCAAATATCGGTGTTTCGATGCCGGTTTTCTGGCTGGGGTTGATGCTGGCGTATCTTTTCTCCCTGACCCTTAAGGGGACGGTCTTGTGGCTGCCACCTTCCGGGCGTTTGTCCTCGGGGATTCTTTCCACCTCCTTTGCCGAAGTGTGGGGCTGGGAATTGACCGAGGGGACCTTTACCTGGGCGCTGGTTGACTTCCTGAGCCGTCTCAACGTTTTGAACGCCATCCTGAGCCGCAATGGCAAGCTGCTGCTCGACTCTATTCGCCACCTGATCTTGCCCGCCCTGGCCCTGGGGACTATTCCGATGGCCCTCATTGCGCGTATGACCCGTTCGGCCATGCTGGATGTGCTTGGACAGGATTACATTCGCACGGCTCGCGCCAAGGGCTTGCGGCAAAACATGGTGGTGCTCAAACATGCTTTTCGTAATGCGCTGCTGCCGTTGGTGACCGTCATCGGTTTGCAGTTGGGCACGCTGCTTGGCGGCGCGGTGCTTACCGAAACGATTTTTGGCCTTTCAGGGGTTGGGCGTATTTTGTATGACGCCATTACTGCCCGCGACTACGCTATTGTGCAGGCTTTTACGGTCGTGATTGCTATTTTCTTTGTCTTTTTGAACCTCCTGGTAGACATCTCGTATGCCTACGTTGACCCTCGCATCCGTCTGGATTAACCTATGACTGCCGAAGCAAAAACCAAAATTGCCAAACTCGATGCGGAGGGGATCACCTTCGAATCAGTCAGCCTGTGGCAGACTACCTGGCGGCGTCTCTTTCGTCGTCGTTCAGCCGTGGTTGGCTTCTGGATGATTATTTTCCTGGTCGTTGTTGCTATTCTCGCGCCTGTCCTGGCTCCTTACGGCCCTACCGATCAGCTGGTGAACGTCGAAGATGTTCGCCCGCGTGAAGCGCCCTGTATTCACCTGTTGGGTTGCCCGGCTGAAAAACCGCAGCACCTGATGGGCATTGATGCCAACTTCCGCGACCAGTTTAGCCGTGTCTTGTATGGAACCCGCCTGAGCCTGTCGATAGGTTTCTCGACGGTTGTTTTTGCTATTTTTATTGGTACCGTTTTGGGCGCTTTGAGCGGTTATTTTGGCGGCTGGGTTGATACCATCATTATGCGTATCATGGATGTGTTGCTGGCTTTCCCGTCGCTGCTGCTGGCGATTGCCATTGTAACGGTGCTGGGCCCAGGCCTGGTGAATGCGCTGCTGGCAATTGGGATCGTTTCCATTCCGGCCTATGCAAGGGTGGTGCGCGCCAGTGTCCTTTCGGTGCGCGAAATGGATTTTGTTTCGGCCACGCGGGCCCTGGGTGGGGATACCTTCCGTATTCTGTTTGGGCGCATCCTGCCGAATGCGTTGACCCCGCTGATTGTGCAGGGTACGCTGGGGATTGCCACGGCCATCCTGGATGCTGCTGCGCTGTCTTTCTTGGGGCTGGGGGCGCAACCGCCCACGCCTGAATGGGGCTCGATGCTTGGTGCAGAACGCAACCAGGTCTTTACTGCGCCGCACCTGGTTTTTTATCCCGGGTTGGCAATTATGCTGACGGTGCTGGCCTTTAATTTGTTGGGTGACGGCCTGCGCGATGCCCTGGACCCCCGCCTGGCGCATGCCAGTTCGTAAATCAAAAGGGTGCGGAAGGTTTCCTTCCGCACCCTTTTTTGATTCTCAAGCTTTGGGGAGCTTTTGTGGGGAATGTTCAAAAAACCAGTCGATGGCATCCCGGATACTGTCGTACAACGGGCGTGGGGTATAGCCCAGCTCGCGGCTGGCGCGGGCATGGCTGATGACGGAATTGCTTTCCAGCACTTCCAGCGAGTAGGGAGTAAACCGTGGGCTGGCGTGGCTGAGCCGGTAATAGAGTGGGGTAAATTCAGCGGCCAGTTTTGCCAGCGGCATGGGGATTTTGAGACGCGGGAAGCCTCTGCCGGTGATTTCACGCACAGTTTCGAGCAGGTAGCGAACCGAGATGCGCTGCCCCGATAAAATATAGGCTTCACCGGTTTTGCCATGTTCGGCGGCCGCAATCAGCCCGTCGGCTACGTCGCGCACATCAACGAAATCATAGGCTCCGTCTACATACGGGGTGAACTGATGCCGGGCTGCGGTGTGGATGACGTTGCCCATCATTGAGCCGCGGAAGTCGAAGGGCCCGATGACGCCGGTCGGGCAGGTGATGACGGCATTTAGCCCACTGGCAGCGGCTTTTTGCACCTCAAGCGTTGCCTGCGCTTTGGATTGGTCGTAGGCCCCATATGGATTATGCGGGTCGAAGGGGGTTGTTTCGTCGACGATGTTGCCATGTGGGATGCGCGCCAGGGCGTGAATAGAGCTGGTGTAGACCAGTCTTTGCACGCCGTGTTGTATGGCGGTCTTGAGCACGTTGATGGTTCCCTGAACATTGACTTTGCGCACCAGGGGGTTTTCGCCTGGCATGATGGAAATTATCCCGGCCAGGTGGAACACGGCGCGGACTCCCTGAAAACTTTCCCATAGCGCGGAAGTATCGAGCACATCGCCGGGGACCTGTTCGATTTCTAGCCCGTCGAGTGGGGTGGTATTTTCGCCTGGCAAGATGAGCGCCCGTACCTGTTCGCCGCGCTCGAGCAGTTTCCTTGCCAGGACATTGCCGATGTGGCCGGTGGCTCCGGTAATCAGGATTTTCTCGTTGCTCATAGGCTGCCTTTCAAGACGGCCCTGGCGGCATTTTGGCCAGGGATGCCGCTGACGCCGCCTCCGCCGTGGACGCCGGAGCCACACAGATAGAGCCCATCGATCGGTGTTTTCTGGCTGGCATAGCCGGGGATGGGGCGCATAAAGAAGAACTGGTTGAGGGCCAACTGGCCGTGGTGCGGGTCGCCTTCGGTGAGGAGGAACGTGGATTCAAGGTCGAGGGGCGTGAGGGAGTTTAGATTTTGGATTTGGGATTTTAGGTCGGGTGCATATTCGCTGAGGGCGTTGATGGTGATTTGCTCAAGTGCATGGCGTGTTTCGTCGTTCCAGGCGGCGTTTTTGAGGAAATAGGGGGCGAATTGAAAGTGAATGTTCAAAACGGATTCGGGAACGGATTGGGAAGCAGACAAACGGATAGCGCCGGAAGTGAATTCGAGATAGGGTTTTTCGGAGATTTGGCCATATTTGGCAGAATCGTAGGCGCGTTCGAGGTAGTTGAGGGAGGGGGCGATAACGTATGTGGCGGGCAAATCGGATGCGGGAGCGGATTGGGGAGCGGATGACGAAGCGGAAAAGCGGATGGCTTCAAACGGATTGGCGTTGAGTGTAAGTTGCAATTTGGCGGTTACGCCGCGCATTTTGATGGTCTGAACTTGCCAGACGAATTCAGGGTCGAGGGGTTCGGGGGTGACGAGGGAGAGGAAAGTCCGTTTGGGGTCGGCGGAGGATAAAACGGATAAAGCGGTGATTTGTTCGCCGGAGGCAAGCAGGACGCCGGTGGCTTTGTAATCTTGAACAATGATGCGTGAAACGTGAGCGTTTGTGCGGATTTCAACGCCGTAGGCTTTGGCGGCGCTTTCGAGCGCGGCGATGGCCTGGGGCAGATTCCCGGCGGGCTGGCCCCATCCCCCTCCGCTATGCTCGGGGGACATGCCACCGCGAATGAGGTATTGGTGCAACAGGTTATAGGCACTTCCCGCGGACATGACTCCCAGATTGGCGTTGTGGATGCCCAGGCTGGCGATGGCGGCTTTGAGTACATCGGATTCGAACCAGTCGTCGAGGAATTCTTTGGCCGACATGGGCAGCAGACGAATGAAGGCGTACATGTCCTGCGCGCCCAGGCCGCGGATTTTGAGGGCAAGTTGGGCGAGGGGCAGGCCTTCAGATGGGGAGAATTTTGGCAGGCGGGGAATCGGCGTGGCGTAGGCGGCTTCGAGGGTGGCGGCGGCTTTATCCATAAAGCGGACGAAGGCGGGCCATTTGGCGGCATCGGCTTTGGAAAATTGGGCGATGGATGCGGTGGTTTTAGCGGTATCCGCAGACAGGACGAGTTGGCGGGAATTTGGCAGGAGGGAGATTAAATCCGTTGAAACGGGAGCAGGTTTCAGCCCGAAACGTTCCAGGCCAAGCTGGCGGATGATGTCGGGGCGGAGAATCCCGCTTGAAAATGGGGCCAAGGCTGGGGCGTCGCCATTTCCAACACAGGCTCCACCCACAACGGAGCGTTTTTCGAGCACCAAAACGGATTTCCCGGCTTTGGCGAGGGCGGCGGCAGCGGTCAGGCCGTTGTGACCGGCCCCAATGATGATGGCGTCGTAGGTGTTCATCGCAAACCGTCCTTGAGAATTTCCTGCGCGGCAAGTTTGCCCGCTGCGCCCATGACGCCGCCGCCGGGATGCGCGCCGCTGGCGGCGAGGTAGTAGCCGGGCAGCGGGGTGCGGAAGTCGGCCCACTGCGGGGCGGGGCGCAGGAAAAAGAGTTGGTGGAGCAGCAGTTCGCCGTGGAAAATGTTGCCGCCGGTGATGCCCGCGATGCGTTCGATGTCGGCGGGGGTGATGATTTGTTTGCCGAGGATGGCGCGGCGGATGTTGGGGGCGTATTGTTCGAGTGTGGCGATGACGTTTTCGGCGAAGGCTTCTTTTTTGGCCTCGTCCCAGCCGCCCTCAACGTCATAGGGCACGTATTGGACAAAGCACGACATGACGTGCTGGCCGGGCGGGGCCATGTTGGGGTCGATCATGGAGGGGATGATGATGTCGATGTAGGGGCGGCGCGAAACCTGGCCGTATTTGGCGTCGTCGTAGGCGCGTTCGATGTAGTCGATACTGGGGCTGATGGAGATTGCGCCGCGATGCAGTTCGCCCTCGCCAGGGAGCGCGGTGAAGTTAGGCAGCTCGCTCAGGGCAAGATTCAGCTTGCCCGACGAGCCACGGACGCGGAAGTTGCGGATTTGCGCGACGAAGTCGCTGGGGAAGTATTTCGGCTCGACGAATTGCAGGAAGGTGCGCTTAGGGTCGGCGGCGGAGACGACCACTTTGGCATGGAACTCGTCGCCGTTTTCGAGGGCGACGCCCACGGCGCGGCCACCTTTGACGATGACCTGCTTAACCGGCGCGTCGGTGCGGATTTCCGCGCCGAGGGCGCGCGCCGCGCTGACGATGGAGGCCGTCACCCCGCCGGAGCCGTTTTTGGCAAAACCCCAGGCGCGGAAGGCCCCGTCGATTTCGCCCATGTAGTGATGGAGCAGCACGTAAGCCGTGCCGGGCGAGCGCGGCCCGAGGAAAGTGCCGATGATACCGCTGGCAGATTTGGTGCCTTTGAGCGCGTCAGTCTCGAACCAATCGTCGAGCAGGTCGCCGGAGGACTGCGTGACCAGTTTGGCGATGGCATACAGGTCTTTTTCGCTCAGGCTAGCGGCGTACTGACCGGTTTTTAGCAATCCGAACAGGTCGCGCGGAGAGAGCGAGGCCAGGTCGGGTGGAACCAAGCTCAAGAGCGGTTTGACCGCCATCGCCATGCGCACCATCAGGCGACCGTAGTCATCATAGGCGTCGGCGTCCTTGGGCGAGTGGCGGTAAATCTCGCGGCGGGTTTTGTCGTGGTCGTCCCAGGCGGCGAGGTAGTCGCCGTTTTCCATGGGAGTGAAGGTGCTCGGCAGCGGCAGGATTTTCAGGCCGTGTTTGGGCAGTTCCAGTTCACGGATGATTTCGGGGCGCAGCAGGCTGACCACGTAGGAGAATTCGGTGAAGCGGAAGCCGGGAAAAATCTCCTCGGTCACCGCCGCCCCGCCGACGATGGGCCGTCGCTCGAGGACGATGACTTTTTTCCCGGCGCGGGCCAGGTAGGCGGCGTTAATTAATCCGTTGTGGCCGCCGCCGATGATGATGGCATCGTATGGATGGTTCATTCCTTCTCCTTGGTGCGCTGGTTGCCCTGATTGTGCCTGTTTTTGTCGTTTTTGGCAATGTTCCCAAACCCCGACAGTTTTGCCCGGCCTGGTTAAGTTTAGCCTGTTTTGCAGATTCTGATGGCAAATTGCCAAATGCAATTCCATTGACACGCAATTCAATTGCGGTATAATCCCCCTTCGCTACGGTCGACTAGCTCAATGGCAGAGCAACTGACTCTTAATCAGTGGGTTCAGGGTTC
>CAZLSP010000005.1:59900-148566 GCA_964562145.1 uncultured Anaerolinea sp. | reverse complement strand
AATCAGCTTGAGGGCCGCCGATTCGGCCGCCTCGGTCTTAACTCCCAGGAAGTTGTCGATCTGGCCGATAAAAATAATCAGGGCGATGCCGCTGGTAAAACCCGTGATGACGGGCGAGGGGATAAAGGCGATAAAACGCCCCAGGCGCAGCAGGCCAATCAGAGTTAGCAAAACACCCGAAATCAGCCCGGCAATAAAAATCCCTTGCAGGCCATACCGTTGCACCAGCACAATTAAGACGGCGCTCATGGCGCCGGTCGGGCCGGAAATCTGGTACGGTGCGCCCGCCAACCCGCCGATGATGATGCCCGATAGGATGGCGGTGACCAGCCCGGCAGCGGCGGTCGCACCGGAGGCAACCCCAAAAGCCAGGGCCAGGGGCAGCGCTACCGCCGCCACCGTTAAACCTGCCAAAAGGTCCTGCTGGAACTTGGCAGCGTTATAGCCGCGAAACTCGTCGCGGTAAAGTTGAACTAAACTTCTGCGTGGCATACTCTTACTCCATCATGTATTTTCTTTTAATGCGCTTGCGCCGGGAGTATTCTCCCGGTACGCATGCTCCCCCGAGCGCTTTTATCTCAAACAGGTGCGGATTTTATCATATCTTATAACCCGCTCAGGTTAAGAAGGTTGCCACACCCGTTTTGATGGCAGGTGTCACCCAAGATTTTGACAGATAGTGCTTGAAAAACGAACAACCAAAATAATTCCTGCCTAAGACCCTTTGCCGTACCTGTCCTTACAGGTACGGCTTTTTGTTTCACCTGACGCACACTAATTTAATATCAACAATACTATGCCTATTGACATACTGTATTGCACACAGTATAATATGACTAAAGGGTACGAAAACAATGGATAATGATCTCTTACAAAACACAATGCTCGAACTTCGGCGCGGGGTCATCGTCATGGCGGTCCTCAGCCAGCTGGGCGAGGAGCAGTACGGCTATTCGCTGCTAAAACTGCTCGCAGACCAGGGGCTGGAACTGGACCAGGGCACACTCTACCCCCTGCTGCGGCGCTTGGAGAGCCAGGGTCTGCTGCAATCCGTTTGGAAGCTAGAAGAGGCCCGCCCACGCCGGTACTACGTCATCAGCCCGGAAGGGCGCGAAATGCTCCCCCGGCTGAAGGAAGAATGGACCAAAATTGTGTCCATGATGGATAAGATGCTCAAACCATAAGGTGAATACCATGAATCTGATCGAACGCTACATCCAACATATTGCCCAACACCTGCCCGAAAAGTCACGCGAAGATGTGCTGCGCGAAGTCCGCTCGCTGGTCGAAGACACACTCGAAGACCGAAGCCGCGCTTCGGGCCGCCCGATTGACGAGGCCCTGACCGTGGAAGTGCTCAAGGAATTCGGCCGCCCCGAAAAAGTGGCCGCCTCGTATCTGCCCGAACGTTACCTGATCAGCCCGCGCATGTACCCGATTTTCTGGCTGGTGGTCAGGATTGTCTTGTATGTTTTGTTTGCCATCTCGCTGGCCGAACTGTTCATTGGGATGGGCCGGGTGAACGCCAACTTTGTGCAATTGATGATCCAGGCCGTCACCGGGTTTGCCAGCAGCGGGCTAAGCGCCCTGGGCAACATCGTGCTGGTGTTTGCCATTCTCCAGTACTTTATGCCCGAGCTGTCAAAACAAATTGACAAACAAGATAACTGGGATCCGCGCAAACTGGAAGAAATCAAGAGCACTGACCAGATCAGCCGCTTCGGGTTGGTTTTTGAAATCACCTTTAGCGTGATCGGACTGGCCCTGTTCAACTTCTTTCCGGAGTTGCTCGGCATTCGCTTTCAACAAAATGGCGAGTGGGTCTACCTGCAGGCGCTTTCGCAAACCTTTTTCAGCTACCTGCCCTGGATCAACCTGGTCTGGGGGGCCGGAATCCTGCTCAGCCTGTTCTTGCTGATCCAGGGACAGTGGCAAACGCTCACCCGCTGGATTTCGATTGCCATCAAAACGCTGTCAGTTGGGCTGGCCATCCTCATGTTGAGCGGGCCCTCCCTGCTCGATCTGAACGCCGCCAGCCTGGCCGCATCTGGCTCCTTTAGCCTGCAAAACGCCGAGAGATTGGTCTCAATAGCCAGGCTAATCTTCCAGGGGGTACTGGCGCTGATCATTGTCCTGGATGGTTTGGAGTTGGTAAAAACACTTTACCGCCAGGTGAAGCCACAGGCACCTCAAACCAGCCAAAAACCCGGATAAACAACCCGCATCCGGCTTGTAAGAAAGGAACAAGCTATGAATCTCATCGAACGTTATGTTTCTGAAATCGGCAAACACTTGCCGCGCAAAACACGGGCCGATATCCAAACCGAAATCCGCTCGACGCTCGAAGATATGCTCGAAGAGCGCTCTGTCAAAGCTGGCCGCCCGGCCGATGAAAGTATGATGAAGGATCTGCTGAAAGAATACGGTGCGCCAGATCAGGTGGCGGCATCATACCGGCCCACACAACAATACCTGATTGGCCCGGAACTGTACCCAATCTTTACACTGATTCTCAAAATCGTTTTCACTGTCCTGGTTGTCATCTGGCTCATCCTGTTTGGCGTGCGCGTTGCCACCAGCGACCTGACCCTGGTATCCTTCGGGACGCTGCTCGGCTCGAGTTTGCTGCAATGGTCGGGTGGTTTAATTTCGGCATTCGGCAACATCGTGCTGGTTTTTGCCATCTTGCAATGGGTCAACGCCGGGAAGAACTTTAAAGACGAAACCCAGGAAAAAGAATGGGACCCCGAAGAACTCACCAAGGAACCCGACCCCGATGAGGTCCGCACCTGGGACCTGATTGTGACCATTGCTTTCACCCTGCTGGCTTTGCTGGTCTTCAACTTCTATCCGCAGGCGCTGGGCATCTACTACTTCTCCAAAGATGTTTCGGTCTTTATCCCGGCCCTGTCTGAAGCGTTTTTCCGCATGCTGCCGTGGATCAACCTGAGCTGGGCGCTGGGCATCGGCCTGAACCTTTGGCTGCTGCGCCAGGGCACCTGGACCCCTGCCGCGCGCTGGTTTGAAGTGGCGCTCAAGCTCGCCGGGGTTGTCATTACCTACTTGCTGCTGCAAGGTCCCAGCATCCTGTCGCTGACACCGGAGGCTTTCACCAACAGCGGGGTGGACCCTTCGACCGCCAACACCCTGACCGGGATGCTGCACCTGGTGACACGCATGGCCCTCGGCATCGGTTTCTTTGTGGGAATATTGGAAGTTTTGCGCCAGGTTTACAAACTGGTTTTCCAATCGTCCCCCCGGCCTCACACCCTGTAGCCAACCCAACCAACATCCCCGCCACAACGTTGTGGCGGGGATGTTTTTGATTTGGGCAAATTAACCCTTTTTTGGCCTATTTCGTGATTGACAGCCGCAAAAATTGTGTCAAAATGAGAAAATATCAAAATAAGTGGAGGAAATATGAAAAAGATTCTCATCATTCTGGTCGCAGTGGTTGCCGGGCTTGGGTTGCTCATCCAATTCATCCCGTATGGACATGACCATACCAACCCGCCGGTACTGGCCGAACCCCAATGGGATAGCCCTGAAACCCGCGCGCTGGCCCAGCGGGCCTGTTTTGACTGCCACAGCAATGAGACCGTTTGGCCGTGGTACAGCAATGTGGCCCCGGTTTCGTGGCTAATTACGCGCGACGTGGAAGAGGGTCGTTTCCACTTCAATCTTTCGGAATGGAATACCAACGAAGAACACCATCACCAACATTCGGTTGACTTTATTGTTGAAGTGCTCCAGGAGGGTGAAATGCCGCCGCCCCAATATGTGCTGATGCACCCCGAGGCCAGGTTGAGCGACGCCGAACGACAGGCGCTGATTGAAGGCTTCGAGCACTCGCTGGGTGACTCTCATTCGCATGGGAGTGAATAAAAAACCCCGCCCCGGAACCAGGTTCCGGGGCGGGGTTTTTAGGCTAAACTTCGAGCAAAATGTGCATGCGCTCCCAGTAGTTATCAATCCAACCCTGGGCAAAGTTATCTTCTTCGCCATCGGGGACGCCGAGGTGGGTAAATTCTAGCCGGGTGGTGTCTCCATTGAGGGTCAGGAGAAAGGTGACCGTGGAGTAAAGACCCTCGGGCCAGTCTACCGCCCGCCAGTGTTGGACAATCTTCCGGTCGGGGACAAGCTCCAAATTAATCCCGCGGATATAACCGCCATAGGCGCTGATTTCACCTCCCACTTCACGGCTGATAAACGCTTCGTCGCCAGTAAAAGCTGCGTGTTTGGCCGAATCCATTAAAGCTTCATAGACATCATGCGGGGAAGCCTTGAAAATCACCGTTTGCTCAATAATCCTGGACATTTTGCCTCCTGTGCGCAACCCTAAACCCAAAAAACTTAAAAAACGATACCACAATCATACTCCACCAGGTTGTCGTCACGAACATCCAAAATTTCGTGGGGGAAACTGCGACTGATGGTGTAAGTGCGGCGATAAAAACCGCCCCAGTCGCTAAAAACGACCAGGCGCACCTGTACCTGGCTGGCGCTCATTGTAATTACAGGGCCTGGCTCGGCAATTGCACGCGCGCGCGCCGCCTGAACCGCCGTCATGGGGACGCCAAAAGTGCTTTCGCCCTGGTGGGCTGTGATAATCCTGTCCAGGTCGGCGCTGCCACAGACAATCTCGCGGCTGCCATAGTTGGCATGCCAATACAGGTAAAATTCCCCGGCCAACATGACCAGGGTGGCGTACTGGAAGTACCCCTCGGGGGTATCTTCTACGATCACAGATGACAGGTACGAGGGCGGGTCAGCGCGGTAATAGTCGGCCGAGGTGGGGTAAGGAGGCTGTGAAGCGGGACGCGCATACAGCAACGGCATGCCGCCAAAACCATCGTTCATATAAGCATAGTCGAGCACAAGGCCAGGCTGCATTTTTAGGCGTGTCAAGACGTCAAAATACTGGTTGACATCGAACTCGTCACCCGTTCGAACCGGATCCTGTTGCTGGAGATGGGCCGGGAACTCGAGGGTTTTCTTCAGGTCCAGCATCCCGTCTACCGATTCGCGGCACAGGGTATCATACGCCCCGGCATCTTGAACCGGGAACAGCGTGCGGCAGGCCAGGCTAGAAACCAGTAAGGCGACAATCGACAAATAGAGCATCCATTTTCTCATCACAACCTCCGCTAAATTGACCTGGCCTGGGCCTTAACCCGGCATCGCAAGGATGGCGTCGACCCCCATCTGGGCCAGTTGCATATCTTCTTCCTGTGGCAGGCCGCTAACACCCACCGCGCCGACCACCACGCCATCTACAAAAACTGGCAGACCGCCGCCCCAGCCAACGATACGGGGGTCGCCATAATAGGCGATGTCGAAGCCCTTCTCGGGGTCGCGCACCTTTTGACCAATCTCCCGCGAGGGTTTGCGTTCGCGGGCGGCCGTCCAGGCTTTGTTGGCGGCAATCTGGATGGAGGGCAGCGGCGCGCCATCCAGGCGCAACAGGGCAATCAGCTCACCGTGTGAATCGGCAACGGTGATGACGGCCGCCTTATTGCGTTTGAACAATTCGGCCTGGATGGTTTCTATGGCCTTTTGGGCTTCGGCATGGCCGAGGCTGGTAAGTGTGTTCATGGGTCATTTTCCTTTTTTAACGATTTTTTCGCCGTATTTTTCCTGCAATTCATCGAGCACGACTCGCAGTTTACGCGCTTTTTCATTTTCCTGGCCGCCCCACAGCGACATCTGGCGGATAGGCTGCCCCAGGCCGCTAACGCCCACACCAATCAGGCGCACCGCCATTCCACGCGCGCGAACTTTGTGCAAAAGGTCGAGGGCGGCGGCAAAAATTTCATCGTCCAGGTCGGTGGGGGTGGCGAGGGTGGTCTGGCGGGTGAGGGTGGTGAAATCGGGCCAGCGCAACTTGAGTTTAACGGTTTTCCCGGCCAGGTTTTCACGGCGCAGGTTGCGCCCCACTTCGGCCGAGAGTTCCTTGAGGGTGCGTTCCAGGGCGCGGTCATCGGAAACGTCGCGGGTGAAAGTGGTTTCTTGCGAGATGGATTTGGTCTCGCGCTCGGGAAGAACGGGGCGATCGTCGAGCCCGCGGGCATGGCGGGCCATTTCGCGGCCATTTTCGCCGAAGCGGGCGGCCAGTTCGTGCTCGCTCCAGGCGGCAATTTGCCCAATGGTGTGGATTCCTAACCCGGCCAGGCGTTGTTCGGTTTTTGGGCCAACACCCCACAGCATGGAGACAGGCAACGGGGATAAAAATTCGGCTTCGGCCCCGGCCGGGACCACGGTAAGAGCACACGGGGGGCTTGATCCGCGCGCCGCTTTTTTGCCGGTTTCAGTGGCAATTTTGGCAACCAGCTTGTTTGACGCGACCCCGACCGAGCACGGTAAGCGCAGTTCTTCCATCACCTGGTTTTGCAGCCGCCGGGCCAGCTGGCTGGCAGGCTCACGAATGTCGCTGACATCCAGGAAGGCTTCGTCGATGGAGATTTGTTCGACCAGCGGCGATAGGTTGTGCAGGCGCGCCATCACCTGGGCCGACATCTCAGTATACGCTGAGCGGTGCGGCGGAACGATGAGCAGGTCGCGGCACAACCGCAGGGCCTGGCTCATGGGCATGGCAGAACGCACACCCTGGGCGCGGGCAGCGTAAGAACAGGAGGCCACCACGCCGCGCTCGTCAGGTTTGCCTCCCACCGCAAAGGGTTTGCCGCGCAGGCCTGGGTCGCGAAGTTCTTCTACGGCGCAAAAAAAGGCATCGAGATCGAGGTGTAAAATAGTGCGAGGCATGTATAAATTGTACTGCCTGGTGGGGTCGAATCGTCCAAACGGGGCAATTTGTCATGAAATACGATAGGAAATTTAGATACTTTATTAATTGTGATTTCTGTGTCAAAATTGCAATTGTTCTGCGATTTTCGTGTAACACGAATTCGTTATATACTATTAACGTCTGTAACGTATCTGCAATCTAACTCCGGAACACATTCGGACTCAGAACCGTCTAACCATTACATAGATGGTCCATAGGAGGAGTATGCTTATGAAACTGAAATCCCTTATTTCTGCAACTTTTATGCTGGTAGTGCTTTTGTTTGGCCTGCTGCCAGCCCCGCAGGTTGCTGCCGCCGCAACAACCTGTGACTGGGTGCAATTTGTTGCTGATGTCACCATCCCCGACGGAACAACCTTTAAGGCTGGTGATACCTTCAACAAGACCTGGAAAATTAAGAACATCGGTACCTGTACCTGGAGCACCGATTACACCCTGGTCTTTGTCAGCGGCGCGCAGATGAACGCCCCTGCGTCGGTTAAACTGCCCAACAGCGTGGCCCCCGGGCAGACGATTGACCTGACCGTGGCGATGACCGCTCCCGCCACCACCGGCACGCAGCGCGGCAACTGGCAGCTTAAGAATGCCAGCGGAACCCTGTTTGGGCTCGGCGCCAGCGCCAATAAACCCTTCTGGGTTGAAATTCGCGTCACCGATGGGACGGTTGTGACCGGTTATGATTTTGTCGCCAATGCCGATAAGGCTACCTGGGCCAGCGGCGCCGGAACCCTGACCTTCCCTGGCACCGATGGCGATGTAAAGGGCTTTGTCAAAAAAGTGGATAGCCCCAAACTGGAAAACGGCACAACCGACACCGGCCCGGGTCTGTTAACCGTTCCGCAGGATGTTTACAACGGCTACATCGAAGGGAAATTCCCCGCTTTCCGGGTGGAAAAGGGCGACCGCTTCCAGGCGGTTGTGAACTGCGAATATAACGCCACCTCGTGCTATGCCAACTTCCGGCTGATGTACCAGATCGGCACGGGCGCACCGCAAACCTTCTGGTCGTTCAACGAACGCCACGAAGGCCTGTTCTACCGCGTCAACCTGGACCTGAGCTCACTGGCCGGGAAAGACGTGCAATTCATCTTGCGCGTCAATGCCGCTGGTAATTCCACCGGCGACCGCGCCCTGTGGGGCACGCCCAAGCTGGTGCGTGGCGGAACTGTCACCATCACCCCCACTGTCACCGGCACCCCGCCTACCCCCACCGTCACCAAAACTGCCACGACACCCGCCAGCACCTGTGACCGGGCTACCTTTGTAGCCGACGTGACCATCCCCGATGGTTCCACCCTGGCTCCCAACACGGCCTTCACCAAGACCTGGCGCATTAAGAATACCGGTACCTGCACCTGGACCACCAACTACTCGCTGGTCTTTGTCAGCGGTGAGAAGATGGGTGGCGTGGATACCAACCTGAAATCGACCATTGCGCCCAACACCACCGTGGAAGTCTCGGTCAACCTGACTTCACCCGCCGCCAACGGCACATATCGCGGCTACTGGCAGCTCAAGAACGACAAAGGCCAGGTCTTTGGCATTGGTTCGGCCGGGAACAAACCTTTCTGGGTAGATATCAAGGTCGCCGCGGGTGTGACCGTCACCCCCGTCACGCCTTCGCCCTCCGGCGCAGCCTTCGACTTCCTGACCAACGCCAGCTCGGCCACCTGGACAAGCGGCGCTGGAACCCTGACCTTGCCCGGCACCGATGGCGATGCCAAGGGCTTTGCGCAGAAACTCGATAGCATCAAAATTGAAACTGGCGCCACCGATACACGCGGCTCGCTGTTGATGGCCCCCCAGGCAGTTACAGATGGCTTCATCCGTGGCACCTTCCCGGCCTTCACTGTCCAAAACGGTGACCGCTTCCAGGCCACCATCGGCTGCCAGCAAGGCGCCAGCGGTTGTTACGTCACCTACCGGCTCGAATACCAGGAAGGCACCAACCCCACCAAGGTCTTCTGGGCCTTCAACGAACGCAACGAGGGACTGGTCTATAACGTCAACCTCGACCTGTCCTCGCTGGCCGGTAAAAACGTCAAGTTCATCCTGGCCAACCTGGCTGCGGGTTCTCCCAGCGGCGATCGTGCCGTATGGACCGCCCCGCGCATTGTCCGCGCCGGTGCGACAGTTCCCACCAACACCCCCACCGTGACGGGCACCCCGCCCACCCCCACGGTGACAGCGACCGCGACCCTGACCCCCACCGCGACGGCAACCTCCCCGGTGAGCAACTGGAACCTGTACAATAACATCAAGTACAGCTTCAAGTTCAACTTCCCGCCCGGCTCGTCGATTGCCAGCCAGTCAGATAACGTTGCCCGCATTAACCTGCCGGTCACGGCCGGAACCAACCTGGTTGAAAAGTACGTTGAAGTCAATGTGGTTGAAAACGCCACCACTTGCAAAAGCCCGGCTTCGGGCGGCACAACCGCCACATCGCAGAACGTGACCATTAACGGCATCCAGTTCTTACAAGAAACCGGCACCGGAGCCGCCGCTGGCAACCAATATGATTGGAACGCCTACTCAACTACCCAGGGCGTGGCCTGCATCAGCATCACGTTCATCTTGCACTCGGCCAACCCCGGTAACTTCACCACCCCTCCGGTGGTATTCGACCCGGCAGCCGAATCGGCAGTCTTCACCACCATCATGTCCACCTTTGCGTGGATCACCCCATAAAGCGCTGAACCAAAACAACAAAAAGGGCTGGCATCTGCCAGCCCTTTTTGTTGTCAGTTGTCTTAATCGTTGTGCCCTTTGGCAATCAACTTAATCGGGGTGCCTACAAAACCGTACTGCTCGCGCAGGCGATTCTCCAAATAACGCATATATGAAAAATGCATCAGGGTCGGGTCATTGACGAAAATCACAAACGTCGGCGGGTCCGAGCGCACCTGGGTGCCAAAATAAATCTTCAACTGCCGCCCGGCGTGCGAGGGCGGCGGCTGGTAATCGATGGCGCGATGCAAGACATCGTTGATCTTGGCCGTTGAAAGCCTCGCCAGGCGCTCCTCCTGCACTTGCAATGCCATCGGCAGCACCTGGTCTACACGCTGCCCGGTCTTGGCAGAGATGAAAAGCAGCGGCACGTAATCCATAAAGTTCAGTTCACGGCGCACCATCTGGGTATAGGTTTCCATGGTGTAGTTATCCTTCACCAGGGCGTCCCATTTATTGACCAACACCACACAAGACTTCCATTCATCCAGGATATACCCGGCGATATGCGCATCTTGCGAAGTAATCCCTTCAACGGCATCGATCATCAACAAGACCACATCGGCGCGTTCGATGGCCTTGAAAGAACGCAGCACACTAAACTGCTCCACGCCGCGCTCCACCTTGCCACGCCGCCGGATCCCGGCCGTGTCGATCAACGTCACCGGCACGCCATTGACCTCGATTTTTGTGTCGATGGCATCGCGGGTGGTCCCGGCAATTGGGCTGACAATGGCGCGCTCATGACCCACCAGCCGATTAAGCAGGCTCGACTTCCCGGCGTTGGGCTTCCCGGCAATCGCAATCTTAATCGACTCATCTTCAGGCATGCTTTCCTGTTCGGGGAAGGCCTTCACCACTTCATCCAGCAAGTCGCCGGTATCGGTGCCGTGAATGGCGGAGATGGGGTAAGGCGTATCCAGGCCCAACTCGTAAAAAGACACTGCTTCGTCGCGGGTGCGGGCGCTTTCACATTTGTTCACAACCAGGAAAACCGGCGGGGTGAGCCGATTATTGACCATCTTCTGGTTCCGGCGCAAAATCTGGGCCACTTCCTGGTCAGCCGGGGTGGGACCGGTCTCACCATCCACCAGGAACAGCACCACATCCGCATCGTGAATGGCGACTCCCGCCTGGGAGCGGATTTGCTCAATAAAATCGGCGGAACCGATCGAAAGCGGGGTTTTCCCGCCGTGGGTAGGATCGATCCCACCCGTATCCACCACCGTAAATGAGATACCGTTCCACTCTGAATCGGCAAAAATACGGTCGCGGGTCGTTCCGGGCGTATCATGCACAATAGCCATACGCTCGCCAACCAGGCGATTAAAAAGGGTGCTCTTGCCCACATTGGGGCGTCCGACTAAGGCAACTACTGGTTTCGTCATTCGTTCGTGCTTCTTTCCGCCTGGCCGTAACCGGGCCAGGAAATGGTTATGGAATTAATGTAGGCGTACTACCATTGAGCTTGATGGTCACTTCAATGGTCGCCGGGATGAGTGATTGTACCTGAATATCTGTGATCAGGATTTCAGAACGCGGGGTCACCTGGTGCGTCCCCACCTGTAAACCGGTCAGGTCGATGATGAATTTAATCTCACTGGGCGTCAGCTTGTCGAGCACTGGCAGCGGACCGGTCAAAATCACATCCACCGTCGCCGGGGAGACGGTCGCTTCCAGGCCGGGACCAAGCCCCAGGATTTCGATCGGGATACCGGTCAGGCTGAGGCTGCCTTCGATGGCAGAAATCCCCACCTGAACCTGCACGGTCTGTTCACCAATCACTTCGACCCCGGCCGGGAGCACCAGCCCCAGGCGCATATCGATATTATCCTGCGCGCCATTAAGGTTGAGCGGCTCAGTTTCAACAATACCGGGCAGGTCGTTCACCAGCGCCGGATTCTGAGAATAGACCGTCAGCACAGGCGGGAACACCGAAACATTCGTCAGGCGATAGCCTCCGGCCACCTGCCCGCGCACATTGACCTTGACGGCAATATCACGGTACCCGCCCTGCTGGGTCACCGGCACATCAATCTGCACCGTCTCCGGGCTGACCGAAAGCCCTGTTACCGGCAGGCCGCTGCTATTCAAGATGCGCAGGGTGGGCGAACTTTTGATATCCTGCCGCACCCCGGCTATATTCAAGTCGGTGCTAATGCTCGAAACCTGCTCGACAATCGATTGCGGGCCAGAAATTGTCACCTGGCGCGGCGAGATTGCCACATTCCCGGCTTTATAGCCGACCGCCGGTTCACCGCGCAAGGACACCTGGACAATAAAGGAACGGGTCGCCAATGGCTCCAGATTCACATCCAACACTTGCGGGGAAAGCGAAACCACGCGCACCGGGCGCGCATCGACCTGTAATTGAATCTCTACGGTATGCTGCCCGGCGCTCAGGCCCGAAAGGTCCAGGATGGCGCGCACATGCCCTTCTGAAGCCGTCAACTCATTCCAAACTGAGCGGGGTGCGCGCAGGGTTAAACTCACCCGCTCGGGCAGGCTGCCGGTAATCACCAGCGAGGGGTCCTGGCCGATAACTTCGAGCGTCACCGGGCGCGGGTAAGAGCGCACTTCGTCGGGGTCGTCGGTGGTGACCGCCGAGACCCAAACAGCCAGGGCCAGCATAAGGGCCAGGAAGAATGTGCGCAGGTTGCGAAAAAGCCAGTTGAACATGGTCAATCTTCCTGCCGAAACAGGTAAGGAAAGTGGCGCTGGAAATAGCCCT
The DNA here is from genome assembly GCA_964562145.1 of uncultured Anaerolinea sp. Classification (GTDB taxonomy): domain Bacteria; phylum Chloroflexota; class Anaerolineae; order Anaerolineales; family Villigracilaceae; genus UBA5195. The sequence goes on along the minus strand of CAZLSP010000005.1, from coordinate 136,303 downwards.
TTTGCCTGCGCTCGGGGCGGTAAAAAGCGCTCAGGATATTTTCCAGGCGTTCGGGGTCCAGGCGGCGAATCATGCGCCCGGCATGGGCAATGGAAATGGAGCCGGTTTCTTCTGAGACCACCACGGCAATCGCATCCGAGGCTTCAGAGATGCCAAGGGCTGCGCGATGGCGCAACCCCATCTGCCGGTCTGGCGAGCGCGCCAAGATGCCGCTGGCCGAAAGCGGCATGACACAGGCCGCCGCGACCACGCGCGCACCCAAAACAATCACGGCACCATCATGCAGCGGCGTGTTAGGGTAAAAGATTTGCAGCAAAATTTCGGGCGTCAGCCGCGAATCCATTAAGACACCGGTTGCTACATACTCCTCCAGGCTATCGAGACGCTGCAATACAATCAGCGCCCCATGTTGGCGGGCCGAAAGCCGCGCCGAAGCGCTCACCACCGCCTGGATGGAGGCCTGGATTTCGATATCTTTCTTTTTGCTATTCCCAGGGATAAACGTACCCGCCCGGCCGATTCGCTCCAATGCGCGCCGAATTTCAGGCGCAAAAATGACCGGGATGGCCAGCAACAAGGCTGGCAGCGTAGTCCGTAACAACCAGGAGAGCGCGGGCAGGTTGACCAAACCGGTCAAAACAGCCAGCAACACTACCAGGAAAATCGCCCCACGCAGCAAAACCATGGCCTGCGTATCGCGCACAAGGTACAACAGCAAAAAAAAGGCCAGCGTCACCAGGAAAATATCAATGACGCTTACCCAGTCGAGCCGTTGGAATATAAAAAACAGGTCGTTGAGAAACTCGGTCACGGCAATCGGCTTGTTTTGTAAACAGGTATACAGGTAGCACAACCCTGTGCCTGCTTACCGGTTACCTGATTACCTGCGTACGTGTCTACCCAATTAAATTGGCCGCAAAACGCGGTCCTGGCGTAATTGCTTAAAGAACATGGTTGTATGGGGCTGCGCCGATTCGTTGGCAGCATCTGCCCAGGCCTGCACACCCAGGGATTGCGGGGTGCGCGGCTCATACCCCAGTTGTTTCCAGGTAGCCTGCATGGCAGACAGCGCAGGCGGCAGGAATAAGAGCGAGGCCTCGCACTGCAACTCTGCCGAGGCGCGTTCCACTTCATCGATCAAATACTTCAGACCCTTTTCAGCCTGTACCGAAGGGTCAATAAAGAATTCGGTTGTGCGGGCCACCAGGTTTTCAACCTGCCAGCCAGCCACGCCGACGTTTTTACCGCCTAACTGCAACAGCATAAAGGCTTTCTCGCCAAAGGCAGCCATAACATCTTCCTGGGCGAGGGTGTGAGCGCCGTTGCTCAGGCGGGTGATCAACTCTGCGATGGAGGCCGAATCACGCGGGCGGCCGCGCACCACGGCGAACTCGCCTTCAGCCTGTTTGACCACCTTTTGCAAGGTGTCTGTTTGCGGGCTGATTTTCTTCCACTCCGCTACAACCGTCTTCCAGGTTTCCTCGAAGCTGCCGGTATTCTGAATCAAGACATTGGCTGCGGCAATCTTTTGGGCCTGGGCGCTTTGCGAGTGAATTCGCTGGGCGGCCTCATCAGCCTTCATGGCGCGTTTTTCAACCAGGCGTTTGACCTGCACTTCTTCGGGAACGTTGACCACCCAGATGGCGTCGCAGCGATTGCGCAGGTCGCTTTCGAGCAGTTTAATGGCTTCGATCACAATCACTCGCTGGCTGGCGCGCTTGACCATGACATCAACCGCCTGCCCTACCAGCGGGTGGATAATATCTTCGAGGCGCGACATCGCTTCGGCGTCGTTAAATACCAGGCGGCCCAATTTGGCGCGGTCAATTTCCCCGTTGGGAGAAAGAATCCACTTGCCAAAGGCATCTACTGCGGGTTGATAGCCCGGCGCGCCTTTGGCAATTGCCCGATGTGAAAGTGCATCGGCATCGATACCATATGCGCCAAGATGTTCCAACATCTTGCGCACCACGCTTTTGCCTGTGGCGATGTTTCCGGTTAGACCGATAATGTATTTTTCAGGCCACTTGGTGCTCACATTTGGCTCCTTGCGCAAGGAATCCGTAATTTTGGCGTCACAGACACCGTTAACATTTTAGCCGCACGTCGGCAGAATGTCAAAGGGGAGGAGCATATTGCTAAAGTCAATCTATGGTATGATGAGCACGCCTCAGGCTGGTCGGGCGATCGCGGTCTCGTGTTTGCGAGGTCGAGGAAAGTCCGCACTCCACAGGGCACGGCGTCGGATAATACCCGGGGCGGGGCGATCCCTCGTAGTTTGGGGGGCCAACCTGCCGGACAGGGCCACAGAAAAGAGACAGCCCTTCAATGGGTCATGGTGAAAAGGTGGTGTAAGAGACCACCGGTGTCCGTAGTAATACGGGCGGCCTGGTAACCCCCGCCGGGAGCAAGGTCAAGCAGGGACGAAGTGGTCTGCGGACCATCGGGAAATGTGCTCGTTTCCCCACGTGCCTCCTGTTCAGGAGGCCAGTCCCGGGTAGGCTGCTAGAGCGGCGCGGCGACGCGCCGCCAAGAGAGATGATCGCCCAGGCGCGGGGTTCGCCCCGTAGCTGGACAGAATGCGGCTTATAGACCGGCCTGAGGCAATTTGTTTCACTCGCTTGCGCAAGTAATTTGGGTTGAACCTGAATCACACCCAATGCAACAAGCGCTCCAAGAGCTGGGATTCTACAAAAAAGGTGCATACATTGAACCCGGCATCGCCGAGTAGTTCTCGCAAGCACTTCACGTCAGGTAATTTCATCGGCGTTGCCCGAGTCACCTTGCCAGGAATGATGGGGATCAGCAAAAAAAAGTCGTGCGCAAAATTCTTTCGACCGGAGTCACCTCTGCCTGCATAGGCCACGATAAATTACGTCGGGGTTGAATTGCAGGAGCACCAAACCGAACTTGCCGCCCTGCGGTAAAATCGTTACTGTGAATCCTATCCTGTTCGCGGTGATTTTTGTGCAGAGCATTGCCGGCGCATTGGGAGTGGGAATGGCGCTTACCGCGTGGCGCCGCCGAAAAATTGCAGGCAAAGCCGCCGCCTATTTTGGCCTGGCAGCTCTGTTTGTGACGGTGTATGCGTGGGCATACATCGGAGAAATCACCAGCCGTACAGTAGAAGCCGCGTTTGCATGGATTCGCCTTGAGTACATTGGAATTCCATTCATCGCGCCGTTGTGGTTGCTTTTTATCACATCCATTACCGGGCATGAAAAATGGATCACCCGCCAGCGCGAATGGTTATTAATGATCGTTCCGTTTGTCACACTGGCAATGGTGCAGACCAACGACTGGCATCATTTGTTCTACGCAGACATGCGCATGGAAGCCGCCGGTCCGCTGCTCACCTTCCGTTTCACACCCGGCAACTTCTACTGGCTGAGTCAAATCTACGATAACGCCGGAATGATTCTCTCCTCATTTCTGATCGTTCGGCGCGCGTTTTCTGCGCAGCCCGCATTTCGACAACAGGCGCAAGTTTTTTTGGCAGGTGCGCTATTGCAATGGGCGGGACTGGCAATCTTTATCAGCGGATCTTCCCCTTTCAACCTTGACCTGTCCTCCCTAACCCTGAGCCTCTCCAGTATGATCTTCCTGGTCGGCTTGTTTCGCTATCGCGCCCTCGACCTGCTGCCGATGGCGCGCGATGTCATCTTCGAGCGCATGGCAGATGGCGTGCTGGTGCTAGATACGCGCAACCGCTTAATCGATTTCAATCTCGCTGCGCAAAATATCCTGCCAGAATTGCAGCCCGGTGCAATCGGTCAGCCAGTGGAGGAGCTTCTCAGCGCATGGGAAGTCCTAATCGCGCAAGCCACTACCGGCACGCCAGCAGTCGTCGAGGTAGAATCGGCTCAGCACTATTTCCAAAGTCACATTACACCCGTAACCAGCAAACAAGGACACACCGCAGGCAAGATTATCACCCTGTACGATGTCACCGAGGTACGGCAGTTGCTGGAGAAAATGCGCGAGCTGGCAACCCGTGATTCGCTGACGAATTTGTTCAACCGGCACTATTTCCTCGAGCTCGCTAACCGCGAAATTGAACGCGCCAGCCGCCATCAGCGCGCCCTGTCAATCATCGCGCTCGATCTCGATCACTTCAAACGCGTCAACGACACCTACAGCCATGCCGCTGGAGATTTGGTCTTGCAAATCGCCGCGCAAGTGATGAGATCGATCACGCGCAAAATGGATATCTGCGGGCGGCTGGGCGGCGAGGAGTTTTGGATTCTGCTACCGGAAACATCCCTACCCGAGGCATTGATCGTCGCCGAGCGTTTGCGGCTGGCGCTGGAACATGCGGAGATTTTCTTTGAAGGGCAGTCTGTTAAAGTAACTGGCAGTTTTGGCGTTACCAGCATTGGTCTCGGGGAAAAAACCGCGCTTGATACCCTCATTCGCATCGCGGATGAAGCGCTTTACGAAGCCAAATCCAGCGGGCGCAATTGCGTGCGCTCACGCCAGGGCTGATAAAACAACGGGTTGTTTATCAATCCCGGCTGGCGAGGTGTTCAAAAGAGGAGCGGCGCTCGGCTGATCAGCCTGGAGCCATCCAGTAAGTCACGGTATAATCAATAATATGAAGAGATAAATCCATTCCCCCTATCTTTCAGCATTGAGTGCATAAAAAATTCAAAAGCCCGGGATTACGATTCCCTGTTCCCAGGCACCATTCCCCGCACTCAACAAGGAGATAGGCATGGATACCATCAAGTTCATCATCGAAGACTACGTCGACGAAGAAGCCCGCTTTCGTTTCCCCGTTATCAACATTTACATCAGTGGTCAAAACCTGATCGATCGGGTGCGCCAGGTCGAAACCAGGGGCCGCGCCCAGGAGCAGCAACAAGATGCTCGCTGGTACTATATTGGCTTTGAAGTGTCGCAATTCAAGCGTTTCTACAATGAAATGCTTGGGAAAAAACTCTTCGCCAAAACCGTCCTGCTCACCTGCACCTGCACCTACGAAGGGTGCAACTGTATTGTGGCCGATCTGGAGTTTGGGACCGATACCGTCACCTGGAGTAACCTGAAAAGCCCCTGGATGAGCGCCAAAACACCTAACCCTAATCTCGATGAAGAGACAATGCAGGAACTGGACTGGCACCCGGTCGATTATTCCGGGCTGGGACCCTTTACCTTTGACCGCGAAAAGTACCTGGCCGCCCTGGAAGCAGTCGCACGGGCCTGGAAGATCAACCCGGCCTGGTCTCGGTGGGGAAAATAAACTTCACACATCCCGGCCAGGGGCATTGCCCCCTGTTTCGACAGCGGGATGGAAGCATGGCCCTGGTTTTATAGACATCCAGGCAAAACGAACCCGGTAAAGATTCAACATTCGGGTAATCTCACTACAAAACAACAACCGCCATCCATCAGCGGTTGTTGTTTTGTAAACCTTATAGATGATGAAACAACACACTTCAAACGCCGCCAAACTTTTTTGCGGTGTTCGCCAACCCAGAGAAAGCCGTCTTGCGAACCTTATTTCTCCACAAAAGCACGAATTGCTTCTACAAGCTGCTTCATGCCAACCGGCTTACTCATATAAGCATTGGCCCCCGCTTCAAGACAGCGCTCACGGTCCCCGGTCATCGCCAAAGCCGTCAAGGCAATAATGGGAACAGCTGCAACCTGGGGATCAGAATGCGCCCGCACGCGGCGGGTCGCTTCCAGGCCGTCCATCACCGGCATTTGGATGTCCATCAAGATGATATTGGGGTGCAAGTCGGTCACCACTTCTAACATCTCCACGCCGCTGCGCACCGCCTCGACCCGAAAATTTTGTGCCTGCAAGAAATCACCAATCGTTTCGACAATCATTTCGTTGTCATCGACGATTAAGACCATCGGATGGGTGGGGGAAATTACCGGTGCGGCCACAGAGCTTTGATTCAGGAAGGTTGCAATCCGGTTCATCTCATGCCGCAGGTCATTGATCGCCAACGGTTTTAACAGATACCCGGCTGCCCCGAGTGAAATTGCCTGGGAGCGTTTCTCCTCGACCGAACAGATGATCACAGGGATTGTGCGGGTGGCAGAGTCCGATTTGAGCGCTTTCAATACGTCAAAGCCTGAATAATCCGGTAAATGCAAGTCGAGCAGGATGACATCCGGCTTCTCCTGAACGACGGCTTCAATGACACCCTCCCCAAGCGAATGATGGGTGCTCTCTATGCCCAGGATGCGCAGATAGCGTGCCAGCTGCCCGGCGTCGATTTCGTTGTCTTCCACAAGCAACGCTTTTTGCACGGGCCTGTTGGGACCAGAAAATGTCAGGGGCTGGATATCTTCAGATGCCCAGGGAAGCAACAGGGTAAAGCGACTGCCCACCCCGGGGGCGCTTTCTACTTGAACGCTGCCGCCATGCAATTCGGCCATACGCTGAACCAGGGAAAGCCCCAGGCCGGTGCCTTCATACTGGCGCGCCAGGCTGCTTTCAAGCTGCACAAATGGCTGGAAGAGTTGTTCCAGGTTTTCAGGAGCAATGCCAATGCCAGTATCCCAAACCGTTAAACGAACCAACTGGTTTACTTGGTCTGGCTGCACATCCAAACCAAGCGAGCCGTACTCAGGCGTGAATTTAATGGCATTACTGAGCAGGTTAACCACCATTTGTTTCAAGCGCCGCGCATCGCCACGAATATGGATGGCGTTGGATGGCATCGTGAATTCAACCTTTTGGTTCTTTTTATGGGCCAACCCCTTGGCCAATTGCAAACTGGCCTGGCAAATATCGGCCAACGAGACTGACTCGATATTTAATTCAAGCATACCGGCTTCAATCTTGGAAAGATCAAGAATATCGTTGATGAGGACCAGCAAGTGACGGCCGCTTTGCTCAATATTCTTAATCGCTTTATCTTGTCTTTCGGTAAGCGTGCCGTAGGTATTGAACTGCAAGGCTTCCGAAAGCCCAAGGATGCCGGTGAGCGGGGTGCGTAGTTCGTGGCTCATACTGGCCAGGAATTCATCTTTCATGCGCGCAGCTTTTTCAAGCGCAGCATTTGCAGCGCTCAGTTTATCGCGGCTCACCCTAATTTGAGCTTCGCTCTCACGTAACATTTCTTCAGCTTTTTTGCGCTCGCTAATATCTTCAAAGAGGGTGGCAAACTGCCCCGACTGGGGAGAGAAGGCGCGCACACTAAAATAACGGTTGAATGTTTTGGAGTAATACTCAAACTCAAGCGGTTGACCCGTCAGCGCCACCTGGCCATATATTTCAATCTGACTGCGATCGGCCTGGGGGTTTATTTCGAGCAGTGTTTTCCCAATGATGTCTTGCGGCCGCATTCCGGTGTGCCGCTCATACGCGCTATTGGCATGGATGAACCGAAAATCAATCGGGTGGCCGCTTGCATCGGTGATGATTTCTTGCAAGCCAAAGCCTTCGGTCATGTTCTCAAACAACAAACGATACCTGGCTTCACTGTCTTTTAGCGCTTTTTCAGCCTGATTCCGATCTGTATGGTCTACCAGGGTGGACCGACTCATCACAAAATTACCACCGGCGTCATAGATGGCGGTAGCGGTCACCAGCACCGGGATGGTGCTCCCGTTTTTCCGCACCATCTCGAATTCCAGGTCTTGGATAAAGCCGCGTTGTTTAAAGGCGGGAAAAGAATCTTTGAAGGTGAGCAAACTTTCTGGTGTCAGGAAATCGCTAAAGCGTTTTTTCCCAACCACCTCTTCGCGTGTATACCCCAACCAGCGTAGTTCGGTATCATTAATGTGCAAAAAGATCCCATCGGGCCCTAATGAGTGATAACCGGTCGGGGCATTGTTATACAAGTCCTGGATTTCGGCTGTAGCCTGCTGGACGCGCTCGGCCAGCATTTTTTCGGTTTCTTTGTGTTCCGTAATGTCCTGCAAAATGCCAATTGAGCCAACCGGCATGCCATTGCCATCCAAAACCTGAACAGAGGCATCAGAGAGCCAGCGTTCCTGGCCATTGCGCCCCAAAATATGATGCTGGCATTTCCAAATCCGGCCGGCCTTTCCTTCGCGTGTCAGTTGAGCAGCCTGCGCCGCCTCCATGCCTTTAAATTCACCCTGCATCACTGTTTCGAGAAGCAATGTGTTGAAATCGTTTAAGCCAAGTCCCTGCGCAGGATAACCCGTCAGTTTTTCAATCCCTTCGCCAATAAACGTATATTTTAGGGTTGTATAATCCAGCGCATATGGAATTGCATCGGCAGCAATGATGGCCTGGTGATAGCGTTCTTCGCTTTCATGTAGTTGTTCTTCGGCTTGCTTGCGGTCAGTAATATCGCGGAAGTTAATCACGATACTTTGTACGCCGGGCTCATCCAGTAAATTGGAGGCAACTGCTTCGGCCCACCACTGGCTGCCATCTTTACGCAGCGCCCGATATTCCACCTGGAGCGTTGCGCCAGGCTGGGTGGCAAGTTGGGCAAACTTGGCGCGAGCCGCTGGTAGGTCATCCGGGTGAATATTTTCCAAGCCGCTCCGGCCCCGCCGTTCTTCAAACGTAAACCCATTCAAACGGCTGGCAGAAGGACTCTCATATAACACTTCCCCACTGGGCGATATCAGGACAATGCCATCGGAGCTGTGTTCAATTAAGGCCCGGAATCGGTTTTCACTGGCCACCAGGGCATCTTCCGCCTTTTTGCGTTCGGTGATGTTCTGATCAATCGCCATCAAACCGATGACCTTCTCTTGCGAATCGCGTAAAACCAGCCTGGTAGAGGATAGCCAATTTTCTTTTTTATCTACACCCCGGATCAAATATTCGCGGGCAACGACATTTTCACCCAATTGCATCCAACGCTGTTCTGCTTCAAAATAAAGCTGTGCACCCTCTTCTGGGTAAAAATCAAAATCTGTCTTGCCAATCAGTTGTTCATGCGAGGCAACGCCCATAAATTCAGCCACAGCACGATTTGCCACCAGGAAGCGGCTCTGTAAGTCTTTCATAAAAACATAATCGGGCAAGTTATCGATCAAAATTCGCAACAAAGTTCGTTCCTGCTGCAAAAAGTCCAAGGCTTCCTGTTTTTGAGATTCGGCCTGCCTGCGTTCAGTAATGTTATGCGCAACGACCAAGGCACCAATGATATCGCCTTCTGAGCTACGCAGAGGTGAAATATTGTTTTCATAGGCCCGTGGGTTGCCATAAATATCCATCCAGGCGAGCTCCACCTGCGAACTTTCACCCTGGAAGGCGCGATCGTACATGGCACGCCAACCAGCCAGCGTCTCAGGCGGATAAGCAGGCGGGAAGACATTTTCACCCACTTCGAAGGGATGCCCACCAGTAGCCACCAGCACTTGTTGATGGAGCGTATTGTTGACCAACAAGCGATAATCCCGATCAATCGCAAAAATGGCATCTTGTGTGCTCTCTAAAACCTGCCGAAAGAGCGTTTCACGTTCGCGCAGTTCTTCTTCGGCCCTTTTACGGTCGGTAACATCTTCGGCCATCGCCAAAAAGCCTGTCAAACGCCCGTTTTCATCGTGTAAGGGATTGTTGTGCCACTCACACAGAATTTCACGGCCATCTTTGGTATAGTTTTTATTAAGCCCTACGGTAGATTTGCCATGCACAGCCATTTGCTGGCGAAGCTCCTCCACATAACCCCGGGCCTCTTCGGCCACAAAGGTTCCGTAGGGCTGCCGTCCCAGCATCTCGGCGGCGCTAAAGCCAAAAATTGTCTCGGCCGCCCGGTTCCAGTAGACCACATTGAAATCGGGGTCGTTCATCAGGCAGGCAATTGGCATTTGATCCAGGATGAGCTGCATTCGTTCTGCATACCGATCCCGCTCTACGGCCAGGCGCGCCTTTTCGGCTTCCGCCTTTTTGCGCTCAGAAATATCTTGCGTGACCAACAAAACCTGCTCATTGCTGGTACCGCGATTTAGGCTAACCAAACGGGTGGCATACCAGGCCACTGTATCGTTTTCGCCACGAGCCTCTATCTCATAAGATGTGCCCTGCCCCGTTTCAAAAACCTGGCGGATGGCATTTTCTGCAATGCTGCGATATGCAGGTTGGACATAATCTAAGGCTGAGGTTCCCAGCGCACTTTGTATAGTTATGCTAGCCGGAACACGGTTAATGAATTGGATACGGTTTTGCCGATCGACAGCGAAAATGATATCGGGAGTACATTCCACAACCGAACGGAATTTTTCTTCGCTCTCACGCAGTTTTTCCTCGGCCAGTTTACGCTCGGTAATGTCGATATGGATGCCAGTAAATTGAACTGCTCGATCTCCCTCCATAATGGGGGTGATGCTATTGTAGAGCCACTTCACACGCCCAAGCTTGTCAACGATACGATACTCGTACTCAAAAGGTTCGGGGCGAGCCACGATATTGCTAGAGGCCTCTTCAACAAGTTGCGCGTCAGCGGGGTACACCATGTGTCTGAAAAGGTCAAAAGTCGGTTCAATCTCCCCCGGTTCGAAGCCAAACAGGCGATAACAATTTTCCGACCAGGTCAACTTAAATGTTGCAAGGTCAAGCCGCCAGCTACCCATCCTGGCAATGCGCTGCGATTCGTTCAAGAACTGTTCACTCTCGCGCAAAGCGGCCTGGCTTTGCTGGCGCTCTATGGCATAGCGCAATGCCCGCCCGGCGCTCGGGAAATCTTGCGGGCGCTTTACCAGGTAGTCTTGCGCACCAGCTTGCATGGCCTGCATCGCCACATCTTCGTCATCCAGCGCAGAGAGCACTACCAGGGGCAATTCTGGCACAGCCTGGTGAAATTTTATAAAAGTATTCAATCCCTGGCTGTCGGGCAGGCCCAGGTCGAGCAGGGCCGCAGAAAAACCCTGCTTGGGCAAGATCTCCAGCGCCTCGGCCAGGCTTTCCACCACCGTCAGGTCAAAACTTGCCAGGGGGTCCCGCGCCAGCGCCTCGCGCAAGAAAAGCACATCGGCCGGGTTATCTTCAACGAGCAGGATTCGAATCTGTACTGTGTCCATTTTCCACCTCAGATGGCAATGTGACCAGGCTAAACCAATAATTTTTAATAGACTTAATCGCTTCTACAAAGTTCTTGAACCCAACCGGCTTAACGATATAACAATTGGCGTGCAGCTCGTAAGATTGCAAAACATCCTGTTCAGATTTGGAGGTGGTCAACACCACGACCGGGATATTGCGCAAAGCCGGGTCGGCCTTTATCTCAGCCAGCACTTCACGCCCGTTCTTGCGCGGCAAGTTCAGGTCAAGCATAATCAAGTCGGGGCGCGGCGCTCCGGCAAAATTGCCCTGGCCGCGCAGGAATTCCAGCGCATCAGCCCCATCTTCCACCACATGCAGGGTGTTGGTAATCTTAAAGTCTTCAAAGGCCGAACGGGTCATCAAAACATCCGCCGGGTTGTCTTCAACCAGCAAAATCTCAGCCTGTCGTAGTAGTTTGGGGTTCATCGTCATGACCTTTCTGGGAGGGTGAAAAAGAAGGTAGCGCCCTGGTTCACAGCCGATTTTATCCACATCCGGCCGCCATGCCGTTCGATAACTTTCTTGCACAGCGCCAACCCAATACCGGTGCCCGGATATTTACGGCGTGTGTGCAGGCGCTGGAAGAGCAAGAAAACGCGCTCAAAGTATTGGGGATCGATCCCGATACCATTGTCGCGCACTGCGAACTGCCATTCTGCCTCAAGCTTCTCTGCGCTAATGTGGATTTGGAGCAGTTTCTCGCCCCGAAACTTGATGGCATTGCCGATCAGGTTTTGCAGCACCTGAATCAATTGCCCGCCATCGGCCTGGACGGTGGGCAGCGGGTCGAGGGTGATTTGTGCGCCACTCTCAGCAATGGCGCTTTGCAGGTTGGTCAGCGCCGCTTTCACAACCTGCTCCATGTTGGTGGCTGCAAAAGGATGCCCTTTGCGCTCGACGCGTGAAAAATCGAGCAGGTCATTAATCAACTGCTGCATGCGATCCGAGGCATCCACCGCAAATTGAATATATTCATCGGCGCGCGCATCGAGCTGGCCCCGGTAGCGTTGCTGCAAGAGTTGCACCATCCCGGCCACGGTGCGCAGTGGTTCCTGCAGGTCGTGCGAGGCAACATACGCAAATTGTTCCAGTTCGGCATTCGAGCGGCGTAGTTCATCTTCAATGCGCTTGCGCTCGCTAATATCCATCCCCACCGCCAGGATTTCAACCGGTTGTCCTTTTTCGTTATAAATCGGCTTGTTCGTCCAGGCCATCCAAACCCGGCGGCCATCGCGGCAAATGTTCTCGTTGACTACATTCACAAACTGGTCCGGGTGGGTCACAATGTCTTGCACCAGGTTGGATAAATCGCCGCCGCTCGAATCGGTTTCGGGGACGAGGATGCCCACCGGCCTGCCCAAAATTTCTTCGGGGGCATAGCCAAAAAACGATTGGGCAAATTCGTTAAAAAAGATTATCGTGCCGTCGGTTTTCCAGCGCAGGATGGCGCTGTTGGCATTCTGCACCAGTTCGCGGTAGCTGCGCTCGTTCTCCCGCAACAACTTCTCCATTTTTTTGCGCTCGGTGATATCAAACAAAGAAGAAATAAAACAGGGCTGCCCCTTCCACGAAATCGGCTCGATGGCAACCATCACCGTATAGATTTCGCCGTTTTTTGCCCGAACCGTTGCTTCGCGTGAAAGCAGGCGGCCTGTTCGCTGCAATTCATCCACGGCCGCCAGGCGATCGGAGGGGTTTTCCCACAACCCCAGGCTGGCGGTGTTGACACCGATCAATGCTTCACGGCTGTATCCAAACAGGCGGCAGCAGGCATCGTTGACGGCCAGGATTTCGCTGGTTCCCTGGGCAATAATGGATTGTGATACCGGGCTGGCAAAGAAAGCCGTGGAAAAACGTTTTTCGCTTTCCATCAATCCTTCTTCGGCCAGCTTTCGCTCAGTAATATCTTGCATGGTGGTAATGGCATACTTCTCCCCACCCATCATAAAGGGCATGGTATTGGCCACCACAATACGCTTCTCGCCCGATTTGGTAAAAAGATTGATTTCGTTGCCCGCCAACGCTCCACGAGAATCGAACTCGGAAATGGCTTGCGCCCGGGCTTCCTTCCTTGCCAGCCCCAACTCCACCGAGGTCTTGCCAAACATTTCAGCGCGCATAAAACCGGTCAGGTTCTCACAGGCTTCGTTGGCATTGACAATCACCACTTCCGGAAGTTTCAACAGAACGGTTGGGACGGTGGATTTTTCAAACAGGAGCGTATATTTTTGCTCACTCTCGCGCAGGCTTTCTTCCAGGCGTTTGCGCTCGGTAATGTCGTAATTGACGCCCACCATGCGTAACGGGTTGTTTTGCCCATCACGAAAAACCTGCCCATTGGCTTTCAGCCAATGTACCGAGCCATCCGGCCACAAGACGCGAAATTCGGTATCGTATTCCCGTTCACCGCGCACGGCTGCCGTCGAAACTTCGTTGCTGGCATCACGGTCCTCAGGATGAACCCCTTGCAGCCAGGCTGCATAGGCCCCGCCAAACTGGCCGGGTTGCAGGCCATACAGGGCATACATCTGGTCATCCCAGGTAATCTCATTCTTTTGGATGTCCCAATCCCAAATTCCCATTCGGGCCGCACGCGTAGCCAGGTCGAGACGCTCCACCAGTTTGACGCGTTGTTGTTCTTCGTGTTTGCGCTCGGTGATGTCCACAATTTGGGCCATCATACTTGGCTCGCCACCAATGTTCACCAGTTCGCCAGAAACCATCACATACCGGTCTTCCCCTGATTTCAGGTACGACATGGTTTCAAAATTGCGCACCTGCTTTTGGCTGTGCAACTGGTCAATAAAGCGCTGGCGGTCTTCAGGGTATGCCCATAATTGCAGTTCTGCCGTGGTGCGCTCAAGCGCCTCTTCACGCGTAATCCCAAATAAACTGGCAAAAGCCGCATTAAGATGGGTAATTTTGCCATCCGACAGGCGCGAGATTCCAATGGCTACCGGACTGTACTCGAAGATGGTTTCGAAATTGGCCTGGCTCTCTTGCAAGGCCATATCGGCCTGGTCTTTGGCCCGCCCGGTATACATCATCACACTGACAATGCCCAGGAGCAAAAGACCCGCCCCCAACATAACTTGAACAAACTCCAGGTCGAGCCGAGAGCGCAAAGCCTGCAAGGCTTGGTGGCTTTCCAGGTCAATTGCGTCTGCCTGGCGTTCCAAATCATAAAAAGCGAGGCGCAATTCTGTTTGCAGCCCGGGCTGGGGCGTAGTCGCTGCGCGGAACTCTAACAAGTGTGCTTCGAATTTTTCCAGGCTTTGCTGGAAAGATTCCAACACCCCTTCATCGATTTCGCCCCTGGTTATCACAGCCGCCTGTTCAAGCGAGGTGGCCGCCTGTTGCAACAGGGCCAGGCCGGTGTCGCGGTCAAATGGCGATTGCGGGTCATCATCCAGGGTTGCGTACAAAAATCCCTTGGATAATTCGATGCGCGCCAGGTGCATGGTGGTGATGGCATTGGTCATCTGGCTCAAGGTTTGCTGTTGTTTAAAATGCAGCCAGAAAATCCAAAGGCAAACCAGGATGGAGGCCAGGATAGCGATCCAGGTCCAAAGCTGGTACCGGCCAACCGGGTGCGGCAAAAAAGGCTGGGGGGAGGCGGGGCTGTGAGTTTTCATGGGCGGTTGATGATTTCTTTTGTGGTGGTCACACCGGGGAATTCAGTGGGGGTGAATCCAAAGGGGCGAACCAAATCGAGATGTTCGGGAGCGCCAACCAAATCCTTTAAGACAGCATTCCAGGCGGCCAAAAGTTGCCGGTCCTGCTGGCGGAAAGCGACTGCCCCGTAGCCGAGGGCTTGTTTTTGGAGGTCTTCATCCTGCTCAAAGGGTTGCGCCATCTCGGTTTTTCCTAACTGGTCTTTCACCGCCATCCAGCGAATCGTCAGAGCAGAGAGCGCCAGCCCTTCTACCAATTCATTTTCAACGGCGGCGCGCCCGGTCTGCGCATCGGGGACGGATACAATTTGCGCATCTGCCAGCCCCAACTGCCTGAGCAGGGTTTCCTCCACTGCCCCGGCGATGACGGCAATTTTAATATCTAACCGACCGGTCAGCCCGGCATACGAATGCAACCCGAATGGGTTCCCGGCCTTCACAAGCAAGCCCTGCGAAACGTGGAAGGTTGGTTCAGAAAAATTGACCCGCAGGGCTCGTTCTGGTGTAATAAACATCCCGGCGACAATGGCATCAATTTGCCCGTTTTCCAACGCAGCCAGCAAATGATTAAATTCAATCATCCGCCATTCGATGGAGGCAATCCCCAGGCGGGCAACCACGGCCCGGGCAAGTTCAACTTCTGCGCCGGTCACTTCGCCGCCAGGTTTTAGAAACGCATAAGGAGCTTCAACCGCATACCCAATTCGAATTACCCCCGCGCGTTGCAGCCTGACAAGAGACTGGTCACGCCTGGAAAAAGCCAGCGCGAAGACCAGCACAACGAAAATCCCGAGACTTACCAGAGCAACAGCCTTGAGTTTGCTGTTCATCCTCCCCTTTCGTGATGAATCGAGCAATGCCAGTTTGAAAAGCGAACAAGGTTTATCGTTTGCATGGGCCGCTCAATTTACCGGCAATTGTTGACAATGATCAACTTGAAAATGTTATTTTGTAAGAATAACGAATAAAAAAACAATCAGCCCACTGCATAAATCGCTATATCTTAATTATTTACCACAACGATTGCAACCTTTCAATGAGTAAAAACACGTATTTTGAAACCAAAAAAACGGCTCGAATTTCAGCATCAAGCGCAATTTGCTTACAAGGTAACCAGGAGCAGGGGCCTAAAAAGCCCCCGCTCCAAATTACGGAAACAGGGGCTTTTTTAGGCGATGTTCTTAATCGTGCCGAAAGGCTTGCAGCGTCTCGAGATAATAATCGGGCAGGCCAATATCAAAGCGTTTGCCATCGATCACCAGCCCCTGAAAACCATGTTCCTGGCGCAAGCGGTCCAGCGCCGAGGTCAACTGGAATTCACCGCGTTCACGAACATTGTTATCGATGTGTTCTTTAAGATACCCGAACAGCTCAGGCTGGATAATGTACTGCCCAAAAACCGTCAGGTACTCGCCCTCTTCGAGACCAGGGATACGCAGGTTGGTGCGGGCATAATCAAGGTTGGGCTTCTCGGCAAATTCGGTGACATTTAACAACCGCCCCTCTTCCAACCAGACCCCGGTAACAGTGCCAAAGTTGCCAATTTGCGCTTCGGGAGTGTGGCGCACCCCCACAATGCTCTGCCCGTGGCGCTGGTAGGCTTCCAGCATCTGGCGCGCGCAAGAAATATCCGAATTGGAGCGGTAGATATGGTCGCCAAGCATCAACAGGAAAGGTTCATCCCCAATGGCCTGGACGGCGCTGTAGACAGCATGCCCAAAACCCTCCTGGGCCGTCTGGATGATGAAATGAACGCGGCGGCCCATCTCGAGCAGGCTGCGTGAATAATCCTGGAAGTGGCGCGGCAATTTGTTGTAATTCTCAATGGAGATTTGCTCGGTAAAGAAGGAACGAAAATCATCGAGGTCGTTTTCCTGGACGATGATGTGCACTTCTTCGATACCGGCATCGAGCACTTCTTCCACAATGAGCAGGATGGCTGGCTTGGCAATTCCATCGCGGTCGATAATTGGAAAAAGCTCTTTTTTGGTGGCCTTGGTCGCCGGGAACAGGCGCGTGCCAAACCCGGCCGCCGGGATGACAGCTTTGCGAACCCGCTGCTGCGGGGTAATGGTCAGCTTGAGGCCCGGCATGTTCAGGTCGCGCTGCAAAATTTCGAGCACGGCCTGCTGGTCGGCTTCGCTGCGACAAATAAATTGGGCCGTGCCATCGCCTTGCGAACCCACACCTTTCCCGCCCCAAATGTGCGGTTTAAGCGGCTCGTAGCCAAGGATGCGGTGCAGGACAGGCGAGGTCAACTCTTGGGGGCAGGCCGGGGTGGCGTAGCGGTCAAAAAAGGCCTGGGCCTCGGTCAACAACTCGCCCAGGCGCGGCGCATCGGCTTTTTCCACCGCATCCACCGCCTGGCGCACCAGGCGCTTGTTAATCGGGCCGAGCAATTCCTGCACCCCATGTTCCACTTCATTTTCGGCAAAGGGGTAGCAGCGGTTGAGGTGATTGAGAATCTCGAGTGTGTCTTTTTTGGCCTGCAAATCGATCAGCACAAAATAGAGCGGTTCTTTCACCTGTAATTCACAGGTTTCCAAGCGATCGCCGTCGAATTCCATGAGAACAGGCCGGTTGCCAAACGCACAGCCCTGATCCATACGGCCACAACGCGAGGGCGTGGTAATTTCACCCTGGTAGGCCAGTTCCATTTCGCCGCGGGTGGTCAATTTCAGGTCATAAACTCGATTGAAGGCACGCGCAGCCAGGACGCAGATGGCGGCGCTAGAAGAAAGACCTTTCTTAATCGGCATATCGGTCTTGTAGTTGTCGATCACCAGCCCGCGAACGTGATAATGCGTCAGCACCTGGTAGGCTACCCCGGCAATATAGCTCCAGAACCCGCCTTTTTGGGCTTCCTCAAGCAAGGCTTTAGGCTCCATTGGGATTTCATACGGACCGTGCCGCTCGCCATCTGGCGAGGTGGAAGTCAGCACCAGCGAAGTGGGATGCGGGCTGACTTCGGCATAAATGCCCTGGTCGGTACCGGTGATGAGGGTGTAGCCTTTTTCAATTTGCGCGTTAATACGACGGTATCCGCCCGCCCAATCAGAATGTTCACCAACCAGGCAAATACGGCCCGGAACAAAGAGCTTCATAAAATTGTCCTTTTCTTACGGAGAGAGTTAAACCTGCCCGCAAGTTTGCGGGCAGGGATATTTTATCATTATGGTTTGGCGGCGAAGATTTTCACCCCATCGGGGCTGGCAACGGCAAGGTAACGACCATCCGGGCTAAAAGACAAGCCGTTGATGATTGTGCCAAAGCCCTGGAAAAAAGCCCCGGCGCTGGCATCCTGCGTGGTGACGTAGACCGAGCCATCGGCCAGGCCAATAGCGAGCAAACCGCTGTTGGCCGAGGCAGCCACCACCTGCGGCGCAGACGGCAGGGGCAAGCGCGCCACTTCGCTAATCTCGAAGGTAGACGGGGCAATGCGGTTCAGGATAACCAGGTTCTTGTCGAGGTCACGCTCAAAGAAGAAGACCGTTCCATCGCGGGTCAGGGCCAGGGGCTGGTAAAGGTAATCCATTTTGACCTGGAAGAGCGAGGCGCCGCTGGCTTTCTCAAAAATTGTCAGGGTAAAGGTTTTGTTGGCCTGTTGGGTGGTAAAAACCATGTGGGTGGGGTTTTCGGCAAAACCTTGCAGCACCCCGGCCACCGATTCTTCGGGCAGGGTCTTGCCGCGCGCGTACAGGTCAGCACTCAGGCCGCGCACATCCACAAAGGCCCAGTCGCCGCTGCGGTTGAGATTGGTGATGCGGTACGGGCTGATTTGGAGTGTGGTTTCGCCGCCCCAGGTCTGGAGCAGGGTGTTGTAGGTTTCAAGGATTTCGCGGAAGGTGACGCCATCGGAGGCAAACAGGACGTGTTCGGGGTCTTTAAAACAGGTCAATTCGGCGGTCAGGTATTTCAGCCAGCAAGCGCTATGCTGGCTATTGACCAGCACCATGCCATCGCTGATAAAGCGGAATCCGTTGTAGGCATCCGGTTCCAGGTCTCCGGTGGAACTGGTCAGCGTGAGGGCAGCCCCCCATAACGACGACAAAGGCTGCGGGTCGTCGGTGGCAAAGGTCTCAAAGCGCAGCGATTCACCGTTGGTAATGTTCCACTCCCCGGTATCGACCAGCGCCGTTTTCCCAAAACTATCCAACTGCTGGCTGTACAGGCGCAGGGTGGTGGCATCGGGGAAGAACATTTGCCAGGCGCGGTTTTCAATGCTGCCGGGCGGCAGGCTGGCCTCGCGGGTCAGTTTCAGGTCGGGGAGCGAAAAGACGCGCAGGCGTGTATTAAGCGCCAGCACTACGGCGCTGCCATCGGGCGCAAAGCTGTAAGGCGTATCGTCGTTGGGCAACACCAGGTCAGCCGGGAGGCCCCAGTCGGCCGGGTTGTAAAAGAACAGGGTGCGCATTTGCCGAACGACAAAAAAAGCGCCGTCGGGGGTAAATTCCAGGTCGTGGGCTTCGCGTTCGTCGGTAAACACCTGTAAACCGCTGGCCAGGTCAAAAACGCGCAACGGCGTGGAACTGGTGGCGTAAGCCAGCAGCATTCCATCGGGAGAAAGCGCAATCCGTCCTTCATTGGCGCGGTTTAAGAAAGCCGCATCGACCGGCAGGCCCAGGATTTTGACCGCCGCATCGCCGCGAATTTCATAAACCTGTGCTTCCCATTGCGCGGCATTGCGCGCCAAAAAGGCAAACCGGCTGCCATCACGGTTGACCGAGAGACAGTTGTCACATTCCATCTTAAAAGTAGTCAACTCGGGCCAATGCGCCAATTGCTCCCCCAGGCGGTTGAACACAAACAGGCCATTGGCGCTGGTAACAAACAGTTTTTGGCCGTCACGGCTGGCGGCAGCGTGCCGCAAATCGCCGCGCTGGGCCGAAAAAACCGCAATCAGGTTGGGGACATTTTCCACCCCAATCGGCGCGAAGCCCATATCGATCACCTGCGTTCCCAGCGCTGCCGGGTAAGGCGATTTTCGCGTCGGCCAGGGCGTGATGCTAGGAGTTGGGGTGGGCGTCTCGGTGGGGAGCGGAGTCACCGTTGGCGTGGGGGTTTCCAGCGGCGCAGCCGGTTCTGGCGCAGCGGGTGGCGGGGTGGGGCTGCCAAAAAATGGCAACGGGATTGAAACCGGCAGGCTGCCACAACCCGCCAGCAGCCCGGCAAACAACGCACATAAAACGCTCACACGTCGAAATTTCATAAGTTTTCTCCTGGTTGGTTCCCGTTAAGTATACAAGACTTTATAATCGCCCCATGCCCGTCACCACCCAACAAATCCGTGAATACTACGAGCGCAATACGCGCCTGTTCCTGCGCTTTGGCTCCTCCGACCAGGTGCAAACCATCCATCGCGCGTTATGGGATGGAGCCGCCAACCTCGAAGAGGCGCTTAACAGTTCCAACCGCATGGTACTGGAAATTGCCCGCCGCCAGAATGCCTTAAACATTGCCGACCTGGGATGCGGCGTTGGCGCGACATTATTTACCCTGCTCGCCAACCTGCCTGCGGCTGCCAGCGGGAGCGGGCTGACCCTCAGCCGCCTGCAAGCGCAACTGGCCGCCCGCGCCGCCCGGGCGTTGTCACTCCCCAAGGCCCGCTTTTTACAAGCCGATTTCCAATTCCTGCCGCTGGCCCCCGGCTTCGACCTGGCCTACTCAATCGAGGCCTTTGTCCATGCCACCGAGCCGCAGCGCTACCTGGAAGAAGTTGCGCGCATCCTGCGCCCTGGCGGAACCCTGCTTATCCTGGATGACTTCCTCGGTCCGCGCAGCCAATCTGCCTGGCTGCCGCTTTACCAGGAAGGCTGGCATGTCCCCAACCTGCGCCCCCCGGCCGAGATCGAAGCCCTGGCAGCCCGCGCCGGGCTGATCCTGCGCGAGAACCGCTCCATGACCCAGCACCTGCGCCTGCGCGCCCTGCCCGACCCGCTGGCACACCTGCTGCGGATGCTGTTTACGCCCCTGTGGCATCTGCACCCCATCGTCCCCTCCATGCTGGGCAGCATGGCCCTGCAGCAAGCCCTGCGCGACGGCGCAGTGGAATATCGCTGGCTGGTGTTCGAAAAACGCTAACCCCGGCTCTCAGGCCATGAAACCGATTACCCTGCTCACCTCCGGCACCCGTGGCGATGTCCAGCCGATTGTGGCGCTGGCAAAAACGCTGCAAGCCGCCGGGAAACCCGTCAAAATCGCTGCGCCGCCCGCTTTTGGCCGATTCGTGGCCGAACACGGCCTGCCTTTTGCAGCCGTGGAAGGCAACCCTTCCGAGTTAATGACCGCCCCCGGCGGGCACTCTGCGCTGACGTTTGACGGCAATCCGCTGCGCAGCGTGCGCGCCACCCTGGGCTACCTGCGCCGGGCGCAGCCGCTGTATGCCCAAATGCTGCTCAACGCCACACAGGCCTGCCGCGAAGCCTCGGCGCTGGTGATTGGCCTGCCCACCACCTGGGGCGCACACCTGGCCGAAGCGTTTGGCATTCCGTGCATCGGCGCATTTTTACAGCCGGTCACCCCCACCGCCGCCTTCCCGGCCCCGCTTTTGCCATTCTCGCTCTCGCTGGGAGGCGGGTACAACCGCCTGAGTTATCGCATCGCCTCGCTGGCAACCTGGTTCCCGTGGATGGGGCAGGTCAACACCTGGCGGCGCACCACACTCGGCTTAAACCCCCTTTTTGCCTTCGACTTCCTGCCCCGGCTGGCCCCGCTTTTGTATGGATTTAGCCCGAACGTCATCCAGCCCCAGCCCGATTGGCCGCCCCAGGCCCTGGTCAGTGGCTATTGGCCGCTTCAATCCGCGCCGCAGCCGCTTCCCGCGTCACTGCAGGCCTTCCTCCAGGCCGGGGAGGCGCCGCTGTATATCGGATTCGGCTCCCCCGGCGTGCGCAACCCCCACGAAACAGTGCAAATGGTCTGCCAGGCTGTAAAACAGGCCGGGATGCGCGCGATCTTCTCCCAGCCTGATGGCGCGGCCCCACTGGTAGCAGACGCAACAATCTACCCGCTAACCCAGCCGCTGGCTCACGACCGTTTTTTTGCGCACCTTGCAGGCATTGTCCATCACGGCGGGGCCGGAACCACTGCCGCCGGGCTGCTGGCCGGGTTGCCTTCGCTCTTGTGCCCGCTGGCTATGGACCAGTTCTTTTGGGCCGGGCGGGTGGAGGCGCTGGGGGTTGGGCCGCGAGCCGTTCCGCAACGCGACCTGTCGGCAGGGCGGCTGGCGGAGGGGCTGGTTCAACTAAAAGGAAGCGGGATCAGGGCAAGGGCGCAGGAACTGGCGCAAAAATTACAGGCCGAAAAAGGCCTCGAAACAGCGGTCAATGCCATTGTGGCGGCCAGCGGCTAATCCGGCTGCGCCGCAAAAGCCAACGCCACCAACGCCAGCAGGCTGCCAATCAGGTATGGCGCGGGTACGGCAATCTTCTCAAAAGCCAGCCCGGCCATCAGCGGCCCCAGGATGGTGGTCAGGCTAAAAAGCACCTGCTGGCCGCCCATCAGGCGGCCTTGCTCGGTGGGCGGGGTATGGGTCGAAACCAGCCCACTTAAAGAAGGCGTAGTCAGGCCGCTGCCAAGGGCAGCCAACGCCACAAACAGATACAACAGCCAGTCCGCCGGGGCCAGGGCCATCCCGGCCATACCGGTTGCCAGCAGCGCCAGGCCAGCGACGGCCAGGCGTTTTTCTTTAACAAAAGGCTGGATGCGCAGGTACAAAAATCCTTGCGTAAAAACAGCGGTCAGCCCCACAAAAGCGAAGAAAAAACCGTTCTGGCGCGCATCCCAGCCAAAACGGGCATTGCTAAAGAGCGGAAAGTTGGTCTGCAAGCCCGAAAAAGCCAGGTTCAGGAAAAAAATAGCCAGCAAGAAGCTGCGAATGGGGCCGACCGCCATAAGGGCAGTGAACTGGCGAAAGGCATTGAAGGAGGCCGGGTGAACGGTGCGCCGTTCGGGGGGCAGCGACTCGGGGAGGAAGACCAGGCCATAGAGCACGTTCAGGAGTGCAATCGCCCCGGCGGCCAGGGCCGGCACGGCCAATCCAAAACTGCTTAAAACCCCCCCAATGGCGGGTCCGGCCATAACCCCCAGACCAAAACCGGCGCCCACAATGCCCATGCCGCGCGAGCGGTCCTCGGCGCTGGTGATGTCGGCTACGTAGGCATAGGAGGTGGTCAAGTTGTTGCCGGTCAGCCCGTCGAGCAGGGCGGCAGCGAAAAGCAAGGGCAATGAATTAGCCAGCCCAAACAGGCTGTAAGCGACGGAAGTCCCCAGGAGGCATAATAACAGGATCGGCTTGCGTCCCAAGCGGTCGGATAGCGCGCCCAAAACGGGTCCGCTAACCAGTTGCAGGCTGGCATAAAAGGCGCTGAGATAACCCACCACGGCCGCGCCGCCATTTTGCTGCTGGACGTAAAACGGTAACAGCGGCAGAATCATGCCGTAGCCAAGCATGTCGACGAAAACGGTAATAAAAATAAAGACCAGCGGGGATGGGCGTTTCATGGTCGCGATTATACGCGTTTTGCCTGCAAGGTCTGCAGCCTGATCCTTGATAAAAAGCAAACCATAGAAAAATCCCGGTCATCTTCAGCGGGGTGAGAATGACCGGGATCAGCAAGACAATGCCAGGGTGTGCTATTTTTGGAGCGCCTGGGCCACACGTTCAAGGCGCTGGCGCGCTTCGGCCGCTACCGAGTCGAGGGCCGGGTCCTGGATAAAGTTGGTCATGGACAGCGGGTCGATGATATTGACCACGGTGCCATCGCCATCTTCATAAACAATCACATTACAGGGCAGTAACAGGCCCACATCGGGGCGGGCGCTCAAGGCGCGGTGCGCCAACGGCGGGTTGCATGCTCCCAAAATGGCATACTTCCGAAAATCGGCATCGAGCTTTTTCTTCATCGTTTCTTTGACATCGATATTGGTCAGAACACCAAAGCCCTCGGCCTTGAGGGCTTCGGTCACTTTTTCGAGTGTCTGTTCGTAAGAGAGCGATAATTTGGACTGGATTCCGAGTTCTGGCATGGGGACCTCCGGCTTAGACTTGGGTGCGTTTGTTGCTATTGGTATGAACCACCTCGCCAGCCATGAACCGATCTGGATCCTGTTTGAACTGTTTCAGGCAATCGACCGTGCACAGAATGACCTGCCGACCCTTGTAGGTAATCATCGGGTAGCGCCAGGGCACGTCTACTTTGTCGCCACAGGCGGTGAGGTAGTGATTGGGCTGGTTGGGTGCGTCAGTCATTGGATGTCCCTCACGATAAAAAGTTGCAAGAAACCAGGGGCTTAATAATCAAAAATCACCTGGATGGCTTCGCCGGGAGCCTGGTCTAGCAGGCGATAGGCTTCCGCCGCTTTATCGAACGAAAAACGATGGGTAATCCATTTCTCGGGGTGAATGCGTTTGAGCGCCAGCCAGGCCACTTCGAAGCGGCGGGTTTTATCCCAGCGGGCAGCCAGCTCGGGAGCAATGGTGCTGACCTGCGACGAGATCAGGCGCAGGCGCGAGCGATGGAAAAACCCGCCCAGGTCCAGCGCAGCACGTTTTTCGCCGTACCATGAGCCAATCACCACCCGCCCGCTGAAAATGGTGTGCTGGATGGCTGTATCAAGCGCCAGCGGGGAACCGCTTAATTCAAAAGTCAGGTCGGCGCCGCCCTTAAGGGTGGATTGCAAAGCCGAACCCAGGCCCGGCGCGCTGGCATCCAGGCAGGCGGTTACGCCCAGTTTTTGCGAAGCGGCGCGGCGCATGGGCAAGAAATCGGTGGTGACCAGCGTTTCAAGCGGGAACTCGCCCAGGATGGCGGTCACCAGCAGCCCAATGACGCCCTGGCCCAGCACCAGCACACGCTCCCCCAGCAGGGGCGCGCCATCTTGCACCAGGTTAACGGCCGTTTCGGTGTTGGGCAAGAAAGTTGCCATCTCAGGCGAAACCCCGGCCGGCAGGGGTAACAACATGGATGTCGGGACAATAAAATGCGAGGCATGCGGGTGAAAAGCGAATACCAGCCGCCCCAACCAGGCCGCATCCACCTGGCTGCCAATTTCGGTCACGCGCCCCACGCAGGCGTAGCCATACGCCAGCGGATAATGGAATTGGTCGTTCATACCGGGAAAACAGTCATCCACCGGGATATTTTTGGGGAACTGACCCCGATAAACCAGCATTTCGGTGCCGGGACTGATGGCCGAGCAGAGCGTCTCGACCAGCACTTCACCCGCTGCCGGGGCAGGCAGTTCCTGCTCACGCAGTTGCACTTCCCCCGCAGCGACAAAAAACAACGTTCGAGCAATCGTCACAAGATTGAAATCCCTTCCCCCGTTGGCGGATTTTGGATCAGGTCGCGCATCCGTTCCAGCAGGGCAGAATGAATGGCCGATACTTCGCTGGAACCGATCTCAGCCAGCGTTAACGGACGGCCGAAAAGAACCCGCGGATGAACCGGATGCAGGTCAAAAGCAATATGACTCAACAACTGCAAGGCCGCCCCCAGCTTTTCACGCTCAAAACGTTCCCGTTTAAAAACGGTCAACGGGTGTTTGACGGCCTGCGCCCACAACACACCGCGCACCAGCACCGGCACAATTTTTGTTTCGGGGGCAAAACGAGCCAGGACCCCGGCCGAGTCGGTCCAATCGCGCAACGCTTCCAGGGCTCCCGGGTAAACGTCTGCATCCGGCTCAATTTTGCCAGCCGGGAAGGTCAGCACGGCACCCCCGGCGCGCAGGTGCGCGGCCGTCTGTTTCACGGCGCGCATCCGTTCGGCAGCCGCCTCGCCGATGTAATACAGGTGGCGGGTGGTGTTGGGCAGCGCTTGCAAGAAAGGCCGATCGAGGGCAATAATCCGTAAATCGGGACGGTTGATACCTGCAAACAGGCACAGGGTATCCGTCATGCCGGGGTGATTGGAAAGAAAAAGCGCCGGGCCGTGGGCGGGCACATTTTCTAGCCCATAAGCCTTAAGTGTGGCGATATAGGCAGGCAACAGGCGGCGCGCCGCTTCGGGCAGGCTGGTTTCACCCACAAACTGGTCGAAACCGAGCATTTGCCGGGCAAACTTCTCAGCCGGAGCCCTAAAAACGCTCCGCAACGCAGAAGCCAGGCGCGGATAATCCTGCCAGCCAAAGGAGGCCACCAGGTCATCGAGATTAATATCGGTCAGTGTTTGAAATGGATTCATCGGCGTCTGCTCAATTATATATGCTCCAAAGGTCAACAGTGTCATTTTGCCATGACAAATTGATGCGTCACATGGACTTTAGCCTTAAAACTGTTACAATTAACTTTATGAACGAAGCAGCCCTTATACTCGATGCCCAGAGGGGCGATCTGGATGCCTTCAACCGGTTGGTATTGGCCTACCAGGATGCGCTGTACAACACCGCCCTGCGCATTTTGGGCGATGATGACCAGGCCGCCGACGCCACCCAGGATGCGTTTATTTCCGCATTTCGCAGCATCAACAGCTATCGCGGCGGGTCTTTCAAAGCCTGGTTAATGCGCACCGTTACCAATGCCTGCTACGACGAACTGCGCCGCCAGAAGCGCCGCCCCACCACCCCACTTGAACCCGAAAATGACGATGAAGAAGAAATCGAATCCCCGCGCTGGCTGGCCGATAGTTCCATGAGTCCCGAAGAAAAATTCGACGCCGCTGAGCTGGAACATGCCATCCAGCACTGCCTTAATGCCCTGCCCACCGACTTCCGCGCGGTGGTGGTCCTGGCCGATATCCAGGGGCTGGACTATACCGAAATCGCCGCATCCATCAACACCCCGCTCGGCACCATCAAAAGCCGCCTGGCTCGCGCCCGCCTGCGCCTGCGCGAATGCCTGCAAGGTTTTTGGGAACTTTTACCAGCCACTTTCCGTCTGGAAGAAAGGAGCCGCGCATGACACCTTCCTTCCGTGATGTTGAACTGATTTCAGCCTACCTTGATGGGACTCTCCCTCAAGCTGAGGCTGCGCGCCTCCAGACTCGCATCGACTCGGACCCGGAACTGGCCTCCATTTACGAACAACTGAGCCAGGCCCGGGCGGTTTTGCGTAAGCTGCCCCAACGCCGCGCCCCGCGCAACTTTACCCTCACCCGCCAAATGGCAGGCGTAAAGGCCCCCACGCCACGCGTCTTCCCGGTGTTTCGGTTTGCATCGGTCTTTGCCAGCCTGCTGTTAATGCTTACCTTTGCGGCCAATGCTGTGCAACCAGCCTTCAATGCCCAACTGCAATCCTCGGAGCCCCTGGCCTACGGCATGGGTGGCAGCGGTGGCGGCAGTGACCCATCCATTGACCAGATCCAGCCCGAACTTGCCAACCCCGAGGCCCCGGTGCTTGAAGCCCCGCTCCCCGAAGCCACAATGGGCGCGCTGGAAATGGCCCCCGCCCTGCCCGCCGATGCCGCCCCAACCCCCACCGGCGAGGAAATGCGCGTGGCTGCCGAACCTACCCCGGCCGCCAAAGCCGCCCCAGGTGAAATGCAGGATACCGCCCCGCTCGAAACCACACCCGCCGAGGCGGTGGCCGCAGAACCCCAGCCGCCGCTCATCCCCGGTAGTGTGCAGGTGGCGCTGCTGGTCGTTGCCCTGCTGGCAGGCGCAACCGCCTGGTTCGTCAACTGGCAAGCCAACCAAAAATTCGCTAAAAAGTAACCCGAATCGAAAAAAGACCGGCCCTGTAAAGGTAAAACCTTTGCAGGGCCTTTTCATGCAAACCGTTGTAAAATCGAATCATGTTACCCAATGAGATCAGGTTTTGCCCACGCTGCGCCACCCCGGTGGAGATGAAGGTCAAGTTCGGGCGCGAACGCGCAGTTTGCCCAAACTGCCGCTGGATTCACTTTGCCGACCCTAAAGTTGCCGCGGCGGTGCTGGTGGAACAACACCAGCGCATCTTGCTCGTCCAGCGCGGGAATGAGCCCTATCGCGGCCTGTGGAGTCTCCCGGCGGGGTTTGTTAACGCCGATGAAGACCCGGCGCTGGCCGCAGCCCGCGAGTGCCTTGAAGAAACCGGGCTCGAAGTGGCGATCAGCACCATTCTCGAGATCCGCCACGGCAGGGAGCACACCCGCGGGGCCGATTTCGTCATCTTTTACCGCGCACAGGTTACGGGTGGCCTGCTCCAAGCGGGCGATGATGCCCACGATGCGGCCTGGTTTGAGCGCGACCACCTGCCCGGGCTGGCGTTCGAATCAACAAAATATATCCTGGCGCGATATTAAAACTGGAGGAGCGTATGGCGCGCAACAGTTGGTTTACCCCTTCACGTCTCGAAATCATTAACGCCGTCCTGATTGCGGTGGTGTCCTTTGCCACGGCCTTGGCTGTCTGGCGCACAAGTGTTGTGGGGTCAAATGCCGGTGAAGAGAGCCGCCTGGGACTAATTGAAGCGGTCAAAAAACAGGCGCTGACAAACGAAAACGTGCGCAAGGCTTACGAGGAGGCGGCTTTTGGGCATCAGTATGCGGTCTATGCGGCCGGGGTGCAGGTGCTGGAGGAGAATAACAGCCCGGCTGCGTCGAATTTGAAGCAGTTCCTGCTGCCCAACCTGCAGTTGCTGGGGAACGAATTGACCAGCAACCCGGCCTACCTGAAAGACGATGGCACGTATGACTTTTTAAAACGGTTCGAGGATATGCAGGACACCCCTGAAATGCGCGCGCTGGACCCACAAAAGCAGTTTAAGCGCGCCGATACCTTTTACGCCGAGCAACGCTGGCTGACGATTGGCAGTATCTTGCTGGCGCTCAGCCTGTTTTGGCTGGCGGTGGCCGAGGTCAGCGGCGAGCGGGTGCGAATGTGGGAAATTTTGCTGGGGCTGGGCATCTTTGCCCTGGGAGTGCTGTGGTTCCTGGGCGTCGAGGTCTTCTTCCTGGTGATGCGAGGTGGGCTATGACCGAAAATGCCACCCCGGCCGGGTCGGTTTCCGCCAATCCTGACCGTTATAAAACCCTGGTGGTGGTGCTCACCGTGCTGACAACGGTCTTTGCGGCGGTGCTGGCCGCCCTGCAAGCCGATGCCAGTATCCGCTCTGACCAGGCCAACCGTGACAGCCAGTTTTATGCCATTGCCACCTCGGGAGAATTGCACCGCGCCGGGCTGACCTCCAACTATGACGTTGCTATCTTCGGTGAGTATCTCAAGGACCAGCAGGAGGCCACCGTCTTGCAATTGACCGCGCTCGAAGAACGCCAGCGTGGCGACCCGGCGCTGATTACCGAACTGCTGGCCCAGGTAGCCCAGGCACGCGCCGACACGGGTAAAAAATTTACCGTCCTGTTTAGTGATGCGCGTTACGCACCCAAAAGCGAAGACGGAGCCCCCGACCTGGAAGCCTATCTGGATGATTCGCAGGAAAAGGTCAACGACTTGCTGGTCGTGCAAAACCGGGCCGCCGACCAATACCACTATTGGAATCGAAAATCGGACCGTTACGTGACCGTCTTGACCCTGCTCTCGGTTGCCTTCTTCCTGTTTGGTGTTGCCCAGGCGGTCAAAAATCCGCGCCTGCGCCTGACCTTTGCCATCTTTGGAATGGTAGTGGTTGGGTCTTCGGGCCTGCTGGCGCTCTTCAATCTCCTGCGCTAAAAGTGCTACAATAAAATTGGAGGCTTTTATGACGGCTGTGACTGAAGTTCGCCCTTCTCCAATTGCCGGGATGTGGTATGAAGGCAACCCGGAACGACTCGCACAGGCGGTGGATGGTTATCTCAATACCGTCAGCCTGCCCCAGCTGCCCGGACAGGTGGTCGCGGTGGTGGTACCGCACGCCGGGCATCGTTACTCAGGCGGGGTGGCCGGTGCAGCGTTTGCCGCCATCCGCCACCAGACGCCCGATGTCGTGGCTATTGTCGCGCCCATGCATCATATCTACTCGCAGCCGCTGCTGACCACCGCTCACGCCGCCTATGGCACCCCGCTCGGCGAGGTCCCGGTCAACCGGCAGTTGATCAACGACCTGGATACACGCCTGATTATGCAAATGGGCATTGGCCTGACCCCGGTGGTAAACGACCCCGAACATGCCCTCGAGATTGAACTGCCCTTTTTGCAGCGTGCCCTTAAATCGGCTTTTACCCTGCTGCCTGTCATGGTGCGCGCCCATCATCGCAACGTCTCACGCGAGCTGGGCGAGGCCCTGGCCGATACCCTGCGCGGCAAAAACGCCCTGCTGGTCGCTTCCACCGATCTCTCCCATTTTCACAAACAAGAAACCGCCAACCGGCTCGACGCAGTTATCCTCGAACAACTGGCAGCTTTCTCACCCTCCGGGTTATTCGACGTAGAAGAACAGGGAAAAGGTGAAGCCTGCGGCCTGGGGGCACTCACCGCCGTCCTGTGGGCTGCCAAAAGCCTGGGCGCAGATAGCGTCAAAGTCTTGCAGCATGCCACATCTGGAGATGTCACCGGCGATTTCAGCAATGTTGTCGGCTACGGGTCGGCAGTTGTTATGAAAACATTGCGCGAATAAACCATCACAGAACAATCGCGCAGGTATAATTGGTAAACTATGTATCGCTCCCGCGCCATTGTCCTTAAAAACAAACACATTGCGCTGATCAAACGCCAGCGCGACGGCCGGGAATATTACGTAATTCCCGGCGGGGGTATGGAACCGGGCGAAACTCCCGAGCAAACCGCCATCCGTGAAAGCCGCGAAGAACTGGGCCTGGCAATCGCCATCGACCGGTTGCTGGCCAAAGTCACGTTTCATGGCCGGGAGCAGTATTATTACCTGGCGCGCGTCACCGGGGGGCATTTTG
Source organism: uncultured Anaerolinea sp. (assembly GCA_964562145.1). Taxonomy (GTDB): domain Bacteria; phylum Chloroflexota; class Anaerolineae; order Anaerolineales; family Villigracilaceae; genus UBA5195. The sequence continues at coordinate 105,875 of CAZLSP010000005.1, read as the reverse complement.
GGACGGGCAAAGGCCCGGAGATGACCGGCAAGTACCCGCCTGAACGCGGCACCTACACCCCGGTCTGGATGCCGCTGGCTGAAGTAGCGCGCATCAACCTGTTCCCACCCTCCATTCGCGAGCTGGTTTCGCGGTCGTTGAAAGAGGGCTGGCCCGTTCATGCCGTGGAAATTGACGTCGAAGACTAAGCGTTTTTCCCTTTAGGAGTTTATCAATGAAAAAATGGATGCCTTTACTCGCCGTGGCCGTGTTGGTTTTAGCCAGCCTGGCCTGCAAAACCGTTACCAGCACCTTTTTAGAACCGACCCCTACCCCGCTGCCGCCCACGGCAGTTCCAACCCCAACCGCCCTGCCAGAGCCCACCGCCACCCCCGATCTGTGCCCCAACGGCGACTGCATTAGCGCCTGCCTGGGCGACCTGCAAGCCATCGTCAAAACCGGCGATGCATCGGGCGGGCAATCGCACAGCACCTTGCGCAAAAAATCGGATGCCGATGGCCAGTACCTGCTGGTTACTTACTTCCTGAAAGGCGGCGAAACCCTGGGCGACCCGCAATACGGCGCAGGCGTGCCCAAAAGCCTGGAACCGGCCCAAAAGAACCGCGAGGCCCACCAGCAGATCTGGAACTTTTTTACGTCCGTGATTCCACTCGAACAACGCGGCTTTTTGAGCGAATACATCATTTTTACCGATGGCGAAAGCAATATCCTGGCCTCGGTCTCACTGACCGACCGCTCGCCGCAGAAGTGGCGTTTAAATGTCGATATTCAGGATGCAACCGACCCCAGGGACCTGACTTATACCCTGGTGCATGAGTTTGGGCATTTACTGACGCTTAATCCGGAGCAGGTGCCCCCGTCGGATGCAATTTTCAACGACCCCAGCAACGATGACATTTACACCCAGGAAGCGGAAGCCTGCCCAAATTACTTCCCGGGCGAGGGTTGCAGCGTCCCGGAGTCTTACATCAACCTGTTCGTCAACCGTTTCTGGGGCGAACTGTTTGAAGACTGGCAATATGTGAATGATTCGACCACGGACGATGAATATTATGATCGTTACTGGGATTTTTACGACAAGTACCAGGATCAGTTTGTGACCGATTACGCCCCCACCAGCCCGGAGGAGGATATCGCCGAGTCGTTTACGCACTTTGTGTTGATGCCCAAACCGGCCGGGAATTCGATTGCGGAGGAGAAGGTGCTCTTCTTCTACGAATTTCCCGAGTTGGTGCAATTACGGGCGCAGATGGGTTTGAACCTGTGCGCCCAACTGGAAAAGTAAACATAAAAAGGCGCGGGACCGAAGCCCCGCGCCTTTTTGGTTTAATGTGCTCCCTAAAACAGCGACATTTGTCGGGGCAGGATGTAACGCACACCGAGGGCAAAAAACAGCAGGGCCAGCATACCCGCCGCGGCCAACAGGGAGAAAAAGACCGGTTCGTAGACGGGGGACTGTAAAACCAGCAGGTAATATTGCAGGTACAAAATCGTTTTACGGGGCAGGGAGGTATAGGCAACGAACCCAATTATCGGGAGCAGGGACAGGAAAATGCCCAGGGCGTAGTCGGCCCAGGTTAAGCGGAATTGTAGCGAGGCGTAGCGGCGTTGGGGTTTGATACGTCCCAACACTGCTTTAGAAAACCCGGCCGGGACTTCTGCCAGCGGCAAGGCGTACAAGGCATCATCGAGTTGGTTTTCGTTCATAACGGTTGCTCCTGGTAAACAGACAGGCTCTCACGCAGGCGTTCTTTGGCGCGATACAGGCCGGTTTTGACGGTTCCGAGCGGCAGGTTGAGCAGGCTGGCAATTTCTTCGTAAGGCAGGTCATGCTGGTAGCGCAAACTGACCAGCAAGCGATATTGTTGAGGCAGGCGCTCTACTTCACTGTGGATGTGGCGGTAGAGTTCGCGCTGTTCCAGGCTGGCAGCCGGGCCAGGCTGGTTTTCGGGGAATTCAAAAAGGTCATCTTCGGCCAGGGCGCTTATTTCGCGACGCAGGCGCGGGGAGCGGTTGATGCACAGGTTGACAACGATGCGATACAGCCAGGTGCGGAACTGCGATTGTTCGCGGAACTCGGGCAGGGCCATCCAGGCGCGCACAAAGGCATCCTGTGCGGCGTCGGAGGCGTCTTCGGGATTGCCGAGACTGCGCAGGGCCAAATTATACACAAAGCGTTCATGCAGCGCGACAAGCCCTGCAAAAGCTTCGGTATCGCCGCTCTGGGCCTGGCGGATTAGTTGGGTCTCGGTCATGGCCGTGCAAAGGTCCTTCATGAGTTAGACAGGGGGAAAGGCAAAAAAGTTTCACGGTTTAGAAGCGATTTTTGGGAATATTTTGTAGCCGAGATGTGAAACTTTTTTGAGGCTGGCCTGTCAAACTCTTTAGAAACAAATTCTTGGAGGAAAAAATGAAGAGTAAATGGATTATCGCGGGTCTTTTGATTTTAGTCCTGATTACGCTGTGTGGGGCTAGCCTGTTTGCGGTGTGGCAGGGTGTAAAAATAGCCCAGGAAGGCGGGTTTGTGGTTGATATTCAGAACCCGGCCGTGAGCGCCGAAGCCACGGAGGAAAAAACACTTACCGTTAAAGGGCCGGTCGACCTGACGGTTAATAATGATTTTGGTGACATTAACATCGAAAAGGCAGCCGATGGACAGGTACACATCAAAGCCGAAAAGACTGGTTGGGGAACCAACGAGGCCGGTGCGCAAGAATCACTCAAGAACCTGAAGGTGGTGATTGACCAAAGCGGCGACACCATTAAGGTTTCGGTCAAGCAACCCAATGAAGCGGGACTTAATCTGCGCCCCCGCGGTGGGAGCGTGAAATTCACCATTAGCGTGCCCGCAGAAACCACCGTGAAGGTCCAATCTTCGGCCAGCAAACTCACCCTGAGCGGCACAACTGGCGACGCCGACCTGAAAACCGAGTTTGGCGACATCGTTGTGAGCGATGTAACCGGCAGCCTTCTTGCCGAGAGCAGCACTGGCAATGTGGATGCGAAGAACATCACCAGCCAGCAAGAGGTCACCCTCTCGACAGAATTTGGCAATCTCGAAGCCCATAACATCAGTGGTTCCGATATAACCGCAACCTCCACCAACGGCCAGATCAACCTGTCGGGCGTGAAGGCCAGCGGCCTGCTAAAAACGGAAGGTGATTTTGGGAATACATCGATCACGGACAGCCAGGCCGCCGTTTTGGATGTGAAATCTACCAATGGCAAGGTTAATCTGGAAAAAGTCGCTGTGGATGGCGCGATCACGGTCAAAAGCGACTTTGGCGACCTGGTGCTTGAGGATGTCAGCGGCAGCACTTATGAGCTTAATACCCAAAACGGATTGATCCGGGTCGATGGCGCACGCGGTTCGATTAAGGCCCATTCTGAATTTGGCGAAGTGAAAGTGCTAAACGCCCAAAACGCCACCCTGGACCTCTCCTCGGTCAATGGCAGCCTGACCTTTGAAGGGTCGTTGGGCCAGGGTCCGCACAAGCTCTCCAGCGAATTTGGCAACATTAGCCTGACGCTTCCGGCAAGCAGCGCCTTAAATGTAGACCTGCAAACCGATTTCGGCAAAATCAGTTCAGATTTTGAGATTACGGTGAGCGGCAACCTGGAGCAAAGCCACTGGATCGGTAAGTTCAACGGCGGCGGAGACAACCTGACCGCCAGCACCAACAACGGCAACATCAATATCTATTCAAGGTAAAAGGAGAAGAATCATGAGCGATTTTCTGGTTTGCGCTGGAAGCCTAGGGTTTTTCGTAGTCGTCTTCGGGTTCATTTTGCTGATGCGCTTTTTGGCCTACAAGGAAACCCTGGCCCTGGCCGAAAAAGGGCTGGTTAAGCCACAACGCAACGGGAACGGGAAGGGCGCACTCATCTGGGGCCTGATCATCACCGCCATTGGGCTGGCCATCACAATTGGACTGTGGCCGCTGGGCTTTATCATGGGCACCGAATTCCCGTTGGGTTTTGGCCCCTGGATGATTGCCGGGCTGGTTCCGACCTTCTTTGGGGTGGCGCTGCTACTCATTTATGTGCTGACGCGCGAGGACAAAAAAGAACAACTCCCGGCGGCCAAAACCGACGAAAAAGAATAATTCCCGCCCCTTTTCAAAATCCCGACCTGCAACCAGGCCGGGATTTTTCTCGTATAGTAGAAGTGATATGACTATACTCACAAGGAGAAGATTATGTCTGGTTATACCATCGATGAATTTGTCAAATCTACCGCGCAGGACAACGAGGCCAACCGCCACTTTGAATTGGAAAATCCGCACCTGCTAGAAGTCAACCTGAAAGGGCGCGTGTGGGCCAAAGTCGGCTCCATGATCGCGTATACCGGGCAGGTCAAGTTCACCCGCGAAGGGGTTTTGGAGCACGGCATCGAAAGAATGCTTAAGAAAATGGTGACCGGCGAAGGCACCAGCCTGATGAAAGTGGAGGGCCAGGGCCGGGTGTACCTGGCTGACCGCGGTAAAAAGGTTCGCGTGCTCGAACTGCGCAATGAAACCATTCACGTCAATGGCAATGACCTGTTGGCTTTTGAAAACACCGTTCAATGGGATATTTCGATGATGCGGCGCATGGCCGGGATGATGACCGGCGGCCTGTTCAATGTGCGCCTTTCTGGAACCGGGCTGGTAGCGATTACCACCCATTATGAACCGCTCACCCTGCAAGTGGTTCCCGGCCAGCCAGTCTTCACCGACCCCAACTGCACCGTGGCCTGGTCTGGCTCGCTCTCCCCCGACATCCACACCGACTTGACCCTGGGCTCCTTCTTTGGGCGCGGCAGCGGCGAATCATTCCAGCTCAAATTCGAGGGCAATGGTTGGGTGGTGATGCAGCCATACGAAGAAATTTACTTCCAGCAGGGACAGGCCAGCTAAACCGCCCGCTTCGGCACAAAAAAATCCCCGGCCAGCTTGGGTCGGGGATTTTTCATTTCACTGGTCAGCCTACGGCGCGGGCGGTGTTCCGGCAGCAATGACCGGGCCGTTGGCCGGGACATTGGCCGGACGGCCAAGCGGCATAGCCGGGCGGTTGATAGCGGTCTTGCCATCGGGGGCGTGCAGCATCTGATACAGCAGGGCATTGGGCCAATCACCCGCGGCCAGGATATCCTTGCCGGTGGGTTCGGCGTTTTTGCGCTGCGAACCGGCCAGGATTCCGGCGTAGGTGCTCAAGTCCATGTTTTGGGTGGCCTTGACCACATCGGCATAGTGACAGGTGGTGCAGGCTGGCGAACCGTCGTACCACAGGTTGGCTTCCACAAACAAACGCTGAACATCTTCTTTGAAGGTGGCTGTGCAAACCTGGCCTTTGACATCGGTAAACTCAAACGGCTCTGTCTCCGAATAGCCAGCGCTGACCCACGCGCCAATCAGGTCCACCGCGGCCACACGGCAGCGCGGTTTGGCGGGGGCCGCATTGGCGCCCACACCCGGCGCGGGCAGGGTGGCCGCAATCAGGGTTGGGATGGGGGTGGTCTCAGGCAGGGCCACACCGCTACAAACAGTGTTTCCACAAGAGAAGAAATACATGGCCGAGATGAATACGACCACCAACGCAACCAGGCCACCTAAAATCCCAAAAATAATCTTTTGCAAGTCATTCATCGACTATCCTCCATCAAGGCTGCGGCGTGGGAGTGACCGTCGGCTTGAGTGTACGAATATAGTTGACCACATCCCAGCGGTCGCGCACGTTCAGGTTTTCATTCAGGGCTGGCATGTGAATCTGACCATCTGCGCCCTGGATGCCATTGGAAATGGTCAGGAACAAAGCGCCATCGGCCTTGACCTGTACAGCCTGGCCGGTCAGGTTGGCCGGGGGCCACATAATAGCGCCCCCAATGATGCCGTTGCCTTCACCGTTGGGGCCGTGGCACTGCACACAGTTCTGGGTAAACAGGATGCGGCCGCGCTCCACCGATACAGCATCGGCCGGAACCGGGTTGACCGGCGAACCCTGGCCGGGGATGTAGGCCGCGCCTTCAATCGGGATGGAACGGGCAGGAACAGCCAGCGGGTGTTCCATGGGTTTGAAGGAGGCCTGGATTTCCATAAAGGAAATCCATTCCACTTTGATGACATCGTAGGTGAAAAGCATCACCACGCCCAGCAGCAGACCGGCCGCAGCAATGACAATGACAAGACGCTGGAACAGGCTCATAGGGCCTCCGCAACGGCACGTTTAACCGACTCTGCGCCGCTGTCATTCATGGCTTTTTCAATACTCTTTTCGGCATCCGTCGCGCACTCAATCAGCAGGGCAATGCGCCCGTCGCTGATTTCGGGCACGTACTGGGTGGGAGTGTAGTTGGGGAAACGGCTATCGAGGAAAACACCCAGGAAAGTGCTGATTAACATCACCAGCATGGTCGCTTCAAACAAGACAATGATGGTTGGCGGGACCGGGATGAGGGGCTGCCCACCGACGATAATCGGGTACAGGTTGGGGGTGACAACAGCCAGGAACAAACCGCCGATGAAACCAATGATTGCGCCACCCATTGCAAAACGGGTGACATTGCTCCACTGGTGTTTGCGGCCCAGCATGGCTTCGGTGATGGGTGTACCCGAAATCACGGTTACGTGGTCATCATGGATGCCAAGGGCGCGTAATTGTTCTACGGCATGCGCCGCCGGGTCGATGTCTTCAAAAATGGCAAGAAGCAGGTTTTTTTCTGTCATGGTGTGCTCCATTACTCCAGGTCCGCCACCGAAACCACCGGTTCCTTACCATACTTGCGGATGGAATGCGCCATCTGGCCTTCCTGCACTTCCCAAACCGGAACCAGCGGGATGAGCTTGGAAGCAAGCATATACAGCAGGATGAAGAACGCAATCGAACCAATGAAAATCGGGATTTCGACCGTCACGAAGGGGAACTCAGGCAAGATGTTTTTAATGCCCTGGCCCCACATGAAAGGCATACGGTTCACCTGTAGCGAAATGGGGACGATGATAAAACGTTCGGCCCACATGCCCACGTTGGCCAACAAGCCCACGGTGAACAAAATCCAGGGGTTGCGCCGCCACTGTTTGTTCCACAGCACCAACCACGGCACAGCGATGTTGGTAATCAGCATCATGAACCAAATCCAACCGGCGGGACCCGCTTCGTGGAAGTGCAGCAACGCATCGGTCCACTTGTCGCCACCGTACCACTGAACCATATAGTCATTGAAGAAGAAGTAGGCCCAGGCCATCGAGATGACCAGCATCAGCTTGCCAAGCGCGTCAAAATGCTCGGGGCGGATGAAGTAATCCATGTTTTTCATGGTGTAACGCACCGTGATGACGACCATCGCCACCGCCGAAACGCCCGATTGCAGCGCGCCGACCACGAAGTACGGGCCAAAGATGGTCGAACTCCAGCCAGGGCGCATGGCCGCCGCAAAGTCCCACGACACGATGGTGTGCACCGAGAACATCACCGGCAAGATGGCAAAGGCAAAGATGTTCAGCGCAATGCGCAGGTGCGTCCACTCGGCTTCGGTGCCGCGGAAACCCAGGGCCAGGATGCGGTACAGGTTCTTGCGCCAGCCGGTCGAGCGGTCGCGTGCCATCGCCAGGTCGGGGATGAGCGGCAGGAACAGGTACATGGTCGAAGACAGCAGGTAGGTGTTAATCGCCAGGAAATCCCACATCAGCGGCGAGTGGAAGTTGGTCCACAACTGACGCTGGTTTGGCAGGGGGAACATCCAATAGGTTAACCAGACGCGGCCCATGTGTGCAAAGATATGAATACCGGCCTGCGCCAGGGCGAAGGTCGTCATCAGTTCGGCAGCGCGGGTGAAGGGGCGGCGAAATTCCGCCTTGAAAACCCGCAGCAGGGCCGAGACAAAGGTTCCAGCGTGACTGATACCAATCCAAAAGACGGTATGGACCAGGAAGTAGCTCCAATACATGGGGCGGTTGACGCTGGCGGTATACAGACCTTCAGAGATCATGTAACCCCAGGCGCCAAATAACCCCACCGCCACCACCAAAGCCATAAAACCGGCCACAACCCAAAACTTCCACGAGCTGCTGGTCATCGAGTCCATCACCAGCGCGTTCATTTCGCCGCGCGGTTTGGGGTCGAGCATCAGGTGCTCTTTGCGCAGTTCGGCTTCGTGGTCGTGGGCGTGTTCGTCCGCGTGAGCATGGGGCATAGCGCTAGCCGAGATTGCCATTCGACCCTCCCTTAAGATAAGATACACGCGGTTGCGTGCCGAGTTCTTCGAGCAGGTGTGAGCCGCGGTTGCTCTTGGAGAGCTTGCTGACGCGGCTTTCGGGGTCATCCAGGCGGCCAAAGACAATTGCATCAGCCGGGCAGGCCTGGGCGCAGGCGGGGGTGCCTTCGCCTTCCATCACTTCGCGGCCTTCCGACTTCGCCTGATCTTCCGCCTTGTGGATGCGCTGGATGCAGAAGGTGCATTTTTCCATCACACCGCGACGGCGCACTGTTACATCGGGGTTAAATTGGTTGTGCAGCGGGAAAACCTGTTCCCCGGCCGCATTTGTATTGGCGTGGAAAGAATCGAGCGCAAAATCGGCCCAGTTGAAAACACGCGCCACATACGGGCAGTTGTTGGCGCAATAGCGTGTTCCCACGCAGCGGTTGTACACTTGCAGGTTGATCTGTTCAGCCTGGGCATGAACGGTGGCAAACACCGGGCAAACCGGCTCGCAGGGCGCAGAACCACACTGCTGGCACATCACCGGCTGGAAAGGTGTGGCCTTCACTTCCGGATACTCACCTTCCCACAGGCGCTCTACGCGAATCCAGGACATCTGCCGGCCATAACCGGCCTGTTCCTCGCCCACAAACGGCACATTGTTCTCCATCGAACAGGCCGCCACACAGGCCTGGCAGCCGGTGCACAAATCCATATCAATGGCGATGCCCCAGCGGCCCTCTTCGCCCTCTTTCCATTCGGCTTTGAACTCAGGAATCTTCGGTAAAATCGCCATTTCTAATGCTCCTCCAGGCCTTCGTGGTACACGCCCAGCTTGCTTTCAAGGCGTGACAGGACGCGTTTCTTACCAGTCTTTTCGATTTCGACTTTAATCCCGGCGAAAGCCAGGTCGCCAGCCTCGTTCGTCAACTCCCCGAGCAGGTCACCGGGGTTAACGCCCCGATTCTCGGCATAGCGCCCATAGGCCGCGTGCCCCTGCCCAAACGGGATCGCCACCACATCCGGGCGAATGGCGGGATACTTGTAAACTGACACTTCCACTTCGCCGAAAGGTGAGATCACTTTCACAACATCGTCGTTTTCGAGCCCCAGCTCGTGTGCGGTTTCGGGGTTGATCTCGATCCACGAGTTCCACATCACGGTCGTCATCGGGTCTGGGATTTCTTGCAACCAGGGCTTATTCGCGCCCGCTTCGGCCATTACCGGCGAGGGGTACACAAACAAATGGAACTCGCCTTCGCCCTCGGCTTTGGCCGCCGCCGGGTTAAGTTTCTTATCCAACACGCCGGTCGTGCTGGGCGCGCCCAGGCCGGGGTCATTCTTCCACCAACCGCCATACTGCTGGAACAGGGCCCAGAAGGAGGGCATATCGGCGGCGCTATAGAAACCGCCCGTGGCTTCCACCAGCCCGGTCAGCTTGGCCTGGATAAACTCCACTTCATCTTTGAAAGCCAGCGCGGCAGCCACCTTGCCACCCACCTGGGTAGCAGCAGCCAGCAACAGGTCGGCTGTGGCGCGGGTGTTGTAGAAGGGCGAAACCACCGGCTGTGCGCCGGAGAGCATCGCCTGGCCCGCACCCGAAGCAATCCACTGATAGCCCCAAGACTCGAGCCCGGTATGGTCGGGGAAAATATAATCGGCGGCCAGGGCAGTCTCATCGGGGAAGGAGGCAAACGAAATGACCGTTTCCACCTTCTCCAGCGCGGCTTCAAACCCCAGGGCCTTGGGCAGTTCGAAAACCGGGTTGACGCCATGCACAAACAGGGTTTTCACCGCCCCGCTCTCCATGCGTTTCACCAGTTCGCCCATTTCCTTCAAGTTGGCCGGGCGGCGATATTCATCTCCCAGCGGCGAGGCCGGGGTATGGAAGACGCCCCCCGCCTTGCCAGGGTTGCCCAACAGGGCATTGAGGGTCAGGATGACTTTGGCTGTTTCGAGGCCATTTTCCTGGGCCAGCGGCGCACCGCCAGGGATAACCAGCGGATGCTCGGCATTGGCCAGCAAATCCGCCAGGTGTTCGAGATGCTCCAACGCAATCCCGGAGGCTTCGGCAGCGGCGGCCACGTCCACACTTTCAAAAGCGGCCGGGGCCACGCCAAATTTGGCTTCAGCGTAGATTTTGCCAATCGCGGCGGCAACCAGACTCTCGGTCCCAGGCGCAATCGGCATCCATTCATCCGCTTTGGCGCCCGTCTGGCTCAAGCGCGGCTCCAATTGGACGAAGTGCCCGCGTTTGCTCAGTTCGCCCTGGCGCATTTTGGAATACCCACGCGTATAGGCTACCGGCGAGACCCAGGTTTCGAGGAAATTTGCGCCAAAAGAAATCACAACATCGGCCCCGGCCAGGTCAAAGAACAGCAGGTCGGGTTTGCCGAACACTGCGCGCGAGGCTTCGCCAAGCGTAGCGCGGGCCTCGAACATGCCCAACGCGCCATAGCGCAGCGGGGCAGGCGCACCCAGCGACTTGCACAGGTCGGTCACCAGGTCGAACAGGTGGTCAGGGGCCAGGCCCATCAGGAAAGCAATTTCACCGGGAGCGCCCTTGAGGGCATTGCCAACCACGGTAATGGCAGCATCCCAGTCCATATCGGTCAGGGCTTTATCGCCGCGCGCATGTTTGGCGGGGTTTTGCACCCGGTCCGGGTTGTACAGGCCTTGCAGGGTAGCCTGTCCGCGAGCACAGGTCTTGCCCAGGTTGACCGGATTGTATTTGTTGCCTTCGGTTTTAATGGCGCGCCCCTGGTGGGTGCGAACCACAAGGCCACACCCTGCGGCGCACTCGCGGCAAGTGGTGGCGTAATAAGTGCTCTGACCGTTATAGGTGTATTCCGGCATTTTGGTGTAGGGCTCGCGGGTAACATAGCGCGAAGCCGGGCCACAGCCCGTTAGCACAGCCGTGGCGGCCGCACCGGTGCCAACTACCTTGAGAAAATCTCGCCGGGTCATTTTTTCAGTCATCGATTCTCGTTCCTTTCATCCGTCTTGGCGTGCGCTCAGTGGTGTGTCGCACCCTGCCTGGCAGCAAGTTCTGGCGTTTTGGCTGCGCCCAACAGGGACTTAAGCGAGACACCTTCGCAGGTTAGTAGTGGCACGTCCCACATTCAATCAACTTGGTGCGTTTCACCGGGTCATTGACTGTGTTCTGCTGGTGGCAGGTGATACACCACCCCATGTTGACCGTCTCTTCAATAGTGGCGACCGTTTTCTTACTCATATCGCCGTGACACTTCTCGCAGGCAAACCCGGCGGCAATGTGCGGACGATGGTTGAAATGCACATGGTCGGGAACCTGGTAGACCGGGACCCAGTTAATTGGCTCGTTGCGGTCTACAAAACCCTTTAACTTCTGCAATTCCACCGGCCAGTTCTCCACCGGCACGGCCGGTTGGAAGTACTTCTTCAACTGCCCGTGGCAGGCCCAGCATTTTTGCTGGGTTGGCAGGCCCGCAGAAGCCTGGCGCTGTGCGCCGGGATGACAATACAGGCATTGGATCTGCAGCCCGACATGGATATTATGAGGAAACTGGATTGGCTGTTCGGGGGGAATCTGGGTCTGGTACAATGCCCAGGCCCCACCGCTGATGATGGTCAGGAATCCGATCAGGAGCAACAACTGGACTTCCTGCCTCTTGAGAAACTCAAACAACTTCGACATTATTCTCTCTCCTCAACCCAAACTGTAGGGGCAACCCTTCGAAGTCATCTCAACCCTTAAGCTTGCAATGCTTTTGATGACCGAATGAGTCGCCCCTATGTGGGGGATTTTTTACTTGCGCTTGCGCAACGCCCAAACGACAACAGCCGCCAGGATCACCAAACCCGACAGGAAAAACGCGCTAATGCCAAAAGTACCTAAAAAGGCCAATATACCGGTCACAATTCCACCGGCCAACCCCTGGCCGGGGCCACCCAGGGCCGGGCTGGTTTCTGAACTTTCACCGGCGTTGACAACCGGTTCTTGTTCGCCGCCAGTCGGCAGGGTCTGGGCATAGGCCAGCACATCCACGCCATCCTTCGGCGTCCAACCCAGCGAGCGGCCAATCGGCATTTCGGTACCGGCGACCCCAAAACGGGTGCGGTGTAAGAAACGGTACGGGTCACGGTTGGCAACAGCCCCGAGCGTTTCGTTCACACCTTCGCTGCGGAAGATAATCAACTGCCCGTCGGCGCCGTGACAGGCGGCGCAGACCGAATCAAATAACTGCTTGCCATTCGCGGCATCGCCATCTTTGACCTTGAGCGTTACGGTGTCGATGTACTGGCTGTCATCGATAAGGCCTTCTTTAAGGAAAGCAGCCAGTTTTTGCAGGCTGGCGTCATCCATGTACGCCGAAAAATCGTGGGAGGGGTCTTTAGAGCCTTTGAGATGACCGACAATGTCCTCTGTGGACATATCTCCCGCAAGCTTCATCACATTCGGGAAACCGGTTTTGTGTGAACCACTGGCATAAGCGCCTTCGGAACCTTTATAGTCCCAACCATGGCACTCGGCACAGCGCCAGGTATCAGCACCAGAACGGGTGTTGGTAGTCTGGCGTTCCCAAATGGGGTGGTTGCCAGCCGGGACTTCTTTGCCCAGGGCAGCATACCAGCGGTCATACAATTGTGCGCCGACGGTGATATCGTCGGCAGCCTGGGGTTCAATATGTCGGGCGCTGGCAATGCCTGCGCCCAGGATAAACAGTGTAACGGAAAGAATCAAAATGCGAAGCGTAGTACGCATCAGCCACCTCTCCTCTATGGATTTGTGCCCTACCCGCTGGCATTATACATGACAACTTAAAATTTGATAAGAATGGCCCGAATTAGACGCGTGATATACTAGGGTGAAACTTTATCACCCGTTCTAGTGACTTGTGAACATGGCCCCCAAATTACGTCTTCTCGCCTTTGTTACGCTCCTAAACCTGCTCTTTTTCAGCCTGGCAGTGAGCCCGCCGCTGAAATTTTTACAAGAAATCACCCCTACCCCCGAGGCGCTGCCCTCACCCAAGCCTTCACCAACCCCGTTGGAGGTGCCGCTCGTCAGCAGTGATGGAATCATGCTGTTGGGCCTGGTCATCTTCCTTATTATTGTCGTCCCCATGGTGATGACCTTTCGCAAGTGGCATTTGCGCTAACCCCCCGTTTACCACACCGTCGCCTCTATGACGAAACGCCTCCGCTGGGGGCGTTTTTTGTTCGGGCAGGCAAACTGCTTCTTAAACGAGGGGCAGGCTGCGGGGCGGCAGTTGCCCGGGGATGGGAAAACATAGACAGAATCGTGACAAAGTTCACTAGCGGGTCAGTTGTCAGACATGCTATAGTCAAATAGCCTGAAAAGGCCCACGCCAAATCACTCCGAAAGGATAGAGAGTATGAAACGTTTTTTCACGCTGGTTTCGCTGATCGTCTTGGTTAGCCTGGTTCTTTCTGCCTGTGGGGGCGGCTCGGGAAGTCATCTCGACGCGATTAAGAAGGCCGGGGTTATCAAAGTAGGGACGAGCGCCGATTACCCGCCCTTTGAGTTTGTGGATGCGAACGGGAACAAAACCGGGTTTGACATCGAGCTCATGGAAGAAATTGCCAAACGCATGGAAGTTAAGGTGGAATGGGTCGATATGCCCTTCGACAGCCTGATTGCGGGCGTACAAGAAGGCAAGATCGATCTTTCGATTTCGGCTTTCAATTACAGCGAAGAACGCGACCAGGTGGTGGACTTCTCTGAAGCCTATTACACCTCCGAAGACGCCTTCACCGTGGCTGAAGCCTTCACAGGCACCATCGCCGCGCCCGAAAACGATATTGCGGCCCTTAAGGTGGGCGTCCAGACCGGCACCACGCAAGACACCTGGCTAACCGACCTGGTATCCGCCGGGAAACTGCCTGAAGGCAACCTTTTCCACTATGACCGTGTTGACCAGGCCATGCTCGACCTGCAAAGCGGCCGCATCGATGTGATGATGTCGGACTACATTCCGGCCAAGGCGCTGGCTGAACAGCTCGGCGGGCTGAAAATCATCTATAAGGGCGTACTCTCCAGCGGCCCAATGAACATCGTCATCCCCGATGCCGATAAAGAACTGGCCCAGGCCATCAACGAGATCCTGCAACAGCTGCAAGCCGAAGGCTTCATCGACGCTCTGGCAGTGAAATACTTTGCCGAGTAGCAAATCCCGTAGGGGCGCGGTAACCGCGCCCCTACTCTGTTAAATATGCTATCAAACTTCGTTTCTTACATTATTCAAGGTACAGCCATCACCATTGCGGTGACCCTGGTGGCCCTGCCCTTTGGGCTGGTCATTGGCCTGGCCACGGCACTGGTATACAACTACGGTGGCAAATGGGCTTCACGCCTGGCCGCTGGCTACAGCCTGCTGATGCGTGGCGTGCCGCCAATTGTGCTCTTGTTCATCTTATACTTCATCCTCTCCGGCCGGCTGGTCAATCTCTCGCCCTTCTGGGCCGGGTCGATGTCGCTGGGGATCGTCAGCAGCGCCTACCAGATGGAAATCCTGCGCGGTGCGCTCTCCTCGGTCGGAAGCGGGCAAATGACCGCCGCCCGGGCGATTGGCATGAGCCGGATGCAGGCCATCCGCTACATCATGATTCCCCAGGCCATACGCCTCGCTATCCCGCCGTGGTCTAATGAGGCTTCAATTGTGCTGAAAGATTCCTCGCTGGTGTACGCGCTCGGCGTCCCCGAAATTTTGCGCCGCGCCCAGCAGTTAAGCGCCTCGAGCCAGCAGCCTTTCCTGGCTTTTGGCACCGCCGCGCTTATCTACTTCGTGCTGGTCTTTCTCAGCAATCGCGGGCTGGACTACCTGGCCGAAAAAACCAAACTGCCCACCAACCCGGTTTAATGGAGAACTGAATGGATACTCCCGTCATCTTACAGGCCAAAAACCTGACCAAAATCTACGGCGATAACGTCATCTTCAAAGACATCAGCCTGGATGTGCACCAGGGCGAGACGATTGTCATCATCGGCCCATCCGGAACCGGAAAAAGCACCCTGCTGCGCTGTATGAACCTGCTCACCAGGGTCAACAGCGGGCAAATCTTTGTCGAAGGACAAGAGATTACCGCCCCCGGCGCAAACGAGGACAAAGTCCGCGAACAAATGGGCATGGTCTTCCAAAACTTCCTTTTGTTTAACCACCTGAGCACGCTCGATAACGTCATGATTGGGCTGACCAAAGTCAAAAAGATGCCCCGCGAACAGGCCAAAGAAAAAGCCATGCACGAACTAACCCGCGTTGGTCTGGCAGACCGCGCCGGGCATTACCCCGGCCAGCTTTCGGGAGGTCAGCAACAGCGGGTGGCAATTGCCCGCGCCCTGGCGATGGACCCCAAGGTGATGCTGTTCGACGAACCCACCTCGGCGCTCGACCCCGAGCTGATTGGTGAAGTGCTGGGCGTGATGGCACAATTGGCCCGCGACCGCATGACCATGCTGGTGGTCACGCACGAGATGGGTTTTGCCCGCGAAGTGGCCGACCGCATCATATTTATGGAAAAAGGCAGCATTGTCGAACAGGGTGCCCCCGATGACTTGTTCGACCGGCCGCAGCATGCCCGCACACGCGAGTTCTTGTGGAAAATTACCGAACTGTATGGGAAGAAAGAAAAGAAATGATCGATTTTTTCGAATTCTTCGTCCGCTTCCTCCCCGACCTGCTGCGCGGCGCAGGAGTAACCCTGCTGCTGACCGCCGAGGGCCTGGCTGCCGGGTTTGTGCTCGGCCTGGCTGCCACCCTGGCGCGCACCTACGGCGGGAAGTTCTGGCGCGGGCTGGCTGTCGGCTACATCGAATTGTTTCGTGGCACACCGCTGCTGGTGCAGGTTTTCCTCCTTTACTACGGCCTGCCCGGCCTGGGAATCACACTCTCACGCGAATGGGCCGCCTTCCTGGCGCTGGGGCTTAACTCCGGGGCTTACCAGGCAGAATACCTGCGCGGCTCAATCCTGGCGATTGGTGACGGACAGATGATGGCCGGGCGCGCCATTGGAATGTCGAAATGGGGAACGGTCTTCAACATCATCCTGCCCCAAGCCCTGCGCTTAGCCATCCCGGCCTGGGCCAACGAACCGGTTTCGTTGCTTAAATCAACCGCCGTGGTCTTCCTGATTGCCGTGCCCGAGCTGATGGCCAAAGCAAAAGCGATTGCCGCCAAAACCTACGACCCCATTGGCTCTTACATTGCAGTCGCCATCATCTACCTGGCGATGGTTTACCTGCTGGATGCCTTCATGAAATGGATGGAGCGCTATACCGCCATCCCGGGTTTTGAGATGGAAGGAAAAAAGGCATAATAAAAACAGGGCGGCCCATTTAGGCCGCCCTGTTTTTATTATAAAACCACCAACCCGCGCCGCGCTCCTGCGCGCACCGCCTCGGTGCGGCTGGTGACGCCAAGCTTGGCATATAGTGACGAAAGATGAAACTTGACGGTATGCTCGCTAATCCCCAGCTCTAGCGCGACCTGTTTGTTTGCCAGGCCCTGCGCCATGCGCTGCAAGACTTCGATCTCACGCCCGGTCAGCGGGTCTGCCAGCGGGGTTGGATCTGCCACTTCAATTGTGGAGGAGCGCCGCAGCAGGTCACGCATCAAGGCGGGCGAACCCACCCAGAGACCTTCGCTCAGGGCTGTAAGCGCCGCATCCAGCGCTTCTTCGCTGGCATCCAGCGGCAACAACCCCCAGGCCGGGAGATTCAATTGCTGCAGGGCCTGCCCATCCCCGGGGTTATCCGTCAAAAGCAAAATCGGCGGCAGGGCTTCTTCCTCCAGCGCGGCCAATTCAGCAGCCGAACCAAGCACCAGAACGTCGATCTCTGCCAGCGCAACCTGCTCCACATGGGCAAACTCTGCCAGCACCTCCACCTGTGGCAGGTGACTCAGTACAGCGCGCAAACCCAGGCGCAACGCCAGCGAGGGAGCCACAACCGCAAGGCCAATCAATGTACTGCCTCCGTGAGCCCTTCCACGCCCGCTTTTTGCAAGAATTCACGCATGACCGTGACCGGTATGGCAACACTTTGGTCACCGCCAACGATCATGGCATTGATGCCAATCACTTCACCGGCGGCGTTCAACAACGGCCCGCCAGAATTGCCGGGCGCCAGGCGCGCATCACTGCGCAGCACCTTAAACTCGCCGTGCCGGTTGCGGGCGGTAGAAAAAGCCGAAAGCACACCCGCGGTCAGGAAATTGCGCTCCCCCCACGGGTGGCCCAGCGCAAACACCATCTCGCCAGGCTGCGGCAGTTTAACGGCCAGCACGGCTGCGGGTAGGTCGCCACGCGGGATTTCGAGCAGGGCCAGGTCTACGTCAGGGTCCCGCGCAACAACCCGGGCCTCAACCGCCTCCCCATTGTCCAAAATCACTTCCGCAGACCCACCGCGCACAACATGCAGGTTGGTCAGCACTCGCCCATTGCCAAGTGAAATACCTGCGCCCGCGCCGCGCTGACCGTCTCGAACGACAGTCAGCGCCGGTTGGATACGCGCCAGCAGCTGGGCAAGGGCATCTTGCAGCAACGTGTTCATTTGCCCCTGCCATGACCATGCGGATGGTGATGCCCGTCTGCACCGGGCGCTTCGCCCAGAGTCACCTGCAGGGTGTGGGGCTGGCCGCCGCGCAAAACCTCTATGGGGACAGTTTTACCGACCACTTCACCCGAAAGGTGTGCAAAAAGTTCATCGTGGTCAGCCACAGAATGCCCATTCAGCCCGACCAGGATATCCCCGACGATGAGACCGCCCTGCCCGGCCGGGGAGTCGCTCTCGACACCGATCACCAACAGGCCGCTTGCCTGCGCCCGATTGAGGGCTTTTTTCCCGGCCTCGGGGATTTCCACCGGCTGCGAACGGATGCCGAGATAGCCGCGTTTAATGCTGCCATGCCGGGCAAGCTGTTCGGCAGCGCGCCAGGCCGCTTCGGCCGGGATGGTGAAGGGCATACTACGCCCAAACGAAGTGTTGATTCCGACCACATGGCCTTCGGCATCGACCAGCGGGCCGCCCGAAAAACCGGGATACGGGGTGGTATCGGTGCGCAGGTAACGTTCGATCAGCCCGCGCGGCGTACGCACCGGGCCTCCCACAGCGCTCACCACCCCCAGGCTGGCTTCAACACCCTCGGTGGAGGGGCGACCCAGGGCCAAAACGAGCTGCCCAATGCGGGCTTCTGCGGCCGGGGTCGCCGGGGTTGCGACAGGGCGTTCGAGGCGCAACAAGGCCAGGTCGTTGCCGGGGTCGCGCCCGGCCAGCTTGGCGGGGACTTCGGTCCCGTCGAAAAGCACCACGCTCAGGTCTTCGTCACGTTCCACTGCATGATCAGCGGTCAGCACCAGGTCAGCGGCATAGGCAATGCCAGTGGCAGGCATACGGCGGCGAGCATTCACCAGCACAGTCGATTTACCAGCCGTTTCAACAGCGGCCGCAAAAGCATTGGACAGGTCTACCAATATGTTGGACATTTATTTTCTCCTTGATTGAACCGGTACCAGCGATAGAAAATCTTCCTGGTTGATTTCATTCTAGGATACTGGTTTTGGTGCGGGCGGTCATCGCCAAAAAGAATGGCTTTGGGCTAGACAAATGGGTAGGTGCCGATAAAAAACCTCCGCGAGCCCTGGCTGCGGAGGTTGGAGTTTTAATTGAGTGTTGCGGTGAGTTTGATCTCGGCTCCGGCCAGGACTTTGGAGACCGGGCAGCCGGCTTTGGCGGCGGCGGCCTTTTCCTGGAAAACTTCCGCGCTCAGGCCGGGGACTTCGGCTTCGCAGTTGAGCTCGATCAGGCTGATGGTGGGGCCTTCGGTGAGATGAACGGTGGCGGTGGTGGCAATACGGGTGGGGGTAAAACCTTCCTTGCTAATCAGCGCCGAAAGGAACATGGAGAAACAACCGGCATGCGCCGCGCCGATCAACTCTTCGGGGTTGGTGCCTTTGCCGCTCTCAAAGCGCGAAGCAAAAGTGAAGGGACCTTCATAGGCACCGCTGGCCAGTTTCATCGTTCCGGCGCCTTCTTTAAGGGTGCCTTTCCATTCAGCGGAAGAAGTGCGAGTGGTCATAGGGGGAAATATCCTCTCTCTTGGTGGGTTATGCTGCCAGTATAGCATTAATCCGGATAATATCTATCAGAATACTATTAAAAATTCTTGCCGTACGCCAGCCGTCCCAACAAAAAACGGACGGTATCCCATCCGTTTTTTGTCATTTGGGGCTACCCATAAACTCTTCGGCGGTAGCATGGCCGGGTTGTGAGATTCCTTCGCGCTTGAACACTTTCCAAACCGTCAGGAACAAGATTTTCACATCAAGCCACAAGGACCAGTGCTCAACATACCAGACATCCAGCCTGAATTTATCTTCCCAGGTGAGTGCGTTGCGGCCATTGACTTGCGCCCAGCCCGTAATGCCGGGCAGGACGTTGTGACGGCGGGCCTGTTCGGGGCTGTAACGCTCGAGGTATTGCATCAGCAACGGGCGCGGGCCCACCAGCGACATTTCTCCGCGCAAGACATTGAACAGTTCAGGCAATTCGTCCAGGCTAGAGGCGCGCAGGAAGCGCCCCAGGCGCGTAAGACGTTCGGCGTCTGGCAGCAAGTTCCCGGCCTGGTCACGGGTGTTTGTCATCGTGCGGAACTTATAGATGTGGAAAGGCGTCCCACAGTAGCCGGGCCGTTTCTGCGAGAAAATGATGGGCGCGCCGTGATAAATTCTCACCAGGATCGATAAGATGAGCAGGATCGGCGCGACCACCACCAGGCCCAACAGGGTCAGGGTCAGGTCAAAGATCCGTTTGAGAATGGGAACACCGCTTGGGAACATCTCCAAAATTCTACCATCAAACCATGCGATGGCTCGAATCTATGAATATGCTATGAGGGAGATGTCAATTGTGCGCCGCGCCTGCCAACCTTGTGTATAATCTTAATCACACTGCCCTTTATGCAGGTACAGGAGAACCAACATGAACGAGAGAATTCTCATCATAGAAGATGACCAGGCTATTTTAAAGCTTCTCCAGCGTGGGCTGGCGTATGAGGGATATGCAGTAGATGTAGCCACCGACGGACGCACAGGTTTGAACCTGGCGCGTGACCGCAATCCCGATCTGGTCGTGCTCGACTGGATGTTGCCCGGCATGGACGGGCTGGAAGTTTGCCACCGGTTGCGCATGGGCGGCTCGATGCCCATTTTGATGCTGACCGCCAAAGACACCATTCAAGATCGTGTCCAAGGATTGGATGCCGGGGCGGATGATTATATGGTAAAACCCTTCAACCTCGATGAACTGCTGGCCCGCATCCGCGCCTTGCTGCGCCGCACCCAACCAGAACGCATCCAGGTGCTCAAATTTGCCGACCTGACGCTCGATACCGGCTCACGCGAAGCGACGCGCGGCAACAAGCTGATCCAATTGACTGCCAAAGAATATGAACTGCTCGAACTGTTTATGCGCCACCCCAAACAGGTCCTCACCCGTGAAGTCATCTTCGACCGGGTATGGGGCTACGACTTTGGCGGCGAGAGCAACGTGCTCGAGGTTTACATTCGTTACCTGCGCCAAAAACTGGAAGAAGATGAAACCCTGCCGCGCCTGATTCACACCGTGCGCGGGGTGGGGTATGTACTCAGGGAAACTCCCTAAAAAGTGACGGATTGGTCATCGAAACAACCGCGAAGATGCTTTTCGCGGTTGTTTTTTATCTTTATCTCATCTGTCGGGAGTAAAATTCTAGAAACGAAATTATCCCTACAGGCTACCACTCACCAACACCCATGTCCCTTCGCGCCCGGCTTACCCTCTTATACGCTTCGCTTCTCGGCGGCATCCTTTTGTTGTTCGGTGTGCTCGTCTATGTGCTGGTCAGCGCCCTGCTGCTCGACCAGGTAGACCGCACCCTTAACCAGACCGTCCGCGACATCCTGGCCAATTCACGGGTCGATGCGGTTGGCGAACTCAACGTCATCACCCTGCCCTCGCTGGAATTGACGGCCAGCGTTTATGTGCAATACTGGGATAAAAACGGCCGCCTGCAAATGGTCTCCCCCGGCATCCGTGACCTGAACCAGCCGCTAGATTCGCTCAATCTCAACATCACCCGCCCCATTTTCCGCGATGTGTATGTCGACAACATTCACCTGCGTGTCTTTACCGTGCCGCTGATCGCGGGCAAACGACCGGTGGGTGTTTTGCAGGCTGCCACCAACCTGGGGCTGGTCGATGCCATTCGCGGCAGCCTGTTAAGCATCCTGATCGGCTTAACAGTGGCCTCGATGGTGATTGCCGCTGCAGCCTCGTGGCTGTCGATTGGGCAGGCGCTGGCCCCGCTGCAAACTGTGACCGAAACCGCCGAACAAATCACCCGCGCCGATGACCTTTCGCGCCGCATCCCCTACGGCGGCCCGGCCGGGGATGAGATTGGAGCGCTGATCCGCGCCTTCAACCGTACGCTCGAGCGTCTCGAAAACCTGTTTACCTCGCAGCAGCGTTTCCTGGCCGATGTTTCTCACGAACTACGCACCCCGCTGACCGTCATAAAAGGCAATGCCGACCTGATCCGCAAGCTGGGGCCGGACGATGAATCGCTCGATTCAATCAAAGATGAAGCCGACCGCCTGACGCGCATGGTCGGCGACCTGTTGCTGCTGGCCCAGGCTGAATCGGGCAAACTGCCCCTGACCCTGCGCTCCGTCATCCTCGACGAACTTCTCACCGATGTTTTACAGCAAATGCGCGTCCTGGCCGGGGACAAGGTGCGCCTGAAACTGACCGAAATCGACCAGATTTTGATCAACGGCGACCGTGACCGGTTGAAGCAGGTGCTAATTAACCTGATTTCCAATGCCGTGCAATACACGCCTCCCGGCGGCGAAGTCTACCTGAGCCTGTCCAAAGCCGGTGAAA
Source organism: uncultured Anaerolinea sp. (assembly GCA_964562145.1). Classification (GTDB taxonomy): domain Bacteria; phylum Chloroflexota; class Anaerolineae; order Anaerolineales; family Villigracilaceae; genus UBA5195. The sequence goes on along the minus strand of CAZLSP010000005.1, from coordinate 83,781 downwards.
TGGCGCGTATCATCGTGCGCGACACCGGCCCCGGTATTGGCGCTTCGGACCTGCCGCATATCTTCGACCGTTTCTATCGCGGCGAAAAGTCGCGCACCCGTTCCAAATCCACCGGCTTTGGGCTGGGACTTTCCATTGCCTACTTTATTGTCGAAGCCCACGGCGGGCGCATCGAGGTGGCCTCGCAAGAAGGGCGCGGAACAACCTTTGCGGTCTACCTGCCCATGACAGAATAAAATCCCCGACAGATAAAAAAGGAGTTTGGACCCGTAGGTTCAAACTCCTTTTTTGTTTTCTATTGGATGCCCAACTTTTCGCGCGCTTTGCGGCACAGGCTGGCCCCGCCAGCATTCAACCACTCATCCAGGCGTGAACTCTGGCTCGAGCGGTTGACCGCATCGGCATAGATGCCGCTGCCCCAGTAGGCGTAGCGGCGGGTCTCAGACGCCCACGAAGCTTCGGCGCGGCCAATTACCCCAATCCCGCCGTTATAACCGGCCAGCGCCAGGCGCGCATCCCCTCCCGAGCGTTCCAGCGAACGGCGCAGGTAATCTAACCCGCGCAGGGCATTGGTATCAGGGTCATAATGGTCTTCAGCAAACTGGAAATGGAACGGCATGACCTGGAACAGGCCCGCCGCACCGGCGCTTGACTTTGCGGTCGGATTGCCACACGATTCAATCTGCATGACGGTGGCGGCCAGGTTCGGGTCAACCCCGTGCTGCGCGGCCCAGGCAGCAATATTCCCGGCCCAAAACTGCACTTCGGGTGTAAATAATGGCGCAAGCGTGCCATCGCCGGGCACAGCAACATAGGAAGGGCCAGTTTCCAGGCTTTTGCCGCCATCCAGGGTTATAAAAGCCAAAACCACGCCAAAGCACAGGGCCATTAGCGGGGGAATCAAAAAACCAGACAGACAGCCGCTCGAGGGGTCTGTCTGTCTGCTCATTCTATCGTTTGTGGGTTCAGAGCGTGTTCGGGTCATGGTCACTTTCGTTTAAGGGTCCGCTCGATATAAGAGCCGTATGAAGTTGTATTGTACCAGTGTATTTTTAGGATCGCCCGGCATCTTCCAGTTCGCGTGCGGTCATCAGGTTATGATAAGTAGGTTCCGGGCGGCTGTAAGTGGGCTCGGGCCGTTGGACCTGGGCGGGGGCGGAAGTTTGCGCCGCACCCTGGTACGATGGAGCCGGTTTGGGCTGCGGCTTGAACTGCGAAGCCGGGGCCAGGACCGGGCGGGAGGGCACCGAATTGGTGGGAGCCACCGGCCGGTAGGGGCGCTGCTGATTCTGGCTGGCCTGTTGCTGGGTGCGCGGGGCATCCGAAACCATGCGGCGCACGTGGCGGTCGGCCTGGGTGAACATACGCTCACCAGCCAGCGAGAAAGTCCCAATAATCAAGATGCGGATGACCCACACCATGACAGCCACAAAGATGGGCACCACATTTTGGATGGTTTCACCACTCAAGACAGCCGTTCCCTGGCTGGTGTGGGTGACAATGGCAACCGAGACGCCCCACCAGGTGAGGGTGGCGTTCATCGCAGCGGCCAAAATCCACGCCCCAAACAGGTACCAGACTTCGGCAGGTTCGTCAGCACCCTGTTCGGGGGTGAACAGGCGGGCGATCCCGGCGAAATCGATACCGCAGAAAGCGATGGAAAGAATGGTAGACCACTTCAGCCCGGCAAAGCTCAGATTTCCCAGCACATCGTTAAGCGCAAACTCGGTGGTGCTGAAGTTGAAAATCTCGAAAGCAAGCAGGGCCCCAATGATCATAAAACCGAAGGCTTTACCCCGGTTGTTCACCAGCCCATGCCATGCCTTGGACAGACTGACATCGAGTGGCCTGGAACGCATTGCATTATTCATGTGACCTCCTGACTCAACACTTGATAGAATAAACGTTCTATACTACACTTAGGCACATTATAGAACAAAAATTCTACTTAAGTCAAGTACCAGTTTCAACGCAATTCATTGCTGATTTGTTTCAATCGGGCGCTGCCCGGCCCGCAAACCATTTTCTGGAATAACTTTCACCCCTGCCCCGATATATAATAAGCCTATGACCACACGCGATCGATACGACCAACTCAAACAGGAACTCAGCTTCCACCTTTATCGTTACCACGTGCTCGACAACCCCGTCATCAGCGACGCCGAGTACGACAGGCTGTGGGACGAGTTCAAAGCCCTGGAAGCCGCGCACCCCGATTGGATCACCCCCGATTCACCCAGCCAGCGCGCCGGGACGGTTGTCTCCGAAAAGTTCGACAAAGTGCGCCACCCGCGCCCCATCTTGAGCCTGGCCAATGCCTTTGGCGCCGCAGATGCCCGCGCCTGGTTTGAGCGCATTCGCAAGCTCGATGACCGGGTGGAAAAAGCGCGCTTCACCGTCGAGCCCAAAATCGACGGGCTGAGTGTTGTGCTGCACTACCGTAATGGGGTCTTTGTCCAGGGTGCAACCCGCGGCGACGGCGAAATTGGCGAAGACATCACCGCCAACCTGCGCACCGTGCGAGCCATTCCGCTTAAGATCCCCGTAAACGGCGAGGCGCTGCCCAATTCCACACCACCCGAAACCAGCCAGTTGGATTTGTTTGGGCCAGCAGCCGATCCCAAGCCTCACCCGGCACAGATTCCCGCCTACCTGGTCGTTCGCGGCGAAGTCTTCATATACAATGCCGATTTCGAATCGCTTAACGCCAAGCTGGCCGAAAACGGCGAAAAAACCTATCTCAACCCGCGCAACACAGCCGCCGGATCGCTGCGCCAGCTGGACCCGGGCATCACCGCCACTCGCCCGCTAACCATCCTGGTCTACCAGGTAGTCTATGCTGAGGGAGGCAACATCCCCAGCTCGCAGTGGGAGTTGCTCCAGTGGCTGAAGACACTCGGCTTCCCCGTCACCGATGTCGCGCGGCGCTTTGAGAACGTCGACGAAGCCATCGCCTACACCGAAACCTGGGACAAACGCCGCGACGAACTCGGCTACGAAGCAGATGGCATGGTCATCAAACTCGACGACTTGCAACTGGCCGCCGAACTGGGCTTCGTCGGCAAAGACCCGCGCGGAGCGGTAGCCTTCAAATTCCCGGCCCGCGAAGTCACCACCCGTCTCAACGACATTGGCGTGGCGGTTGGCCGCACCGGCGTCTTAACCCCCTATGCCATCCTCGAAGCTGTCGAAATCGGCGGCGTCATCGTCGAGCGCGCCACCCTGCACAACTTCGACTATATCGCCGAAAAAGACATCCGCCCCGGCGACCGGGTGCTGGTCAAACGCGCCGGGGAAGTCATCCCCTACGTCATCGGCCCGGTCGTAGATGCGCGCAACGGCACAGAACAACCCTACACCCCGCCCGCTACCTGCCCCGACTGCGACCAGCCCGTAGAACACATCGAGGGCGAGGTGGCCTGGTACTGTGTCAATGCCGCCTGCCCGGCGCAACTCGTTCGCAACGTGGAACACTTCGTCTCGCGCGGCGCCATGGACATCACCGGCCTGGGTTATAAAATTGTCGAGCAACTCATCGGTGAGGGGCTGGTCAGGGATGTGGCGGATCTATACCTGCTGACCAAAGAACAACTGCTTGCGCTGGAAGGCTTCGCCGACAAAAAGGCCGATAACCTGCTGGCGGCCATCCGCGCCTCAGCCGCCCAACCCTTAAACCGGCTGATTACTGCCCTGGGCATCCACGGCGTAGGCGAGGTCATGGCCGCCGACCTCAGCCGCATCTTCCCCCACCTGGAGGCGCTTTCGCGCGCCACAGCCGCTGACCTGCAACAAATCGAGGGCGTCGGCCCCAACATCGCCGAATCCATCGTCGATTGGTTCAGCCGCGAGGCCAACCAGGCCCTGTTGCTCAAGCTAAAAACGGCCGGGGTCTGGCCGGTCAACAGCGACCAGCGCTCCACCAGCAGCGACCAGCCCGGCGCGTTGACCGGATTGACCTTTGTGGTCACCGGCACGCTGCCCAGCCTGAGCCGCGACGAGGTGAAAGAATACATCGAAGCGCACGGCGGCAAAGTGACCGATTCGGTCAGCAAAAAGACCAGTTACCTGGTGCTGGGTGAAAATCCCGGCTCGAAGCACGATAAAGCGCTGGCGCTGGGGGTACCCGTCATCGGCGAGGCCGAACTGCGCCAACTCTGCGGGGAGTAAACCCGGTCAACTCATCAACAAAAAGAGCGGAGGCCATAACGGCTTCCGCTCTTTCTATAAAAATAAGGGATTGGGCTACAACCAATCGAAAGTGCGCGTGACGGCCTTCTTCCACCCGGCATACAGCGACTCACGTTTTTCGGCGGCCATTTGCGGCTGCCACTCCTTGCCCTTGCCCCAGTTGGCGCGCAATTCGTCGAAGCTGCCCCAGAACCCGACCGCCAGCCCGGCGGCATAGGCTGCCCCCAGGGCGGTGGTTTCGGCCACCTTGGGGCGAATGACCGGCACATTGACCAGGTCCGATTGGAACTGCATCAATAATTCATTAAAGACCATGCCGCCATCGACCTTGAGAGCGGTCAATTTCACACCCGAGTCTTTTTCCATGGCATCCAACACTTCGCGGGTCTGGTAAGCCGTGGCTTCGAGCGCAGCGCGGGCAATATGGCCCTTATTCACATAACGAGTCATCCCTACAATCACGCCCCTGGCATCCGAGCGCCAGTAAGGAGCAAATAAACCGCTAAAGGCCGGGACAAAGTAAATCCCGCCGCTATCGGCAACCGTTGCGGCCAGGGTCTCCACATCCGATGATTTTTCGATAATGCCCAGGTTATCGCGCAGCCACTGCACCAACGCGCCGGTAATGGCAATCGAACCTTCCAGCGCATAGACCGCTTTGGCGGCCCCAATTTTGTACCCAAGCGTGGTCAACAACCCATTTTTAGACGGCACCGGGGTTTCACCGGTATTCATCAGCATAAAACAACCGGTTCCATAGGTGTTTTTGGCTTCGCCGGGCTGCAAACAGGTTTGCCCAAACAGGGCAGCATGCTGGTCACCCAGGTCACCGGCCACAGGAACACCCCCCAACGCGCCCCTGGCCTGCCCGTACACTTCAGACGAGGAGGCGATACGCGGCAGCATGGCGCGTGGAATGCCCAGCAGGGCCAGGATTTCGGCATCCCAATCGAGGGTAACCAGGTTCATGAGCAGCGTGCGGCTGGCATTGGTGACATCGGTAACATGCACACCGCTCAGGTTCCAGATCAGCCAGGTATCCATATTGCCAAACAACAATTCGCCATTTTCAGCCCGCTCACGCGCGCCGGGAACATTGTCCAAAATCCACTTAATCTTCGGCCCCGAAAAATAAGTTGCCAGCGGCAGGCCGGTTTTGTCACGCAAACGATCTTGCCCACCAGCCTCGGCCAGTTGATTGCAGATTTCAGCGGTGCGGGTATCCTGCCAGACGATGGCATTGTAGATTGGACGGCCAGTTTCTTTTTCCCAGACCAGGGTGGTTTCACGCTGATTGGTAATCCCAATTGCGGCCACATCGGTGGCTTCAGCTTCGGCCTTGGCAAGCGCGCCACGGATGACGTGCTGGGTGCGCTCCCAAATTTCCAGCGCATCGTGTTCCACCCAGCCCGGCTGGGGATAAATCTGGGTATGTTCCTTCTGGTCAACCGCCACAATGTTCCCGGCGTGGTCAAACAAAATACAACGCGTGCTGGTGGTTCCCTGGTCAATGGCAGCAACGTACTTGGGCATAGCAAGCTCCTGGAATTTATGTCGTAGGTTGGTGATCAATATTTTACAACGAAAGGACGAGCCGGGCGGCTCGTCCTGTGGAACTAGTTTCCAAATGGTTCTGGCTCAGGGTACAGGTACGCTGGTATCAGGGCTTGCACCACACATTCGAAGAAATCTCCGTTGTCGTAATGCCCATAAAAATGCCAGGCGGGCTGCAAATAGGCATCTGTCGGCGGCGGGTTGCGCGGGTCGGAGATGTAATAGCCCAGTTCGATGCGTTCAATCGTCAGGGCTGGCAACGTGGTCAGGCTGGGCGGGTCGCCGGGGATGATATACGGTTTATCCATCCCGATTGGCATCTCTGCGACCTGTTCTTTCGTCATTTCGCTGGCCGGCCCACCGCCATAAACGCGCGCTGCCGGGTAGCCGCCAAAGCTTTCATTTGGGATCAGCAATGCAAGCAAATTGACGCTCTCCCCGGCAACCCCGGTCAGGCTGAAGGAGGGCGCAGGGGTATCGCCAGAGAATTCAATATAGGTCTGCCCCTCTTCGGTGGTCAGTAAAATCACGTCCAAACCATCGAGGGTTACAACCTGCTCTGTGCCACTCAACACCTGGAATTCCAGGTTGGGATAGGGAACAACGCTGCGGTCCACCGTCACAATGGGATTCCCGGTAGGCGTATACCCGGTGACCGTGCCCCAAATATCCACCGGCCGATTGTGGGCCTCATTCAACCCCGAAAGGTCCGCCCCTTGAAGGATATAGGCGATGTATGCGTCGCCCGTATGAACTCCCAGCCGGTATTCCATCACCTGACTCGAATCGCTCTTTTGATAGATAAACACCTGCAAATCACCCCGGATCCCATCCAGCCGCTGCCCGGGCACCGTGTTGGGGGTTGGGCTGGCAACCGGCTCTGGCGTGGGCCAGGAAACCGGCGTACCGCTCAGGTTGACGCGGGCAAAAGTCCCGCCACCGCCGCCGCCACCGCCAAAGGGCATGTGAATCCCCAGGACTTCCCATTCCAGCACATCGCCCAGGATGACACCGGTTGCGCCGACATCTACAGCCGGGATGGGGAAATCGGCCGGGACATCGGGCAGCACGTAATCCACCCCATCGGAGCTCAGGATGACCCGGTCAGCCTCGCGCCGCACCTCGCCGCTCATCAAATAGGTCTTCTGGACCGTCGACTTTTCCCAGCGCGCAACTTCCAATTCGCGTCCTCCGGCAGCATTGGTCTTGAACTGCCCCTGGACGGCCAGCAAATCGTTCAGGCTCGCACCTTCCAGGGTACCCAGCCCGTCCAGGTTGCCCGAGAGCAGCACACCACCACAAGTGATCAAGGGCGATATGCCAACTTCTAGGGCAGGGGAAATCGTGGCCGCGCAATAGAACGTGACCGGCTGGCCATCCGGGTACACCCGACTCCACGACTGCCAGTTGCCAGCCGCCTGTGAACCCGAGCTTTCTGTGACTCCCAACCCGGTGGAGTCATTCAGGAATTTTTGCCAGGCTTCTTCGGCGCTGATAATGGAAAATTTACCCAGCGAATCACCGGCGGTAGTAAACAGGCTGGCCTGCGCCTGGAGAATTTGCCCATCGGCGGCAAGCGCCACCGACATTCCCTGTGCCAGGCTGGAGCCGTAGAACATGGGCAGCCCATCCGCTGTCAACGGGACGACCGAAAACCAGCCGGGGGCGCCCCCCGCTACAATCAGGTGCGCAAAATCGAAGCCATGGGATTGCAGGAAAGCCTCAATGGCAGGCTGGGCCAGCTCCAGGGAGACACCAAGTAGGCTGGGGGTAAATTCTTTGCCAGATTGGTACAGGAAATCTTGAGCAGAGTTGATGTACAGTCTTTGGCGGCCATCGTTAAACAGGTAGCGATAGGAATAGGCGCTGCCATCGTACGGCACACCATCCATTCCAAAACGCGAGGCAAGGGCCCTGGCATCTTCCAACGTGGCGAGCTGCCTGGCCGGCGCTGGGTAGGGATACAGGTTCGCTTCGCCGGGCAAGGCGGGGAATTCAACCGCGCGATAAACAGTTGTCCCCCAACGATCATAAACAGGCAGGGAGGGCGTAGCGGTTGGCAGGGGCGTCGCCTCCACCGGTAATGCGGTAGCTTGGGGCGTTTCCTGGATGGCAGGGACCGGGGTGAGTACAACCTCAGGGGCAATACCCCTGACAAGCCAAAGTATCAGCAAGGTTAGCGCCGCAATGGCTGTAGCACCCGCCAGCGACTGCCAGATAAAGTTGTTGCGTTGCATATGAGTATCCTTTTTGGCGGCGAACACACTTCGGAGTTCAGCCTCGGTTTTCTTCATGAATTGGCTGCTCGGCTGGAGGTCCTCGGCCACCTGGCTCAAATTAAGAGCAGCGTCGCGCTCTTCGGGAGTCCATTCAGATTGGAATTCGCTCGGATTCATGCTTCCACCTCCAGCGAGAGCATGGTGCGGCTGCGCAGGTCTTGCAGGCCGCGAGAAATAAGCATTTTGACCGAAGCTTCGCTTTTACCCAACACCCGTCCAGCATCGGCAGGCGTGAGGGCGGCAAAAAAGCACAAGGCCAGCGCTTCGGCGCGTTCGGGGCTGAGCAGGTTGAGAGCCTGGCGCACCTGTTGCAGGGTCAGTTTTTTCATCACCATGCTATCGACAGACGGTTGGCGGGCGGGCAACTGGTCCGCCTGGTCGAGCGAGGTTTCGGGCTTGCGGTTGCGAAAGAACAGGGCATTCTGTCGGCGGGCAATGCCCATCAACCAAGCTGCGAACATCCCGTCACGGCGATAGCGGTCGATCCCATCGAGGGCGGCCATAAAGGTCTGCGAGGTCAGGTCTTCAGCGTCTTTGATATTCCCGATTTGGACGAGGTGGTAGCGATAGACGCGCGCGACATATCGCCGGTACAGCTCTGCAAAAGCATCCACATCGGCCCTGGCCCGGGCAGCCAGGATTTCATCTTCGAGAGGCGTAGTCATAAACCTCCATGTTTTGAGCGCTCTATAGGTTTGTTGCAAAAGTAGCTAAATCGTAACAGGCAATTAAAGAAAAACCGGGCGATTTTACAAAATCGCCCGGTTTTAGATATAAACAGCATCTTTGTGAATATTATTCGTGCGCCCAGGTCCTGGCTCCGGCCAGGAAGGCTTTGCCCGGCATCGATTTTTTCCCGGGCGGCTGGAGTTCATCCAAAACGATTAGCCCCTCGGCTGTGCCGACGGCAGGCTGCCCATTTAAGATCCCCAATTTCCCCGGTTCCCAACGACCAGGCTGAACATGTGCTTTGTGGATTTTGAGCGGCGCTCCCTGCCAGTGGATGAAGGTGCCGGGCCAGGGGCTAAACGCGCGCACTTTGCGTTCCAGTTCTACCGCCGGGCGGGTGAAATCAAGCAGGCCATCTTCCTTTTTGAGCATGGGGGCATAGGTGGCGCCTTCGGCAGGCTGCGATTGGGGCTGTAATTCGCCACCCAGGTAACGCGGCAGGGTTTCGAGCAACAGGTCACCCCCCAGGGCAGAAAGCTTCTCAAAAAGCGAGCCGCCAGTGTCGTCGGGCAGGATGTCGATGGAACGCTGCGAAAGCATGGGACCGGTGTCGATGCCAGGGTCCATGAGCATGATGGTGATGCCGGTAGCGCTATCGCCGGAGAGGATGGCGGCCTGGATGGGGGCTGCGCCGCGGTGACGGGGCAACAGCGAGGCGTGAACGTTGACGCATCCGTGCCGGGGCAGGTTGAGCACGTCCGGGCGCAGGATCTGCCCGAAGGCGGCGACCACAATCAGGTCGGGATTCCAGTCCCGCAGCTTTTGCATGGCTTCAGGGGCGCGCAGCTTTTCGGGCTGGAGGACCTCGATCCCCAGCTGCTGCGCAGCAACTTTAACCGGCGGCGGGGTGAGCAGGTTCCCACGCCCGGCAGGACGGTCGGGTTGGGTAATGACGCCCACCACAGGGTAATGCGCGGCCAGGGCGCGCAGGGTGGGTACGGCGAAGTCGGGCGAACCCATAAAAACGGTGCGAGTTGTGTACATGCGGTGATTTTATACCGGAATAGGACTTTCTGGCGATATTTTGCATTGGAAATGGCATGTTTTCAGGTTGCTTTTTAGGTGCTTTGGTTGTAAAATTTTTTCATTCAAATACTTGAGGAGGCTATACAATGACTGACTTCAATTCCGAAATTACCAGCGATGATAAGCTGTGGGCCGCCCTGGCTTATGTCTTCTCTCCGTTGGTTCCCATCATTTTGATGCTGATGGAAGACAAGAAAAACCGTCCCTTCATCCGGGCCCACAATGCCCAGGCGCTCATCCTTGGCATCATTACCGTCCTGACTTCCGGCTTCTGCGTTGGTTTGCTGGTGTGGGTGTATCAGCTGTATATTGCCTACCAGGCTTACCAGGGTAAGACCGTGGAAGTGCCCGTCATCACCAATTTCATCAAGGGCCAGGGCTGGGCGTAATCCCAACTCAGCGCAAATAAAAAACACGCCGTTTGACGGCGTGTTTTTTATTTGCGCAGGCTAGGCTTTTTCAGAGGCCAGGAAGGTCAGGATCTCTTCGGTGGTGAGCACCTGCCCGTATGATTTGAGCGCCGCCAGGAAAGCGGCATGTACCTGAGCGGCTGGAACTTCGACACCGCCAAAGGCCAGGGGACGGGTGGCGCAGGCATCGGCGGCAACCAGCACTTCGAAACCGAGGTCGGCAGCGGCGCGGGTGGTGGCATCGACGCACATGTGGGTCATCATGCCGCAAACAACCACGCGCTGCACTCCCCAACCTTGTAATATTTCGAGCAGGTTGGTTTCACGGAATGCATTGGGGTAGTGTTTGTAAACAATGGGTTCTCCCACAAAATGCGCTACCGATTCGTGAATATCCATCCCGGTGGAACCAGGCAGGAAAAAGGTCGCGCCAGGGCGGATTGATTCGTGCTGGATGTGGATGTGCCGCCCGCCGTGCTCGCGAAAACACTGCAGCAGGGCGTGCGCTTTTTTGGCGGCAGCCAGCGGCTCGACCAATTCCATTTTGCCGCCGGGGAAGTAGTCGTTCTGGATATCAATGATTAACAGGGCTGTTCTCATTTGGCCTCCAAATTTCTCAGAAATTACCGCTCGGGCTGGTAACGAACCCAACCATCCCTGGCAATAAACCACACGGCCCCGTCAGGGGCAAACAAAATCTTATCGGGGATAATTCCCTGCATTTCTTTTTCCCGGGTGTAATGTGTCCATTCATTCCCATCAAAGCGCATCACGCCATCGCAACCGTTTATAAACCAAACTGCATCATCGGGAGCGACCGCCAACCCGCTTGGGAAGATGCAGTTGCGCTGGTAGTTAATCCATCCCTGTCCATCGTGTTTGTACAAATGATAGTTAAACCCCGCCCAAACTTGCCCAAGGGAATTAATGGCAAAGGAGCTGGAATCTCCACGCGCAGCGTACAACCCATAGTATTTCCAGGTGGTTCCATCGAAACCATACAAACCTTTATCGAGCACAAACACCCAAACCCGGCCGTCGGGTCCAACTTCGATACGATCTGGGCGCAGCCTTTCTTCGACAATGCCAGCACCCACCCGAATTGGCTCTAGCAAAATTAAGTCGTCGGGAGAAACTTCGCCAAGATTGAGTTTGGCAATATATCCATCTTGTACAGCCAACCACAGGGTGCCCTCTGGAGCAAAAGCAAAATGGTTGATTCGAAGATTCAAATTGTAGGGCGTTATTTTATCTTCAGAGACATCATACTTTAATAGTGTTGAGTTGCCTTCGTAGAACGTCCATAAATCCCCTGCCCGGTCAATTAAGATATTGTCATTGTAGTGAAACTCGTAATCTTCTTTGAGATATATGGTGGTTTCCGTGCCATCAAAACGTGCTACGTTCTCATCGCCCACCCACAAAGAACCATCTGGGCCAAAACCAATGACGTTTCGACGGATAAAATCACCCAGGATCGCTGAACTGGGGACAGAAAACTTTTTCCCACGGTTACCGTCATAGATATAAAAGAAATCAGGGTGGGTGAACAACCAACCCACAGGGGTGATGCTTTCGCGGTATCCATATTGCTCATAAGAGTTAAACGCAGAGAAATCTTCTAAAGGAGCAGGAACGACTTGAGGCCCATCAAACAGGTAGGCGGTTTCAGCGCCATACACTTCCAGCCATAGCTTGCCATCTGGGGTAAGACTTGAAAATTCAATCTCATACTGGAATAGGTCACCCGGCAAGGTGACAGGCTTAATGGTAAGCCCATCAAAAATTGCAACCACATCATCCAGAAGAAAATAAATAACCCCATTGGAACCGGCCAACATCTTGCGCACAGACCTGAGATTATCGTAGCGCAGCCAATTTTCGCCATCCCAACGTGCCATAAACGACCAATTTTTAAACCAGTACGTTCCATCCTGCGCCTTAACAATTTCATCAATATAAACAGCCCCCCATGATTCGGGAAAATCATCAAACCTTTGCCAGGTTTGGCCTTCAAAGTAATAATACTGGTCGTCAACGCCCCTGGCCCATAATCGATTAGAGGTACTCAGCAACGCATGCAGTGATTCTTCAGAAACCTGGGTGGTCACCCAGACCCCATCTTGATATACACTTACCGAACCATCCTCTGCGCAAACCCATAATTGACCCTGGTGAAGCGCTGCATCAAGCATGAGATGGGGCAAGTTTTCTGCCTGTGAAAAGGTAGCTAAATCACCTGTTTGAATATCCCAGCGAAAAACGGCCCCACCATCTTCCCTTAAGGCCCAAAAATAACCCTGCGGGTCATAAATGGGACTTCTTAAGCGCGGATTGGGACGAAAAACCGTCCAATCAGATTCCATTCCAGGCCATGAAGCAAGCAAGGGGGCAGGTGGTGACGGCACAAATACCGGCGTCGACTCGACGACAGGTGTCTCTGGTTGTGGAACTGTGGTCACCGGGCCACAGGCAGCCATCAAGACGGCAACAACAAGAAGCAAAAACACCACAGAAAAACGCATTTATTTTCTCCCAAAATCAGCGGGGTTTTCACCCCAGGCGTTGGTATCCCACTTTAAGATGCGGTTGGGATAGGGGTTTTCGGCCAGCCAGGCTTCAGCGCGAGTAATCAGGTCAAAAAGCGGGGCGTTACGGGCCGTATGTTCCATTTTTGTGCGACACTTTTTGGCCTTGACCCATAAAATAGCATTCTCCGAATCGGAATAAAGCGGCAACGACAGTTTTTTTTCCTTCATCCAGGCCAAGGCCTGCACAATAGCCAGGAATTCGCCGACGTTGTTGGTTCCATCCGGGTACAGGGCCGATTTGAAAACCGGTTCCCTGCTTTCGGTGTACACCCCGCGCCATTCCAGCGGGCCCGGAACCCCGCTGCAAGCCGCATCAACGCTCAGGGAGGGCAACAAAGGCCGTGTGGGGGCCAAAAGCCATCCCTGGCTGGCGGCCGGTTTACCACGGAACTGTTCATAGCTGCCGCGCAGCGCCGCCTCGGCAGCCGGGAGACTCTCAAAGGCCTTGTATTCGGCTCCGGGGTAGCCAGAGACTTGCGCGGAACAGGCTTCCCATGAGTTAAAAATCCCCGTCCGGTGTCCCTTCCAGACCACATAAAATTTCTGCGCTTTTTTCATGCAGATATTTTACACGAATTAGCTTGACTTCAATTAGATATATTTTTATAATAAAAATCCAATTTATCAGGAGGCTTTTGCGATGACTGAATATGCTCACCCCGAGTACCTGGTCTCAACGACCTGGGTAGCCGAGAATTTGAATCACCCTGACGTGCGCATTGTCGAATCGGACGAGGACCCGTTGTTGTACAAGATGGGCCACATCCCCGGCGCGGTGCAGGTGGATTGGTTTACCACGCTCCAGCACCCGCTGCGACGCGATTTTGTCAGCCGTGAGCAGTTTGAAGGGATCTGCTCGGGCCTGGGAATCACCCGCGACACCACGGTGGTGTTCTATGGCGATAAATCCAACTGGTTTGCCTGTTACGCGCTGTGGTTGTTCCAATATTACGGGCATGAAAAAGTGCGCATTATGGATGGCGGACGCTTGAAATGGGAACTGGAAGCGCGTCGCTTCGACAAAGAAGTGCCGTCTTACCCGCGAACCACTTATACCGCCAAAGCGGCGGATGCCTCCATCCGGGCTTTCCGGGCCGATGTGTTTGCCCATATCGAGGCCAAACGCCCGCTGGTGGATGTACGCTCACCCAAAGAATACAGCGGCGAACTGCTGCACATGCCCAACTATCCACAGGAAGGGGCCTCGCGCGGCGGGCACATTCCCGGCGCGGTCAGCATCCCGTGGAGCACGGCCGTCAACGAAGCCGACAGCACCTTCAAAAGTCCCGAGGCGCTGCGTGAGCTTTTTGAAAGCAAAAATATCACTCCCGAGGGCGAAATCATTGCTTACTGCCGCATCGGGGAGCGTTCATCACTGACCTGGTTCGTTCTCAAATACCTGCTCGGCTACCCGACGGTCAAGAACTACGACGGTTCGTGGACGGAGTGGGGCAACCTGGTCGATGCCCCGATTGAGAAATAGCCGGGAACAATCTCAGGCGAGGGCATATGGCAATCCCCGAAAAGTTGCAAGAAATTGTGGATGATTTCGCTTTAGCATCGCGGGATGAAAAAGTGGAGATGTTAATCGGCTACGCTGAATCGCTGCCGCCGCTGCCCGAATGGCTGCGTGGCGAACGCGACAAGATGGAGCCGGTACCGGAGTGCATGACCCCGGTCTTCCTGTTTGGCGAAAAACGGCCAGATGGCGGATTAATCTTTCACTTTGACATTCCGCCCCAATCGCCAACCGTGCGCGGGCTGGCCGCCATCCTGGCCAATGGGTTGGAAGGCTGTACCCCCGAACAGGTCATCTCGCTCCCGGCCGATTTTTATACGCCGATGAACCTGCAAGATGCCATCAGCTACCAGCGCCTGAATGGTTTCCAGGGAGTGCTGGCGCATATGAAACAGGCGGCAGTACGCTTGTTAAACGAGTAACAAAAAGCCGGGGCGCTGCTATAGCAGCGCCCCGGTTGTTTTTACAACTATTTTTTCCAGCCAATTTCTTCAACCGCCATAAAGATGTCGGTATCTGAAATGATGCCGACCAGCACCCCGTTCTCTTCCACCGGCAGGTGGTGGAATTTGTGCTTTTGCATCAACGCTGAAGCTTCCTTGAGCGTCCAATCTGGCTTGCCCGTGATAACCGGCTCGCTCATAATTTCGCGCACGGTAACCTCGGCCGGGTTGCGGTCACCGGCAACGATTTTGCTGCTCACATCGGTCGTGGTTAAGATACCATAACCACCTTTTTGGGCGCTCAAATCCACCACCACGCTGTGGATGTTGCGGCGGCGCATCAGAGTCATGGCATACGAAACACTGGTATCAGGGTCGATCACAACGACGGGGCTTTTCATCCAATCACGAACATAAGTGGGCATGGGAACCTCCATTGGTTGAATAGATTATATTTCAGGCTTCAACACCAGCGGTTACAAAACGCCCGGCCAGCCAATCGGCCAGCAGGATGCCGAGCAAGCCACAGCCCAGGTCTAACAGGCTGGGAGTGCGCAAGGGGACAAAGAACTGGCTGACTTCCTCCACCAGGGCCAGGGTAAGCACCAGCAGCGAGGTTCGCGCCAGCCGCAGCGGCCCCAAACCCAGGCGCTGCGGAAACGCCCAGGCAAAGAGAAAAGCCAGGATTCCGTAGAGCACAAAATGCCCGAGCAGGTCACCATTCGGAAAGCGGTAAATATCGCGCACAATCGGCGGGATGCTGTCGGTATCCGCAGCAACGATGACGAGCACGATAAACACCAGGAACAGACCAGCGGCCAGCTTTTTCATTTGACGGTAATAAAGAGCGCATCCTCGGCCAGGGTCGAGCCATCGGCGGCGCTCAGGTCACTGAGCACAATACGCACCGGGCCGGTATACCCGGCGGCGGTGAAGTTGAGCGCCAGGTCGAAGGTGCAAGGCGCGCCAAAATCAGCGGCGCTGACCATTAACCCGCCCTGGGTAAAGGGGGAGTCCATCGTCGGGATGTAGACGGCATAAGAGAGATTGTTTTCAAACGGCGCAATCGTGCATGTGCCCCTGACGTTGAAAATCTTCTCAACTTCGGTCCCGTTGGCGGGCGTATCGATGGTGATGACGCGATTGGCTCCGTTGGGGGCCTGGGTGGAATAGCTGGATAAGACCAGGTTGCCCTGCCATAAACGCAAGGAACGTGCAGTCACCAGGGTGGGGCAACAACCCGGGTCATTGATGCCATGAACGGTCGCGTTCAGGAAAATCTCCCCGGCGTTGATGGCGATGGCGTTAATAATGGCACGGTCATCGACGCCCTGCGAGGCCACATGCAATGGCAGCCCGCCCTGGTTGACAACCGCCGCCACCGAGACAAATACGCCCGTTCCACCGTAGCTTTCGGCCAGGATAACGGCAGCATCGACGGCGCCATCGCCGTTGATGTCACCAAAAGCCTTGGGCTCGGCCAACACCACAGTATAAAAACCGGGCGAGGCCGGGTCGGTCCCTTCCTGGAACAGGCCATTGACCAGTTGCACCACACGCAGCGCGCCGTTCTGGTCGGTGACGGTGTAACTGGCATTTTTGAGCTGCTCGGCGGTTAAGGCCGGGGTGTCGATTATGGGGGTCAGCGTGGGCGGGATGGGCAGCGGCGTGACGGTTGCCAGGTTGGGGGTGGGGGTAAAAGTGGCAAAGACCACCCCGGGGGTGGCTGTCGCCTGGTTGGGCAGCGGGGTCGCCAGCGGAGGCGGGTCAAACAAATCCACCGAAACACGGCAGGCCAGGCTAAACAGGACCAAAATCAAAAGAAGCGGCAAAATCTTTTTCATACAATATCCTACGGGATGATGGCCGTCCAGGTATTGCCACCGTCATAGGTACGGTACAGGCGAACTTTGGAACGGTCATCAACGGTAATAATCCAACCATTGAGTGCGTCGATAAAATCAATCTGGTTTACTTCTTCGCGTGGCGAGAGCGCAACTGGCAGCAAGGTCCAGGTGGAGGCGCCATCGGCGGTGAAATACAGGCGTTTGCCGCCCCAGGCCCAGCCTGTGTTGGCGTCGATAAACTCTTCGGCTACGCCGTAAGGCAGCTCGGAGGCCAGGGTCCAGGTCGCGCCGCCGTCATGGGTGACGTAGAACAGGCGCAGGCTGTCACTGCCATCGGCAGGGAAGACCCCGACCGAAAGGAAGCCATCGCTGCGGGTGGGAAACAGGGGCGGGGTGGTGGTGGACATGAAAGCCCCATATTTTGTGGGAATCTCCAGTTCAACCGGTCGCCACTCCAGCCCGGAGCTGCTGGTGACGTAAAAATAGATGAAATTTTCCCTGGCAACCGAACCTGTGACCCAGCCGGTATAGGGGTCTACAAAAATCATCCCATTTTTGATGCCCGCAATCGGCAGGGAGTTTTCGTAATCTTGCCCCGGCTGGTGACGGAACATTTCCTTCCAGGTGACCATATCGAAGGTCTGGTGGAAGGCCACCGGCATAGACCCGGCGCCCACTCCCACCTCGGTCATTAAGAAGCCTTCCAGGTTGGTCATGGGGAAGAACTGCACCCAGGCGCGTTCAGGGGGGACCGGGACAGTCTGCCAGGTTTGGCCGGAAGTGTTGGTGTAAAACAGGTTCCCGCCGCCGGTAGGGTTCGGCAGCAAGACAAACATAGAGGTCTCGTTCTGGAAATACATGCCGGCGTAGCCATTAAACGGCACATCCCCGGGAACAGGCACACCGTACCAGGTGACGCCGCCATCATTGGTGAGCAAAAGCTGGTTTTCGATGACTCCCCAGCCGTTGCGAGGGGTGAACATATGGATTGAAATAAGCGGCGGCCCAAAAGCAGAATTAAGCACCGGGGTGGGCGTAATCGTAGGAGTCAGGGTGGGTTCGGCAGTGGGTGACGGTGGAGCAACGGTAGAGGTCGGCGGCGCGGGAGGGGGCGGCGCAGGAGTGGCAGGCAAAAACTGGCAGGCTAAAGCCGCCAACAACAGGATGACCAGCATCACAAGACCCTGCTTTTTCACACGCGCCTCCAGTTAAGACCAAATTTTGGCATCAAAATTAAATAAGCGTAACGCAAAACGGTCAAGCCAGCCGTTCCACAATCGTTGCTTCACCCTGGCCGACGCCCACACATAGGGTAGCCAGGCCATACTGAACCTCGCGGCGCGCCATCTCATGCACCAGGGTGGTCAGGATGCGCGCCCCCGAGCAGCCCAGTGGATGCCCAAGGGCAATGGCCCCGCCGTTGACGTTGACAATCGACTCATCCAGCCCGAGATCTTCCAGCACTGCCAGCGATTGCACCGCAAAGGCTTCGTTCAATTCCACCAGCCCCAGCTGCGCCACCGTTAAACCGGCGCGGTCGAGCGCTTTGCGCACCGCCGGGACTGGCCCAACGCCCATAATGCGCGGTTCAACCCCGGCCGAGGCCATCGAAACAATGCGCGCCAACGGCTTAAAGCCCAATTCGGCGGCCTTTTCGGCGCTCATCAACAACAGCGCAGACGCACCATCGTTGAGCCCCGAGGCGTTGCCCGCGGTAACTGTGCCGCCTTCTTTTTTGAAGGCCGGTTTCAGCCGCGCCAGGCTTTCGAGCGTGGTATCCCGGCGTGGGCGTTCGTCGGTAGTCACCAGCAGCGGGTCACCTTTTTTTTGCGGCACCGGCACCGGCACCAGCTCTGCGTTGAAACGTCCGCTATCGATGGCGGCAATTGCGCGCTGGTGTGACTGAACCGAGAAGGCATCCTGTTTCTCGCGGGTCAGGTGCGGACGCTGGGCAGCAATATTTTCGGCCGTTTCACCCATCGAATCGGTGCCGTGCAGCTCTTTCAGCTTCGGATTGGGGTAGCGCCAGCCGAGGGCGGTATCGTAGGCAGTCAGGTTGCCAAAGCTGAAACCTTCTTCGGCCTTGGGGAAGGAATACGGCGCCCGCGACATCGATTCGACGCCACCGGCGATATAAAGGTTCCCATCACCGGCACGGATGGCGCGGGCTGCCAGGTTGACCGCTGCCAACCCCGATGCGCACAGGCGGTTGACCGTAACACCCGGCACACTGACCGGGAAACCCGCCAGCAACAAAGACATGCGCGCCACATTACGATTGTCCTCACCGGCCTGGTTAGCGCAGCCCAGGTAGACTTCTTCCACCAGGGCTGGGTCGAACGGGTGGCGTTCGAGCAGGGCTTTCAGGACCAGCGCAGCCAGGTCGTCGGGGCGCACTTTGGCAAGCGCGCCACCCAGGGCTCCAATGGGGGTACGAACGGCATCTACGATGACTACTTCGGGCATGGAAAGGACCTCCGGAAGGGTAATGAGCTTGTTTTAAGAAATTGTACCACCGCCCCGCCACGCCGATATTCCCCCAACAGTTTGGGCCGCCCGTTGGCGCGCGCCTGCTTTTAACCACACCCCCCGTGCCAGAAGAACACGGGGGGTGTGGTGGATCGATGTCTTAATTTCGGAGAGCCGGGTACTTTGCTATGGCATCAATGGCCCCAGCGGGCCATCGGCGCGCAGCAGGGACGATAGCTCTGCGTAAGGGATGGTAACGACCTGCGGGCCGGAGGCATAGGGAGCCACCTGGTAAGCATCAAAGGTGATGCGCAGCCCTTCGGGGGTGATGTTCCAGTTGCGGTAATTCTCAGGGGTTGGGTCAGCGCCCTGTGAAAAGCCATCGTCGAAACCCATATTGCGCGCAGACAGGTCCGTTTTGCAGTAAGCCGCAATAACAGCCAGGTAATCGGCCCCGGGCGTGAACAAATCCGCCAGGGCCAGGGCGCGTCCCGCTTCCAGGTCATAGGTATAGGCGATAGTGTACCCGTTCGGGTGGGCCGCGCCATCGGAATAGAAAAAGAAGCTGAATAAGAGACTCAGAACCGGCCCCGGCGGAGAGAGCAGGGTATACCCGCTCTCTAAAAAGCTCCCCGATGAAAACGGTTCAGCCGGGAGGTCGTTAATCCAGCCTGAGCGAAAGGTTTCGGCTTCATTCAACACCAGCGCGGCCACAGCGTCATTGAAGGCACGCACACGCGGGTCGTCGCTGCCCTGCAAAACAGGGAGATGGGTGGTAATGGTGAAATCGGGAGCCTGATGCTCTTCCGCCGAAACTGAATCGGTCAGGGTAACCTGCTGCCAGAGTGGCACAGGGGCAGCGGTAGGCGGGACCAGGGTGGCAGTCGGCAAGGGTGCAGGAGTGGCTGTCGGCGGGGCGGCGGTGAGCGGCAGGTTACAGGCCAGGGCCAAAATAACGGTCAGCAACAACAGGAGCGGCAGGCGCTTCATTTCGCATCCTTCCCAGGCATGGCCTGCCCTGTGGCAACAGCGGCCGGGTCGGGACTGGAAAGCAACCACTCGCGGATGCGCTCCTGTTCAGATTCGGTCTTGTTCTGGCTCAATTTGGATTTACCTTCCAGCCGCTCGACCGTCATCTCGAAACCGACAATGCCGTTCATCATTCCGAGGCGATATTTTTCGGTCAGTTCATCCCATTGCTGGCGATAGGAAGCCTCAAAAGCCGCGAACATCTCTTCTAACATAGCCTCCACCCCGGCCCGGGCGGCTTCGAGAGTCAGGATGCGCGGCGTGCCATACGCGTGCACAGCGATATAGTTCCAGGTGGGGACATTTTCGCGCTTTTCATACAGGCTGGGAGAAATGTAGGCGTGCGGACCGCTAAAAATCAACAGCGATTGTCCCTGCTCAAAAACCTGCCAGTGAGGGTTGGCGCGCGCCACATGCCCGCTGATGGTCAGGCCAGCCTGCGTCTCCTTCACCACAACCGGCAGGTGCGTGGCATATGGAACAGCCTCCAACACAGAAACGAGTGTGGCAAAACTGTTCGCGCGCATAAACGCAAGCATGGCGCCCGGGTCAGTTTGCTGGTACTGGCGGGGAATATACATATCACTCTGTCCTTTTTTTGTTTACTTTGGCTTCCAGGCGTTTTTGGCGATGTTCAAGCTCATCTTGCCAGTGTTTTTTCATATAGTCGGGCAAGAACGGGTCATTGCGCACATGCGCCAGCGCCGAGAACGTCCATTGCAGGGCCGCCAATGGGTCGCGGCGGGTGTGCTCAAAGTATTTGGCCAATTCGACATGGGCATAAATATGCCCTTCGGCGGCGGCCTGTTCCCACAGGCGCAGGGCTGTATCCAGGTCGCCGCGCCGCTTTTGCAGGGCTGAATGTCGCCGCAGCGCTTGCCAGAAATCTGCTTCGGGCAGGTTGGACTTGAGGCCGCGCTCATATAACAAAACGGCATCATCCCAACGGTTCAGGTCCTCGAACAGTTTGGCCAGCGCAATCACATCCAGGCCATGCTCCAGGTTCGCGCCGTGCGGGTCGGCCAACATCCCGGCGGTGAGGTTGAGCAGGGCTGCCATGGCAACCACGTCCATGGCATTGTGGTAAAAGACACCCTTCAGGGCGCTGGCGTCACGGGTGCGCAGGTAATCGAAATACAGCCAGGGAATCTCGTAGCCGGGAACTTCTTCACTATTGCGCGGGGCAGACATGATGTGTTCTTCGAGATATTTCAAGGCGCGGCTGGGTAAACGGTCACGCCACAGGCGGCGCGCCAGCGGCAACAGGTCGATGTGCGCAAAGCCATCGAAGGGGCACGGCATGGCATGCAGGGTATAACGAGTCCGCAGCAGCGGGGCATCAAAGGCTTTGCCGTTAAACGTCACCAGCGCGGCGCACGGGGCCAGGAAATCAGCGAGGGCCTCCAAAAGCGCCGCTTCCCCGGCCGGGTCCTCCATAAAAAAAATGGACAGGCGAAATTCCAGGCCATCTTTTTCACCGCCGTTCACAAAACGGCCCACACCCACCATAAAAGCGTAAGTGCCAGTGCCCCCTGAAAGACCGGAGGTTTCAGTATCCAGGAAAGCCAGCTGGGAAAGCGCCAGGCCGCTGATGCGTTCATCGCCCGCCCAGGCCGCCAGCGTGGCCAGCGGCGACTGGACACGAATCGGGACAACCCCGTGCCGGTATTCCGTTGAATAAACCTGCTCCACCACGAAAGCATCGCCCCGGCGCGTCTCAACCCAATGACCGTTGAGGGTTTCTTCGAGCGCGGTGTTGCGGGTTGGCTTTTTAATCGGCGGCCTCATTTCGGCGGTGCCGGTTTTAACGCCCAGGGCCTTTAGTTTGTCAGCAAGGGAGGGGGACATGACATTATTTTAACCGGAAAGTGACTTTTATCATGGTGATGCAAGGCACTCGCTGTCAGGGGGCAATTGACCTTTCAGACAGGTTAAGGTATGATAGGAATAACTAACGATTTTGCAAGTTTTATGCTGTGGGGGATATGATAAGCGCATGGCCACAGCCACCCTAAATTTTTCTCGGATTTGTTTTTCTCTTTTCCGTTCGAAGCGTACGTCTGCGCCTTAACGTACGCTGTAACAATCTCCAAATTCATACCAAGGGGACCATGATATGAAACCGCACCAGGCAAGCCAACCATTTTCCCATCGTTTTTTCATTGCTTTCTTAATCGCCGCACTCCTGCTGGCCGCAGCACCCATCCAGCCAGCACTTGCCGCTGACCTCGGCAACCAGACTCCTAATGCTTCCAGCCCCACCAATGGGAGCGGATTCACCAACCCCAACAACGGTTGGCTGGATGACAACACCTACGCTACCGTCACCGCCGACAATCGTCAGCAGCAATACCTGAATTTCAACATTCCCACCAATGCCTTCCCTGCCGGGGCAGTCATCACCGGCATCGAAGTGGCTGTTCGTGGACGGCATTCCAGCAATGCAACCCGCCGCAGCATCGAAGTGCAGCTCTCCGGGGATAACGGTGCAACCTGGACCGCGCTTAAAGACACCGGCAATTTTGCCAGCGGCAATAACTCCAACGCAGACCAGACCCGCACCGTAGGGACCGCCCTCGATACCTGGGGCAAAACCGGCGGCTGGGTTCCCAACGAATTTACAAACGCCAATTTCCGCGTCCTGTTGACCTCCAATATCTCCAGCGGCACCTTCTCGCTGGATGTGGTGGCCGTGCGGGTCAGCTATACCATCGTCCACACCATCACCGCCAGCGCCGGAACGGGCGGGACAATCACCCCCAGCGGGGCAATTGTCGTAACCGATGGCGCCACCCAGGCTTTCGAAATTACCCCCTCGGCCGGGTATATCCTGAGCAGCGTCACCGTCGACGGCGGCAATGCCGGAGCCATTCACAGCCGCACCTTCACCAACGTCACAGCCGACCACACCATCGCTGCCACTTTTAACGGTGGATGGTTCGACCCGTTGGCCAACACCAATAACGGCTTCACCAACGCTGGCGACGGGTACACGTCCGATAACAATCGCGCGGCTGGCAACAGCAGCCAGGATATTATTGATTATCGGGTCTTCGACCTGAACATCCCGAACAATGCCACCATTACCGGCATCGAAGTCGCGGTAGAAGGCCTGACCACCGGCCGCGACTTGAATGTTTCGCTCTCCTGGAACAATGGCGTCAACTATACCGCCACCAAATTAATCAACCTGGCACCCACCGACCCGGAGAAGACCTTCGTCGTCGGTGGTTCAGCCGATGACTGGGGCCGAAGCTGGGGCACAGACAACTTTAGCAACACCAACTTCCGGGTTCGATTGCAGCCCACCCTGGTCGCCAACACTGAAGTGTCAGTGGACCAGGTACAGGTCAAGATACACTATATCAGCCCCACCACCCTCAATGTCACGCCCGCCACTGGCACATACGGCGGAACCACCACCCTGACCGCCACCCTGCAAAACGGCGCAACCGGGATTGCCAACAAAAGTATCAACTTCAGTCTCAATGGAACCGTGGTCGGTTCTGCCACCACCAACACCAACGGGACTGCCAGCCTGCCGAATGTCAGCCTGGCCGGTCTCAATGCCGGGCCTTACAACGCGCCTGCGCAGGGCGTAAGCGCCAGCTTTGCCGGGGACTCTGGTTTCTCAGCCAGCAGCGGCAGCGCCAACCTGACAGTTAACCAGGCGGCCCTGACCATCACCGCCGATAGCACCAGCAAACCCTATGGTCAGGAATTGACCTTTGCCGGGACCGAGTTCACCACCAGCACCCTGCTCGGCAGCGACAGCGTCACCTCCGTCACCCTCACCA
>CAZLSP010000005.1:0-59800 GCA_964562145.1 uncultured Anaerolinea sp. | reverse complement strand
GCGCCGCAGTCGGCAACGGATTGTCGAACTACACCATCCAGTATGTGGATGGCAGCCTCGACATCAACCCCATCCCCCTGACCATCACCGCCGATAGCACCAGCAAATCCTACGGCCAGGAATTGACCTTCGCCGGGACAGAATTCACCACCAGCACCCTGCTCGGCAGCGACAGCGTCACCTCCGTCACCCTCACCAGCGCCGGGGCTGCTGCCACCGCGCCGGTCGCCGGTTCACCCTACAGCATCACCCCCAGCGCCGCAGTCGGCAACGGATTGTCGAACTACACCATCCAGTATGTGGATGGCAGTCTCGAGATTACCTCCGCCCTGCTGACCGTCACCGCTGATCCGCAGGCCATCACCTATGGCGACCCCGACCCGGCTTTCACCTTCCAATATTCCGGCTTTGCTGGCCTGGACGATGCCACGGTCTTAACCAACGCGCCCACCTGTACCGTCAACGGTGCCCACACCAATGCCGGTGATTACACCATCACCTGTAACGGTGGCAGCGACGACAACTACTCATTCCAATACAACGACAATACACTAACCATCCATCCGCTCGCCATCACTGTTACAGCCGTAACCGACATCAAGGAATATGACGGCAATACCAGTTCCACCGGCACCCCAATTATTACCCTCGGCACATTGGTGGGAGATGACACCGCGGACTTCTCACAAGCCTTTGAAACCGCCAGTGCTGGCACCGGCAAAACCCTGTTGCCGACTGGTAACGTGCTCGACGGCAACAACGGCAACAATTACACCGTCAATTTCATCAACAACACCTCCGGCGAGATTACCCGCCGCCCCATCACCGTCAGCGCTGACCCGCAGAGCAAACCCTTCGGCAGCAGCGACCCAGTCCTAAGCTATTCGGTCACCAACGGCTCACTGCTCGGCAACGACGGTTTCAGCGGCGCCCTGACCCGCGACCCGGGTGAATCGGTCGGGGCTTACACCATCCGCCAGGGAGACCTGAGTGCGGGGAACAACTATGCCCTGAGTTTTGTCGAAAACACGCTCACAATCACCATCGTCAACCAGACCATCACCATCCTCACCGGCGCACCGGCCACAGCCGCCAACGGCTCCAGCTTCAACGTTGAAGCCAGCGCCAGCTCCAACCTGGATGTTGCCATTACCGTTGAAGGTTTTTGCACAGGCAGCGGCCTGAACAGCGCCACCATCACCATGAATACCGGCGTCGGCATCTGCACCATCCACTATAACCAGGGTGGCAATGAAAACTTCAACCCGGCTGTCGAATTGACTGAAACCACTGCTGGCATCGAAGGCCCGCTCGTCACCCTGCACCCGACCAATGCCCTGGTCATGACCGGTGGAACAGCCAGTTTTAGCGCGGCTGCCAGCGGCAACCCCGCCCCAGGCGTGGTTTGGCAAGTCAGCAGTGACAATGGCGCCACCTACACCGACCTGGTCACCGAAACCAACACCACCCTGACCGTAACCGCCCAGACGACGGATCACGGCAAGAAATATCGCGCCGTCTTCACCAATTCGGCTGGTTCGGCCACCACCGACCCTGCCACCCTGACCATCGACGACACGGCCCCAACCGTCATCACCGGCGGCATCAATAGCATCCCCGACACCGGTGACGCCAAAATCGACGAACTGGAAATCGTTACCGTCGGCCTGACACAACTGCTCGTCACCTTCAGCGAAGATGTCAACAACTGGGGAGAAGGCCTGGGCAAACATGATGTCACCAACCCGGCCAATTACATGCTGGTGAAGGACAATGGCGACGGCATCCAGACCGTTAGTTGTTCGGTGGGCATTGCCGGGAACGACACACCGATTACAGTCGACTCGGTCACTTATACCAACAACAACGGCAGCGGCCCGTTTGTAGCCAGCCTGACCTTAAACGGCGGCAACATCCTGTCGAATGGCGTCTACCGCCTGCTGGTCTGCGGTTCCACCTCCATCACCGACCTGGCCGGGAACCACCTGGCCGGGAACGGCAGCACCCCCTCCACAGACTTCCCCCGCGGCTTTGTCATGGCTACCACCGAGACCGGGTCTGGCGGCGGCGGTTCGGGAAGTGGCGGTTCAGGCAGCGCGAAGAAAACCAGCCCCAGCTACAGCGGGGTCCTGATCCCGGTAACGGGTTTCGCCCCCAGCCAGGCTTCCTTCCTGCCCGTCCAACCGCTTAACCTTTCCTATGCGCCTTATTCCGGGCTGATCATTGAAATCCCCAGCCTGGGTGTCAAGGTTGATATTGTGGGCGTCCCCAACGTCAACGACGGCTGGGATGTGACCTGGCTGGGCAACAATGCCGGTTATCTCTCCGGCTCGGCCTTCCCCACCACCCGCGGCAACAGCGTCATCACCGCCCATGTCTGGAATGCCAACAATACCGCCGGGACATTCTTCAACCTTAAGAGCCTGAAATATGGCGACAAAATCCTGATCCACGCCTGGGGCCAGGTCTACACCTACGAAGTGCGCTCGCAAAGCAAACTACAGCCCACCGACCTGGCGACTGTTATGTCGCACGAGGATCTATCGTGGGTAACCCTGGTCACCTGCGAGAATTACAGCGAAAAATCGGATAAGTACGTGTACCGGCGTGTGGTCAAGGCCGTGCTGGTCAGCGTCACAGCCGATAAATAACCAACCCATTTCCTTCGGTCCCCCCGAGCATTCACCCCTCCCTTGCGAAAGTTGCAGGTGGAGGGGTGAATCAGTTTAAGACTGGAACTTTTTTCAGGGTCCCGTCCCTATCAAGGTTAGAAACGCCTGGTCGGCGCGGATGGTCACCCCGACGATTAAAGACTTCTTGATAATCCAGCCATCCGGCGCGAATTCACCGTTGGCAGCAACCCACCAGGAGGGAACCTCGTCTATCTGAATGGAGTACAGCAGCGAGGCAACATAATCCACCCCCTGTTCCTGAGCCAAAAAGGCCAAGCGCTCATCAAAAATCACATCATCCACACTGAAATTGATGAGTTCGCACATGGACCCATCCAGCACCGGGTTTTGGTAGTGTGCCAGGTAGGCCGAAAACAAAACCCGCGCCAGGTCAGCCTGTGAAAGGGCGGCCGCCTGTGCTGCGGGGAGTTGCGGCTGGAAATCATCACAGCCGGTATGGGTCAGGTTGGGGTTAAAAGGCAAGCCATCGGTTGGCGTGGCAAGAGCGGTCTGAGTTACAACCGGCGCAGGTTCAGGTACACAAGCTGCGAGGGCCAGCGAGAAAGCAAAAACCCAGGCCAGCCAGCAGCGTCTCATGAGCCGGAGGTCAACATACGCAAGAGCGCCAGGGTTTCATTTTTCCCGCCAGTGCCATTCTCACCGCCCGGCCCCGTGCAAGATGGACAGCCATCGGCGCAGGCACAGGCCGAGACCAGTTCCAGGGCGCGCGCCAGCAAATCGGCATGCATCTCAAACAGCTTTTCGCTGAACCCAATCCCGGCTGGAACCTGGTCAAAGAGCACCACCGCGGGCTGCGGGAAAGAAGCCGAGCTCTCGGTTTCGAGGTGTAGTCCCAGGTCTTCGGCGTCACACATCAAGAAAAGCGGGGCCAGGTTCGAGAGCACGTAGCCCAGCCCGGCCATCCCGCTGCGGGCGCGGACATTGGCCTCGGTCTTGCGATGACACTCCGGGCAAAGTGTCACCAGGTTATCGAGCCGGTTGGCGCGTTCACGCTGCGCCTCCACATGAGCCGGGTCGCCCGCGGCTTCGCGCATAAAGAAGCGAAACGGGGTCTTATGGTGCACATCATGCTGGCGACCGTTTTCAGGGCGGCCGCACACCTGGCAGCAAAAACCATCCCGCGCCCGCACACGCTCGCGAATCTTCGGCCATTGCGACCCGTAATCATTGGGGGCATTGGTCCACAGGCCATCCCGCCCCAGGGCTGCCACCGTCGCTTCAGACACCGACAACCAATACCCGGTGGTCTGGAGCTCGGTGGGCGGCAAGTCAAGCGGCTCCTGGCCCAGGTTTTCGCGGGTAAACCAGCGCAGTTTCTTAAAACCGGTCACCTGGGTGGTGACCTTGAGCTCGCCCCAGGCCTTCTCGGCCCCGGCGGCCTGGGCCCGCGCCGTTTCGGAGAGCACCTCCACCTGGGTTTCACGTACTGCTTCGGTGTAATAATCCATCGCCACAGCCGTTACCAGGGCGGTATTGGTACGCAAATTCAGGTCGTGGACAAAATATTGCTGGCCCTCGTGCATGTAAATGGCCTGCGGATGCACCATCCAAAAGGCGCTGTGCAAATCGACCTCACCCACGGTGCGCGGACGACTTTCGCTGCTCTCGGCAGTGGTCTGGATAATAACGTTTTCAGGCGAAGCCGAACGCAGCGAGACACTCGCGGCCGGGTAAGCGTCTGCCATCCAGTAATATTTATCCAGTGAGGCGTGCGCCTCGCTGCCCGAAATCAGGAATTCGATAAACTCATCGACCGGCTGGCCGCCAAAGGTCTCACCTTTGGAAAAAGGCAATTCAAAAATGGCACAGCGCAGGTGGTTGAGCAGAATTAAAAGATGATCAGGGTCAATTAACCCGCGCTCGGGCGAGCGGCCAAAGAAATACTCGGGATGGTGGGCCAGGAACTGGTCGAGCGGGTTGGCCGTAGCCACCAGCACCGCCGCAGCCGGAGCCTCGCCGCGCCCGGCGCGCCCGGCCTGCTGGTAAACACTGGCAACCGAACCGGGATACCCCACCAGCAGCGCCGCGCCCAACCCGCCGATATCGATCCCCAGTTCAAGGGCATTGGTGGCAACAACCACTTGCACCGAACCATCCCGCAGCCCGGTTTCTATTTCGCGCCGCTGGGTGGGCAGGTAGCCAGAGCGGTAGCCGCGCACCAACCCATCACTCTCGGCGGGCGACGGCTGCAGGTAGGTTAGCAAAATTTCCACATTGCGGCGGGTGCGCGCAAAAACCACCGTCTGCACATGAGTTGCGAGCAAATCCTGCGCCAGCCGCACCGCCTCGAGCGTGGCGCTTTTGCGCAACCCCAGGTCTTCATTAACTACCGGCGGGTTGTAGATGAGGAAATGGCGTTCGCCGCGCGCCGAGCCGTCACGGTCAATCAGCGTTACCGGGGCTTCAATCAGGCGCTCGGCCAGCTCGGCCGGGTTGCCAATGGTAGCCGAGGTGAGAATAAACTGCGGCTGTGCCCCATAAAAGGCAGCAATGCGCTTCAAGCGTCGCAGGACGTTGGCAACATGCGAGCCAAACACCCCGCGATAGGTGTGCATTTCGTCGATGACGACAAATCTCAGGTTACGGAAGAATTCGGCCCAGTTGGTGTGATGCGGCAGGATGCCCGTGTGGAGCATATCGGGGTTACTTAGCAAGATGCGCGCACCCTTGCGAATGGCCGAACGCTGCGACTGGGGCGTATCGCCATCGTAGATGGCTGCCGCCAGCGACGAGTCGGCGGGAAGCAGGTTCTTGAGCCCCGCAAGCTGGTCCTGGGTGAGGGCTTTGGTGGGGAAAAGGTACAAGGCACGGGCGGAGGGCGATTCCGTTAAGGCGGCGGCCACCGGCAGGTTGTAAGAGAGCGTCTTCCCCGAGGCGGTTCCGGTGGCAATGACAAAGTTTTCACCCCGGCGGGCGGCTTCCCAGGCTTCGGCCTGGTGACTGTACAATTGCCCAATTCCACGCCGCAGCAGGGCCGCCGAAAGCTGCCGGGGCAGGTCGGCCGGAAGTGGGCGATAGACAGCGAGGCGTGCGGGGAGGGTGTTCCAGGTGGAAATATTGGGGGCCGTTAAAGGGTCATTTTGCCAGTGAGCCAGGAGCGCAGAAAAAGTCATCGTTTTTCCCGAAAAGGGTGGTTTTTCAGGCCAGCCGTACAATCAGCAGGAGCACATCGAGGAAATACAGGCCAAACAGGCCTGCCGATAAAACGGTGAAAGCGCGCTGCGCCCAGGCAGGCAGGCGTGCGGCAGCCTTTAGGAAGAGGACCGGGAAAGCCAGCAGGGCCGGGTAGGTAAAGATAGCTTTCATCACCGGGTACTCGCGATAAACGAAAGCATACAGGGCTACAAAACCGACAAACCCGAGAAAGGCCAGCAGCCACAGACCGTCTTGCAGGCTGTCTTTGCGCCGCAGGGCACGCAGCAAGGTAACGCTTTCGAGTAAGGCCCCGGCCAGCAATAACGCGGTGGGCGCCAAGGCCAACACAAAAATAGCGCGGCGCGGCAAGAAACCGGAGGGGTTATCGCTGCGCCAGGTGGCAGGCCAGTTGTCAAAGTTGAGTGAATGGGCGCGGCCGTAAAGCTGGGTCCAGAGCGAGGTGCGGTGCGCGAACCAGCGCTCGGGTTCGCTGTTGATGTATGGGTTGCGCAAAAGGTCAAAAAATTTGAAGGTCAGGAAGCCATCCTGGATGGATAAAATACCGGGTTTGGCCACATCGGCAGTTTGCGCGAACAACGCCGGGGGCGGGGCCCGGTTAATATTAACCAGCACCGGCGCGCCATATTCCTGGTAATTTGAGATGTATTGGTTGAGCGGGTTGAGTGTGACGGCCAGCGGAACCACCAACAGGTAAACCAGCAAAATTGTTTCGATGCGCAGCCGGTTTTTGGGGTCAAGGATGGCGCGCACCAGCCAGGCCAGCAAGATGACGGCAAAGACCACCCATCCATTGGTTTTGGTGGAGGCCGCCAGGATGACAAAAAGGGTCGCCAGCGAAAACGCCCGCCAGTGCAGCGAATCGAGGAAAACCCGCGCCTGGTACAACGCCAGGGTGCAAAAGAAGATGAGTAAGGTATCGTTGGTGGCCTGGGCGCTGATGCCAATAAAATTCGGATTGAAAGCTACATAGCCAAAGGCCAGCAGCCGCAAGACGCCCGCGGCCGGGAGCTGCGCCAGGAAACGCCAGATGACCGCCAGGGTGAGCAAGCCCAGCACAAAACTGAATAGTTGGGCAGCAAGCACCTGGGCCTGTGGGTCTTGTAAGGCAGCGGCGCGTACAAGTGCGGCCACAAGGACATGATACAGCTTGGGCTGGAAACATTCCCAACAATCATCTTTCCCGGGCAGGGAGCCGGTTTTGAGCAGCAGTTCGACCACTTCCATGTGCGGGTCATTGGCCTCGCGGTTGACCAGTGTCAACGCCAGGCGCAGCGTTAGTGAAAGTAAAAAGACCAGCAAAAACAAAAACCGGATGCGCCGGTCGGAAGAGGGTGAAACTGGTTGGGAAAGATTTGTCATGGGAAACGGGCCGCTATTTGGGAGGAGTGAAAAGCAGGGCATCAATGCGCACCCCGGCCAACAGGGGGCGCAATTTTTTGCCAGTATAACGCGATTTATCCGAAACCTGGTCAAACGCGCGCTGGGTGACCAAAATCTCCCCCGGCCCGGCCACATCTTCGCCCAATTTGCTGGCACAGTTCACTGTATCGCCAAAATAATCGGGGCCGCCAATCATCAGCACATCGCCGTAATCAATCCCAATCGAAACCCGAATGTCGAAAGCTTCATCCGTATCAAGATTGATGTGGCTAAACGCCATGTTCAGGTCGCAGGCGGCCTGCAAGGCGTTTTCAACCTCGTCAAAAGCGGCAAAACAATTATCGGCCTCAAACTTGACCACACTGCCTTGACGGCCCTCAATGGTAGGCTGGGCCACCATCTGCATCCGTTTAACCATCGACAGGTAATGCACCACGCCATATTTTTGGGTTAGTAACGAAAACCCGGACATATCCATCACCAGGACAGCCTTCCTGTGCCCAAACTCCGCCCACAACGTCTCTTCCACTTTTTGGCGCTCGGCTGTGTCGTGGGCGTGGGCATAATCCAGTAAGAGTTGCTCAAAACGAGGGTCCATTTCTACCTCCTAAAACCAATTTAACCATTATAGCCCCGTCTGACTGGCTAAAAATATTGCGCTATGATAATGAGTTGAAACAAAATCGGACAAGTAGGCTACAATTCAATGAACGGCGGCCAATTATGCTCAAAAACCTTATTGACTTTTTCCGGGCACCCATTTTTATTGAAGAGGAAAAGAACCTGCAAGCGCGCCTGGTAAATGTACTGGTTTTGGCCGTTTTCTTTGGGTTGCCGCTGATGTTTATCGGCAACCTGCTAGACCCAACCCCATCCATCTACATCTATGCCATGTCGTTGATTGGATTCCCACTGGCCCTGTGGGTGCGGACCCTGCTGCACCATGGCCGCCTGCAAGCTGCCAGCCGCCTGTGGATTACCCTCTCCTGCCTGATCGTAACCCTCAGCGCTACCCAACTGGGAACGGTGCAAGCCACCAATACGGCCATCTTCCTGGTCAACATTGTCGTCGCCGGTCTGCTGCTTGGCTGGCAAGCCATCCTGATCGTCACCATCTATAACTCACTGGCCGTCCTGGGGCTGGTCCTCGCCCAGGAAAATAAACTGCTCGTGATCGACCCTTCACTGGTCAATGCGGGCCTATCCACCTGGGTTTACTACACCACCGTCTTTGCAATCATGGCCATGATTATGATGGTTTCAAACCAGGTTTTAAAAGAATACATCCTGCGTTCGGTCTTTGAACTGAACGAACGCGGGAAAACCGAAAAATCACTGCGCTATAGCGACTCCATCCTCAAGGCAGTCAACTTTGCCGCCCAAGAATTTTTGCAGGCCAGTAACTGGCGGCACCAAATCCCCGGCGTGCTCAAACGCTTCGGGGAGGCCACCCAGGCTTCACACGTTTACATCTTTGAAAAACACTTTCTTACAGACGGCACCCTGGTGCTCTCACAGCGTTACGAATGGGTAGCCGCCGGGATTGAGCCTGACCTGCAAGATGCCGATTTCCAGAACATTGACTTGCAAGAACTGAACTCTGAACCCTGGTACCTGGCCCTGGGGCGTGGCGAGGCCTGTTCTGGCAACCTGTCCAATTTCTCTGCGTCTGAGAGCAAATACTTTAGCGCTCGCGGCCTGAAGGCAATTATCGAAGCACCCATCATGGTGGATGGAAAATGGTGGGGCGTGATTGGCCTGGATGACTACAAAAATATTCGCTACTGGCTGCCGATGGAAATCGACGCCATTAAAACGGTGGCCAGCACCCTGGGGGCCGCCATCCAGCGCCAACGCAACGAAATGACCTTGCTACAGCGTAACGCCATTATGCAAGCCGCCACTTTCGCGGCGCAACGCTTCCTGCAATCATCACACTGGCAAGATGAGATTCACGCCGTGCTTGAACAACTTGGCAAAGCCACCGACTCATCGCATGTATACATCTTCGAAAATCATTTCCTGGCCGATGGCACCCATGTGACCTCGCAACGCTTCGAGTGGGTCGCCCACGGAATCCCGCCGGATATTGACAACCCGCTCTATCAGAACATGCCCATCATCAGCCCCAACACTGAACGCTGGCACAATACCATGCTGGCGCGCGAGGCCTTTTACGGCAATATCGAAAGCCTGACCCCCGCAGAACGCGAAATTTACATCTCGCGCAACCTGCTCACCTTTTTGGATGTCCCCATCCTGGTCAATGGCGAATGGTGGGGCATCCTGGGCTATGATGATTACCTGCGCGTCCGCGAATGGTCCCCCATTGAGGTGGAAGCCATCAAAATAGCGGCCAGCACCCTGGGCGCAACCATCGAACGCCAGCTAAAAGAAGAAACCATCCGCGAGAACGAATCGCGCCACCGCGCCGAGCTAGAACAAAAAGTGCAAGAACGCACCCGCCAGTTGCAAGAAGCGCTGCTGGAAATTGAAGGGGTTTCTTACACCGCCTCGCACGATTTGCGCGCCCCGCTGCGGGCTGTCAACGGCTATGTCAGCATCCTGCTCGATGAATACCATCACAAGCTCGATACCCAACAAACGGATTACCTTCACCGCATCAAAAGCTCATCACAGCGCATGGGCAACCTGCTCGATGACCTGATTCGCCTGATCCGTTATAGCCGCCAATCGCTTAAGCTCGAACAGGTCGATCTCAGTGTCCTGGCCGCACGGGTAGAAGGCTACCTGCGTGAAAAATACACCCAGCATCCGGTTGAAACCTACATCCAGCCGGGCCTGATGGTGCAAGGTGATGCGGCCCTGCTGCTGGTCCTGCTCGAAGAACTGCTCGACAATGCCTGGAAATTTACCGAATCCAACCCACAGCCTCGCATTACCCTGGGCGAAGAACTGCTAGACGGGCAGCGCGTTTTCTTCGTGCGAGATAACGGCATCGGGATGGAGATGAAATATTCGGGGCGTTTGTTCCGCAACTTTGAGCAGTTGTACGCTCCCGGCGAAGTAGAAGGGACCGGAATGGGGCTGGCCATGGTCCAGCGTATCATCCAACGCCATCACGGGCGCGTTTGGGCGGAGAGCAGCCCCAACCAGGGAGCAACGCTTTACTTTACACTGCCGGATTAGCATCGTCAGGGTCGATTTTGGGGGACAATTCCTTGACAAGAAATACTAACTCGTATAATATTTAGACGATTAATAATAACTCGTTTACTATTTTACACCCCTAAAAACCGCCTATGTCTGTTCGCAACGCCCTGCTGGGCCTCCTCATTGAAAAACCACGCCACGGTTACGAACTTCGCGCCGCCTTTGAAGCAGTCATCGGCGATGTAAACTGGGATGTTAAACCCGCCCAGATTTACACCACCCTCGACCGATTGCAGGAGGCCGGGCTGGTAGAGACCACATCCGACCTGGGTGAAGGCAACGAGCCCTCGCGGCGCATTTACGCCATCACCAGCCTGGGCAGCAACGCCCTGCGCGACTGGTTTTCGAGTGGGGTGCCCACAGAACACCAGCGGGATGAGTTTTATGTCAAGCTGATGATTGGCCTGGCCTCGGGCGAAGCCGACCCGGAGAAAATCATCCAGAACCAGCGTTCTTTCCTGTACCAGGAACTGCACGAAGCCACCAGCCAGCGTGACAACTTCAACCCCCAGGTCGAACTGGCCCAAATCCTGTTGCTCGACAAAGCCATTATGCACATCGAAGCAGACCTGCGCTGGCTGGATATGATCGAAATGCGGCTGGTCGCCATCCGTAACCAGCCGCTGCCCAGGCCCGAGATTCGCCCGCGCGGCCGGCCCCGCAAAGGTGACAAAGGCTCCACCTTCCCACCCCCGCCCGCCGATTGATCGCCAGCCTCGGCCCATTCGCGGGTGGAGCATGTCCCCGGCACCCCCTTATTGAACTCACCCATTCATTGAATCGAAAACCTGATGATTATCGAAACAACCAACCTGACCAAAACCTATGGCTCCGGCGCAACCATCGTCACTGCGCTCGACCATGTCAACTTATCTGTTAAAGAAGGTGAATTTGTTGCCATCATGGGGCCCAGCGGCTGCGGGAAATCGACCCTGCTGCACCTGCTCGGCGGCCTCGACAAACCCAGCGCTGGCTCGGTGCAAATTGCGGGCCAAAACCTGGTAAACCTGAGCGACGACCAGCTTACCGAGCTGCGCCGCCACCAAATCGGTTTCATCTTCCAGTTCTACAACCTGATCCCGGTCCTCAACGCTCTCGAAAACGCCGCCCTGCCCGTCACGCTGGATGGCGTCAAACCGGCCGAAGCGCGCGCCAAAGCCACCGAATGGCTGACTCACTTTGGGCTGGGCGACCGCCTGACGCATCGCCCCGACCAGCTTTCGGGCGGTCAGCAGCAACGGGTCGCCATTGCCCGCGCCCTCGTCTCCGAACCAGCCCTCATCCTGGCGGACGAACCGACCGGCAACCTCGACACCCATTCTAGCGACGAAATTGCGGGGCTGCTGCGCCAGGTCTCTAAAGAGTATGGCCGCGCTGTCGTTATGGTCACCCACGACCCGCGCATTGCAGCTTACACCGACCGCATCGTCTTCTTAAAAGATGGCAAAATCATCGACCAAACCCAACTGGAACGGAAGAAAAGTTGAGTTTCTATCTGGGTGAGAACCACCCGCCTGAGAATAACCCATGTTTACCTTAACCCTGGCATTTCGCTATTTACTTGGTCGAAAACTGCGCACCACCCTTACCACACTGGCCGTTATTTTTGGCGTCCTGCTCATCTTTGGCATGAACACCATCCTGCCTACCATGATTGCGGCCCTGCAAGCCAACGTTCAGGGCGCCGAAGGCAACACCGACTTCACCATCACCAACCTTTCAGGCGAACCCTTCCCGGCCGAAATCACCACCAGAATCCAGGACCTTGACGGGGTTCGCGCAGTTTCGGCCTCGCTACAACGAATCGTCAATTTACCAGCCAATTTTGTGGATGGAGACCCGGCCCGGCCCGACCGCCTGACCTCCATTAAACTAACCGGGATCACCCCCGAACTGGCACGCTCGGTTCGTTCTTACCCGGTGGTGTCTGGCCGTTATTTACAAGATTCGGATTCCGCCGCGGCTGTCATCTCGCAAACCCTGGCAGATGCCTTCACCATCAAAGTCGGTGATACCCTGCGCCTGCCTTCCGCCACCGGAACTGTCTCCCTGACCATCGTCGGGATCCTGCCCGCCCGGCTCGACCCTGGCAACGAAGAAGTGCTCGTCACCCTGCCCCAGGCGCAAGAAATGACCGCTTCGCCAGGCAAAGTCAACGTCATTGACGTCAATGTGGAAGCCTTTGCCAATGAAACCCGCCGCGCCGAAATCCAGGCCAGCATAGAGAGCGCCCTGGGTGACGGGTATCGCGTGGGCGCATTTATCACCGGCGACGAAATGTTCGCTGCGCTGGAACTGGGCCAGGTTGGACTGAGCCTGTTTGGGGTGTTGGCCCTGTTTATGGGCGGTTTCATCATCTTCAACACTTTTCGCACCGTGGTAGCCGAACGCCGCCGCGACATTGGCCTGCTGCGCTCCCTGGGCGCCACCCGCCGTGCCATCCTTGGCATTATCCTGGCCGAAGGGCTCATTCAGGGTGTCATCGGCTCAGCCATCGGGCTGGGGCTGGGCTACCTGCTGGCCGTAGGCGTACTTAAACTGGCCCAGGGACCCATGAGCGCCTTCGTCAACCTGCAACTCGGCAGCCCAATCGTCTCCGCCGAGCTGGTGCTGGTTTCGGTGTCGTTGGGCGTAGGGGTGACGGTTTTTGCCAGCCTTCTCCCGGCCTATCATGCCAGCCACGTAACCCCGCTCGAAGCACTGCGCCCCTCTATGGCTGAAATACAGTTTAAACGGAATACCGGCTACGGGTTTATGGGCGGGGCGGTCATCATCGCCCTGTCGATTGCGGCCATCTTTTCGCGGCAAGCCGCCCTCATCATCCCCGGCGGATTCCTGTTCCTGTTGGGCCTGGTTCTCGTAGCCCCGGCCCTGGTGCGCCCCTTTGCCGCCCTGTTCGGGCGCATCATCGCCCTAATTTATGCCCGCCAGGGCGTAGGCGGTTTGGCGCAAAACAACATGACCCGCCAGCCTTCGCGGGTAGCGGTAACGGTTTCGGCCAGCATGCTGGGCCTGGCAGTGATTGTGGCGGCTGGCGGACTGGTAAGCAGTATGACCGGGCTGCTCGGTGAATTGGTGGAACAAAGCCTGGGCAGCGATTACTTGCTTGTGCCGCCCTCGATTGGGGTGTGGGGCAGCAATGTTGGGGCCGATGCCGGCTTTGCCGAAAGCCTGCGCAATGTTCAGGGCGTAGAAACGGTTAGCAGCCTGCGTTATGCCACCTCGTTTAGCGGCGACCAGGCCATTTCGATGATTGGTATAAATCCGGTGGACTTCCAGAAAGTCAGCGGGTTGAGCTTCAAGGATGGCGATGAATCGGCCTACGCCGCGTTGGGTCATGGGCGCACCCTGATTGCCAACGGCGCGTTCCTGGCTGCCACTCAAGCCCGCGTGGGTGATTCAATTGAGCTATTGACCAGCAACGGACCCGTTCAGTATCAAATCATCGCCAGCGGTTCTGACCTGTTAAATGCCAAAGTGAACACCGCTTATGTGTCGCAAGACAATCTCCTGGCCGATTTTGGCAGCCGCGAGGATGTCTTTATCCAGCTCGACTTGCAAACCGGCGCCGACCGCGAGGCAGCCGGGGCCGCGATCCGGGCGCTGACAGAAGACTATCCGCAATTCAAGGTCATTTCTGGCACAGACTATTACCAGTCGCTAATGGACCAGATGACGGCCGCTTTTAGCGGGATTTACATCATGTTCCTGCTGCTGGCTTTCCCCTCCCTGATTGCCATGCTCAACACCCTGACCATCAGCGTGCTGGAACGGACCCGCGAGATTGGCATGGTGCGCGCCGTGGGCGGCACCCGCAGGCAGGTGCGCGCCATGGTGATTGCCGAGGCGCTGCTGCTGGCTGCCATTGGGACAGCTTTTGGCATCCTGGGTGGGCTATACCTTGGCTATGTCTTTGTGACCGCCATCGATGTGATGTTCCCATTGGGTTATTACTTCCCCCAGGCCGGGATTTTGGCAACCATCGCCATTGGCCTGTTGTTTGGCGTACTGGCAGCCATTATCCCCGCCCGCCAGGCCGCCGGAATGAATGTGGTGGAAGCGTTGCGTTACGAGTAACGTGAAAACGAAACGGCCCATTCTCAAGATTGAGAATGGGCCGTTTTTTTATGACCACTACCCAGCAGATGCCCTGCGTTTACGCACAAAACGGACCAGGAGCACAATCAGGACAACCAGCAGATAGATTGCAAACAGCACTACCGCCACAGGAATGGTAAAAAAGAAAAACCAGCCCGCCACACCCAGCGTATAGAATGTCTCACCATAATCGACACCGCCGATCACACATGGGTTGACCCTGCCTTCGTTGACTTCACAGCCAAAAGATGCCGCCACCGTTCCGCTCAGAATGGCAACCAGGACCGGGCTAATACCGATCAAGATAATACATACTATGATGAGCACATTGACAAAAAAAGTGACCCACTTCGACTTCATCCAATCTCTCCCTTTTTTGGTATTGGCTGGCAATTATACGCGCCTTTGCCCAAAAGAAAAGCGCGAGAGCCAGGCTCTCGCGCTTAAGACCGCGACAGAAACCAACTTTCGCTTTATGGGTTCATGCGTGAGAACAACGGGGTTTGAAAAATGCCCAAACTATCAAAGAACTTGCGCAACTGGTCAAAGAGCCATTTGGCAGCTGCGATCCAGGCCTTGAAAATCCCGCCCAAGGGGAAGCGCGAATTAATCATGTATAACAGGGCAATCAGGCTAAATAACAAGATAATCAAGATGCCAACAAAAACCTTAACAATAAATAATCCTACAGATAAAACTACCCCCATTGGAATAAAAAACGGAGGTCCCAGCAGCAAAAACAGGGTCGCGACCATAAAATCTTCCAGCTTGGGGCGGCCAAAAATATAAATCACGTAATAGAGGAACAAAAAAACATAGGCGCCAATTAAGTAAATGGCAACAGCAACTCGAAGCACTAAATCTAGAAAGATTTCAACAACCATAGCCTTTCCTCGTTGATACTATTTTGCTCAAGCGACTTGAAGTTGAATTGCAAATGACTCCCCAATTAAAAATGATTATACGCCTGAATGTGTAAAAAGGAACAAATATTTTTTAGGAACGACCCGTAAATATTTTTGCTAAAATGGAGACTATGAATACACTCACTTTTCGCACCGAACACGACTTGCTCGGCGAGCGGCAGGTTCCCGCCGAAGCCTATTACGGTATCCATACCCTGCGCGCGCTCGAGAATTTCCCCATCTCTGGCACAGCCATCCACACTTACCCCGGATTGGTGCAAGCCCTGGCCTGTGTCAAACAGGCTTGCGCGCTGGCCAACTTTGAGCTGGGGTTACTGACCGAAGCCCAAAAAGACGCGATTGTGCGCGCCTGCGAGGAGATTCGCGCCGGGCAACTGCACAAACACTTCTGCGTGGATGTCATCCAGGGCGGCGCGGGCACTTCGACCAACATGAACGCCAACGAAGTCATTGCCAACCGCGCGCTGGAACACCTGGGCCTGGAACGCGGCAATTATCACGAAATGCACCCGCTCGAACATGTCAACATGAGCCAGAGCACCAATGATGTTTACCCAACAGCCGTTAAACTGGCGCTGCGTTTTGAGATCGACCGGCTGTGGGAGGCAATGGGTGTATTGCGCGGTTCTTTTGATGAGAAGGCGCTTGAGTTTGCCGATGTGCTCAAGATGGGCCGCACCCAATTACAAGATGCCGTGCCAATGACCCTGGGGCAGGAATTCAGCACTTACGTGGTAATGCTTGACGAGGATCGCCAGCGCCTGCGCGAAGCCTCGTTGCTGATCCAGGAAATTAACCTGGGAGCCACCGCCATCGGGACGGGCATTAATGCCCCGCCCGAGTATGCCGCCCTGGCTTGCAAATATCTGAACGAAGTGACCGGCATCCCGTTTGTGACCGCCGATAACCTGGTGGAGGCCACCCAGGATGCGGGGGCCTTTGTACAGCTCTCGGGTGTGCTCAAGCGCATTGCGGTGAAGCTCTCGAAGGTCTGCAACGACCTGCGCCTGCTCTCTTCGGGGCCGCGCGCCGGGCTGGGAGAGATTAATTTACCGGCTGTGCAGGCCGGGTCGAGCATTATGCCGGGCAAGGTTAACCCGGTCATCCCTGAAGTGGTCAATCAGATTGCCTTCGAGGTGATTGGCAACGATATCACCGTCTCTTTTGCGGCCGAGGCCGGGCAGTTGCAGTTGAACGCCTTCGAGCCAATCATCGCGCACAATTTGCTCAACAGTCTCATCTACCTGCGCCAGGGCTGCCTGACGCTTTCGGAACGCTGTGTGAAGGGCATTACCGCCAACCGTGAACGGCTGATGGATATTGTGGAACATTCGATTGGGATTGTGACCGCGCTGAATCCGTATATCGGGTATGAGAATGCAACGGCGGTAGCCAAGGAAGCGCACGCCACCGGCAAGGGTGTGGCCGAGATTGTGCTGGCACGCGGCCTGTTGACCCGCGAACAGATTAGCGAGATTTTGCGGCCCGAAACCCTGACCCAGCCGCGCAAACTTTCGTAAACGGGAGCACAACCCAGGCGGAGTCGGTTGCGCTTGGGCAACCCGCAAGACGATTAAACGGAGATGACCGCCTCGCGGCGGTCATCCTGATTTAACGGGACATTTCCTATCAATGCTCGTTGCGCGAGCGGTTGAGGGCGATGAGCACCGCCGAGATTATGGCAATCCCGATGGCGTATAGCAGGGTTTCGAACGCATCTTTGGATTGCAGCAGCTTGTCGAGGAATTTGATTGACATAAACAGCACGATGACATCGGACAGTTTGGTCTTGAGTTTGCCCAGGTCATCGATGTTAAGCCATTCGGGAGTTTCGACATGACCGATAAACAGGTCGTAAAAGCCGATGGAGAAGATAAACAGCACGGTGCCAATCAGGAATGTATCCATCATCTCGAGCACAGTTACAATGGCTTCGCTGTTGCTCTCGGGAATGGTGACCAGCAGGACGACGACATCGGCAACTTTGACCGCGCCCCACAGGAAGGTAGCGAGCGAGGCAGCCATGAAGGCGATGACCGGGATGAAGATGATGTACTTTGATTTTTCGAGCAGTTGGGCCATGAGAATCTCCGCAAGCGATTTTATCACCGCCGTCACAGGTTGGGGAAATTAGACCGACTTGCGGCGCAGGAAGATTTTTTCCACTTCGGCGTACAGGAAGACCAGCGAGCCCGCGCCGAAACACAGCAAGA
Organism: uncultured Anaerolinea sp.; assembly: GCA_964562145.1. Taxonomy (GTDB): domain Bacteria; phylum Chloroflexota; class Anaerolineae; order Anaerolineales; family Villigracilaceae; genus UBA5195. The sequence continues at coordinate 42,160 of CAZLSP010000005.1, read as the reverse complement.
AATCGGTCAGGGTGAGCGGATTGGTGTACAGGAAGGTCTGCAAGGCGGGGATGTAGATAGCTGCCAGCTGTAAGGCCGCCACCACCAGCGCCAGGCCCAGCAATGGCAGATTGGAGGCCAGGCCAACGCGGAAGAGCGAGTCGTTACCGCTGCGGATGCCAAGCGCCTGCCAGATTTGGGCAAAGGCCAGGGTGGTGAACATCATTGTCTGCCAGTCTTCGTGGCCGGTAAAAAAGTGCCAGGCACCCATGCCAAGCGAAATGGCCCCAATCAGCAGGCCAAAGCGCACAATTTGCGCGCCTACACCGTCGCTAAAAATGCTGGCCTGCGGCGAAAACGGTTTGCGCTTCATCACATTGCGCTCGGCAGGTTCAACCCCCAGCCCCACGCCCAAAAGGCCGTCGGTGAGCAGGTTAAGCCACAGCAACTGCAACGGCAGCAGCGGCGCGGGCATTCCAATCACTACGCCCAACAACATGACCATAATTTTGCCGATATTGCCGCCAATACTGAATTTGATGAACTTGCGCAGGTTGTCATAAATGACACGGCCTTCTTCAACCGCGGCGACGATGGTGCTGAAATTGTCGTCACGCAGCACCATTTTGGCCGCTTCTTTTGAAACATCTGTACCGGTGATGCCCATGGCGACACCAATATCGGCGGTTTTGAGCGCCGGGGCATCGTTGACACCGTCACCGGTCATGGCAGTAATATGGCCATGCTTTTGCAGCGCATTGACAATGCGCAGTTTGTGCTCGGGCGAAACGCGCGCAAAGACCGAAATCTCTTCCACGATGTTGTACAGGTCCTGGTCACTCATCGTGTTCAATTCAACACCGGTCACCACGCGGCTGTGACCATTGGCAATGCCCAGCTCACGCGCAATATGCAGCGCCGTCAGCGGATGGTCGCCGGTAATCATCACCGGGCGAATACCCGCGCTTTTACAACGCGCCACGGCTTCCTTTACTTCAGCGCGCGGCGGGTCGATAATGCCAACGAAACCGATAAAAGTCAGGCCCAGTTCCAGTTCGGTGTTTGCCTCGGGGCTGGCAGGGGTTTTGAAGGCCACCCCCAGCACGCGCATCCCATTTTCGGCCAGCGATTTATTGGAGGCCTCAATGCGGCGTCGAAACGCATCCGACATCGGGTGGCGCACCCCATTTTCCCAAACATGCGATGAAATCTCCAACAAACCATCGACCGCGCCCTTGGTAAACGAAATCCACCGGGCGTCTGGCGCCACCGCCCCAATCAACTCGCGGATGGCCGATTGCTGGCTGTGTTCCAGCGCGTGCAAAGTAGTCATACGTTTGCGGTCGGAATCGAAGGGCAGTTCCGCCACCCGGGGCTTGTGCGTATCCAATTCATCTTTCATCAACCCAAAGCGGGCGGCCGCAACCACCAACGCCCCTTCCGTGGGATCGCCAATGGCATGGAATTTCTTGCCCTGGGCCGGGTCGCCGTCCACCACCAGGCGCGCGTCGTTACACAATGCGCCGCCAATCAAAAGCAGGCCCAGCGAACCCTGCGGGGTAACCGCCGCCGGGGTGCTCAGGTCGAGGATGCCCTGGCCCGAACCGGTTGTCTCTTCGTTGATATCCACGCGGCTACCGGCCACATCCAGCACCGTCACAGTCATACGGTTTTCGGTCAGGGTACCGGTTTTATCTGAACAAATGGTTGTCACAGAACCGAGGGTTTCCACCGCCGGTAATTTGCGAATAAGCGCATTGCGCGCCAGCATGCGCCGCGCACCCAGGGCCAGGGTAATGGTCACCACCGCCGGGAGCCCTTCGGGCACAACTGCCACTGCCACGCTCACCGCAACCAGGAAAGCATCCACTACCGGGCTGCCGCGCCAGATGTCGAAGGCCGCCACCAGCGCCGCCACCACCACACCCACGGCCGCCAGCACCTTGCCAACCTGGTCCAGTCGCTTTTGCAGGGGTGTCATTTCATCTTCATCCTGCTGCAACAGACTGGCAATATTGCCCAATTCGGTTTTCATGCCGGTATCGGTTACTACACCCACACCGCGCCCATAGGTAACCGTTGTGCCCATGTAAGCCATATTTTTACGGTCACCCAACGGGGCATCTTCTTTTTGGATGGGGTGAATATCCTTTTCAACCGCTTCTGATTCACCTGTCAGGGCCGATTCCTGGATGCGTACGTTGGCGCTTTCCACCAAACGCAGGTCGGCCGGAATGATATTCCCGGCTTCGAGCAACACCACATCCCCCGGAACCAGTTCACGGGCCGAAATTTCCAGCACCTGCCCGCCACGTTTGACACGCACCAGCGGCACCGCCAGCTTTTTAAGCGCCGCCATGGCCTTTTCGGCGCGATATTCCTGCACAAAACCCAGCAGGGCAAACAAAATCACAATCGACAGGATGGCGACCGCCTCCTGCCACTTGCCCAGAAAGCCAGAGATCACCGCCGCTGCAATCAAGATCAGCACCATGGTGGCGGTCAATTGCTCCCACAAAATTTTGAACGGACTACGCCCGCTCTTTTCCACCAATTCATTGGGGCCAAACTGGGCCAGGCGTTGGGTCACATCTGACGCCGCCAGCCCGGTTTGCAGGTCTGTTTCCAGCCTGGTCAGCGCTTCCCGGCTTTCGAGTTGATACCAGTTCATTTCACATTCTCCTCAAAGTGATTCTCCTGTGGCACATACAAAAAGACCACCACCGTGTGCGGTGATGGTCTCGCCAGTTTCACTGAACAGCCGGGACATAGTCCGTATTGACGACTGCCCAACCCAAACACGGGTGGCTACTCCCCATCGGAGTAGAGACAGTATACAAAAGATGGTGGAGCAAGTCAATTAGAAATTTATATGAAAATCCCCTTAATCTGGGCGCTAATGGGTTTAAAATTCAGTATTCGTCCAACCAACCAGGAGCATTGACAATGCAATCCACTCAGACTATCCCCGAACAATTCGCCAACATTTTTGGCCTGGGAGGCCCCCAAGGTGTTTTCGCCGTCAGCCAGATGCGCCGCTGGGGCAATGCCATCTTTGGCCTATTCTTAATCGGCGTTGCCGGATTGGCTGTTTTGTACGGTTTTTACGATGCCTATACCCAGTCGGCCAAATATGGACCCGTGATGTTTACCAAGGCCCTGTGGCCTCCGCTGGCTATTGCGGCCGTAGCCGGGGTTCTCAGCCTGTTGGCACTTGGCAGCGCCTTTTCAAACTGGAAACGGGCCGTTGTCTTGTACGAAAAAGGATTCGCCTACAGCGATAATGGCGGGGTACAAACCTGGGGCTGGCACGAAGTAGACCTGTTGAACGTCGCCATTACCCGGCACTATACCAACGGTATCTACACCGGCACAACCTATCTGTATACCCTGCAAAAATCCGATGGTAGCCGCCTGGTGCTTGATAACAAACTGCAAAAGATCGAACAGCTGGGCCAGGCCATCAGCCGGGGTGTGTTCCCGCATCAATATCAAAAGCTGGTAGCGGCGCTCAATGCCGGACAAACCGTAACACTCGGCCCGGTGGCCGTGAACAAGCAGGGCATCGCTTTTGGCAAAAAGGCCTACCCGTGGAGCGAAATTGAACAGGTTGGCATCCAAAACGGATATGTGAACATTAAGAAGAAAGGTGGTGGCTGGTTCAGCGGGGCCAGCGCCGCAGCTTCCTCCATCGCCAACCTGGATGCGCTGCTGTCGGTCATCGACCAGGTTGTAGGTATCAAGGCAGGATAACAAAAAGTGGCAAGCAGCCGGGCTGCTTGCCACTTTTGATTTAACCTTGGCTTTACGGGTTAACCTTATCCACTTCGGCCTGCAAGAGTGGCTTGATTTCTTCAAAATTCAGGCCTTTTTCGGTGCAATAATCTTTGGCCGTCACAGAAGGCGCCGGGAGCGGTCCTCCCAGAATGGCTTCAATGGTTTCGGGGGCCACGCCCCAACTGAGAATCTCGCCAAAAGTGGTTTTGCCCTTGATGGTACGAGCACTTTCATCGGTCACATGGGTGGCTTCAGGCGCCGGGGTCGGCTCGGCGGGAGATTCGGCTGCGGGGGTGGTTTCAGGCTGCGGGGCGTCTGATCCGGCGGCGGGGGCCGGGGCAATGTGGGTCTCGAGGTAGGCAGCCTGTTCGGGGGTCAGGGATCGTTCACGGAGCAGCGCCGCCGCACTTTCCGGTACATAAATGCCCAGGCTTAAGTCAAAGGGCAGGTTTTTGTAAAAAGCCACAAACAGGCGCACAGAAGAAGTACCCACTTCAATTTCACTCTCAGCGTAAATCGTTTCCAACTCTTTCACAGCAAAGGCCGCCGGGTCACCCTCGCTGACCCCAAAAGCCTGGGCCAATACTGCCGCGGGGACATCAAAATTCTTTTCCACATCGCCAAAGGTGTACGAGCCACGGATATCGGCCGGGTTGGCCTGCCCTGCATATTCGCCTTCGGTGTATGTGGCGGCGACTTTGCTGCTTTCGGTCTGCCACCAGCCCATCAGGGTGGTGAAAAAGATTCCGCCGAACAGGATGGTAAAAATCAGGGCGGCCAGGGGTTTGGAGGTCAGGTTCATTTGGCACCTCGGGCGTTGACAACCGGGAGTTGCAGGTCTTTTTTGGGAAGGGAGGTAGAGAAAACAACCGTTTTGGCAACCGGGCAAATGGCTTCGGAGGTACATTCGAGGCACGAGATGCACTGGTGGTCACGGACGGTGGTTTTGGTATCGACTTTGATATTCATCGGGCACATAATGCTGCACGCGCCGTCAGCTTTGCAGGTGGCCTCTACACGGCGGATGCTGAAAACCCGGAACAGGTTGCTGATCCCCAACACCGCGCCATACGGACAGGCATATTTACACCACGGGCGTTCGACAAAGAGCGAAAGCAGCAGGGTTGCACCCAGCACGACCAGCCCGGCGACAGCCACTTCACTGCTCCAGAAGTTGAACAGGGCAAAATAGGGGTCGTATTCGGCAAAGATGAGCGTGCCGGTGGTGGCGGTCATGTATAACACCCAGGCCAGGACTGCATAACGCAGGTAACGCAGGATATTATCCAGCTTCTCGGGCACAAACTGGTTGAAGCGGCGGCGGAAAATCTTCTTCCCGAGCGTGCTGACCCATTCTTGCACAGTTCCCAGCGGGCAGACCCAGCCGCAAAAGACCGGGCCAAACAGGATGGCGAGCAGGAACCCAATCACCATCAGAATGAAAGACGATTCGTGAATCTTTTGCACAAAAGTCCCGGCAGTGGCGTACTGGTAAATGGTCACGACGCCGCCAAAAGGACACAGTGCGTGCAGAGAAGCGGTGGAAAGGAAGGGAATTCCACCCCCGGCTTCAACCAGGGTATGGTTGACCGCGATCAACGCGATAAATGCAAAGAAAAACCATTGCACCACTTTGCGCAGCCAAATGCTGCGTGAGCGAAAAAGTCGAAACCGTTTGCCAAAGATCGTAATCATCAACATTCTCCTTGTTCAGGTTAATTGTTTACAGTGTAATTTTTGTTTGTACATTTTCGAACAAGGGATTATGAAGATTGTGTAAAGAACAAAAAACAGACTGTGGCGTGCCACAGTCTGTTTTGGATTGACCGCAAAAGGATTAATCGATGTAATACGTCATACGCTGGAGATAAATTGCCGGGTCAATGTGCTGCACCTTGACCCCTGCCGGGACCACCAGCCGCAGCGGAGCGTAGTTCAAAATCCCACGCACCCCGCCTTCCACCAGTTGTTCGGCCACTTCCTGCGCCACCGCCGCCGGGGTACACAACATCGCCAGTTTCAAACCGGCCTCGCGGACGTCGTGAACAATATCTTTTGAATCGCGAATGAAAAAAGAACATTCCTGGTTGTCGTCGCAGACTTGTTTGCCAATCTTGGCAATATCGCTATCGAAACACATCACAACCCTGAAGCCCCGGTTGCCAAAGCCCTGGTAGCGCACAATTGCATGCCCCAGTTCACCCATGCCAACCACCGCCACATCCCAAACGCGATCTACCTTGAGAATCTTGCTCAGGCGTTCCACCAGGAACGGGATGTAATAACCTGTCCCTTGCTTGCCAAATTCTCCAAACTGCGAAAGGTCTTTACGAATTTGCGCCGCCGAAATGCCCACCTTCTCGCCCAATTCCTGCGAAGAAGTACTGGTAACCCCCGCATCCAGCATGCGTTGAAGCGCACGCAGGTAAACAGGTAAACGACTGACGATAATATCAGGGACTTTGACAGCGTTCATGCAGTGGCCTCCACCGGCTGAGAATAATGCTTTACATACTCTACCATAAAAATAATTTTTGTGCAATTCGACACAATGCCTACCTGAATAGACCTAAATTCACCTGCGCCGCATCGGCTGCTGAAATCGAAATCATGGTTATTGGGAAAGGCAGGTAAATACCGGGCGGATTTTCGGCATTGGGATCTTCGGGAAACGCGAGCAGCGGAACCGCATCGAGGAACGAATCCGCCGCGAGCACCGCCCCACCCGAAACCTGTATCCTGACCCCCAGGCCGCCATCCCGCCATAACCGGATGCCGTTCGCATCCCGCGCCAGGTGATACGACTGCATCCAACCCGGCGCAAAACGGGCCTGCGGCGCAAACGCCAGCGGAATCTTTGTCTGTAGTGGCCCAGAGAACGTGACCTGTATCCCATCGCCCGTCAACACAAAAAGCTTTTCCTGCCCTTCCGCAGAAACCATACGGATAGTATTGGCATCCACCACCTCGGCCTGGTGCGAACGGAAAGGGTCCCCGGCATCTGCAAAAGCGCCCATCACCTGTGCCGGGTCGGCGGCCTCACCCTGCTCCAGCTTCCACTGCGAGCGATCACTCAGGCCGATGAAGAATTGCGCCGTCGGCCCAATGACCTGCTCCTGCCCCACAAACAAGAAAACCATGCGCCCACCCAGCGGATTGAGAACTGCATAAACGTCTTCCGAAGCCAGGATGCACAGGTCGGCGCACACAGCCTGGGGGGCCGGGTTTTCAGCCCAGGTCGCCGCAGCTTCAATCACCGGTAACAGACCCGCATAACTGGCCGCCAATTGTGGGTCGGCTGCCGCAAGCACAGCGCGCAACTCATCCGCCGCAGCCCGGATGGGGCTGGTCGCCGCAGCCGGGATCGCATCCGCTTGCGGCAAGGGATAACTGTTTTCAAAACGGATGTAAGGCCGCGCCGCCAGGTAAGCAAACGCCGGGTCACTGTACTCAAAAGTTCCCCACAGGGTTTTTTGGAAATCGCCGCCCAACAGTTGCGGTGGGAGATTGGCGACCGCCCCACGCACCAGCGCCAGGCGCATGTCGAGGGGCAGGCCGTCGCGGCTCAGGGCAGGGTCTGGCCAGGTTAACGGCAAAACCGGCGCAGGCGAGGCGGTATCGTAAACGGCATCGACCGGGCGTAACCCAAAGCTTTCGGAGGCGGAGGCGCTGCCCGCCAGCAACCTGGCCCCGATTTCCGCATTACGAACCAGCGGCATTTCCAACAGACCGGCGCGTTCCATACGGCGCAACCGGTCGAGGCCGCCAAGCGCGTCGAGCGCTGAAAGGGCAGCCGGGGTTTTGATGTCGAGCAAAGTCAGGGGGATGTGGTGCTGTTCGGCTGCATCCAACAGGCCGCGCAAACCGTGGCGCTCACCACGCGGGCCTGTATGCGCGCCATCCCAGCGGCGCAGGGCCTGGGCCGGCGTGGCAACTGGCGAAAACAGGTTGTTGAAAACAAACCGCAGGGTGATTTGAGAATCGGGCGCGGGCGCGTCAAAACGGGTTTCAAATCGTTCAGAAGGCGTTTTGACCCTCAGGGCGCTGCCAGGGCGGGGAGCGCAATTTCGCAGGGTAACAACCAGGGTCTCACGAATTGGGTCGTAATCCACCGAGGCGTCGCGCTGAGTTGGAGCGTCGTGGCGCAACTCAACCGCGCGCGCATCGAGATGAATCCAGATGTGATAACGCTGGGGTTCAGGCAAGTCGAGCAGGTCGAGACGAACCTGGCAATTAAACCCGGCCTGGCGGGTATAGATGGCGGTGATATCTTCAGCCGGGTCAAGGGTAGCCGAAACATCCAGCAGGCGCAGGTCAGCCAGTTCCCACGGGTCAGTCACCGGAAACAGGCTACCCAACCAACCTCCCAGCGACAGGGCGGCCAGCAAGGCAAAGATCGCCAGGAGGTTGGTGCGCAAGCGTGACATTCAGATTAAGGCGTGGGAAGGGGTGTCCCCAGGTTGTCGAGATACGGCAAGAAACGCATATCACCCAAAATACGCACGAATTTTGTGGCAACATAGGCCCGGCCGCTGGTCCCGAGCGGGTATTCGATTTGGTACCAGAACCCGTTAAGGGTCTGACCCGTGACAACAATCTTTTCACGGGCATTGAGCAGGCCCAATTGCTCGAACATGGAGGCCGGACCAGAAAAGACACCTGTCTGTTCTAACACCTCGGCCAGCGGCCCGGAAGGCGTGGGAGCGGGCGTATCGGTTGCCGTAGGTGGCAGATTGGGATCAGGCGTCGCGGTGGGCGGCTCGGGCGTGACGGGTGTACCCAGGGCGTTAAAGTAAGGCAGGCTGCCAAAGCCCTCGGTACTGGGCTGGAGCGAATCACGCGCTACCCAGCCTTTTCCATCTGGCCCGGAAGGATAATCAATCTGTGCCCAATCATTTTCGCCGTAGCGACCGGTCATATTCACCGCCTGGCCCAGTTCCAGCACGCCGAGCGCCATACAGGCCGTCGAGGGACAGACGCGCACATTGGCAGCCTGGACGATGGTGGCCGGGCGGATTTTGTCGCCAGTCGGCACGGGCGGAATGGGCAGCGGGGTGCCAGTAATCTCCCATACAAAAGGGGCCAGCATGCTAATTTTGCCGCTGGCATCAATCATCGCAATTGGCAAACGCCCGACATCAAAATTGGTCAGGTCAATGGCCTGGCGTGTGACCCAGGCCGTGCCAGAGGGCGAATCTTGCCACAGGATGTAATACCAGGTGCCACTATCATTGCGCGCCAGCACCTGCACACCCTGGTTGAAGAAAACACCACCCAGGTTATCGGCTCCGCGCCGCGGCTCTGCGCGAACGGTAACATTGTTATTGGCGACCCCCGCTACCGGTTCAATGGTTGGCATCAGGGTTGGGGTCAGGGTGGCGGGCGGCGGTACTGTTTCGGTAATGGTCGGCGAGGGGGTGGCGGTGGCCTGGTCGGCAGACAGGGTCAGGGCCGCAAACGCGGTCGAAGCGGCGGCTGTAAGCACCGCATCGACACTGGTGGTGGGGGTGGCCGCTTCGGCGCCGGGCATGGAACAGGCCACCAGGAGAAGCACCAATCCAAACAAGACAACTTGCTTTGCTTTCATTTGCACAGTTTTCTCCATAAAATCAGGGGACTGCCGATATGGTAAGGGTATAACTGACAAAACGCAATGGCCCGCCAGAACCATCGGCGCGCAACACCAGGATGTATTCCTGCCCACCCAAGACCTTGAAAGCCAGGTCATAATTCCCGCACACCAATTGCGGCACACCCGGCACAGGAAGCCCGTCTTTTTCCAGGGTAGCGGTCACGCCGCCGTTCCCGGCGCAATCCAACTCGGCATAGACAAAACCGGCTTCGCTGGTGGGCATGTAAGGAGTGAATGCCACCCAATCGGCATCATCCCCGGTTGGCGAAGAGAGATCGCTGGAATAGGTAAAAGCTTTCGAACCATCGGGAGAAAAGGCCAGGCGCACAGCCGGGTTCTCCTCCGAATCGCCATCGCCTCCGGCGGGGCCAAAAGTGGTCGGCGTGGCTGTGGGCTGTCCGGGATTGACACCCTGGGTAGGTGAAGAAAGCAACTTGCCCTGGTTATCGTAATACGGCAGACCCTGCAAGTTGGGATTCTCAACATACAGGGCGGCAACCCACCCGCGCCCCTCGGGACCTTCGGGGAACTCAATCTGGATCCAATTGTTAATCTCGTTGCGGCCGGTCAGGATCACCATCGTTCCGGCGCTGACCGTACCAACAGCATCGTAGATCGTCGCCGGACCCGCGCGCACATTAATAGTCTGGGTCACTTTGGCCTGGCGAATATCAGATGTGGCGGTTGGCGGAGGCAGGGGGGTGCCTCCCTCGGGCAGCGGTGCGCCTGCCTGCATCACTGGCAGTTGGGCCAGGTCGCCTTCTACTTGCAGGAACTCCACTGATACCCAACCGGTGGTGGATGATTGCGGCGGGTAGACGATCATCAACCACTTTTCGCTCGAGTCGCGGCCCACAGCCAGCACCCGATCGGTAGCGTTGAGCAGGCCCAGGGCGGTGGCGTTTTTATCGGGGGCCGAACGCACATTAATCTGTGTGGTTACAATCCCGGTTACTGGCGCAGCAGTCGGCCCAAGGGTGGGCGGAGCCAGGGTCTGGCTTGGACGCGGCGTAAAGGTAGGAATGAGGGTGGCCGTCATAAACGGCAAGGGAGTGGGGGTGGCGGTAGGGGCAGGTGTCCCGCTGGCACACCCGGCCAGGAGGGCAGAAAATAAAATCAGGGCCATGAGTTTGCGCATGGCCCTGATTTTACCCAATTTATTATCGTTGCGGAAAAAGCCAGCCAATCAGCCCGTAAAGCAGGCCGCCCAGCAGCAATCCAAACTTAACGTTGGCGCACCAGAAGGCAATCTGCGGATTGGCAGCCACCGAACCATTCAGGATGGAAAAAAGGGCGATATTCTCGACCATGTCGAACCCGGTCGCCGCGAACGCGCCCCAGCCGAGGGCATTTCCCAGCGCAGACCAAACGCCCCGGTGCCGTCCGGCCGCTAAAAGGATGCCCGCGCTCAAGGCAGTGGCGTAGATGGGCATAAAAAGAAAGTCGAGGCCCAGGCCAAACGCCACAAAATTGCGGGCGCGCGGGTCCCAGCTGGCAACCATGGCTGTGGCAGCTTCGGGGGTGCGCGCCAGTTCGTAAGAAACAATGCCGCTCGAGGCGGTGGTTTTCAGGGGTGCGTCGAGCACCTGGAAAATGGCGAAAAAGGCCAGGGTGAGCAGGAAAAAAATCCAAAAGAGGGCCTTACGCCGGTTAAACGGGATCCATCCCAGCGGGTGTATCATCTTAAATATCCCGATGATAAACGCGATAATTCTTGTATTCCACGCCATTCAGGTTCTTCAGGTCAGAGCGCATGTGTTCGGCGCTTTCGGCCACCTGGGTCATCTCGACATGCACAAACTGGCCAAAGTCGAGCAGGGTTTGGCCCAGTTCGTAATAGAGCAGGGCGTTACCGCCATGTCCCTGGAATTGCGGCAAAATGCCCATGCCATTGGCTGAAATTGTTTTTGTGCGTTTCATTTCAAGCAGCAGGTCGAGCAGCGAAAGCGGGTGCAGTTTGCCGCGCGCGCGCTGCAGGGAGGCCGAGACATCGGGAAAGGCGAACAGGAAACCAACCACATCTTCTTCATGCGTGATGACTTTAATCAATCGGTGGTCGGCAATCATCAGGATGTTTTGAACGACGAAATCGATTTCGCGCTGGGTGAGCGGGAAGTATTCCCAGTTTTTGATAAAAGCATCGTTGTAAGCCTTGCCAATACGCGCCGCCCAACTGAGCATTTCACGCTTGTTTTTGAATTTTTTCACCTGCAAATGGCTGCGTTCCATCACCCGTTTGGCAATCCGCTCCACCCGCTCGGGGATGCGAAACTGGTCGGCTGGCAGGTAGCAGGAGACAAAATCGACTTCTTTTTCAAACCCTTCGGCCTCAATTAACTGCTGGTAATAGGCAAAGTTGTATGTCAGCATGGTCATCATCTGGCGCTGTTCGTGCCCAAAAACTTGCACACCATAGCCATCTAACGGACCCATGCCTTTGGGGCCCACCACCGAGGTCAGGCCGCGCGCCCGCGCCCATTCGTAAACCGTGTTGAAAAGCGCCGAGGCCGCCTGGGGGTCGTTTTCACAGTCGAAGAAGTAGAAGTTAGCTTTTTGGGCGTGGTGATAGTTGTTGAAGGAGCGATTTTCGAGCGCGGCAATGCGCCCCACATCACGGCCATCCCGCACCGCCAGGAAAAATTCGGCATCGGAGTGCTCGTAGTAGGGATGCTTTTTGGGGTTGAGTTGGGCATAGGCGTCCACATCGAGCGCCGGGACCCACTGCGGGCAATCTTTATACAGGCGATAGGGCAGTTCAACAAAGCGTTTCACCTCGGCTTTGTTCGATAAATCCACTTTCTGGACGGTCAGCATAATGGCTCCTGTGTGGGGAAAAAGATAAACATAGTATATAACCCAACCGCCTGAGGATGGTTATTTTGGTCCCAAATTGAGACAGGCCCGGCAGGCTTATGCGCAATTTTTCACAATTCTTACAGTTTTGAAATTGATTTAAGCCCCAAAGGTGACCTGGGTACTATTCCGGCATCTGTTTTCGGCTCTATAATGCAAAACGTAAGACAAAACCGCACCTTGAAAATTCAACCCGAAACGGCGCACACCGGCCTTGGGTCTCGTTGGGGGGAAACACCCAGCCAAGATTGCCAGGCCATCTTCCTATCTGTATTCCATCTCGCGGCCTGGCGTTCTGCCAGGCCGTTTCGTTTATACGCGGGAAAGGGAGCCCGTGTTGAGAGACTGCATTTTCTCTATCTCTGGTCGTTTGCAACGGTACATTGCCGCCAGATGTGGTGTCAAAGTGAAGTTCGCTCAGCACAAAAGAAAGGAAACCCTTTATGTTATCCAAAAACCTTCCCCGCTTCGCCTATTTGATTGCCTTGCTGGCAATCCTGTTCAGCCCCTTCGGAATTGCCCGCGCCGCCCAGGCGCCCTCACCATCCCAGGCATCCGGCAACACTATCCAGTTAACCTGGTTTTACAAACCACCCAAAGACGGAAATTTACAACTGCTTGCCAGTCGTTTCAGCCCCTTCGTGATGCTCAACGACGACCTGGCAGTACGCGACCAGCTGATTGGCATGGGCGCGGCGCGTCCCTTCTTGCAATACCTGCGCGCTGATGCCATTATGGACCCGGGCAGTTGTACCAAGCAGCCCTGGCGCAACAATGCCGCTTACAACATCGGCGATTTCTGCAAAATCAGCACCGAACACCCCGACTGGTTCATGCTCGACAAAAACGGCCAGCGCATCCTCAACCCCGATGGCTCCAAAATCTTTTATATGATGGACCCTGGCAACCCTGGCTGGCGCGACTTCTTCCTCCAACGCGTGATCGAAAGCCAGAAAGATCCCAACTGGAACGGCGTTTTCCTCGACAACATTGAAGCGACCCTGTCCTTCCGTGAACAGGATGGACACCTGCCCGCCAACTACCCAGATGACGCCAGCTACCAGCAGGCTGTTCAGGGCTTTGTGCAGCACCTTTACACCAATTATTTCCAACCCAACGGGAAATTGCTGTACGCCAACCTGGTCTCGCGCCGTGACGATGCCAACTGGACCAACTACATCACCTATCTTGACGGCGTTATGCATGAAGGCTGGTCAATCGATTGGCCCAACGGCTACCGCTCCGCCAGCACATGGGAGAAACACATGAAACTGGCCGAACAGACCCAGGCCATGGGCAAATTCATCATGCTCATCTCGCAGGGTACCCAAACCAACACAGAGTTGCAAAAGTTCGCTTTTGCCTCCTACCTGTTGGTCGCCAATGGGCAAGCGGCCTTCCGTTACGCAAATTCGGATGTCTATAGCGAAATCTGGATGTACCCCAACTACGATCTTGACCTCGGCGCTCCGCTGGGAGCGCGTTACCAGAGCGGCAGCGCCTGGAAACGGGATTTCACCAACGGCTCGGTAACGGTCGACCCGGTCAACCATACCGCCAGCATCACCCAGGGCACGGGCGGAACCACCGCTACCCCCCCGGCACCGACCTCGGTACCTTCGGCGACAGCCACCGCCCCGGCACCTACGGCCACTGCCCCTGCGCCTACCGCCACAGCGCAGGTGACCAAAGCCCCACCAATGCCTGGCACCACGCCCGTCCCCCCGGCTGGCGCGGCTGTTTACGACAACACCGATCCTGGTTTTATCTACTCATCAGGCTGGACAAAAATCAGCAACAGTTCGGCCCTCAAGGGTAGTTACATGCAAAACCGCACGGTTAACTCCTCTGTCCAGTTTAACTTTAGCGGCAATTCCTTCACGGTCATCTTTACAGCCCAAATCCACGCCGGGAGAGTGAGCGTATTTGTCGATGGCGTGTTAGTCGATGCCTTTGACCAGCGCGCCACCAGCACCAAATTCCAGCGCACCTGGAAATACACCGGAACACTGGAAAACGGCCCCCACCAATTAATGTTGGTCTTCGACGGTCCCAGCGGAAAACGCGCCACCATCGACGGGCTCATCATCGAAAGCCTGCCGTAAACTACACAATCCCGGCCAATAGGCCGGGATTGTTCTTTCTGGTAAAACCAAATCGGCGCTTTGGCGTATACTATGAAAACAGACAAGGAGATAAATTATGGAGAATACACCTCGCACCGAGGAATTTTCAGTCAACGGCGAAGAACTGCTCGCCAAAGTCAAAGAACTGCTGCGCCAGGGCAATATCCGACGGGTCAGCATCAAAGATAAGGCCGGGAAAGTGCTGATCGAATTCCCGCTGACCGTGGGGGTTGTGGGGGCAGCGCTGGCCCCAGCTCTGGCCGCCGTGGGTGCAATTGCCGCCCTGCTTACCGAAGCGACCATCGTCGTTGAAAAAGTCGAATAATGGATTCCAGTCGTCTTCCACGTTTTGCCGGGCTGGCCTGGCTCTCAATCGGGATTGCGCTGCTCGCCATCGGTTCGGCGGCCGGATGGGCTTTTGTCATTATGGGGGCCATTTGGGCAATTCGCAGCCCCGAAGAAAACGAACCCCCTGAAAAAATCCGCTCCCGGCGCGTGACAATTATCGTCGGCATGATTTTGGCCTTAATCGCCCTCACCGCCGCCCTGATTGGTCGCTTCGGAAGCTAGAATTTGCACAAAAAAAGCCCTGTCGCAGCGACAGGGCTTTTTTGTGCAAAACCAGGGGAGTTGCTTACTCCGATCCGTAGCGAACTTCGACGCTCATTCCGGAGCGCAGGCCCGCGGGTGGGTCGATCAGCTCGATGGTGGTCTTGTAGACAACATCGCCACCCAGGGTATCGGCCACCGGGGAGATTTTAATCACTTTCCCGGCAAGGGTCTGCCCAAGCGCATCCACCGAAACCGACACCGGCTGGCCGATTTCCACACTGGGAACATCCCGCTCACTCAGGTCGGTTGTCTCCACCAACAGGTTGGCTACATCGCTGATCACGAAAACCACCTGCCCCGGTGAAGCATACTCACCCGCAATCAGGCTGGCAGTCGTTACCGTGCCCGAAATGCGAGCAATCAAACGAGTATTTTCGAGGCGATCCTGAATACCGGTGACAACATCGCGAGCCGCTTCGAGCTGTGCCAGACGCCCACCGGTCGCTTCGGGCGGGAGTTGTTCCCCTTTGAGCGCTGCCAGGTACCACTGGGCTTCCTGTAAACCGACTTTGGCGGCTTCAAGGTTGGCTTGCACCAGGGCAGCATCGGTGGCTGTGGGGGTTCCGGCATACCAGTTGTATTTGGCGATCAAGGAATTCAGGTAGAGTTGGGCATCGGTCATGGCGACCAAAGCCGCAGCCTTGCGAGAATCGCCATCGGGGCGACGCGCCACCAGGCGGTAGGCATCTGTCGCGCGGGTCAGGGCCTGGCGGGCCAGGTCAATCTCACCCTGGGTGTTGTCGATCAGGGTGTCGGATGCGCGCGGGTAAAACATTCCTTCGGCGTCATCCTGAATTTCTTCAAGCGCCTTCTGGGCATTGGCAACCGCCTGGGCGGCTGAAGCAATCGCCGCCGGTGAGGTGATCTCGCGCAGGTTGCGCTCGGCCTGGTCAAGTTCCAGTTGAATGGCATCATTGTCCAACTCAGCCAGGACATCACCCGCCTGGACAACATCGCCAACCTGAACATTGACCTTGCCAACACTGCCAGCCGTGGCGAAGGCCAACTGCGCCTCCTGCGAGGCAATCACAAATCCTGAAGCCGTGACGCTGCCGCTCACGTTGACCGGGTTTGTGGAGCCCTGGTCTTCGAGTACAACCGTTGGCAGGGCCTCAGCCGCAGGGGCAGCCCCCGAACCACAGGCGGACAAAACCAGCAGCAATAAGGCTGCCAAAAGTACATGTGCAAATTTCATTCTTTTCTCCTCGAAAATTCGGGAAATTCTGATGCGACGCATCTTTAAGCCCGAATTTTCGGTAATTTACCGGTACAAGACTCTCGAAACCTATCCGGCTTTCGTTTTCTCGGGAATCCCGCTTTCAACAATCAGGCCATCGCGCAAGGTCACCACACGGCGAGCATATTTGATCACACGCGGGTCGTGGGTAGCAAAAACAAATGTGACTCCCGTTTCCTGGTTGAGGCGCGTCATGATTTCCATCACCTGCTCACCGTTGACACTGTCGAGGTTGGCAGTCGGTTCATCAGCCAGGATCAGGGCCGGTTTGGGGGCCAGGGCGCGGGCAATGGCAACACGCTGTTGTTGGCCACCCGAAAGCTGGTCGGGGCGGTTGTTGGCTCGTTCCTCCAGGTCTACAGCCTTGAGCAATTCCATGACACGGTCATGGCGTTCACGCGGGCTGTGGCCATTGAGCAGCAGCGGCATCTCTATGTTTTCGTAAGCGCTCAGGGTGGGGATAAGCGCAAAGAACTGGAAAATAAAGCCGATGTGTCCGCGGCGCATATCAGCACGCTGGTCACGGTTGAGGCGAGTGACATCCTTGCCATTGACCCACACTGAGCCACTGGAAGGCTGGTCGAGACAGCCAATCATTTGCAGCAGGGTGGTTTTCCCCGAGCCAGATGGCCCCACCAGGGCGGTAAATTCGCCGTTTTCAATGGTCAGGTTTACGCCACGTAAAGCGTGAGTTTCAACCGTGCCAATTTTGTAAACACGAGTGACATTTTCAATTTTTGTGACTTCCATGGTTCGTTCTCCTTCTTCACCGATTTTGCAAGGGGGGTTACATTTTGCGAGATCGGCGGATTTTCCTATTTTCCACGCAGCGCATCGACTGGTTCCATGCGCGAGGCCATAAAGGCCGGATTAAGGCCCGCCAGGACGGCAACAATGACCGCCACGATGGACAGGGTGAGGGTGTCTTTAAGGGTTGGGCTGGCATAAACAGTATCCTGGAGCAGAATACCACCGCTGCCGTTGAGACCCATATTGCCAATGTAAAAGCCAAAGGTCATAAAGTACCAGATCAGGGCCCCGCCCACTACATACCCAAGCAAGATTCCGCCCAGGCCGAGCATAAACGATTCGGCCAGGAACATGACCAAAATCCGCCCGGATTTCATACCAATCGCCGAAAAAATACCAATTTCCCGCGTGCGTTCGTAAACCGACATGACCAGGGTGTTGGTGATCACGGTAGCGGTAATGCCCAGGATGACGAGATAGAAAATCACCATGAAGGAGTTCGCCATTGTCTCGGTCTGCGTAAGCAGCTGGTTCATCTCGGTCCAGGTCAGGATCTTATATTGACCGGTCAGGGCAGCTTTTACAGCCTCAGCCTGGTCTTTATCTTTTAGCAGGACAAAGATCGTGCTGGCGTGATTCTCGGTTCCGGTAATTGCCTGGGCTTTTGCCAGAGGCATAAAAACCGTGGCTCGATCGTAACCCGTGATGCCGGTGCTAAAAATACCGCGCACGGTAAATGTTTGCTGGGTGACATCCCCATTGGAGGTGTTCGCCAACAGTTCAAAAGAGCTGCCGACATTCAAGTTGAGTATTTCGGCCAACGCCCGACCAATCAGGATGCCCTCACGATCATCGGCTGTCAGGAAGTCGCCCTTTTGCATGGCTTGAAGATACATCTCGTTGGCGGGTGAAGCCGGATCGATCCCAATGATGCGCACCCCGCGTGATTCGCTGCCCGAGGTTACGATCCCGCTTGCGAACAGGCGCGGCGTAACAGCCTGGACAGGGTCCAGCGCGGATATTTTCGCCACCATCTCCTGCGGGTTTTCAACCAGATCTTTCCAGGCCAGGTTGGTTTTAGCTTCGTTGTAGCTTTCGGCGCGAATCTGCAGGTGTCCACTTTCAAAGCGCAGGCTGGTGTCGAGCGCGCCTTTCATTTCACCGTTGATCACGGCCGCCATCGTTAGCAGGACACCCAGCCCCAGCCCCAAGGCCAGCGAGGAAAAAAACGAACGACGTTTATTGCGTCCCAGGTCACGGAAGGCCATGGTTAAGAGTTGAATCATAGCGGCCTCCTAAACATAATGTAACGCTTCGGCCGGTTCACGGCGCGAGGCTTCAATAGCCGGGTACAACGCAGCCAGCGCGCAGATAACAGCGATGGTGATCGTACGCTTGGGGAGTTGCTCGATTCCCAGGCTGGGATAGATTTGCCCGTTAATCAGGGCCATGTATTCGGCAATGTTGGTGTAGGCGCTATAGTCGAGGCCAATTTGCCCGAGGATGATGTTAATCGTCAGCCCGAACAGGATTCCGCCAGCGATGCCCACCGCCCCGATCATGATTCCTTCCAAAACGAACAGGAGGCCAATCTGACGGGGTCTCAAACCCAACGCGCCGAGCATGCCAATCTCGCGGGTGCGTTCATAGACGGCCATCATCAGCAGGTTGAAAATACCGATGCCCGCGATGAGGTAGATAAAGATGCCCATAATGTCCATAGCACCGCTTTTGCCAGAGATGGCCGCCTGCATTTCAGGGAAGCTGGTTTCCCACGAAACCACTTCAACACCCGGGAATTGCGCCCGAAGCGGCGACATCACTTCAGCTTCCTGGCCGATATATTCCAGGACCAGGGTCACTTCGGTCACCTGACCGGTCAGGTCGTAAAGACCCTGGGCCTCGCCCAAGGACATGTAAACGGTGCGTTTTTCCAGGTCTGCCATGCCGAGATCATAAATGCCAATAACGGTCATGGTGCGAGAACGCATCTGCTCATGCTGGGCACGCCCGGCCAGGCTGATGCGGTCACCCAACGTTACACCAAGGGCCTCGGCCATCCCCTTTCCGATCACCACCACGTCGGCATCTTCGGAGGTCAGGAAGCGCCCCTCTTTCACATTTTGGGCAATCACGCTCACTGGCGCTTCGATTTCCGGCTCGATGGCGGTAATCCCAACCGGGAAAGCGCCCTCGCGGCTGGTTACCAATCCGCTGGTGTTGATGCGGCGGCTGACAGAAACCACCTGCGGCAATGCCTGGGCCGCCGCCACAATGGCGGTGTCGCCCTCCAAAGCCAGGAGCGGGGTCGAGTCACTTTTTTCCTGAAAACCAGGTGCATGGATTTGCACATTCCCGCCAAAGACTTTAATGGCGTTGCCATAAACAGCCTGCTCAAAACCAACGATCAGGCCATCGTAAAACATCATCAAACCCAGCACCAGGATAATGGAGACGAGAATGGTGACGGTACGGCGGCGATGCCGCCAAATGTTGCGCCAAGCCAGGCGCAGATACAACTGCATAGGAAAATCTCCTTTCAAGTTGGAGACAAAACAACAGGTTAATGTCTCTCAACAAAATAGTAAGCGAGTTAGTATTTATTTTATAATTATTATACGAGTTACTATTTTTCTGTCAAGATTAAAACAGATAAAAATCGACCCCAGGGCCAGCGCACCCGGGGTCGAATCAGCCTGTAAATTGGTTTTACTCACCGATAATTTTGACAAGCACCCGCTTTTGCCTGCGCCCGTCAAATTCGCCGTAGAAGATTTGCTCCCAGGGGCCAAAATCAAGCTTTCCGCGGGTAATCGCTACCACCACCTCACGCCCCATAACCTGACGCTTCAGGTGCGCATCGGCATTGTCTTCGCCCGTGCGATTATGCCAGTATTGACCGATGGGTTCATGCGGAGCCAATTGCTCGAGCCAGGTCTCATAATCATGATGCAGTCCGCTCTCATCATCATTGATAAACACGGAAGCCGTGATATGCATGGCGTTACACAAGAGTAGGCCTTCCTGAATTTCACTTTCACGCAGGCAAGCTTCAATTTGCGGCGTGATGTTGACAAACCCGCGCCGGGCAGGCACATTAAACCAAAGTTCTTTACGATAGGATTCCATAAGCAGGTCTCTGTTAATCCGTGCAAAATTGGGTCGAGCCCTGTGGCTCAGGCCACTCAAAAAGCGCGCAGGTACGGCGCCGGAACCGGGGCGGGCTGCTTAAGCGCCTGGGCGGCATGCAATGCCCAGTAGGGATCGCGCAGCATTTCACGGCCCAGCAGAACCAGGTCGGCCCGTTTGTTGCGGATAATTTCATCGGCCTGTGCCGGTGAGGTAATCAGGCCGACTGCGGCAGTTGCGATTCCGGCCCCGCGCCGAACAGCTTCGGCAATGGGAACCTGGTAGCCCGGCCCCACTGGGACCCTGGCATCGGGCACAGCCCCACCCGAGGAGCAATCCACCAGATCGACCCCTTCGGCTTTTAGATGGCGAGCAAGTTCAACCGAGTCGTCCACCGTCCAGCCTCCATCCACCCAATCGGTGCCAGAGATGCGAACGGTGAGGGGCAGGTTGGCCGGCCAAACCGGGCGAATAGCGCGGACCGTCTCGAGCAAAAAGCGGATGCGGTTCTCAAAGCTGCCGCCATATTCATCCGTGCGCTGGTTAGAGCGTGGCGAGTAGAAGCTGTGAATCAGGTAACCATGCGCGGCATGAATTTCGAGCCATTCAAAACCAGCGGCCAGGGCGCGCAGCGCCGCAGTTCGAAAGGCACCCTGGATTTCTTTAATCTCCGCCAGGTTCAAGGCATGGGGAATCAGCGCATCAGGGTTGAAAGCGATCGGGCTGGGGGCAACACCCTGCCAGCCAGGCCGCTGCGGCTCATCCGTTTCCCAGGAACGTTTTGTGCCAGCCTTGCGACCCGCATGAGCAATCTGAATCCCAGCCACCGCGCCATGCGCTTTAATAAAGCGCGTCACCCGCGCCAGCGGATCGATATGCTCATCTGACCAGATACCCAGGTCGTAGGGGGTAATGCGTCCACGCGCCTCAACGGCCGTCGCTTCAGCAATAATCAGCCCGGCCCCGCCCGCCGCCCGCGCTCCCAGGTGGGTCAAAAGCCAATCGTTAGCAAAACCATCGGTATAGCTGTACATACACATCGGTGAAACGCCAATACGGTTGCGCAGGGTAATACCCTTCACGGTGAATGGATCGAAAAGATGCTGCATATTTTTTCCAATAGATGATTTTTTTGCTACGTTAGCCCAAAAGCCGCTGACGGATGGCGGCCAGGTCGTCCGGGCTGGCGCCGCCCGCCTGGAGATATTGTTCAGCGTTTAGCCCTTCGAGAACGCCCAGAATCACCGCCTGGACAGAACTATGCTCACGCTCAAGGATTTCATCCCGTTCAGGGTCCAGGCTCAGCTCATAATCTGCAAGAATCTCCTCGGGGCGAACCCCAGCCAACGAGAGCAACAAAAGCGTGATAATACCCGTGCGATCTTGCCCGCGCACACAATGGAACAGCACACCCCCAGGCTGGGCCTGCGCAATGGCGCGAACGGCAGCTGCATGTCGCTCCGGCCAGCGCTGAAGCGCATCGGCATAGTAGAGCGGCGTACACCACAAATCCGTACTGGCCCATTTCTCCACAAACTCACGGTCGGTTACATCTTCAATCGCAACCTGAACCACCGCAAGGTCCGGGTAAGGCGACGCAACCGTCAGCTCATCCTCCTGCATACCATCCGTCCGCAAGGTCACAATCGTTCGGATGCCGTATGCATACAGCGCCGACCAACCCGCCGGTGTCAGCCGGGAGGGAGTATCGGAACGCACAAGAGCCCCCAAACGCGTGCTGCGGCCCTCATCAGTCCCCAGGCTGCCAAGGTCACGAATATTCTTACAACCCTCCCAGGCAAGAATCCTATCCTTCATGTGCGCGTTCTCCTTTGCAAACAGGTCAAATCCCAAAATAGCCGGTTCTGAATGCTGCTATTCTATCGCAAGCACACTTTCTTGCGGGTCCATTCGCCCAATGGCCCAAAACTGCTGATGTCACAATGCCCGGATAGGGCGATCTATAGAAATTATTGCGCGATGAATATTTGAAACCCCCAAAAGTTCCTGAAAAATCACAATCAGCATCGGCTCACTTGAGCTTATAGGAGCATAAAATATTTGGTTGAATCTTGCGACCTGCCGTTACACGCACCTTTGGCAATAAATTGATATTCCCCTTTGGGCAGGGATGGGAATGACAACCATCGAATTGTCCCCATATTTCCGGATGAATCGGTTTTTCGGGTTGTGCTATAAATTAGCCGATTCTGGCTATCTACGATTTCGATCTGTAAGGTTACATCAGCATCGAAACGTGTGGCATGAAGCTCAAAACATTCTCCCGGGCTTCCTGTTTCAGGGTGGATACTCAAAAGAGGATGTTGCCCTTGTCCAAAACTTACCGAATGCGAAGGTTTTCTATTGCTGATTGAGATAGGCATTTTCTTTCCCATCTGGCGTCAAATCGTGGACTGTTGAAAAACTCCATTCAACATGCTTCTTGCTCTTTTTGACATTCTCAAAAAACTTTCCACCAGTATCGTTTCGAGATTAGCATCGATCAAAAAGTCAGAATGGATTTGATGTTGCTCCCCTGGCTCAACTTCAAATTCTCCCACACGCCACTTATCTTTACGCGAGGCAACAAGGTTCCATTCAATGATCTGACTTCCTGTCATTGGAGCAGAATTTGTTTTGCGAGAAAGCAGTCGCTGCAATTCCAATCGGGGTGGCAGCATTTGTTTTACATTGATCTCCCAGGAAACAAGCGAGAGCAATACTTCTCCGCAATTAGAAACGAACACATCGACACTCAACAAGGCCTTGCCGTTTGCGATTGGCCTGGCAATAACTTTGTGTTCAACCCTGGCGCGTGGATATCTTTGTCTCCTGCTAACAAACAGCATATAACTCCAGGTACCACCAACAACCAGAGCCAATATAGTCGCCAGGGACTGGAAAATTCCAACAATCGTTTCAATGTCTGAGAACTTCATACAACAAATATCCATGCCATTATGGAAACACGATAGACAATTACTTAACCGTCCGGGATTTGCCTGGACGGTTAGCATTTCGTCGCTAATCAGAATCGCTATCAGCCAAACTGTAAATCGTTGGCAATGTCATGGTTTTCAGGGCTTCTCCTAAAACTTTTCCGGCAAAACTGGCCAAACCACCCCAAAAATTACTTGATCCATTCATGCGAATCTGGCTGTCTTTAATAATAGACCCCGACTTTAGATCCGAGAGAACGCTTTCCTCGAACAAATTGATTTTGCTAATAAAAAGTTCTAGCCACGCCTTAATACTTTCACGGCTGGCACCTCCACGTAAGCTTAAATCCGTCTCAAGCAAAATGATATTCTTGTCATCATACTTAACCGTGTATGCAAAAGAACTTTGGGTATCAACGCGTTGGTTCCAGTTATTAGACGCAATCACAGATGCCAATAAATAATCATCCGGCATTGCAAAGGGCATTGCGGCAACTAATTGTGGGCTACCTGCGCCACGAATGATCACAGACATTAAGTCTTGATCTTGATCCCTAAACATAAAGCTGACATCCCCATCGGCATCCAGGCAAACATCCTGTGCGCTGGGTATGCTCCTGACAATCTTTTCCAGTTCAGATCCATTAATGACTGAATAAGTTCTCCCCATTTCCAGTTTTTCAGCCAGGGCTTTGCTGTCGCTCTCATACCGAGCAAGCAGCTCTTTCTTTTCCTGTGTTTCCTGCTCAAGACTAGCCTTGGCTCTGGCAAAATTTATATGCAGCTCGGCATTTTCTTGAGAGACCCTCTCCAACTTTTCTCCTAGAATCCGAATATCGGCTTCTAGGCGCGTTTTCAATTCATTTTTTTCCCTAACACTATTATCTGAAGTGGTTTTTAGCTCGTGGATATACTGCTGTAACCTATTTTCGTTTTGCGCATGGGTTTGCTTTTGTTCTTGATAAATAGAATATAAATAAACTGACAAGATCAGCAACCCCAATAAACCAACCATCAAACCAGCGCCTATAACAAGAACTACGACCAGATTTTCCATGATAAATCTCCTCGATGCTAGAAAATTAGTGACGGACTTTGGGAATGTGAGCGCTTTGGCCGAAACATAACTTCATGATCTATACTGGTTTTGTCAGTTGGGGTTCCTTTCAGTTAACAATTTGGTAGAGTCAAATGCAGATAATGACCAGACCACCAGAAACGGGTATTCGTTTAGCAAACCACGTCCAAAACCAAACGCGGCACAAACTATAGCAAAAGATTCTTTTTTACGTTATATGTCATTCGTCACATAAAATGGTACGAAAAATCAACAATATAATTTTCTTCGAACAATATGTCGTTTTCTGCCATTCCTCCAGAATTAACAACCTCCCCAAATTTACCTCAGCAGAGTAGCCTCTTTCCTGTATACTCAGGGCAATTCCAGATGCCTGTGGAGCAATCATGAACCCGATTCCCCTGCTGCTCGCCCTCTTCCCCATTGCCGTCCTGTTAATCCTGCTTGTCTGGCGGCGCACCCCCGCCGATACGGCCGGTCTGGTGGGCTGGGCCTGCACCGCACTGGTCGCCTGGCTCTACTTTCAGACCCCGCTCACCAACATCCTGCGCATCAGCCTGGCCGGGATCGTAGCCTCCTTCCCCATCACATTGATGGTTGCCACCTCCCTCTTACAAATCACGCTGATGAAAGAAACCGGCGCCATCGACCGGGTGGTGGCCCTCATCAAAACCATTGCGCCTGGCAACCAGGTGGCCCAAATCCTGATCTTAAACATAGGAATCGGCACCTTGCTGGCGGCCATGGGCGCCACCCCAGTCTCCATTTTGCCGCCCATCATGCTGGCGTTGGGCTACTCATCCTTTGTAGCCATTGCCCTGCCCGCCCTGGGTTACGATGCCTTATGCACCTACGCCCTGCTGGGCATCCCGGTGGTGGTTTTTTCTAACTTTGTCGGCCTGCCCGTAGACCAGGTTGGCGGCTACTTTGCGCGCTTCATGCCCATCATCTCTACCTGCATAGCCCTCGCCATGCTGTGGATTGTCGGTGGCTGGAAAATGCTCTGGCGCGGACTGTTTCCCACCCTGCTCTCCGGCTTAACCGCCGGGTTCATCGCCATCGGCATGAACAACCTGGGGATGGTGACCCTGACCGGCATGGCGGCTGGCCTGGGCGTGGTCGCCGTCATGTTGGCCTATCTCAAACTGACCGGCCAAACCCTGCTCAGCCGCAGCCTGCTTACCGTAACCGATACCACCGCCGAGGCCCGAATGTCCCTACCGGCCGCGCTTTCGCCCTGGCTCCTGCTGACAGTCTTCGCCCTGCTGGTCAATGCGCCCTTCCTGCCCTTCTTCAACCTGACCTTCACCCGCTGGGCCATGCCGCTCGAAATCATCCCCGGCGCGCCAGAGAAAGTGCGCCTGTTCTGGCAAGCCTACTTCTGGATTTTGGTCAGCACCCTGGCGGCCCTGCCCTGGCTTAAACCCACCCGCGCCCAACTCACCCTCTCACTGCGGCGCTGGGTCCAGCGCGCCCCGCGCCCCATGCTGGCCTCCGCCGTCTTCTTTGCCATCGCCTTCATCATCAATCATTCTGGCAAAAACGCCGACTGGCAACTGCTAACCCCCGACCACAACATGGTCCTGGTCATCGCCGACGCCGCTACACGCGCCTTTGGCAGTCTCTACCCATTGGTGGCCCCCTATCTTGGGCTGCTGGCCGGGTTCATCAGCGGTTCAGAAGCTTCCGCTATTGCCATGCTCACCGCCATCCACCTTTCCACCGCCGAAAAAATAGGGGCTGCCGGGCTGTTGCTCGCCGCCGCCAGCGGAATTGGCGGCGGGCTGGCCAGCGTCATCTCCCCGGCCAAGCTGCAAAATGCCGCCGCCAGTATCGACCGCATCGGCGAGGAAAGCCAGGTCCTGCGCGTTACCTTCGTCATCTCCATGCTCATCACCGCCGTCGCCGCCCTGCTGACCCTGCTTTGGGCTGGCAGCTAACCCACATAAGGTTTTTCCTATGCAAAAACTCCTGCGCTTTTTCAAATGGCTGGGCCTGGGCCTGCTCGGGCTGGCCCTGCTCGGCGGATTGGTTTACGCCCTGCTGCCAAAAGGCCCCCGCGACCTGATGGACTACACCGATCGCACCAAAACTGCCAAAGAACTGTTTGTCGGGCAAGAGTATGCCGTCGTAGCCGGTACCCCCTGGGCGACCGATGCCGCCACCGCCGTGCTAGAAAAAGGCGGCACCGCCTGCGACGCCGCCGTTGCCGCCCTGCTCATGCTCAACGTCACCCACGGCGAAGCAGCCTCCTTCCCCGGCGTAGCGCCCACAATGTACTATAACGCCGCCACCGGCGAGGTTAAAAGCTACATTGGCGCGGGCAAAGCCCCAATGGCAGCCAACATAGAAAAGTTCAGGGCCGCCGGGTATGAAAATGTCCCCGATTTTAATATCTGGAACCAGCTTATCCCCGCCTCGCCAGATGTCATCACCGCCCTGCTCACCGATTGCGGCTCCATGTCCTTTGGCGAACTGGCCGCCCCGGCCATAGCCCTGGCCCGCGAAGGTTTCCCGGCCCACCCCATTATCGTTCGCAATCTCAATTTTTCGCTGGTCGAGCGCATTGGCTTTAGCATCCTCATGCCCTCTACAGCCCAAAATTACCTGCGCGGCGAATGGTGGCGGCCCATCCAACTGCACGACCGCATGCGCTTTCCAGAACTGGCCGCCAGCCTGGAAGAACTCGCCAACGCCGAAAAAACAGCCCTCCAGGCAGGCGCGACCCGCCAGCAAGCCATTGCTGCCCTGCGCGACTATTTCTACAAAGGCCCCATTGCCCAAAAAATCATCGCATTCCACCAAAAAAAAGGGGGACTTTTCAGCGCCGAAGACCTGTCTACCTACACCGGCGGATGGGAGCAGCCCGTCAGCGGCAGTTACGGCCCTTACACCTTCTACGGCAACGGCACCTGGTCGCAGGGCATCATGGAACCGCTCATCCTGCAAATCCTCGAAGGCCTCGACCTGCAAAGCATGGGCCACAACAGCCCGCAATACATTCACACCGTCACCCAGGCCATCGAACTTGCCATGGCAGACCGAGACGCCTACGTTGCCGACCCGGCTTTTGTGAATGTGCCGCTAGAAATCTTGTTAAGCAAAGAATATGCTGCGGAACGTCGCGCCCAAATGACGGAACGCGCCTTTGTCGATTTACCCGCCCCCGGCCAAATTCCCGGCTACGGCGGGAACGCTGCTGGGCTGGTGCGTCGCACCGTGTTTAATGGGGCTGGTTCTAACGAGAGCAATTCCCTTTTAGCGGGACTCTGTTTCACTGTCAGGTGCGACGCACCCTTGGCGGATTTTTCCATCGGGCAAGACACCTCGCAACTGGTCGTGGTCGATGCGCAGGGCAACGCCATCGTCATCACCCCCTCCGACTTCCCCAAAAGCCCCATGCTGCCCGGAACCGGCCTCAACCTGGGTGACCGCATGACCCAGTTCCGGCTAGACCCGGCGCACATTAACGCCCTCCAACCCGGGAAACGCCCGCGCATCACCCCGCATGCCGTAATTGTCTTCAAAGATGGCAAGTTTTTCATGGCCTACAGCACCCCCGGCGGCGACATGCAAGCCCAGGCGCTTGTGCAGGTCTTCCTCAACATGGAAGTATTTGGGATGAATATCCAACAGGCGGTTAGCGCGCCGCGTTTCTATAGCATCAGCGCCCCTTCATCGTTTTCACCGCATGAATTCACCCCCGGCGGCCTGCGGTTAGAAGCCGACCTGTTTGCGCAAGTGGCCCAAGAACTGACGACCCTGGGCTACACCGCCCTCGAAAACCCGGCCTGGGACAAAGATTTTGGCGCGGTCGGCGCAATTATGCTCGGCGCCGAGGGCCAACTCGAGGCCGGGGCCGACCCGCGTGAAGAAACCACTTCGGGCGGGCGCTAAACATCCGTGCATGAAAAGACCCGGCTGCAGCCGGGTCTTTTCATGCACGGATCGCCTTCCGTTATTCCGAGCGCAGCGCTTCCATGGGATGCAGGTTGGCCGCGCGATAGGCCGGGTAAATGCCAAAGAACAGACCAATGGCCAGGGCAAAGGAAAAAGACATCAGCACAGATGAAAGCGTCACTTGTGCGGTAATCAGCCCCAGCGCGGTCACACCCCAGGCAATCGCCGCGCCCAGTAAAATGCCCAGGATTCCGCCCACCAGGCTGAGGGTCATCGTTTCCACCAAAAATTGGAACAAGATGTGGTTTTTGCGCGCACCAACCGCTTTACGCAAACCAATCTCACGCGTGCGTTCGCTGACCGACACCAGCGTGATGTTCATAATGCCAATCCCGCCGACCAACAGCGAAATCGCTGCAATGGCCCCCAGGAAGGCCGTCATGGTGCTGGTAACGCTGCTGAGGGTGCTCAAAATCTCGGCCTGGTTCGAGACGCGAAAATCGTCATCTTCGTCGAAGTCCAGTTTATGCTGACGACGCATGATGAAGGTAATCTGGTCCGACACTGAATCGACTGCTTCGGCAGAGATGGCGGATACGGCAATGGCGCTGACTGTTTTTTCGCCGTTGCGGACGGCATTGCTGCCAAACAACCTAAGATAGCCGGTTTCAAGCGGGATCAACAACAGGTCGTCTTGGTTATCAAAACCCGAAGACCCCTTCGACTTTAGAACTCCCACCACCGTAAAACTGACATCGTTGATTTTGAGCGTCTGCCCGAGCGGGTCTACACCTTGGAACAGGTCTTCGGCTGTCGTTGCGCCAATTACGGCCACCTGTTTTTGTGCTTTGCGGTCGATCTCGGTCAGGGCGCGCCCGCGTTCCACTTCATAATTACGCACCTTGAGATAATCTTCGGTAACCCCAATGACCGAAACCGAATAGCTCTCGGTTTCCCAGTTGACCGTGTAGTTCGACTGATACGCCGGGGCAATCCCGGCCACATCGGTCAGGGCAGCCTTAAGCGCCAGGTAATCTTTATACGTGATGGATGAAAATGAGGGCGGCGCCCCACCCGAGGGCGGCCGCTGCGAACGCCCAGCCTGCACATTAAGAAGGTTCGAGCCGGTGCTCTGAATCTGGTTGGTGATGCTGCTGGTCGCCCCATTGCCAATCGCCATCAGTGCGACGACAGCCGCCACACCAATGACGATGCCCAAAATGGTCAGTGCTGAACGCAGTTTGTTGGCCGCCAGGCCGCGAAAAGCCGTCAGGACATTTTGTGTAAATAACATGCTTTAGTCCTCCCCATCCGGGCGCAAAGTCCCGGCCTTGAGTGGGTTGGGATTGACGGCGTCCGAAACGATATGCCCATCCGCCAGGCGAATGATGCGATGGGTGTGCCGGGCAATAAACGGGTCGTGCGTTACCATAATAACGGTTTGGCCCCAATCACGATGCAGCGCCTGGAACAGGCCCATAATCTCAGCCCCAGTGCGGCTATCGAGTGCGCCGGTGGGTTCATCGGCAATCAAAATGGCCGGATCGTTAACCAGAGCACGCGCAATGGCAACACGTTGCTGCTGCCCACCCGAAAGCTCATTAGGATGATGACGCACGCGTTCTTTCAGCCCAACCATTTCTAGCGCTTTGAAGGCTTTTTCACGACAGAGGCGCGCGCCCAGACCGGTATAACTGAGCGGAAGCAGCACATTATCCAGCGCGCTGGTGCGCGAGAGCAGGTTGAACTGCTGGAAAACAAAACCAATCTTGCGGTTGCGGATATCGGCCAATTGGGTATCGTTTAATCGCTCGACCGAATCGCCGTCGAGGTGATACGAGCCTGAAGATGGCACATCCAGCAGGCCGATAATCGACATGAGCGTGCTTTTCCCTGAACCCGATGGCCCCATGATGGCCACCATTTCGCCTTTTGCGATGGAAAACGACACCCCATCGAGGGCACGCACCTCGTTTTCACCCATCTTAAAGACTTTGGTCAACTGCTCCACCTGGATCATTGCCATCTCAGCCGCCAATCCCAAACGGGCCGCCACCCGGTCCGCCCGGCCCCGAGGGGCTGGTGGACCCGCCATCCGACTCGCTGCCGGTGGAACTGCTGCCAAGCTGAACCTGATCGCCTTCCATCAAGTCCCCGGCATTGGTCAGGGTCACCAGGTTCCCCGAAAGATTCCCGCTGGTGATGTCCACTCGCTCTGGCGCACCCCCGGCATTGAGCTTTAGCACGTACTCACCATCGGCATCGGTTTGCACAGCCCGGATCGGCACGGCCAGCATCGAGCGCGGCTCGCTGGTAATAAGCGTCACGGTGGCGGTCGCGCCAAACAAAACCGGCTGGTCGGTGGTTTCAACAGCCACCGTTACCGTGTATTTGACCAACCCGTTAACGGTGGTGCCAATCGGGTCGATCAGGGTTACAACCCCCTTAAGAGTCACCCCAGGCAGAGAATCCATCGTAATTTCGGCAGTATTTCCCAGGGCCACAGCCGCGATACTGGTTTCATCGATCTGGGTATCAATCTTGATGGTGTCGCGGTTAACCAACCCAATAGCCGAATCCTTGGCTTCTACTGCGCTGCCTGGCTGGGTATGGATGACAAGCACCTCGCCATCGAAAGGCGCGATAATGGCCATAGCATCGACTTTGGCCTGGGCCGCTGCCACTTTTGCTTCAGCCGCTGCCACATCCAATGGGTCCGCCCCGTCTTTGACACGGTCGCGCTTTTCGCGGGCTTCTTCTAGCGTGGCGCGGGCAATTTCCAGGTTAATCTTGGCTTCTTCAAAATCTGCTTCGCTCGGTTTGGCAATATACCAGTTGAGGGTCGCCTTCAGGTCATTCAGTTCCAACTGGGCGTTGGTCATGGCCAGCAGCGCGGCCGTCTTCTGTGGGTCCCCATCGGCATGATGCTGGACTTCTTTGTACTTGCGTGTCAACAACACCAGGTTGTGTTCGGCCGCTTTGATCTTGGCTTCGGCGTTTTTGATCAGGGTGTCTGAAGCGCGCGGATAATTGAGGGCGTTATAGATATTCTCGGCTTCTTCTACATCTTTGCGGGCTGTAATCACCGCCAGCTGGGCCTGCGAAAGGGTCAGGCTGGTGTTAATCAGTTCGTCCAGGTCGCGTTGGGCCGCTGCCAGGTCCGCCTGGGCCACAACCACGTCAGCCGGGACTGAATCGGCGCGCAGGATGGCGAGCACATCCCCGGCTTTCACCTTTTGCCCAACAACGACATTGGTTTTCTCTACCAGCCCGCTGGTGCCCCAGGTGAGTGTCACCAACTGGCTGGCACCCAGGTTACCCGTGGTCTCAATTGAGTCGGTTACGGTTACCTGCGAAACTGTGCCCATCCCGCCCATGACGGCTGTTTGTGCCTGGCGACTCCCACAGCCTGCCAGGACCAGGGCCAGAATCGAAAAAGCCAGGAACAGCATAAAAGGTTTGTTGGTTCGTCCAAACATAAGCGGCGTCCTTTGTGAAATCTGGAATTAATATCGCTTTATTTTATAAAACCAACATGACGGATGGATGAATATCCCCTTTCATCGACGGGGAATGTGGCGCGCATGTGCCACAAAAAAGCCCGGACTGTGATATCCGGGCTGGGTGGGAGTGGATTATTGTGTTTCGTGCTGCCAGAGTTCGCGCATTTCGGGGCTGGTCTCGAGCAGTTCATCGAGCGTGCCCTCGGCTTCGACGCGGCCATCTTTGAGCACCAGGATATGGTCGGCGCGGCGCAGCACCGGACGGCGATGTGAAACCACCAGGCAAGTGGTTCCATCCCGGGCAAAGAGCCGCTCCCAAAGCTGGCGCTCCGTCTCCACGTCCAGGGCGCTGGATAGGTCATCGAATACCAGCAGTTCAGCATCACGGATGAGCATGCGCGCGGCAGCAGTGCGTTGGGCCTGCCCGCCAGAAAGCTTGACCCCGCGCGAACCAACCAGGGTCTGCAGGTTGTCTTCCAGGTCGGCCAGGTCGCGTTCCATGACTGCCAGGCGCGTGGCCTGATAAATCTCATCGTCGCTGCGCTCGAGGCCCAGCAAGATGTTGTTGCGCAGGGTGTTGCTAAACAGGCGCGGAACCTGGGCGGTATATGCACAGCGCGGCGGGACGAAAAAATCGGCCGGGCGGTGAATGGGTGCGCCATTCCAGCGGATTTCACCCTTTTCAAGCGGAAGCAGCCCCAGCAGGGTCCGCAGGAGGGTGGTTTTTCCCGAGCCGATGCGGCCGGTCACCACTGTCAGCGTGCCGCGCCGGATGGACAGGTTAACGCCGTCGATGCCGTTGGTGGAATTGGGATAGTGAAAACTCAAATCAACGGCGGAAAGGCTGTTCAGGCGGTCGGCTCCCGTTTTGGCGGGGTAAACGACCTCGGGCAGCGGCCCGCTCAAATCGACCGGGCTGTGATGGGCCAGGGCATCCAGCGGGGCATTTTCCATCAGGCGGTACATGCGCTGAACCGAGACGTTAAGCTGGCGATAGCGGGCGGCCAGCATCCCGGCGAAGGTGGTCAGGTCACCCATCGATTGCAGCAGGTAAACGAATAGCGAGAAATCGCCCAGGGTAAAGTTGCCCGCGCGCATCGACTGGCCGACCAGGATCAAGATGACGCTGGTGCCCAGGGTGGAAGTATTGCGGTACAACGAACCGAGCACATCATCGAACAGGCGCTCTTTGAGCGAGAGCTTGCGGCGCTCGTCGTTGAGCTGGTGAAAACGGCCAATAACATGCTTTTCGGCAGTCGCCACTTTAACGGCCTGTACCGCGCCGAAAAATTCGCCGATAAACCCGGTCACTTTGCCTGTCGCCTGGCGACTGGCGCGGCGATAGTGCTCGATGCGGCTGGAGGCGGCATTGGCAATCAACCCGACCACCAGCAGCGGGATGAGGGCCGTAAGCGTCACCGGCAGGCTGATTTGCGCCATCAGGAAGATGGCATAGACGATGATGGCAATGCCCACCACGATGTCGTTGACCAGGATGACAAACAGTGGAATCTCGTTGACATCGTTGCGAAAGCGGCTGACAGCTTCGCCGGGAGAATCGGGCAAGGCGGCCGCGCCAGGGCGGCGCAAAATGTGCTGGAGCAAGTTTTTGCGCAGCAGGGTGTTCATTTCTGCAAAAATGGGCACATCGGCATAGTAAAAACCGTAAGAAGCCAGCGCGCGCCCGGCCCAGGTCGCCACCAGGAAGGCCACAATGGCCCAGATGCCAAAGGTGAGCGGGGCGTCGCCGGTCAGCATATCGAAAAAGGCTTTGATGATGAGGGCCGGGGCAACTTGCCCGGCAAAACGGCTGAGTGCCACCGATACCAGGTCGATGAACCACAGCCAGGGCCGAAACAGGATCATCTCCCAGATGACACGCCAGGCCGGTAAAGAGGTCGTTTGGGGAGGCAGGGTAGAAGTCGTCATACCATTTTTCCAGGGGTTATGCCAGCACTTCTTCCAGGCCCGTTTGCAGGAGCTGGTAGAAGCGTGAGCCAGGGTCGGCGGCCAGCGCACGGCGCGGACCATATTCGTGCACCTGACCCTGGTCGAGGATCAGGATGTCATCGGCGCGGTGAACTGTGCCGAGGCGGTGGGCAATGATGATGGCGGTGCGACCCGCCAGCAGCCGGTCGATGGCGCGCTCGAGGCGTTGTTCGGTAGCCGGGTCGAGACGCGAGGAGGCTTCATCGAGGATGACCAGGCCGGGGTCACGCAAAAAGACCCGGGTAAAGGCCAAAAGCTGGGCCTCGCCCGCCGAAAGACTGTGGCTGCCGGTATCCAGGTCGGTATCCAGGCCGTTGGGCAGCGCCCGAAACCAATCCCCGAGTTCCAGCTGCTCCAACGCCGCCAGGATGCGCTCGTCGGAAATGGAGCGGTCGAAAAAAGTCAGGTTGTCGCGTACGCTGGCGCGAAAAAGCTGTACGTCCTGGGTGACAATCGCCACGCGTCCGCGCAGGTCGGCCAGGCGCGTTTCGCGCAGGTCGTCGCCGTCGAGCAAGACGCGCCCGGCGGTCGGGTCATACAGCCGAAAAACCAGCCGCGCCAGGGTCGATTTCCCGCTGCCGGTGCGACCCAACAGACCCAGCACCGCATCCGGTTTGAGATGGAAGGAGACCCCCTGCAAGACCGGGTCGTCACCGTTATAAGAAAAAGTCACCTGCTCAAAAGCCAGGGCCAGCGAGCGGGCCGGAAGCGGCGCGCCAGGCCCATCCTTGACCTGTGGCTGGATGCGGCGCAGTTCGGCCAGCCGCTCGACACAGGCCCCAATGGTCTGGAAGCTCTCAATCTCATGTGTCATGGCCCATAACGGTTCTTCGAGCAGGTTGATGTAATGCACAAATAGATACACCGTGCCGATGGTGACCAGCCCCAACGTATAGAGCCAGTATCCGCTCGCCATAGCCAGAGTCATGCCAATCGTCATCGCCAGAACCATTGAATTTTCAATAATCCAGCGCTTGAAATGCGATTTACGGCTGTGCTTGAGGATATTGCCCTGCAAACGGAACAGTTCGCGGATGGAATAACCGACTGCGCCGCTGGAACGGATGTCTTCCATGCCATGCAATTGCTCTTCGATAAAGCCATACAGGTCGGCTTCGGCCTGGCGGCGGGCCTTCTGGTGCGGAACGGCAATATCTTTCAGGCGGTTGAGCACCAGCACCGCCGCGGCAGCAAACAGGCTAAAACCGATGCCCACGCGCCAGTCCTCGAGGAAAAGCGCCAGCAAAATGCCAATCAGCAACAGGCCATTGCCGATGAGGGTCATGACAAATTGCGAGAAAAAAGTCGCCATTTCGGTCACGTCGCCGTCGATGCGCTCGATTAATTCGCCCGGGGTGTGGTCGTTGTGGAAGCGCATATCAAGGTTGAGGGCGTGCCAGGCCAGTTCGGCGCGCAAAGCATTGGTCGCCGTCCAGGCCACGTTCTCACCCAGGTAGGTGACACTGACCGAAATCACCTGCTGGAAGAGGGCGACCCCCACAAAAGCCAGCGCGGTGACAGTTAAGGTTTGCAGGGCTTCCCCGGCCAGCGCAGAATCGATGAAGGCGCGCATAATTTGTGGCGCATAAATACGAAGCCCGATGCTGCTGAAAAGCAGGACCAACAACAGGGCAAAGCGTCCCTTTTGCGGGCGGATGTGTTGGGAAAGCAAGTCCCAGTAGGCGTTGAAAGGCAGGTTCATTTTTTTCTCACTGAAAAGGCGCGGACAATAAAAAAACCACGGTGGCGTGGAGCGCACCGTGGTTTTAGAACACAGTTTGGAGACCGTTAGTGGTCAACAGGCGCACTCCGAGGATGCTTTAAGTTGTGGGGCAAACGAACAACAAAAAAACGACGAATCATGGAATGCGCTCCTTTCTTTCAAGATGGTAAGACCAGTTTACCTGTTTAGAAAACGGCTGTCAAGCATCAGCCGGGGCTGCAAACGAGTCGTACAACGAACGCGCCAACACTTTGCTTTCCGCGGTCCAATTTTGGGGCAAGGGCGTGCTCACAGTAACGGTCGCACCAGCGGGGAGGTCGAAGTAGTTGTCGCTAAAAACGGGGTCGGCCCCGGCCACAGACAACTCGACAAAACGGGCCAGGCTTTGGGCCGAGACTTCCACCTGCAAAGTTTGACCCTCGACACGCGTTTTCACCCCCAGGCCGGGGTCGCGCAGTTCGAGGTGTTTGTTGGCCACAAACGGAACGGCACACAGCGCCACACGCTGCCCGGCGCGCCACAGTTCGGCAACAAAGATGGTATTGCGCCGGTTTTCGGCCGTCACCAGCGCCGACAGGTCTTGAGCGCCGACAAAGGTATCGGCCAAGGCCAGGGCGCGGATCACCTGTTCGCCATGCTG
The DNA here is from genome assembly GCA_964562145.1 of uncultured Anaerolinea sp. GTDB lineage: Bacteria > Chloroflexota > Anaerolineae > Anaerolineales > Villigracilaceae > UBA5195. The sequence continues at coordinate 6,293 of CAZLSP010000005.1, read as the reverse complement.
AAGACCCTGCCCATCCAGCGTCTCAAGCCGCCAGCGGACCATCACATCCACCGGTTCGGTCAGGTCGCTGGTGACGTGGATATTCATGGTTTTCCCAACATCTTCCACCGAAAGCAGCAGCGGGGCGTAAAAACGCCTGGCGGCATAATGCAACGCCTTCCAGCGCCCAAAGTAATCGAGCGATGACCACGAAGCCACCGGCCAGCAGTCGTTAAGCTGCCAGATGAGCGTGCCGCTGACACGGTTGCGGTTGCGCCGCCAGTGTTCGACCCCATAGCGAATGCCTTCGGCCTGCAAGACCAGGCTTAAGTACACCAATGCCGAAAAATCTCGCGGCATGCGGAAGGTATCGGTCATCTGGCCAATCATCAGGCCGTTGCCCGAGCCGCTGCGCTGGTGATGCTCCATGATATAGGAGGTCATATTCCAGTCAGCAGGTTCGGCATAGGTGGCGATGGTCTTGAGCGGAGGCAGGGCCTGGAAACCGAACTCGCTCATAAAGCGCGGGAACTGGCTGCGATAAGCGGTAAACGGCTTGCGCCCGTGCCACACATCCCAGTAATGACAGTCACCCTGCACCTGGCCGTTGGGCGTATCAAACGGCACGTTAGAAGTGGCCGAACTGGGAATATAGGGATGGTCGGGGTCTTCAAATTCCAGCAGGTCGGGCAGCATGTGATGAAACATGCGGTCGTACCCGTCTTTAAGCCGCTGGTTGAGCGGGTCGTCGGGCTTGTTCCAGCCCCAGTCACACCAACCCTGCTCCATTTCGTTGTTGCCGCACCACAGCGCCAGCGCGGCATGGTGGCGCAGGCGGCGCACATTTTCAATGGCTTCAACGCGCACATTCTCAAAAAAGTCGGCGTCAGCCGGGTAAATGCCGCAGGCAAACATAAAATCTTGCCAGAGCAGGATTCCGTAGCGGTCGCACAGGTCGTAGAACATGTCCTCGGGGTAGTAACCGCCGCCCCAAATGCGCAACATATTCATATTGGCGTCTACAGCGCTCTTCAACAGCCCGGCCAGCATCGGCTCGGTGATGCGCGTCGGCAGCGAGTCGGTCGGGATCCAGTCGGCTCCTTTGGCAAACAGGCGCACGCCGTTGACGTAGAAAGTAAACTCCTTGCCCCATTGGTCAAGGTCTTGGCTCAGTTCAATCGTGCGCAGGCCAAGGTTGTACTTTCGCTGGTCGAGCAGGGTTTTGTCGTCCAGCAGGGTGACTTCAACCGCGTACAGCGGCTGCGCGCCATACCCATTGGGCCACCACAATTGGGGATTGGGAATCGTGGCTTGCAGGTTGGCGATTTGCTCCCCATCATCGGCATACACTGCAAAGAGGTTTTCCTGCGCCGAAAACTTTGTACCGTCCGGGGCGGTGATTTCCAGGCTGACGGTCAGTTCCGCGCCAGGGACAGCCGCCACTTCAACATCGGCGGTGACGGTTACGCTGCCATCCTCTTCATGCAGCTGGCGCAGGTGAATATTTTCCAGCCGCGCCGCAAACCCATCGAGGCGAATCTCCTTCCAAACGCCGATAGGCGGCAGCTTGGGACCCCAGTCCCAGCCAAAATGACAGGGGGCCTTGCGCAGGTGCGGCGCACCGGGGATATCGCCGCCACCTTGCAGCGGCAGTTGCGCCTGTTTCCCGGCAATAAAGCGCAGCGGCGAGCCAAAAACAATGCGCAGTTCGTTTTCACCGGCGCGCAAAACCGATTTCACATCCCATTCCCAACTGCGGAACATGTTTTCGGCATGCCCGAGGAAGGTTCCGTTAAGATAGACATCCGCCAGGGTATCGAGCCCATCACAAACCAGTGACAAATTCTCAGCCGCCAGCAAAGCCGCCTCCGCCGAAAAGGTGCGCCGGTATTCCCAATCGCTTTCGGCCACCCACAACACCTTCAGCTCGTTATCGGCCACAAAAGGGTCGGGGATGCGGCCCAACGCCAGCAAATCGGTGTGCACACCACCAGGAACCGTGGCGGGCAGCCACTCCTCCGTACCCAGCTGGCGGAATTGCCAGCTGCCATTCAGGGTTTGTTGAATCATCTTTTTCTCCAAATTCAAAGTGATTGGGCTGATTATACGTCCGCACCGACTGGAAAAAGCAAACTGCCCCACACAAACTCGCGTGTGGGGCAGCGCTCTAAAGGGATTGAGAAAATGTCAATTCAGAATGACCAAGGCCAGGGCGGGCAGAACAACCGTCCCGTTGGCGCGGGTTTCAAAAGTACTATGCACGGGTACGCGGCCTTTAAAACCGGCCTGCTCCAGCACCCAACTCGAAAGCTCCTGGGGGGTATCGGCAAAGTTAGCCAGGAGCAGGCTGCGGCCCTCGCGCGAAGCGCGGATAAATCCGAGCAGGTGCTCATTCCCGGTATCAATCACTTCCAGCGCACCGCCAGAAAAGACCGGGAACTCTTTGCGCAGGCGGACGAGGGTCTGCAAACCCTGGTAAACACGCCCTTCCACCGTTGCAGGGTCCGTGCGGCGCGCATAGGCTTCCCAATCGGCGCGCGGGCGATGCACCCAGCGGCTGTCGCGGGCATGGTCAGGGTCATTGTGGTACGAATAATCGTTAAGCATACCGATTTCGTCGCCCAGGTATAGCAAGGGAATACCGCCAACCGTCAGGATCACGCCATGAATCAGCAGGATGCGCCGGATGGCGAGTTCCACTTCGGCGGGGCCTTCCTCGCTGAGGGCTTTTTCCAGCCCGGCCAGCGAAGCGCAGGTTCCGCTGATGCGGCAATCGCCGGTCTTGGGGTTTTCCTGGAAAGGCAAACCACGCGCAAAACTGCCTGGGAAACGCCCACGGTAGAACTCGTTCAGGAAGCGGCGATGGTCGTTGCCGTTGACGCCCAACAGGGCAGCATCTTCGTCAGAGAAAGTCCAGCCAATATCGTCGTGACAGCGCACATAGTTGACCCAGGCCGTCTCGGGGTGGATCTTGAAGCGGGTTCCCAGGGCCTGGGCTAAAAGACGCACCTTGCGGGTGGCCAGCGAGTTCCACAACAGGGCCATCAGCAGCGGGTTGTAAGAAAGCTGGCATTCGGCCGGGTCGATGTATTTGGCAACGTCATCGGGGTGGACGATGGCTTCAGATTTGAATAGCAGCGCCGGGGCGGCAATGCGCGCCACCGCATTGAAGGCGCGGATAATTTCATGGGCTTCCGGCAGGTTCTCGCAGCTGGTGCCCATCTGTTTCCAGATGAAGGCGACAGCATCGAGCCGGATGACTTCCACCCCCTGGTTGGCCAGGAACAACATCTCACCGGCCATGCGATTGAAGGTGGCCGGGTTGGCGTAGTTCAGGTCCCACTGGTAGTTGTGGAAGGTGGTCCACACCCAGCCGCCACCCTGGCCGGGGAAAGGTGAAAAAGAGCCGGGGTGCTCATCGGGAAAGATTTCGCGCAGGGTGCGCTCATAGGCATCTGGCAAGGCCCGGTCCGGGTAGATACGATACATTTCCTGATGGTCGAGATCGCCCGCTTTGGCTTTTTCGGCCCACTGGTGCTCGCTGGAGGTGTGGTTGAAAACCAGGTCCACCACCAGGCTAATACCCGCCGCGCGCAGGTCACGCGAAAGCGCGGCCAGTTGCTGCATGGTTCCCAGCGGCGGGTGCACATCACGGTAGCTGCTAACCGCATAGCCGCCGTCGTTTTCGCCTTCGGGAGCTTTAAAAAGCGGCATCAGGTGCAGGTAGGTGAGGCCCAGTTCCTTAAAGTACGGGATCTTGGCACGCACACCTTCCAGGTCACCCGCAAACAAGTCGACATAAATGACCCCTCCGAGCATCTGGTTGGACTGGAACCAGAGCGGGTTGGCCTCGCGGGTTTCATCGAGCTGGCGCAGGTCAACCGGACGCTCAAACCACGAACGCCCCAGGCCGGTAAGCAGGTCTTCCAGGTGGTAAAGGAAGTCGTAGCGGTCGCCGTATAGCTCGAGATAGAGTTTGAAGAGGGCCTGGAAGCGATGCTCGAGGCGGCGGATAAACTCCTGCCAGCCTTGCGGGTCGGCAGCCACCTGCGAGGCAAGGGCTACCTGCACACGCGGCAATAAACGGGCAAGCGTTCGGGTGGTTTCACGAGGGAGGGAAGGTGTAGATATCATTTTGAGGGGTCGCCCTTCATTGCCGTGCGAATCAATCAGGATCAGGCCTGTAACGCGCGTTCTGCCAGCGCAAATGCGCCCAACACACCGGCGCGTCCGCCAAGACCCGCCGGTACGATATATTGATCAATCTCTTTCATCACCATCGAAGATTGGACGTAGCCATTGAGCGCAGCCTGTACTTTGCGGCGGATGCGCGGGAGCATGTGCTCCTGCTGCGAAACACCGCCGCCGAGCACGATGCGCTGCGGGGAAAGGACATAGATGTAACTGGCCAGGGCCAGCCCAATATAGTGCGCTTCCAGGTCCCAGGCGGGGTGATCGGCCGGGAGTGTCTCTGCCTTGCGGCCCCAGCGCTTCTCAATGGCCGGGCCAGCCGCCAGGCCTTCGAAACAATCGCCGTGAAAAGGACAAACACCCGGAAAAGCATCCAGTTTGGGGTCACGCGGCAGCGGAATATGCCCCATCTCAGGGTGCACCAGGCCGTGGAGCAGGTCGCCATGGGCCAGCACACCGCCGCCAATTCCCGTTCCAATCGTCAGGTACAGAACCGGGTCGCAGCCCTGCCCCGCACCCCAGCGCCATTCGGCCAGGGCCGCGCCATTGACATCGGTATCAAAGCGGATGGGCAGGTCAAACGCTTCGCGCAGCATGCCCACCACGTTGGCATTGGTCCAGCCCAGTTTTGGGGTGGGCATAATGCGTCCGTAGCTCGGTGAGGCCGGGTTGGGGTCCAACGGGCCAAAACAGGCAAACCCGATCGAGGCCAGGCGGCCCAATTCCAGCTCCTGTTGCTGGAAAAAGGCAATCGCTTTGCCCAGCGTTTCGGCCGGGGTGGTAGTGTCAATGCGCGTTTCGGCGCGGATATCGTCGGGGCCGGTGCCAACAGCACAGACAAATTTGGTGCCGCCGCCTTCAATACCGCCATAGAGTGGGTTCATGGGAGCCTCCAGAGAAAAATTTTCTCAATTATAAAATCCGGCTGGGTTAAGCTTGAAAATCTTCAGACACCTGAGGGTCGCATCGCCGCCTTCGACAAATAACTCCAGCGACTGGCTATGCGGCGACGGAAAAATCACTTCCGAAAAAACCAATCGGCCATGCGCAGCAAACACTTCCAGCGTAGAACTATCCACAAACAGGTGCAGGTGCAGTCGATTGTCTTCCAACGCCAACGGGGCGCTATGCCGGGCGGCAAAACCATCCTTGAAATCAGCCTGCCCGGATTGGGAACGGTCTACGCTGAGAGCCTGCTGGCCGTTATCGTAGGCGATTGTGGTCGCCTGGTCGTTCCCGACGCAAACCCGCAGCCCAAACCGGCTCACACCTGGCCCCAACTCCACCTCGGCCTGGAGCTCAAAGGTATCCAGTTGCAGGTCTTGCAACAGGTTCCGGCCGGGTTGAAGTGTTTCGGCCTGCCATTGCCACAATGGGCCGCGTAAGGCCTGCAATTCGGCTGCCGGTTGCTGCACCAGGCGAATCCCGGCCTGGGTACGTGTCAACGTCACCTCGCGCGGCAGGCTAAAAACGCCGCGCCAGCCCGCGGTCGGCAGCAGGGTGGCATACTGCCAGTTGTTCATCCAACCCAACCAGATGCGACGCGCCTGTGGCTGGTCGCTCCACGACTGTGGGGCGTAAAAATCGGCGCCATAATCGGCCCATAAAACTGTTTGGGGCGGGTTTTCGGATGTAAAGGTAGCGCCATCAAACTGGCCGACAAAATACTGGCTGGCCGAGCCACCTGCCGGGCCGCCGGTAGAAATTCCGGCCGTCAGGACCCAGCGCATTTCCGGCCCGCCATCGACAGGGAGTTCGAACAGGTCGGGGGTTTCCCAGACCCCGTCGGTGGCCCCAAAACCCATTCCAAAGCGACCGGAGAACAGCCAGGCTTTGAGATCGGGCGATGTGTAAAAGTGGGCTTCACTCCCGGCCGCCAGGACCATGACCCAGTGGTCGATATGCCAGAAAACCTTGGGGTCACGGAAGTCGCGCAAACCGCTGGGGGTGGGAATAACCGGGTTCCCGGCAAATTTCGTCCAGGTGCGGCCCCGGTCGGTGGAATAGGCCAGGTTCTGTGTTTCGCTGAGGTCTTTTTTGCAGGTGAAGACACTCACCAGCGCTTCTTTGCCAAACCCGGCGCTATCGTTCCAATCGACCACAGCGCTGCCGGAGTAGATCAC
>CAZLSP010000004.1:0-155932 GCA_964562145.1 uncultured Anaerolinea sp. | reverse complement strand
ATGCAGGCTTTTATGGCTGGCAAACTCAAACTGACCGGCGACCTGAACCTGGCGATGAAGATGACACAGTTCTTCAAAATGCGTGGCTAGACCGGGCGCATTCTTCAAGGCATAAATCAAAAAGGCGCTGTCATCATCGACAGCGCCTTTTGTATTAACGACCCACTTTAGCTTTTTAAGAACTCTTCCAGCGAGGCCTTGCTGATGCGATAAGCGCTGCCCAGCTTCTTGGCTTTCAAGTCACCAGCCTGGATGGCGGCAATCACATCCTCTTCCGAAACGCGCAGCACAGCGGCAGCTTCCGAAGGAGTCATCACCTCGGGCATCCCGCCAGTCGCCGGAGCGACACTGGCCGCCTGGGGCTGGGCAGTAGGCTGCTGGCCCTGGTTGGCCATCCCACCCGAAAGCGCCTGGTTCATGATGTTGCCAATTCCCATCCCGGCGCCGATCCCGGCCGTCAGGCCCGCGCCGCCGCTCTGGTTGTTGGCGGCATCGCGCATCGCGTCGGCGGCCTGCAACTGGGTGTAAACGTTCATGTCGAGCATACCCATATCGCGCAGTTCCTGGGCCGATTTTTCAGACGGCTTCAAGTTGCCGATATAGAAAGTCTTCAGCGTCAGGCCAAGGGCCGCGAAATCATCCTGCGCCTTGGCGCGGACACCGGCGCCGAGTTCTTCGGTCAGGCCAATCAGTTCAACAACGCTCTTTTTCGCGCCAGTTTCACCGAGCAGGTCCTGGAATTTGGAGAGCAGCATGGTGCGCAAGCGTTCTTCAATTTCCGCCGTGCGGAAGATGGCCTGTTTGCCAACGATATTGGTCACGAACAACTGTGGGTCGCTAACCTGGAAAGAGTAAGTTCCAAAGCCTTGCAGCAGTGCCACGCCCAGGCCCATGCCAGGGTTGCGGACGATAATCGGCTGCGGGGTGCCCCACTTCTTGTTGGCGAATTCCTTCAATGAGACAAAATACACTTCCGCCGGGAAGGGGGTGCGGTCATTGAAGGCTTTACCAATGAAATCAATCAATTTGGGGACGTTAGCGGTCACCAGCGTGTGCCGTCCCGGGCCAAAGGCATCTAAGGCCTGACCATCCCGGAAGAATACCGCAGCCTGTCCGTCGCGGACGATGAGCTGTGAGCCAATTCGGTAATCGCCAACGCTGCTATCGTCCGGGAAACGATGGACAATTTCATCCACCATTTCATTGCGGTACTCAATGACATCAAAAATGCGCGCCATGTTTCTCTCCTTTTGAGTGCGGTCTATCAACAGGTTTATTGTAGCCGATGGATTTGTCAAATTCAAGGTGTTTCAAGGGGGATATACGCGACCCTGTGTGAAAAGTTGCGTTGCCTTTCACCCGGTCACCAGCCGGGTTCCACAGGCCTGACAGAATAACGCATCGGAGGTGTGTCCACGTCCGCACTTGGGGCATTTGCGCGGCAAATCGGTTGGCAGCGCCGCCCCGCACATGAGACAGGATTCCAGTTCCGGGTCGTTGGCCGTGCTGCAATATTCGCAAACTTTTGGGTTTTGGGGTGCTTTTCGTTCTCCGGCCAGGGCGCGTGTTAAAGCGCACAGGTTGTTAATTGCATCCCAAATCTGCGGAGTGATGTTCTCCTCGCCCAGTTCGCCGATCAGGTCTGGAACCAGCGCCAGCAGCGAGAGCGGGTTGGAAGCTGCGCGCTCGATGAGTTCGGCGGCATCCCCGGCCTTATCCAGCCAGTCGCGGTCGCGGCTCATCGAGACCAATACCCCGCCGCTGGTATCGGTAATGTGGACGGTAACCGGCGTTCCATGCTTGCTGCCAATCTGAACCAGGGACGTTATGCCGTTTTGCGCGAGGCTGACTTTGCGCTGGCGGTCGTTGAAGCGTGCCGCCAACTGGTCAGCCAGGGCGGCGGCGGTGATTTCGCCGTGGAACATACGTTGCTGGGTGGGTTGGAAGGTCACTGCGGCCTCACTACACTGTGGCGGGCTGGTCTCGGGTTTTAGCGATTTGCGCCGGTTGAAGGGCGTGCTTCTATGGACTGTAAAAATTGCATCCCGGCCAGGATTTGCTGAACCCGTTGGTCGGATAAGGTTCCAATATATTCGCCCAACTGCGTTTTGTTAACTGTGGAGATTTGCGAAACAACTACTACGCTTTGCCGGGGTAAATTTGCCTCCCCGGCTTCGAGCAAAACGTTACCGGGGGCTTTGGCCCGTTTCAGGTTGGTGGTTAGCGCACAGATAATCACGGTGTCGATGCGGCTGCGATTAAAAACATCCTCTTGCAGGATTACATGGGGGTGGGTATAGCCAGGTTCCAGGCCATCCTCTGCGGCCAGCGGGACCCAGTAGAGATCACCCTGATGAATCTCAGCGCGGTTTGTATTCAATTCACTGGCGGGCACTATTTCTTTGCCCTCATTGGTTGGCCGTCGCCGCCGTTTTTCAGCATCGTGATTTCGGCCATAATGCTGACAGCAATTTCTTCGGGGGTTTCGGCATTGAGTTCCAGCCCCAGCGGGGAATGGACGCGGGCCAGGGCTTCGTCACTGATCCCTTTGGCCTTGAGCCCGCTGACAGTCGTGCTCCAGCGCCGCTTCGAGCCAATTACACCGATGTAACCGGCTTTACTCTCCAGCAAGGCAGACATACCTTCTACGTCCACATTGGAGCCACGCGTGGTCAAGACAAGGTAAGTCTGCCGGTTAATGATGAGCTGCCGGGGAAGTTCGGACATGCTGACCGGGTAGAACTCATCTGCGGCGGGGTTTGCTTCGGGAGTGCAAAACTCAGCCCGATCGTCCGAGACGGCCACTGTGTAGCCCATCCACTTGGCCAGGTGTGCTACAGCCTGGCCCACATGCCCGCCGCCAATCACCACCAGCCTGGCTTTTGGCAAAAATGGTTCCACAAAGACCTCCACCTGTCCGCCGCATACGCCGGGGTCGCCGCGCGCCGGGTCGGTCATTGAATAGTTGACTTTGCGCGTTTTCCCGGTTTCGAGGGTTTCCAGGGCAACTTGGCGCACACGGTTTTCCAACTCGCCGCCGCCGACGGTTCCGCTAAAGCTGCCGTCTTCGTAGACCAGCATTTTGCTGCCTTCGTGGCGTGGCGTGGAGCCATGCGCCTCGGTGATGGTACACAAGGCTACACTCTGGCCTTTTCGGCTGGCTTCAATGATTTTTTGAAAAAGGACTTCGCTCATCGTTCGTTCCCAAAAATGGGCGGTAGGCTGCCCGTGGAGAGTTTTGCCGAGGCAATGGCAATCTGTTCATGTTCGCGCGCCATGGCGTGATAGGCCGGGTCGTCCATTTTACTCATCCATTCGGCCACCGCGCGATGGAATTGTGACCGGTTGCGGTTGGGGATGAGACTGTAGGCGACGTCGCGCAGGTACGAGTTTTTGAAAATATATTCCTGTTCTTCCGAAAAGCGCGTACCGGTGCGTGGAAAAGCCAGTTCGGCGCGTACCAGCTGGCGCAGGCCATCTTGAACAAAACGGTCGATCACCATTTCGGGGATGTTGAACATCGGCGTTGCCCCGGTCATTGGCTTGGAGCGCGCAGCGGCCATGACAGCGCCTACCCAAAAGATGCGCCCGACCACAGAGGCAAGCAGGGCCACCGTGCGCGCTTCGCGTGACAGGTTGTCAAGGCGGGCTTGCAAGGTGGCGCGCAGCGACTCGGGGATTTGGGCCAGCAGCTTGTTCTGGATTTCTTCCGGGCTGACGTTTTTATCGAGAATCCCGCCTTTGACCAGGCTTTTGACGATTTCTTCGAGAAAATAGGGGTTGCCCTCTGCGCGCAGGGCAATTTCGCTGAGGACCGGTTTGGGCATCTCGCGCAGGTCGGGATAGGCCTCAGCCACCAGTTCGGCGTTCAGTTGCAGCGGGCCGAGCATAAGCACTTTGCTCAAGTTGTGCCAGTGCGGCTGGTTTTTTAAAAAGTCGGGCCGCGAGGTGCCGATAATCATCATGGAAAATGGGTCCTGGTCATTATTCAGGATGTAAGCCAGCAGTTGCAGGCTTTCGCGATCGGCCCATTGCAGGTCATCGAGCAGCAGTACGGTGCGGCGGCGTTGGCTAAAGCGGCGCAGCATTTCACGTGTAAGATAAAAGATGCGCGCCAGTCGTTCTTCAGAGAGCAGCAAGGTGCTTTCGTTGGCCAGGCCGATCATTTCTCCCAACACCTGGGTGGCTTCCTGGCGCGATTCCTGCGGGTCATTTTCCCACAGGCCCTGCATGCCCTGGTTCCACTTTTCGGTGGCGGTTTGCAACGCCTCGCCTTCGCGCACGCCAAAGCGGCTGCGCAGCAGCATCCGCCACAGGTAGAACGGCACCCGCGAGGCCTGGGCCAGGCCCCGGGTAGAAAGGACGGTCACATTGTCGCCGCCCGCATCGAGCAGGCTGCAAAATTCCATTAATAAGCGCGATTTTCCAACACCAACATCCCCGCTTACCAGGCTCATAATGGGTCGCGTGCTTTCAAAGGCGCGCTCATAAGTGAGCTTGAGTTTGACCAGGTCGTCTTCTCGGCCGACCATTTTGGTGACCAGGCTGTCGGCGCTCTGGTAACGGATGCGCCCCGGGGAGGAAAGCCGCCCCTCGACCGCGTAAGGTTGAACAAGTTCGGTCTTGCCCCGAATCTTGGTTGGTTCGAGCTTTTTGACCCGGAAGTTGCCTCGCACCATCCGCAGCGTGTTCTCACCGATGACCACCCGGCCAGGTTCGGCAATTTGTTCGAGCCGCGCGGCCAGGTTGACAGTGTCACCAATGACGGTGTACTCGCGCCGGGTGCCAATATACCCGGCAAAGACCGGCCCGGTGTTGACGCCCACGCGCAACTGCAGGGTTTCTGCGCCGGGGATGGTGGTTGCCTGGCAGTAAGTGTTTAGCGCGCGTACCAGGTCCATTCCGGCTGCAACGGCCTCTTCGGCATCGTTGTCGCCCGCAAAGGGCGCACCCCAGACCGCCATAACACCGTCACCCAGGTGCTTGTCGACATAGCCGTTGTGGGCCTCGATGACCTGGTCGAGCCGTTGCCAGATGCCTTTGATCAAGTCGGAGACAGTTTCAAAATCTAGCTGCTCGGCAAGCGCAGTAAACCCCTGTATATCGGCGAACAATACAGTGGCGAGGCGGCGTTCTTCGGGGTAGTGGTTGTTGTTTTCAGACGGCATGACAGGGGCGGGCGCTGACCCGGTTTATTTTTCCAGCAAACCCAGCACAGCCGGGAGCAGTTGTTTTTTGCGTGAGACCACACCGGGCGCGTCGCGGGTGCCATCGGCCAGCGGCGGGTAGGGCAGCTCGTCGAGCACGGGGGGAGGATTGGCCGAAATGAGCAGGCGGCTCGAGCCGCGTACCACATCGGTGATGAGCAACATGGCAAAATCGAGCCCGCGTTTGTCTTTCAGCTCCGTCAGGGCCGATTGAAGGTTGTTGAGATGCTCGCCGATCTGGACCAGGTCAGTGACTTCGGCCTGGGCCACAGCGAATTTGAAGCCGCCAGCCTCATAAGGCTTGATGTCGGTGCTGACGACATCTTTGGGGTCGCGGTTGCTCAGTCCCGCCCCGGCTGAAAGCACTGCCGTGCCATACGACTGGATGGTTTCGCCTTTGAGCGGGCCGTTGCCTACGAAAGCCCAGCGCGCCAGACGCTCGGCGGCCAGTTTATCGCGCGCCGTGGTGGTCGGGGAGGTCAGGATAAGGGTGTCGGCCAGCAAGCCCGAGATGAGCATTCCTGCCAGCGCGGGCGGCATGGAGAGACCGGCTTCGGCGGTTAATTCGGAGACCAGTGTACTGGTTGAGCCCACCGTGTCAACCGTAAATTTGATCGGTTGATGGGTGTGCGGGTTGCCCAGGCGGTGATGGTCGAGGATTTCGAGCAATTCGGCTTCGTCGAGCGCGGCAATGGCCTGGCGCGGCTCGTTGTGGTCCACCAGGACAATTTTCAGGCGCGGCGGGTTGAGTGCGCCGCGCTGGTGGCAGACTCCCAGGTAATGGCCTTCTTCATCGACGACGAAGAAGTCGTTGTGCTCCTCGCGCAGGATGCGATTGAGCGAATCGCGGATGTGGCCGTTGGCAGGAAATTTAGGAACGTCGGTCAGGGCGGCCACGCGACAGGTGACATCCATTATGTCGGCGATGCGGTTGTCACGCGTTTCGGGGCGCGGCCCCACTGTTTCGCTAAAGAACTTGAACATACTCAAGCCGTTAATCATCCCGAAGGGTTTGCCATCTTCGTTGACGACCGGGGCCAGGCCTCCGGTGCGGCTGGCCAGGGTCCAGGCGTCGGTTAACGGGCTTTCAGGGCTGATGGTGTCGAGGCGATGCATGACCGATTCGAAGCGCGGCGAGGCGTCGGTCAACAGGTAGGGTGGTTCCAGTTCCAACCGCTTAAGCACCCAGGCAGTTTGGGGGTTGACAGCCCCGGCGCGCGCGGCCACTGTATCCAGCCCATCCCGCTGGCGTAATAGCCAGGCGTAGCCCATTGCCGAAGCAATCGAGTCGGTGTCAGGATTGACGTGCCCAATCACATAAATTCTATCTGCCATGTTGTTAGCCCTTTCCTGCTTGTCTTTTCTGCAATTTTACCCGTTATTGGGAGGTTTCTTCATCAAAAGACCTGACAGTTTTTCTACTGTCAGGTCTTTGTGTTAGTCAGGTTGTGCAGCAAGATGCTGGTTTAACTCGGCCATGGTGGTGGTGAAGGCCGTTTCCAGGTCGATTTCGTAACGGTCTGCCAGGACAATGACCGACCACAGGCAGTCGGCCAGTTCGTGGGTCAGCCGTTCCCTGGCGTTGGGGATGCTGCGTTTGCCCTCCACCGCCACAACCAGCTTGGCCAGGTCGCCAACATCACCCACAAAACCCAGCGCCAACTCTTCACCGGTCCAACTTGTGCCATGCCGTTTTTCTTCCATGGCCGCATACTTCTGGCGCAGGGCGCGTGCCTGGGCAATGATTTCCTGGAATTCCATGTTAGGTAGCCTTGAGCGCACGCCAGACGCGTTCGGGGGTGACCGGGTTGATGTCCACGTTAGCGCCGATGGCGTCGAGGACGGCGTTGCCAACAGCCGGGGCGACCCCATCCATCGGGATTTCGGCAACCGCTTTTACGCCAAACGGATGACTTGGCTCGAAGGTTTCAACGAAGATCACGTCGAGGGCGGGCATTTCGTTGGCCTGGAAGATGTGATAGTTCTTCAGGTCGCGCTCACGGGCGCGGCCTTTTTCATCATAGAGCATCTCTTCGCACACGGCGTAGCCTAGCGCCTGGGTCATTCCGCCTTCAATTTGCCCGGCGGCGGTTTGGGGGTTGATGATAATGCCTGAATCGACCGCCATGACCAGCTTGTCGACGGTGACAGCGCCGGTTTCGGTGTCAACGGTGACTTCGGCGAACTGCGCCGCGAAGGGCGGCGGCGAGGAGGGCGAAACGTAGCTGGCTACGCCCATAATTTGCTCTTGTTGTTGGCGGTGCAAGCTATCGAGCGCAATTTCGGCCAGGGTTACCGAGCGGCCATCGGGGGCGAGGGCTTTTTTCCCAGCCAGGCGGATACCGGTTGGGTCGTCCAGGCTGAGCATCAGGGCGGCACGCTTGCGGATTTTTTCGGCCACAATTTCGGCGGCTTTGACCGTTGCCGCGCCTGAGATGTAGGTCGTGGAGGAGGCGTATGCGCCGACATCAAAGGGGGTAAAGTCGGTGTCAGACGAGTAGGTAATCATTTCTTCGACCGGTACGCCCAGCACTTCGGCTGCCATCTGCGCCAGAACAGTGTCTGAGCCGGTTCCCAGGTCAGTTGCGCCGACCAATAAGTTGAACGAGCCATCATCGTTCATTTTGATGGATGCGCCGCCCATATCGAGGTATGGGATGGCCGTGCCCTGCATTACCAGGGCAACGCCAATGCCTTTGCGCAGCGACGAAGCATGCTTTGCGCCTGTTGCGCTGGCGCGCCAGGCTTCATTCCCGAACTTGTCATCCCAGCCAATGGCGGCTTTGCCCTGGGCCACGCATTGCTCTAACCCTACGGTGTGGATGATTTCGGGGCGCGGCTCGCGGCCTTCGTTCCAGGCGGTGCTGAAGGGGTGGTATTCACCGGGGCGGATCGTGTTTTTGAGCCGGAATTCGATCGGGTCGAGCCCCAGCGCGCGGGCGATTTTTTCCAAATGCCGGTCGAGCGGCCAATAGCCTTGTGGCACGCCATAGCCACGGAAAGCGCCTGCGGGGGGGGTGTTGGTGTAGACCACATCGGCATAGAAGCGGATGTTGGGAGCCTTGCGATATTCGCCATCACCGACATACAACGCCATGCTTTTGTGGCCGGTATTGCCGGTGACCGTCAGGGCGTGGCAGCCATATGCGCCAGTATCCGAGAGTGCGTACATCTCATTGGCGGTAATGGTTCCATCGCGCTTGACGCCGGTTTTCATGCGCACGCGCATGGGGTGGCGTGAGCGCGCGCCGATAAATTCTTCTTCGCGGGTGTATTCGTACATCACCGGGTGGCGGGTGGCAATCGTCAGGTGCGCTGCCACATCTTCCATCAATACTTCTTGCTTGCCGCCAAAGCCGCCGCCAATACGTGGTTTGATGACGCGGATGCGTTTGACGGGCAAACCCAGCACCGGGGCCAGCATGCGCCGCACATGGAACGGAACCTGCGTGGATGTGCGAATCACCAGCCGGTCATCCTCGTCCCAATAGGTGACAGCCACATGCGGTTCGATATGCGCCTGCTGTACCTTGGGAACTTCGTACTCGGCTTCGAAAATTTCATCTGCTTCGGCAAAACCTTTTTCCACATCCCCAATATCAATGCGGATTTCAGCCGCCAGGTTTTTGGCCGGGTGTGACCCGGCAAAGTTGACATATTCCGGCTCATCGTGGATGCGAATTGCGCCATCTTTCATGGCGTCGCGCATATCCAGGATGGCGGGCAGAAGCTCGTATTCAACCTCGATCAACCCGAGCGCTTTTTCGGCAATCTCGGCTGTTTCGGCGGCCACAAAGGCCACCCGATCGCCCACAAACCGCACTTTATTGTCCAGGGAGAACGAATCCAGCGGCCCAGGGATCGGGTCGGATTGCCCGGCGGTGGAGTAGACCACGCGCGGAAGATCGCGCCAGGTCAAGACGCTTACCACCCCTGGCAATTCCAGCGCTTTCGATGCATCAATATTCTTGATGCGGGCATGCGCGTGCGGCGAGCGCAACACTTTGGCGTGCAACATGCCGCGCGGCTCAATATCGGCGGCAAAGGCGGGTTTCCCTTGCACCAGTTTGACTGCATCGACTTTCTTTTCCGGTTTCCCAACCGTCTGGTACCCGCTTGTCTCCGGGACGACGACCATTTTTGGGGTGGTTTTGGTCATTACCGAGCGGTTATCGGTCATCAGTTCGCCCGAAGGCATTTCTGGGGTCACCGGTAACGGATTGTCGCTCACCGATAACGGGTCGCCCTCGCCCCTCAGGATTGCTGCTGCTTGCAGTACGGCCTGCACTGGCTTGGCATACCCGGTGCAACGGCATAAAACACCCGCCAGGGCGTCGCGCACCTCGGCTTCGCTCGGGTTTAAGTTTTTGTCTAACAACGCCTTGGCCGCCAGGATCTGGGCCGGGGTGCAGTACCCGCACTGGATGGCGCCACTATCAACAAAGGCCTGCTGGAGCGGGTGCAGCCCGCCGGTCTTGCGCCAACCCTGTTCGGGGTGTTCGCCCAACGCTTCCAGCGTTGCAATTTTGTGGCCCTCGGCCTGGGCGGCCAGGGTCAGGCTGGCATTGACCGGTTTCCCGTCCAAGAGAACCGTGTCTGCGCCGCTTAAACCATACTCGTCGCCGAATTTAATACTAAAGAAACCCAGGCGGCGCAGCGCGGCCAACAGGCTTTCGCCTGCCGCACACTCTAAAGTATGTTCATTGCCATTGATGGTAAGAGAGAGAAGCATGGGAACATCTCCTGAATCGTCAAAGTTGATTAATTCTACCCCTAAATGTCAGACAATTTGGCATTATTCTTCGTGAGCTGTAGTTGGTTGACGCAGCCGGGTACGCAAAACGTCGATGGGTTGTTTCTCTTCATTTTCAAGGAAAAACCACACATCCCACCCGTTCACCGGCGCGCCGTTTAGCAGGCTTTTGGCAACACTATGAATCGAACCCGTTAACTCGTTGCTGGAAATTTTCCCGTCTGCCCGCACAGTTGCCGTAACCGATGGGTTTTTGGCAAACCATAACGTTTGTCCCGGATGCAACAGGCCCGCCTCCAGGAGCGCCCCAAACGGAATGCGCGGTTCGCGGCGTTTTTCGGGCAGCGCCAGGCTTTCAGCCGGGGCGGGCTCAATGGTGGCAATCCGCTCACGGGCCACGCGGATGTAGTTTTCGTCGCGTTCGATGCCAATATAACGGCGACCCAGCTTGCGGGCCACTGCGCCGCTGGTTCCGGTGCCAAAAAACGGGTCGAGCACAACATCACCGGGGTTTGACGAGGCCAGCAGTACGCGGTAAAGCAACGCTTCAGGCTTTTGGGTGGGGTGGGCCTTTTGTCCGTTCGATTTCAGGCGTTCCTTGCCGGTCGCCAGCGGCAGGTGCCAGTCGGAACGCATTTGCAGGTCATCGTTAATTGCTTTCATGGCATGATGGTTAAACGTATATTTTGCGCCCTGTTTTTTTTGGGCCCAGAGCAGCGTTTCGTGGGCATTGGTAAAGCGCACTCCGCGAAAGTTGGGCATGGGGTTATCTTTGATCCAGGCGACATCGTTCAGGATCCAGAAATCGAGGTCTTGCAATATTGCGCCGACGCGGTAGATGTTGTGATAGGACCCAATAACCCAAATGGTGCCGGTTTCTTTAAGCACCCGGCGACAGGCTGCCAGCCACTGACGCGTAAACTGGTCGTATTCGGCAAAACTGCCAAACTTGTCCCACGAATCATCCACCGCGTCCACTTTGGAGAGGTTGGGGCGGTAAAGGTCGTTTTGGAGTTGCAGGTTATAGGGCGGGTCGGCAAAAACCAGGTCGATTGAGTTCTCGGGCAGGGTGGCGAGAATCTCAATGCAGTTGCCGGGCAGGATGGTGTCAATGGGCAGGTTTGGCATAAGGTCAGGGGCCTTCCCTTCCATTTTAGCCGAACATTGAACGTTTACAGTGAATTCCCCTCATCTCGGGTGGAATTTCCTTGTGTAGGTTTGCGGGCTTTAATTATCGGCTCGTCATTTGTTCCAGCAAGATTGGGTAAACGATTTCAATTTTTTGGTTGGCCTGCTCGGGTTCGATCAGGTCGTGGATGAGGTTCAGGTTTGGGTCGAATTCATACGAGCGAACTTGCTGTGCACCCAGGGCCTGCCAATTGGCGACAATGTCATGCGCATAAGCGTTATTGACGTTCTCGTCGGTGGGGTTGGTGACCACCAAAACGGAACCCGCCAGCGGTTTGGTATGGCGCGAGAGGGCGCGCACTTTCAGCCCGATGTTGGTCAGGTGCGCCAGGCCGCGTGTAGCGTAGCGCGGGTAGGCATGCAGCGGGGGAGCGGGCGTATCTTTCATTTTGGGATCCCACCACATAAACTGGTTGGGCAGCCTGAGGAAAGCCTGGATGGTGAGCGGGGTCAGCCCCAGGGGGATGGCGTGATAAGCCAGCGCGGGCGAGATGGCGCAGGCCAGGGCCACATCCGCGCGATGTTGGGCGGCCCAGAGTGTGAGCACGCCGCCCATCGAAATCCCGGCGACAGTCACTTGTTCGCCCAGCCCCTGCATGATGTCGATGGCATCCTGGGTTGCCGCCAGCAGTTCCGACTCGGTTTGGTTTTCCAGCGCCGTGGTCATGCGGTCTTTGAGCCCATGATGTGGCAGGCGTGGAATAAGCACGTTGTAGCCGCGCTCGAAAAACTCTGCGGCAAACTTTACATACATCCGCGGGCTGCTGGTGTAGCCATGCAGGAGCAGGATGGCGCGCTCGGTCTTGTGCCCGTGGGTCAGGAAGGTGGTAAACGAAAGCGGGTTGACAGCTTCGGTATCCAGCGCCTGAAACTTTTCGATGCGCCGCACTGCTTCGGTATAGTCTTTTGCCGGGAGGGGGTTCATGGGTTGATTCCTTTTTTCCGTTATCAAAATATGTTAACGTCGAGCAAGGTAGGGGCGAACCGTCGTAGGCATAAAAAGACGCATCTTGGCAAGATATCCAGGTGTAACTGGGCAAATTCTCGCACCCAATGGTTCGCCCCTACAGGATTTCACACAAAAAATAGTAGAGCCCAAAATATCCTTGCGGAGATAGCAGGGGCGAGCCATTGGCTCGCCCCTGCAAATTGGTTTACATCACTTTTTTGACTTCCAGCAGCCCCTGGCGCTCCTGGTTCGCTTTTTCGATGGCGTCAGCCGAACCGAGCACGACCACTTCACCCTGGGCGTTTAACTGCTCAAGGATGCGGGCAAACTGTTTGAAGTCCTGCGCCGTGGTCCCCAGCACCTCGTCGCGGATTTGCTGGCGTTTGTCGTCGGTGTAGTTGGTCAGGTGGCGCACCATGCTGGTCCAGCCTTTGGCGTCAGGCAGCAGGTAGGCATCCAGTTCGCCGATGGTGCCGATGATGGATTTGGTCAGTTCCGCGTCGCTTAGCTCCAGGTCGCGCAGGAATTTGACGGTGTTGTCGTAGTTTTCCAGCGTGGGCAGGATGTTCGGGTCGCGATACGAGAGGAAGGTGAAGGTGCCCGAGGTGGGGTCGAACTGGCTGAAACCGCCATACGCGCCGCCCTGCACGCGAACTTTTTCCCATAGCCAGGTGGTGCCCAGGTAGTTGTTGATGACGTTGACCGAGCCATCGGGTTCGTAGCCCAGTTTGTACAGGTTCGCGCCCTTGCCAACGTAGTTGACCTGGGCAGGGATGGTCAGGCCTTCGTTTTTGGCCGCTGCGGCGGTTTGCCATTTGGCGGGGGCAGCTTTCAGGGCGGGCAAAGCCTCGATGAGGGAGGCCAGCTGCGGCCTGAAAGAGTTCCAGGCAGAGGCGTCGAGGGTGACATTTGCCACCATCGACGCGCGATTGACCAACAGCCGCCGCACCGCCTCCAATTTCCCAAGAACGGAGGGCCAATCTTTTTCAATTTCCTCGGCCAGTTGGCGCACAAAGAACAGGTTTTCCAGGCCGTTGATTTGTTCGGCGGCCCAATCGGCCTCATTGTAACGGGCGCGCAGGCGCGTATTCACCACACGATGCCCGCCAGGGATCAGCCCGGCCTCGCTGCGGGCCTTGTCCTCGAGCACAATCTGCTTGAAGCGCTCGCGGTTGTCGAGTTTGGCGGTCAGCAGCACATCTTTCAGGATGGCGAGCAGCTCCGGCGCGTTATCCAACGTGGCTTTGCCGCGCAGGAAAAAGTACAAGGCCGAGTTGGTGGTCTCGCGCACGGTGGAGGTCAGTGTGGCCGAGCCGATGCCGCCGGTGCTTTTGCCGATGCGCTGGGTCAGGGTCACATAATCTTGTGTTTCGGTGCCCATTTGCAGCAGCACGCGCCCAAACAGGCCGATGAAGGGCAGCAGGTCGGCGGGGAGCGGGTGCAGGTCGAAGCCCAGGTCGAGATAGACGATGGAGTTGGTTGGCAGGGCGTGGTAGAAGGTCTGTGCGCCGTGCAATGTGCTGATTTCGATTGGGAGGGTCTTGGCCTGGCGGTCGATGTCGTTCAACGTCAGGGCCGGGATGGTCGCCAGCGCTTCGGGGCTGTCGGGTGTGTCCTGGTGCTGTTTCAGGTCGGCCATCGCGGCGGTCACGGCTTCCAGGTCGGCGGGCGACATGGCCGCGCGGGCCTTTTCCAGCCGGGCGCGTTCGGCTTCGTCGCGGCGCTTGCCTTCCTCGGGGTCAGGGACCAGGTGGACGGTGGCGCGATGCGGGTTTTTGATCAGGTGCTGCGCAATCAGGTTTTCAAAATAGCCCTGCGGCTGGGCCTTAATGGCCTTGAGCGGGGCCTCGTAGGCCAGCCCGGTGAACGGGTCGCCGTCGTAGAGCCAGGGGCCGAGCGCGTTGAGCATCATAAACAAACCGCGCGGGAAGCGCCCGGTGTTTTGTTCGCGCAGGCGGAATTCGATGGTGTTGAGGGAGGCGGCCACCGTTTCGGGGTCGAGCCCGTTTTTGGCCAGTTGCGCCAAAGTGGCGTGGATCAGCGACTCCACCTTCTCCAGATCGTCACGCTGGACGCCTTTCATCCCGGCCTGGAAGTAGCCCTGCCGCAGTTCCTCCTGGTAGCCGCCGAGCACATCCTCGCCCAGGCCGCTGTCGAGCAGCGCCTTTTTCAGCGGCGAGGCCGGGGTGGCGAGCAGGATGTGCGACAAAATCGAGAGCGCCATCGTGGTTTCGACATTCGTTGATTCGGGCATCATCCAGTTGACGGAGATGTACGCCTTGGCCTCGGGCGTGTCGCCGCTATCATACGGCTGGACAATCGCCCTGGGCTGGTCCCACTGCGGCTGGAGCGGCAGCGCCGACTGGACGTTTTTGCGCTCGAAGGCGTTCAGCCACTCATCCAGGATGCGCAAACGCTCGCCTTCGGGGTCGTCGCCGTAGAAGTAGAGATAAGCATTCGACGGGTGGTAATACGTCTCGTGGAAGTGCTTGAACTCGGCGTACGTCAGGTCAGGGATGACCGCCGGGTCGCCGCCGGAGTTCAAGCCGTAGGGCGTATCGGGGTAAAGCGCCTGCTGCGAAACCTCGCCGAGCAGGTCATCGGGCGAGGATAGCGCACCCTTCATCTCGTTGAAGACCACGCCCTTGAACGTGAGCGGGGCCTCCGGCGACTCGACCTCGTAGTGCCAGCCTTCCTGCATCAGCGTCCGTTCCGGGATCAGCGGGTAAAAGACTGCGTCGAGGTAGACATCGATCAGGTTGTAGAAATCCTTCAGGTTGGTGGTGGCGACCGGGTAACAGGTTTTGTCAGGATAGGTGAAGGCGTTCAGGAAGGTGTTGAGCGAGCCTTTGAGCAGCTCGACAAACGGTTCCTTGACCGGGTATTTGCGTGAGCCGCACAGCACCGAATGTTCCATGATGTGGGCGATGCCGTTGGATGTCTGCGGCGGGGTGCGGAAGGTGGCACCGAAAACCTTGTTCTCGTCGGCGTTGAGCACCGATAAAAGCCGCGCGCCGGTCTTGTCGTGTTGATACAGTTTGACGGTCGAATTGATTTCGGGGATGGTGCGTTCTTGCAGAAGGGTGAAGGACATGAGGGACTCCGTAAGTGAGACGTAAAACGTGAAGGATGTGTAAATTTCCTGAACACAAAGAACACGAAACACACAAAGATAACACGAAGGAATTAGGAGTTACTTAATTTTGCTGCTTCTTGCCAGATTTTTATATCCCAAAACTTGCTGGCTGCGCCGCTTGTCGATGGGGCAACAAAGATTTTTGTATTATTAATTGTTTCTAGTTGCAGGCCGTATTCAACAGACCGCTGTAAATACGTTTCGGCGGCGCGTTTGCCATTGAAACACAGAATTTTTGGCGCGTACTTTTTGATGTTTTCATCAAAGGTGGTCGTGTTAAAGTCATCTTTTTTGAGAGTACTATCCATTCCAGACTTGGTTTTGACCAAGTCTGTCAAACCGATGTCAAAGGTCAGGAGTTTTTCGTATTCTGCCGGGCTAAGCAGCGCTGGCGTCAAGCCGATTTCGTAAAGCATTTTCCAGAAGCGGTTGCCTGGTTTGGCGTAGTATTGCTTCAATTCTGCCGATTTGTTCCCAGCAGCGGTGCCGCAGATGACTATTTTTAGGTTAGGGGTGAGCAGATCATTAAGCATGCTATGTCCGGTTGTTATTCAGTGCATTTTCCAGTTATTTTATCCACTTCTGCGGCCAAAAGCAAAAACTCTGCGCCCCAGCCGTTGTCGATGGCGATTTCCTGGATGGGGCCGGTTGGGGCAAAGAGCAGGCGGAGTTGGGCTGTATCGAGTCGGCCGGTTTGTTCAAATTCCGCCTGGATAAATTGCAAGGCAGCGCCAATCTCTTGGGCACCCAGGGGTGCAAACAGGGAGTCGGAGCTGCCTTGCAGGAGTTCAAGGGTTTTTGCCAGGAATTTCACGTTTTACAGGTCACGAAACAGTTTCCAGGCAGCGTTTAGACAGGGTGGCGGCCACATCCATGCGGTATTCGGCCGAGGCCCATTCGTCATTGGATTCGTGAAAGGCATTGCGCGCGGCTGAGTCGAGGCCGTCAGGCTCGGTGCCATCCATGGCCAGGAGCGGATTTTTACCCGTTCCGCCCAGGGCCAGGCGGGTGCGTCCGCTGCTCCATTGGGCCAGGGCCGCGCACACAATCGGCCGGTCGGCCGGGGTGCGGGCGACTTGTTCGTAGGCAAACTTGGCATTCAGCGGAATGGCGATTTGCGTAATCAGCCCGGCCGGGCGCAGCGCCCAATATTCTGACAGGCTGGTGACTTGTGACGGATCGCCCTTGAGGGTCAGTTTCGCATCCAGGGCCAGCATGGCGGTGGCAAACGGGGAACGCCCGTCGCTGGCAACCAGGCTTCCGGCAACGGTGGCGCTGTTGCGAATGTTGAGGGCCGCTTCTTGTTGGATGGCCTGTTTCAGGGCTGCGGGGCAGTCGGCGGCTTCAAGCAACTGCTGGAGCGTGGCTGCGGCGCCAATATCCAGCGTGTAACCACTAAGCACAATGCCCTTCAAATTCAAATTCTGTAAATCGACCACCGCAAAGCTTTTATCTTTAAATGCGGGGGTATTGATGGTTGTCCCGCCGCCAAGCGGGATGGTGTTGGGGCGGGCGAGCAGGGTCAGGGCTTCTTCAAGGGTCTGGGGGCGAAAATAGTCAGTGATCATGGTGGCTCCATGGGGTTGATAGGATTGGCTTTCTTATTATACAAGATGCCCGGTTTGTCACGGCCCTTTCGACGTGTTAAAATGACTTTATGCTGCCGGCCTTCAAAGACACTGTTGCCCGAATTTCTCGTTACGCCCTGGTTCGATTGCTGGTGCTGGCGTTAATGTTGTTTACCGGGTTATACCTGGCGGTCATTGCGGTTAATTTTGGCGGTTTTATCGATGATATCTATCGCGCCAACATTGATGAAGCTATTCAATTCACAATCCCGCCCGATGGGATGACTCCCGAAGAGTCCGAGGCTTATTTTGCCGAGATGCGCGCTGCGATGGAAGAGGCCTATGGCCTGAACACACCCTTCCTGGTGCGCTGCCTGCGTTGGACCTGGGATGCAATGTTCTTTAATTGGGGCGATACATTCCGTTTTGCGGTGCGCGATGGTTCATCCAACCAGGTTTTTGACGTAGTCTCTGAGCGTCTTTCCAATACCTTGCTCCTGTTTGGAACAGCCAACCTGCTGTTGTTCTTCTCCAGCATTGCGGTGGCTTTCCCGCTTTCACGCCATTACGGCAGCCTGCCAGACCGGCTGGTAAATGCGCTGACATTTACCTCTTCCATCCCTAGCTGGTTGTATGGCGCCATCCTGACGATTATTTTCTCGGTGCAATTACAACTATTGCCGGTTAGCGGTATGCTTGATACTTTTCCCGAAGCAACCCTCTCGGGCCAGGTGTGGATGTTATTCAGGCATATGGCCTTGCCGGTTGGGGCCATCTTGTTGGGGGCCTTTGTGCAGAGCGTGACCACCTGGCGCACCTTTTTCATCATGCAGTCAGGCGAAGATTATGTCGAGATGGCGCGCGCCCGCGGCCTGCCCAACAAAATGATCGAACGCCGCTATATCTTGCGCCCGGCCCTGCCGTATATCATTACCAGTTTTGCCATGTTGATGCTTGGCATGTGGCAAGGCAGCATGGCCCTGGAAGTCTGGTTTGTCTGGCCCGGCCTGGGCGACCTGTTCGTGCGCGCCATCCGGGTCTTCGATCGTTCGGTGGTGCTGGCGATCATCGTCACTTTTGCCTATGTGCTCACGGGCACGGTTTTCTTGCTTGATATTTTTTATGCCCTGCTGGACCCGCGCATTCGGATTGGTGGCGAGCAACAAGGCGGGGCGCACCGCGCCTGGAAGTTTCCCGCACCTTCAACCTGGTTTTCCCTCCTGCGCCGCTGCCTGCCTTCCGTTTCGTGGCGTTTACCGGCCCTCAAGTGGAAACCCGTCAAATTCCGCCGCCCCGACTTTAAACGCTCCATCTTGCCTTTCTTGCGCGAATTCACCCGCTACCCGTCTGCCATGTTGGGCAGCCTGCTGATTCTGTTGCTGGTGGTCCTGGCGGTTCACACCCTGGTCACACTGCCCTACGACCAGGCAGTCCTGGCCTGGCGCGCCGATCGCGCCGAATTCTATCGTATGCCGCGCAATGCTCGCCCGGCCTGGTTTAACTGGTTCCGCGTAAAAAAACTGCCCGAAACCATCATCCTGCCCGGGGATGGCGGCAGTTTCTCGCGCACGGTAACCGTTCGCGATGACGGCAGCCAGGTGATTGCAGATGTGTACGCCTTCGATTTTCCCTACCACGAAGCCCCGCAGGACCTGGAACTCAACTTTAGCGCCACCTACCGCGAGAAAAAACCATTTGTGGCGCTCACACTTGTCACTCCCGATGAACGCCGGATTGTTATCGACAGCTTCTCGGTGCAGGGCCAATGGCTATATTCCATGCTCAATGATGAACGCGCCCAGCGGCGTTTTGGGAAAGATCCGCTGTTGACGCTCTTCTCCGCGCCAGGTAGCGAAGAAACTCTGCCGGGACCCTACCGCCTTGAAATTGTGACGATTACCTTTGAAAAAGAAAGCACGGTGAGCTCCGAATTGCTCCTGCTTGGCAAAGTTTATGGCGTGGCTGGCACCGACTTTCGGCGGCGCGACCTGGGTGTGGCGCTGGCTTGGGGCGCGCCTGTGGCCCTGGCTTTTGGGTTGTTGGGTGCGGTTTTTACTTCAATCCTGTCCATGCTGCTGGCGGCTATCAGCGCCTGGAATGGCGGCTGGATTGACCAGCTCATCCAGCGCCTGACTGAGATCAATATGATTTTGCCGTCCCTGCCGATTGCCATGACGGTTTTTTTCATCTATTCAAAGAGCATTTGGGTTATCCTGGCGGTGGTGGTCCTGCTCAATATCTTGGGCGGGACGCTTAAAAATTATCGCGCCATCTTTTTGCAGGTCAAGCAAGCGCCTTATATCGAAGCCGCACAGGCCTACGGCGCCTCCGATGCGCAGTTAATCTGGCGTTACCTGGTCCCGCGCGTTGTGCCATTGCTGATCCCTCAACTGGTGGTGTCGGTGCCGGGCTTTGTTTTCCTTGAAGCCACCCTGGCTTTTTTGCGTGTCAGCGATATTTACCTGCCCACCTGGGGCAAAACCATCTACGAAGCGTTCGATTACAACGCCTTGCAGTATGACCAGTACTGGATCTTGTTACCGATAGGCATGTTGTTGCTTACCGGTCTGGCCTTCTCGCTGTTGGGCGTGGCCCTCGACCATATTCTCAATCCCCGTTTGCACGAAAAATAACCCGTCTAGGTTTCCGGGTAAATTTTCCAGCCGAGTTCATCCAGGTTGGCGGTATCCAGCGTTTCGGGGGGAACGTTGATGAGCAGGGTATTGGCTTCAGCCAGCAATTCGCCGCTTTCGGCCTCGTAAATCCCGGCCCAGCCTTCTGCCATGCGCCCCTTGGATTTACCGGCCTTGCCAACGATTCGTAAGACCTTCTGCGTTGGGACATTTTTTCGGTATTTGACTTCCAATTTGGCTGTAAACATAAAACGCGGATTATCGGCTGGCCCCATATGCGCCCGTCCGCTGATTTCGTCGAGGATGGTGGCAACGATCCCGCCATGTAAAACGCCCGGATAGCCCTGGAAATGCTCCGGTGCGGTATAGGTTGTCTCAATTACGCCCGGTTCGGTTTCGTAGATGCGCAATTTCAGGCCCACGGGGTTTTCCAGCCCGCAGATAAAGCACATCTTGCTGTTTGGCTGGAGCGTCCCGGCGGGTTTGTGAGTGTCTGTCATCGTTTGGCTGCCTTTCGGTGCTGGGATGCGCCATTATAGCCGGTTTGCGGGTTGCCCATCAAAATCTATTGACACGCATGCTACAATATTTTTACCGAACTCAAGTATGTCAGACAACTCATTTTTGCATCTTCGCACCTTTCGTTTTTGACAGGTGTTGTGGATACTAGTAATCATTTTGTTTTCTCTTCGATGAGAGAGAGGAGGCAGTATCGTAGTGATATGCGATTGGCGTCTCTGAAGTGTCGATTCTCATTGCGCAATTTTTTCAAACCCAGAGGAGAACAACAAAATGGCCAAGAAAGATACGGTTCAACAGCACGATGTACAGCATTTGCACAAACTGGGGTACGCTCAAGAACTCGCACGTCGTATGAGCGGCTTCTCCAACTTTGCGATTTCCTTCTCGATCATCTGTATCCTCGCTGGTGGCATCACCACTTTCCCCGTCGCCCTTAGCTCAGGCGGCGGTTTTACTGTTGCCATCGGTTGGTTGCTGGGCGGTGCCATTGCCATGATTGTGGCCCTTGGCATGGGCCAGATTGCTTCTTCTTATCCCACCGCGGGTGGCCTCTATCACTGGAGCTCGCACCTGGGTGGCAAAGCCTGGGGTTGGGCGACGGCCTGGCTCAACCTGCTTGGTCTGGTTTTTGTAGTTTCGTCGGTGGATGTGGGTGTTTACCTGCTCTTCAAGGATTTGTTCCTGGCGACTGTGCTCGGTGTGGATGTCTCCTCCTGGGGGCCTGTTCACCAGGCAATTGGCGTCACCTTCATCCTGGTAACGCAGGGGCTGTTTAACCACTATGGCATCAAAGTCACCACCATGTTGACCGATTTCAGCGGTTACCTGATTTTTGTGGTTGCCATCCTGCTGACGGGCTCCCTGTTGGTTTTCTCGCCCGTTGCGCTCGATTTCTCCCGCCTGACCACCTTTACAAACTATACCGGTGATGCGGGCGGCGGTGTCTTCCCGGCCAGCGCCAGCGGCGGTTTCGCCTTCCTGTTGGGCTTGCTTTTTGTGCTTTACACCCTCACTGGTTACGATGCTTCGGCCCACACGTCCGAAGAAACCCATGATGCGCAGGTCAATGTGCCAAAGGGCATGTGGCAGGCGGTACTCTGGTCGTGGATTTTTGGCTTTTTGATGGTCGCCACCTTTGTCCTGGTAATGCCCAGTGTCGAAGAAGGCGCTGCCACCGGTTGGGGCTCGTTCTACTATATGTTCGGCGCTTCCAAAATGCCGTACGCTTTGCTTTTCATCCTGGGCCTCGGCATTGTCGTTTGTAACTACCTGTGCGGTCTGGCTGGCCTGACTTCCACCTCGCGCATGATGTTCGCCTTTGCGCGCGATGGTGGCTTGCCGTTCTCGAAGACCCTGGCGCACGTCAGCACCACTTACCGCACGCCTACCTATGCCACCTGGACCAGTGTGGTGGTTGCGTTCCTTTCCACCCTGTATGCGGGCGCTTTCGTGGTGCTTTCTACGGGCTGCGCGGTTTTCCTGTACCTGTCCTATGTGATGCCCATTGCGGCGGGTTTCCTGGCCGAAGGCAAAACCTGGAAGGAGAAAGGGCCCTTCAACCTGGGGGCTTGGTCCAAACCCAATGCCGTTCTGGCGGTGATTGGTGGTATTGTCCTGGCCATCACGGGTTTCTTCCCGCCCAATGAAAAAGTCTTTTACCTGACCATCGGTATGGTGGTGGTGATGGTCATCCTGTGGTACGGCCTCGAGCGCAATCGCTTTGAAGGTGTTCCCGAAGGTGACAAGATTAAACAGCGCCAGAAGATGATTGCTGAGATTGAAGCCAAGTATAAAGATAGCGCCGCCGACTAATCGGGTGCTTCCGTAATCGATTCGAACGCGGCAACTCATTAAATGGGCTGCCGCGTTCCTTTTTGGAGCCAGGATGAAATATCTCATCGGCATTGACCAGGGAACCACCCAGACCACCGCGGTAGTTGTGGATGAAAACGGGCGCTTCGTGGCCCGCAATTCGGTTGCGCTGCCCGCGCATTTCCCAAAACCGGGTTGGGTGGAGCAGGACCCTCACGACATCTTGCGCACCGTTAAACAGGCTGTTACGCCCCTGCTCAGTCAGTATCCGGTTGTCGCCATCGGGTTTGATAACCAGGGCGAGACCTTCATCGTTTGGGACCGCGAAACCGGCCTGCCGCTCACCCCGGCCATTGTCTGGCAGGATAAACGCGGCGTAGAGGTGTGTGATGCGCTGACAGCCCAGGTGAATCACCCGGCTTTGCGTCAAAAGACCGGCCTGTTGTTGGATAGCTATTTTTCTGCGCCCAAGCTGCGTTATGCCCGCGAACATGACCCGCAGCTCCAACAGGCTATCGCGGATGGTCGCGCCCTGTTTGGAACCACCGAAACCTGGGTTATCTGGAATTTAAGTCAGCGCAAGTTGCATATCACGGACCCTTCCACGGCTTCACGCACCCTTTTGTTCGACATTAATCAGTTCGATTGGGACGATGACCTGTTGGCGCTGTTTGGCGCTACTCGCGCCATGCTGCCCGAAGTGCGCCCATCTGCCGGTTATGCCGGTGACCTGGATTTTGGTGACGGCAACCTGTATCCGTTGCATGCCTTGCTGGTGGATCAGCAGGCCGCGTTATTTGGGCAGGCCTGTTTTAATCCGGGCGAGATGAAATGCAGTTTTGGTACGGGCAGCTTTTTGCTGATGAATATTGGCGGGGAGATGCGTCTCTCGGAGCATGGTTTGCTGACCACCATGGCCTGGCATTGGCCTGGTCAGACCGCTTATGCGCTGGATGGGGGTATTTTTGTTACCGGGGCGGCGGTGCAATGGGTAACCGAAAGCATGGGTTTCCTGCCGAACCCGGCTGCCAGCGCCGAAGTGGCGGCTACCTCTACAGACGACGAGGTTGTTTTTGTCCCGGCGTTGCAAGGGTTGGCCGCTCCGCACTGGCTGGCCGAAGCGCGCGGGGCGCTTTTTGGCCTGAGCCGCGGCAGCACCCCGGCCGATATCGTTCGGGCGACCCTGGATGGGATTGCCTTTCGGGTCTACGAGGTGGTGACAGCCATGTCGCAAGATGCCGGTCAGGCTCCGCGTGTTCTCAAGGTCGATGGCGGCCCTTCGGGTAACCCTTACCTGATGCAGTACATCGCTGACTTGCTTAATGTCGAGGTGCAGGTGGCCGCCGCGCGCGAATCGACCGCCATTGGCATTGCCCAACTGGCCGGTCATTCTGCTTTGGGCATTCCGCTCGAGGCGCTGGCCGCCGTCTGGCAATCGGAAGCCGTTTACCGGCCCAGAATCGACCTGCCCGAGCGTGAAAAACGCCTGGGCAAGTGGAAGCGGGCTCTCGCAGCCGTCAAACAATATCATCAATGAAAAAACATGACTGAAACTTTTGATATCGCCGTGATTGGGGCCGGGGCAGTGGGTTCAGCCATTGCCCGTGAACTGTCCCGTTATCGATTCAACGTTGTTTTGCTCGAATCTGCGCCCGATGTGGGTATGGGCACGTCGAAGGCCAGCACCGCCATCTGGCATACTGGCTTCGACGCCAAACCCGGTTCGCTTGAAGCCACCCTGATGCGGCGCAGTTATACCCTGATGCAAACCTTCCTGCCTGAGGCCGGTGTGCCGCATGAGTTGCTGGGCGGGCTGCTCGTTGCCTGGAATGCCGACCAGCTGGAGACTTTGCCTCGCCTGCTAGAAAAGGCCCACCAGAACGGGGTGATGGATGTCCGCCTGATTAGCGCCGGGGAGGTGTACCAGCGTGAGCCGCAGCTCGGCCCGGGCGCGGTGGGCGGCATGCTGGTGCCGGGAGAGGGGATTTTGTGTACTTACACTGTGCCGCTGGCCTGCGCTACCCAGGCCGTGGTGAACGGGGTAACGCTCAAGGTCAATTTCCCGGTAGAGCGGATTACGAGCACCGGGGAGGTCCACCTGATTGCTGGGCGAGGCGGCAGTGTGCAGGCTCGTTGGGTTATCAATGCTGCCGGGTTGTATTCAGACGAGATCAATGCCCATTTTGGGTATCAAAATTTCAAGGTCACGCCGCGGCGTGGGGAGCTGATTGTCTTCGACAAGCTGGCTCGCCCGCTGGTGAAGCATATCCTGTTACCGGTTCCGACTGCCATCACCAAAGGGGTGTTGATCAGCCCGACGGTGTATGGCAACATCCTGCTGGGCCCTACCGCCGAAGACTTGCCCGATAAAACAGCCACCGATACCAGCGCCAGCGGCCTGGCGATGCTGTTGGAAAAGGGCCGGGCGATTTTGCCGCAATTGCTCGAGGAAGAAGTGACGGCCACCTATGCCGGTTTGCGCGCCGCCACCGAGCACAGCGATTATCAGATTGCGCTGCATCCCGAGCAACGTTATTTGTGTGTGGGTGGCATTCGCTCAACCGGAATTTCTGCCGCGCTTGGGATTGCCGAGTATGCGGTCGATTTGCTGCGCCAGGCAGGCCTGGGTCTGTCTCTAAAACCCGAATTTAAGCCTTTCAAGATGCCCAATATTGGCGAGGCGGCCGAGCGCCCGTACCAATCGACCGGCCAAATTGCTTCTAACCCGGACTATGGCCGGATTGTGTGCCATTGTGAGCATGTCACTCTCGGTGAGCTGCTCGACGCGCTGCGCGCTCCCATCCCGGCGCGCACCCTGGATGGCCTGCGTCGCCGTACACGCGCCCTGCAAGGCCGCTGCCAGGGATTTAACTGCCAGGCCTCGCTGGTCAGTTTACTGGCCCGCGAGACGCAACAAGACCCGGCCACTTTGCTCGGATTGGAGTCTGCCCATGCTGCCTGAAAAAACGGACGTTTTGATTGTGGGGGCTGGCCCGGCCGGGTTGGCCGCCGGATTGGAGCTCAAGCGCCTGGGGATGCAGGATGTCACCCTGGTGGAGCGTGAGCCGCAGGCGGGTGGGATTCCGCGCCTGTGCCATCATACCGGTTTCGGGTGGGGCGATTTGCGCCGGGTGCTATCTGGGCCGGACTATGCTCGTCGATACCAGGACCTGGCCGAAGCTGCCGGGTTGAAAATCCACACCGAAACGACTCTTACGGGTTGGGATGACCTTCTCCGGGCTGCATATACCCATCCCTGGGGCGTGGGCAGCCTGGAAGCGAAAGCGGTCTTGTTGGCAACCGGTGTGCGCGAACGTCCGCGTGCGGCGCGCCTGGTGCCGGGAACGCGTCCACAAGGTGTTTTTACAACCGGCTCACTCCAGCGATTTGTCTTTGAACATCACCTGCCGGTTGGAAAGCGGGCTGTCATTGTCGGCGCAGAAACGGTTAGCCTGTCGGTGGTGCTGTCCCTCCGGCATGCCGGGGTGCGCGTGGTTGGGATGTTGACCGAATTGCCGCAGCATCAGATGTATTTCCCTTTTTTGCCTGCCAAGTGGTTTTTTGCCGACCTGTTAGAGCGCGTGCGCTTGCACGTCAACAGTCGAGTGACCCGCATCGTGGGACGCCAACGGGTAGAAGGGATCGAATTTGAGAATACCGAAACCGGGCGGCTGGAAACGATCGAGTGTGACAGCGTGATTTTTAGCGGGAACTGGATCCCTGAGCACGAAGTGGCCCGCAAGGCAGGGCTGGCTATGTCCCCGGCTTCGCTTGGCCCGCAGGTGGATGCGGCCTTTCGAACCTCGCGGAATGGGGTCTTTGCGGCCGGGAACCTGCTGCGCGGCGCCGAAAATGCCGATTGGGCAGCCCTGGAAGGACGCCGCGCGGCGCACTCTATCCGTGATTATTTGCGGGGCGGGCGTTGGCCTTCGGATGCCATCCCGCTCCAGGTGGAAGCGCCCCTGGCCTGGGCTGTTCCCAACCTGCTGCGGCCGGACCAATTGCCGGGTAGATTCCGCGTTCGTTCGCACGAGTTCCGAAAGAACACCACCTTGCAGGTTTCACAGGGCGAGCGGGTGTTGTTTCGCCAAAAATTTGCCCTGTTCCCGGCCAATACTTCGCTTGATTTTCCGTCAGACTGGTTCACGAAAATAAGTTTGTCGGACAATCTTATAAAACTAACCCTTCTTTCATAATTTGTGGTAAAGTAATACATCACGATCATCCCACAACCAGCCTGTCCACCCCTGATGGAGATAGCATGAAACTAGCGCTCGTCATCGGCTCGACCATTTCCACCATCAAAGATGAAAACCTGAGTGGGCGTAAGTTGCTAATCGTGCGTGAAGCCGATGACACCGGCAAGCCGGTCGGGAATCCGTTTGTGGCGGTGGATACAGTCAGCGCGGGCACAGGCGACCTGGTGCTGGTGGCCACCGGTTCATCAGCGCGCTACACGGCCATCACCCGCGATATCCCAACCGATGCCACGATTGTTGGCGTGATTGACTCGCTCGAAGAGAGCGGAAAAGTGACATTTAGAAAGAGTTGAATCCTAAAGGTTGTTGAAACCTTTAGGATTTCTTGTTTCCCATGGCAGACACCCGCTCCCTGCTCTCGGTTGGCATTGACGTTGGCACTACCACCACCCAGATTATCTTTTCGCGCCTGAAACTGGCCGATGTCGCCCGCCCCGGGCAGATTCCGCGCATGGCGATTACCGGGCGTGAAGTGTTGTACCAAAGCCCAATCGTTTTTACCCCGCTCTCAGACCCCGCTGGTGAACGCGGGGCAGGCCGGGAAACGGTGGATGCTGCCAAACTGAACGAAATCGTCCGCCGCGAATATGCCGCCGCCAACATCGACCCGGCGCAGGTCGAGACCGGAGCGGTCATCATCACCGGTGAGACGGCCAAAAAGAAAAACGCCGATGAAATTGTGCGTGCATTGGCCGGGTTGGCAGGTGAGTTTGTGGTCAGCGTGGCCGGGCCGAATGTGGAAAGTCTCATTTCCGGGCGCGGCGCGGGCGCGGCACAGTATTCACAGTCACACTACACCACCGTTACAAACGTGGACATTGGCGGCGGCAGCGCCAACAGTGTCACCTTTCGCAGCGGTGCTTTCCTGGCAACGGCGGCCATGAACTACGGCGGCCGGATTCTCGAAATCGAGCACGCTACCGGCAAAATCCGTCATATTGCCGAACCCGCCAGGCTGATCCTGGCTGACTGTGGCCTCAACCTTACCCTCGGCGATGCACCCTCGCTCCCCGATTTGCGCCGTTTTACCGATCGTATGGCCGATATGACCGTCGAACTGGTGGAGGGCACGGCCTCGCCGCTGGCGCAAAAACTGTATCTCACCCCGCCGACTGCGGTTTCCGGGCGCGGTTCGGTGCTGATGTTCTCCGGCGGCATTGGGCATTACTACTACCATCCGCTGGCGCTTAAAAGCGTTAGTGATGTGACTTTGCACGATGACGTTGGCCCGTTGCTGGCTGAATCGCTGCGGCTGCACCCGACGCTCACCGCCTATGAAATCCGCCCCCCGGCCGAGACGCTGCGCGCCACGGTGCTGGGCGCCAGCACCCAAACAGTCACTCTCTCCGGGTCGACCATTTGGGCCGAACGCGAAATCCTGCCGCTGCGAAATGTCCCGGTTATCCGGCCATCGCTGGAAGCGGACCTGAATCCCGACAAGGTGGTGGCTGCGATTGCTGACGCCGTCCGCCGTTGGGATGTGGATGCCAGTTCTGATCATTTTGCCGTCGCCCTCGACCTGCAACGCGCCCTGGATTACACCGCCCTTTTACAACTCTCAAATGGCCTGAGTGAGTTTGCTGGGGCGCTCCCTGCCGAAAAACCGCTGATTGTCATCATTGAGCGTGATTATGCCCAGGCCCTCGGCCAAACGGTCAAAGGGTTGATGCCCAGGCGCTCTCTGCTGGTGATCGACCAAGTGGGCCTGCTCGAAGGTGATTATATCGACGTCGGAACCCCGCTCATGGATGGCCGCGTTGTCCCGTTGAGCGTCAAAACGCTGGTTTTTTATCATTAACACCGAGAATTAACCGCAAAGATCGCCAAGAAAATCAAAATAATTCGCGAAAATCTGCTGGAAAAAGGTTTTCTTTGCGCCCTTCGCGGACTTCGCGGTTCAAAAATAACTTTTGTGAAATTCGATGCCCGAAACAGGAGAACCCATGCTCCTACGAACTAAACTGCACGGCAAAACCTACGAATTCCCCGACATCCGCCTGCTGATGGGCAAGGCCAACGAGGAAAAATCCGGCGACCGGCTGGCCGGCGTCGCCGCCGAGACCGCCGCCGAGCGCATCGCTGCGCGCCTGGTGTTGGCCGAAGTCCCGCTCTGGGTGCTGCGTGAAAACCCCGCCGTTCCTTACGACGACGATGAAGTGACGCGGGTCATCCAGGATGCCGTCAACGAAACAGTCTATGCTGAAATCAAAGATTGGACGGTGGGCGAGTTTCGCGAGTGGCTGCTGGCTGACACCACCAGCCCGGAGATGATTCGGCGCATCTCCAACGGTTTG
Source organism: uncultured Anaerolinea sp. (assembly GCA_964562145.1). GTDB lineage: Bacteria > Chloroflexota > Anaerolineae > Anaerolineales > Villigracilaceae > UBA5195. The sequence continues at coordinate 127,611 of CAZLSP010000004.1, read as the reverse complement.
ACGGCTGAAATGGTCTCTGCCGTCACTAAATTGATGTCGAACCTCGACCTGATGTACGGGGCCAGCAAAATCCGCGTTATGGCGCACTGCAACAACACCATCGGCGCGCCGAACACGCTCTCCAGCCGCCTGCAGCCCAACCATCCCACCGATTCGCCCGAAGGTATCCGCGCCGAAATTTACGAAGGCCTCTCCTACGGCTCCGGCGACTCGGTCATTGGCATCAACCCGGTCGATGACTCGTATTCCTCCGTCGCGCGCCTGCTCGACATGACCTATGACGTCATCAAAACCTGGCAAATTCCCACCCAGAACTGTGTCCTGGCCCACGTCACCACACAGATGAAGTGTATGCAGTCCGGCTCACCGGTGGGGCTGGTGTTCCAGTCCATCGCCGGATCGCAAAAGGGCAACGACTCCTTTGGCATCTCGGTTGGCATGCTCGACGAAGCCTACGCCCTCGCCAAGAAATACTGTTTCCCATCCGGCCCCAACTTCATGTACTTTGAAACCGGCCAGGGCTCCGCGCTTTCCGCCGAAGCCCACAATGGCTGGGATCAACTCACGCTCGAAGCCCGCAACTACGGCCTCGCCAAACGCTGGAACCCCTTCCAGGTCAACACCGTCGTCGGCTTTATCGGTCCTGAATACCTCTACGATGCCCGCCAAATCCAGCGCGCCGGGCTCGAGGACCACTTCATGGGCAAACTGACCGGCATCCCGATGGGCGTCGACGCCTGCTACACCAACCATGCTCGCGCCGACCAGAATGCCATCGAAAACCTGGCCGTCATGCTCACCGCCGCGGGTTGCAACTACTTTATGGGTGTCCCCATGGGCGACGACTCGATGCTTTCGTACCAGTGCACGTCCTACCATGATGCGCCCACCCTGCGCCAGTTGTTCAAAGCCCGCCCTGCCGCCGAATTCGAAGCCTGGCTGGTTTCACTCGGCCTGATGAAAGACGGCGTCCTGACCGAAAAAGCCGGCGACCCGACGTTTTTCCTGAAACATTAATGGAGATGGAAAATGGATGACGCCAAACTGAACGAAATTGTGGAATCCGTTGTCCGGCAGTTAATCGCCGCCGGGGCCGTCTCCGGGACTCAACCCACTGAAGCCGTTGTTCCGTCTACCCAACCGGCTCCGGCCCCGAGCCCCGCGCCTGTTGTTTCTCAACCTCCCACATCCAACCTCTTATCTCGGACCTCCAGCCTTACCATTGACCTCCCCGACCCGACCTCCGACGATCTGCGCTACAAAGCGCGTGTCAAAAATCCCCAAGACCCTGCCGCGCTGACAGAGTTGATCGGCTCTACTACCTCCCGCATCGGTGTGGGCCGCGCCGGGCCGCGTTATAACACTGCTTCGCTGCTCCTGTTCCAGGGTGACCATGCCGTCACACAGGATGCCCTTTACCGTGACATCGACCAGAAACTGCTCGATGAATTTGGCCTGTTCACCGTTCAAACCAACATCACCGGTGGAAAAGAACAATTCCTGCTGCGCCCTGACCTGGGCCGCCAGTTGAGTGACGAAGCCAAGCGCACCCTTGCCGAAAAATGTGTTAAAAACCCCAATATCCAGCTCGTGGTCGGCGACGGCCTGAGTGCCGCCGCCATTGAAGCCAACCTGCGCCAGATTTTCCCGGTCATCAGGCAGGGCGTCCAGGCTGCCGGGCTGACGATGGGAACGCCTTTCCACGTCAAATATTGTCGTGTCGGCGTGATGAATGACATCGGCGAAGCCCTCAAGCCGGATGTCGTCCTGTTGCTGATTGGCGAGCGCCCCGGTCTGGGCCGTGCCGAGTCGATGAGCGTTTATATGGGTTACAAGCCCAAATACGGCGATACCGATGCCGACCGTGACGTTGTTTGCAACATCTTTGAAAATGGCGGCACCAATCCGCTCGAAGCAGGCGCTTTTGTCGTCCAAATTGCCCAAAAGATGCGCCAGTATCAGGCGTCTGGTGTCAAATTGAAATTGGCGACGAAATGATAATTACAGTAGGGGCGACCCGCTTGGCGTGAAAAATAATCCTTTCAGGCTCAGGCCGGTTGCCAATCGATAGCCTCATTGGCTTTGAAGGGTCGCCCCTACGCAACGATATAGAAAACGAGGAGATGCCATGGCCGTTCTCGACCCCATCTACGCCAATCCGCTCTCGGTTCGCATGATTCCCAATGTCGATGCGAATTTCGCCGAGCAACTTAAACTGCGCTCTGACCAGCGCTCCATTGGCCTGATTACCGCCGATAACGACGATGCCACTTATGTCTCGGTTGACGAAGCTACCAAAATGGCCGATGTGGAAGTGGTTTACGCGCGTTCATTCTACGCGGGCGCGGCGCACGCTTCCGGGCTGCTTTCTGGTGAGATTATGGCGATCATTGCCGGGCCTAATCCAGCTGAAGTTCGGGCGGGTTTGAATGCGGCGCTTAACTATATGAAAACGGAGGCCATCTGGTATTCAGCCAATGAGAACGCCACGATTGCCTTTTTTCCGCACCTGATCTCGCGCACCGGGTCGTATCTCTCCGGCGTTTGCAACATCCCGCTTGGCGCACCGATTGCTTACCTGGTGGCTCCACCCATGGAGGGCCTTGTGGCCCTGGATGCGGCGCTCAAAGCTTCGGCCACACGCATCGTTGCCTTGACCATGCCGCCGTCTGAGACCAACTACATGGGCGTCATGCTGACCGGCGACCAGCCAGCCTGTAAGGCCGCGACCATCGCCTTCCGCGATATGGTGCTCGAAATTGCCCGTGATCCGATCAAATATTAAACACAAGGGACACCAAGGACACAAAGGAAACCCAACTTTCCAGCCCCTTTGTTTCTAAGATTTTCCAGATAAGGCAACCCTATGCCCGAACTCGACAATGACCTTCTCTCCATTCAAGAAGCCCGCACCCTCGCGGTTGCTGCGCGCGAGGCGCAGAAACAATTTGTCCACGCCTCACAGGCCGAGGTGGATCGCATTTGCCAGGCGATGGCCGAAGCGGCTTATGCAGCCTCTGAGCGTCTCGGGCGGATGGCCTCCGAAGAAACCGGTTATGGTGTACCGGAGCATAAAACGCTGAAGAATGTGCTCTCGTCGAAGCTGTTGTGGGACGCCATCAAGGATGTGCCCACTGTCGGCGTGATTCGGCATGACATCAAAAAGAAAATTTACGATATCGCCTGGCCGATGGGTGTGGTGGCAGCGCTAACGCCCAGCACCAACCCGACCTCGACCACGATGTTCAAGATTTTGATTTCGGTCAAAGCGCGGAATGGCATCGTGGTGGCTCCGCACCCTTATGCCGCAAAATGTTCGGCTGAGACCGCGCGCCTGATGGCTGAAGCCGGGGAACGCGCCGGGATGCCCAAGGGGCTGGTTTCTTGTATGACCCGAGTCAGCCTGCCGGGCACGCAGGAGTTGATGAAGCACAAATATGTGGCCGTGATCCTGGCGACCGGCGGTTCGGATATGGTGCGGGCCGCGCACTCGGTTGGGAAACCGGCCTATGGCGTTGGCCCGGGGAATGTGCCGGTCTATGTTGACCGGTCGGCGGATTTGGCGCGAGCGGCGAAATACATTGTTGCCTCGAAGGCTTTTGATCATTCTGTGATTTGCGCTACGGAACAGGCTGTTATTGCCGATAAGCCGATTGCGGCGCAGCTCGAAGAGCTGATGAAGGCCGAAGGCGCGTACTTTGTCAGCGACGAGCAAGCCCGCGCCCTGGCGCCAGTCTTGTTTGCCGGGCACCTGCCCAACCCCAAGTCGGTGGGTAAGAGTCCGCAGCAGTTGGCGCAAATGTGCGGGATCAGTGTTCCGGCTACAGCCCGTATCCTGGTTGCCAGATTAAAGGCCGTTGGCCCGAGCGAGCCGCTTTCGGGTGAGAAATTGACCACGGTTCTCGGTTGGTACGAAGCCGATGGTTGGGAAGATGGCTGTGAGCGCAGCCTCGAGCTAATCAACTATGGCGGGCGCGGTCACTCGCTGGTCATTCATGCCCAGGATGATAAGGTCATTATGCAGTTTGGGCTGGAGAAGCCGGTTTTCCGGATCCTGGTCAATACTTTTGGCACACTGGGTGCCACCGGATACACCACCGGCGTCATGCCATCGATGACACTTGGTTCGGGCGGGGTGGGTGGCGCCATCACGGGTGACAATATTACCGTGCATCACTTGTACAACATCAAGCGCCTGGCCTACGAGGTCAACCCGCCGCCTGAGGCTGCCATCCAGCCTGGTTCCACCGACGACCCGGCCCAGCTGGCCGGAAAGGTCACTGCTGCGCCCGTTTCGGTTGGCGCGGCAGATGTCCAAATCGAGGAGATAGTCCGCCGTGTCCTGGCGGAACTCAAAAAGTAAGGGCGACCCGCCCGGCCCGAACAAACACCCCGGTCAACGGGATTGTTCGGCAAATCATGGCGACCGATAATTTAGAAGGGTCGCCCCTACAAAACAATTTTTGTAACAAGGAGAGAACCCCATGCCAGTAGACGTTTCCATGATTGCTCTCGGAATGGTCGAGACCAAAGGTTTGATCGGCGCAATTGAAGCCGCCGATGCGATGGTCAAGGCCGCCAACGTGACCCTGATCGGCAGTGAATATGTCGGTGGTGGGTTTGTGACCGTGATGGTGCGCGGCGATGTCGGCGCAGTTAAAGCCGCCACCGACGCTGGCGCTGCCGCGGCCAAACGCGTTGGCGAGCTGGTCTCGGTCCACGTCATCCCGCGCCCGCATGCCGATGTCGAAATGATCCTGCCCCAGCAGAGCAAGGGCTCCTTCGGCGGCAAATCCGGCAAGTAAACCGGTTTTCATAACCGGTAAAGGCTAAAATCACCTGCCTTTATCGAACCGCAAGAACGCAAAGCGCGCAAAGATATTCGTTTTTTGGCGCTCTCTTGCACCGCCTTTAAGGGCTGGTGTCGCGGCCTTTGCGGTTCGATAGCGCAGTTTGAGAGCGACTTTAGCGCCTGGATAAAACCATGCCGAGACAGTTATTTACAGCTGCCGATATTCGCCGTGTCGCGCGCGAACAGAAATCAGACCTGCTGCTTCTCAGCCCGGACGATTTAGTGACGCCCGAAGCGGTGGATGTTGCGCGCGAATTAGGCGTCCGCCTGGTGCGAGAAACCCCCTCCAGCCCGGTGGCGCCTCCTCCGGATCGTCCCGCTGTGCCTGTACCGCTCCCGCCGCTGAAAATGGTGCTTGGTTCCACAGTCATCATGGACCCTTTCGGAGAGGGGCTGGCAACACCCGGCACGAATGTGCGGCTTAAGGATGTGGTTACCTCGGCCGATGGCTCCACGATGGCAGCCGGGTACATGGCGCTCGAAAAAGGCGAGTTTCCCTGGACGCTGACGTATGACGAAGTTGACATCGTCCTCGAAGGCGAGTTGGTCATTACCCGCGGCGAGGTGGCTGTGCATGGCGGCCCTGGCGACGTGATTTTCATTCCCAAAGGCTCCAGTATCACCTTTGGCACGCCTAGCCAGGTGCGTTTTATCTACGTCGCTTTCCCGGCGAACTGGAACGAACTCGGATGAGCTTCATCACCGAAAGCGAACTGCGCGAACTCTGGCAGAATGGGCGCGGGCAATTGCCGCCTTTTCCGCCTGGAACGCGGTTTTCGGCCTCGGCGCAGGACTTCCTGAAGGTCAATCGGCTTGAAGTCCGCTATGCTGCAGCCTCATCCGCCCAGGCAACTCAAGAAATCGATTGGAATAAGCCTGGTTCGTTCCCGGTGGTGTTGACGGGCCCTGTACCGGTCTGTAGCGAGTGCGGACAACCGCTGCACGCCAAGCCGGAGCATTTAACCCAGATCGATGCCGGTCACTTCGCCCCGAAAACAAGCCCCCGGCTGGTTTTTCGCGGCCGTGTCGATAGCTTGCATGCCCTGGTGATGCTGACCGCCTCGGTTGCGCGCCGTTTTGAACTGCCCGAACTGGCTCAGCATCTCGACACATTGGCTGCCTATTGCCGTGAGATCATGAGTGCCGAATACAACCTGCGCCCGGTGTCGCCCTTAGCGCTGCTCGGAAAAAGTGAAGCCGAGCTACATGAAATCTCGCATTGGCCAGATCGGCATCTCGGCATACCGCACCTGGTTCCAGGTCCGCACGATCACGAAATCTTGCACTGGATGAATGTGTTGCGCACCCAATCTCGTGAAGTGGAAGTTGTCGCCCTGCAAGCCTTCCCGCCCGATGCGCTCGACCCGGCGGGGATTGGCGCAGGCTTGGCGCGGGCCTTAAACCGTCTTTCGTCGGCCGTTTATGTGCTTGAGCTGTACTTCCAGGCCGGGAAGTTGAGTTGGAAAGTAAAAGGATAACCTGCAACCGGTACGGGCAACCCTTCAAGGCTAAAAAACGCCTCGTCTGGCCAGGATAACCTGTAAACCAAGTTCTCGTTGGCTCTGGGCGGGTCGCCCCTACTGTCAATCACCATGAACCCAAACCTGACCGAACTTCTGCTTCGTACGGATGATGTAATGAATGGCCGCGCCAACGGCTGGCATCCTGACCCCGAAATGATTTCACCACTCGGTGAGTATCGCGGCACGCTGCATGTCGGCGTGGACCTGGGCACAGCCTATACTGTCCTGGCTGTGCTGGATGAACAATACCGGCCCATCGCCGGGGCTTACCAGTTTGCGCAAATTGTCCGCGACGGGCTGGTGGTCGATTTTGTCGGTGCGGTGGCGCTCCTGCGACAGATGAAGGCCCAGGTGGAGACAAAACTCGGTTTTGAGTTAAAATCTGCGGCTTCGTCGTATCCGCCCGGGGTGGCCCAGGCCGAAGTCCGTGCTACCGCCAATGTGCTTTATGCTGCCGGGTTGGAATGTTCTGGCCTGGTGGATGAACCCACCGCCGCAAACAATGTCCTGAAAATCGAGGATGGCGCGATTGTGGATGTGGGCGGCGGCACAACCGGTATCGCCATCCTCGAAAATGGCAAAGTCGTTTACACAGCCGACGAACCGACTGGCGGAACGCACTTCTCGCTAGTGATTGCCGGTGCCAAAAATATCCCCTTTGAGCAGGCCGAAGCGCTCAAAAAAGACCCCCAGGAGCAGCCGCGCCTGCTGCCGGTCGTTCGTCCGGTGATGGAAAAGGTCGGCAGTATTGTCAGCCGCCACGTGCGCGGTTATAACGTCAAAAAATTGTATCTCGTCGGCGGGACCTGTGCTTACCCCGGCATGGACAGGGTGGTGCAGGAATTTACCGGCATCGAAACCGTTGTCCCGGGCAGCCCGCTGTTCGTCACCCCGCTGGGGATTGCAATGCATAATTAAGGAGACCTATGGGCGATCAATTTTCACTACGCTGTTACTCGTACATCGACCGCATGCAGCCCCAGTACGCGGCTTTTGTTGGCACCGTGACCCAGGGCGACCTGCCCACCGAAGGCATGGCTGCGCTCTATATCGAGGTCGCGCCGGGCAATGAAGTTTTTCGCCTGGTCGATATCGCCGTCAAAGCCACCGAGGCCAAACCTGGCGCGCAGATCGTTGAACGCGAATTTGGCATGTTCGAGGTCCATTCACGCTCCCAGTCCGAGGTATTGGAAGCGGGGCGGATTGTCCTCGACCGGATTGGGCTAAAAATCGAGGATCGGGTCAAGCCTGAAATTGCCTCGGTGCAGATCATCACCAATGTTGACCCGTACCAGGCGCAACTGCTCAATCGCTTCCGGCGCGGCTCGATGCTCGTCCCCGGTGAGACGATGCTGGTGTTGGAATGTGCCCCGGCAGCGTACATCAACTACGCTCTCAACGAAGCTGAAAAGGGGGCCAACATCAAAGTGCTGCATGTCTCCTCCGTGGGGCGTTTCGGCCGTATGTGGCTCTCCGGTTCCGAAGCGGAAATCCTGACCGCGCGCAATGCGGCGGTAACGGCGTTACAGAATTTGGAAGGCAAAGGCAAGTAAGGGCAACCCTTTTGGGTTGGCCTCGATGTTTTTGCGGAAATTTCTCGCCAGAAAGTTGGCTCCCCCGTCTCGTGGCGGGTCGCCTATTTGCTAAAAAGGCAAGGTCAACATGCCAAAGATTTTCTACACTGAACGGGATATTGACGATCTCTATGCGCGCGGCGTGACCAGCATCGATGTTCATGATGATGTTGTGTTGACTGACCTGGCGCGCGAGCGAATGTTCAAGTATGGCATGCTGCCCAACAAAGTAAAGCCAAACAGCCACCCCGAAGATGATCCTCGGGCGGTTTTGGTGCATCGTGTTAAGGCGGCTGTGCTGGCCCGCTTGAATGGTCAAGTTGACCCGGATTTGCTGGAAACCGTCATACGACGTGTTCTGGATGGGATGAAATAGCCGCCAAAGTGAAACTGAACCGCCCAACCGGGCGGTTTTTTTATCTGGCTGTGAAAATTCATAAAATGTGTCAAAATTGATTAAGCCATTAATGAGCCAGAGTAGGGTTTGCGGGAGTCAATGAAAATACTATTTGCCCTGACGCACTACACTCCTTATATCGGCGGGGCCGAGGAATCGTTTCGGCGGCTGGCCGAAGGGTTGGCGGCGCGCGGACACCAGGTGCTTGTTGTGACGACCCGCCTGCCTGGAACCTGTTCGTATGAAAAACGCAACCAGGTTGAGATCTATCGTGTCGATATCCCGCGTTTTGCGTATCAGTTCCTGTTTACGTTTTATAGTTTCTGGCTGATTTTTCGACTGGCACAAGACTGTGACCTGATTCATGCCTCGTCCAACTACAGCGCCCTGGTGGCCTTTGGGGTGGCGCGCTTGCGTCGAAAGCCCATTCTGTTTACCTGCCACGAGGTGCTGGGTAAACGCTGGCGCTACATCCAACGTTCGTTGATGGCTTACCTGTACCGCATGGTGGAATTTGTTGTGGTGCGCTTGCCTTATGACCGTTATGTGGCGGTTTCTAACGCCACCCGCGCCGACCTGCTTGATGCGGGCATCGATGGGCAGCGAGTGTCGGTGATTTTGTGGGGGCTCGATGCCCTTTTTTCGCAGCCACACATTTATCCCGAGGGCCGTTTGCGGCGACGGTTGGGAATAGCCGAGGATGATTTTATTTACACATACTACGGCCGTCCGGGTATGACCAAAGGTGTGGGTTACCTGTTGACAGCTGTTCCGGCAGTCCTTGCGGCGATCCCTAACTCGCACCTGGTGCTGGTCCTGGCACAGGAACCTTACCCGCGCTACCTGGCTTTTCGAAGGCTGGTTAAGGAAATGGCGCTGGAGCAGCATGTCCACTTTGTTGACCCGTTTCCTGACCGCGACGAGCTGGCCCATCACCTGGTTGATTCAAACTGTATTGTGATTCCTTCTGTCACCGAAGGTTTTGGGTTGACCACCGTGGAAGCCTGTGAATTGGGAATCCCGGTGGTGGCAACGGCGGTTGGGCCGATTCCTGACCTGGTTTTTGGTCGTTACATCCTGGTTGCGCCGCGCAGCCGGGAGGCCCTGGCCGATGGTGTCATTCGTATGTCGCGCGGTGAAGGGTACTTGCGTGCCAAACGGACTGACTTGACCTGGGAGCAGGTGATCTTGTCGTACGAGGACTTATACAAGGATCTCTTGAAATGAAAATAGCCCTGGTATGTACACGCGGCGGCCACATGACCGAGACTTTGCAACTGCTGCCGGCCCTGGATGGTTGCGAACTTGTCTTTGTTGCACCGCATAGCCAGCGCGATGCCGAATTGCTGAGCCTGGGGCGGGTATACTTTGCGCAGCCTGTGGAAGCAAAATTGCTCCCGTTCCTGGGATATTTTGGCCTGGCCTGGGGGGTATTGCGGCGTGAACGCCCTGGTGTGGTTTTGAGTCTGGGGCCGGAGATTGCGATTCCGTTTTTGGCGCTGGGAAAGCTCCTGGGGATGAAAACCATCTTTATTGAGAGTTGGTGCCGGGTAGAGAACCTGTCGCTGACCGGGCGCATGGTTTACGGGTGGGTGGATGAGTTTTGGGTGCAGTGGCCGCAGTTGGGAGCAATCTATCCGCGGGCCAGGTTCTACGGGGCAGTACAATGATTTTTATAACGGTCGGCACGCATACGGCGGGGTTTGAGCGCCTGGTACGGGCCGCAGATGGGTTGGCTGCCAGTATCGCGGAGCCGGTGTTAATCCAGCGTGGTTCCACGTCCTTTGTTCCCCAAAAAGCGCAACATTTTGAGTGGGCCACCAGCCAGGAGATTGCGGCTCACATGCGGGCGGCGCGTGTGGTGGTGGCGCAAGCTGGAGCCGGGACGGTGATTGATGCCATGCAGGCCAATCGTCCGTTGGTGCTGGTTGCGCGCTTACGGCGCTTTGGCGAGAACGCCAACGACCACCAGGTGCAGTTGGCGCATGCCTTGCACCTGCAGGGGCGGGCTGTGGCTCTCGAGGAGATTACCCCCGCTCTGTTGGCGGCTGCCATCGAGCAGGCCGCTCGCCTGCCGGTTGGGACGAGTCGCCCGGCCGAGCTGGTAACGGCTCTGCGCCAGAAACTGCGCGAGTGGGGGGCATAATGCGGATTGGGATGTTACTCTCAGGTCCGCTGCCGCCTGTGGAGGGAATAGGGTTTTATGCCTGGAACCTGGCTGTCTTGTTGCGCGACGAGGGCCACACGGTTCACCTGGTGACACGTGGCGGGAGCGGACCTGTCTCTGAGCAGGTAAACGGGATTCACATTTGGCGGCCTTTGTTTTTGCCGTTTTATCCATTGCATGTTCATCTCCACGGCATCTTTGTTGCCCAATGGTTGCGAAAACTTGAACCCGCGCTGGATCTGTTGCACCTGCACTCGCCGCTTGTCCCTGTTCCCTGCACGCATTTACCTATGCTGGTCACCGTGCACACCCCGCTGCGGGCCGATATCCGTGCGGCGCTGGCGGCGGGTTCGCCACTCAGTCCGGGCATCCGGCTGCAGGCGCCGGTCAGTTTTGCGTTGGAGCGGGCCTTGTTTCGCCGCGCCAGCCGTGTGGTAGCCGTCTCTGGCGGGGTTGCCGCCGACCTGGAGGAGTACGGTTTTCGGGCGGCGGATGTGGAAGTGGTGGGCAATGGGGTTGATACCCGCTTTTTTACCCCGTCAGAGCTGCCAAAACAGGGTTATTTCCTGACCGTTGGCCGCCTGGCCCCGCGCAAAGGCCTCGAAGATTTCATCGATGCGGCGGCAGCGCTGGCAGGATCGACCGAAGCGCGCTTTTTGATTGCGGGTGAAGGTCCCCTGCGGGCCAGCCTGGAGGCGCGCATTCGTCAAAAAAACCTCCAGGGTCGCGTGCAGTTGCTCGGCCACATTCAAGACCGCGCCGCGCTGCGCCAGTGGTACCGTGGCACCTTGGCCTATGTGCACCCGGCTCATTACGAGGGCTTATCCACTGCGTTATTGGAAGCCATGGCTTGCGGCGCAGCCATCCTGGCTACCCAGATTAACGGCGTGCAGGACGCGCTGGAGGCAAACCACAATAGCCTGCTGGTTCCGCCGGGGCAGCCTGCACAATTGGCCGGGCAGATGCTCAACCTGTATTCAGATGCCCGCCTTGGGTTGCGCCTGGGGGCCGCCGCGCGTCAGACGGCCGAGGAACGCTTTTCGTGGCCCACAATTGGGTCGCGTTACCTGGCTATCTACCGCCAGATGCTGGAGCAAGCCTGATGCTGCGTTCGGTGTGTATTGTCCTGTATGGGCTGGGCCAACACAATCAGCGTTTGCAGCCCTGGCGTTACGTAACCGAAATTGCCATCCAGTTGGCCCAACAAGGCCATCGCGTTCATCTGCTGACGGAAGATGCCCCGCCCCAGCTGCCCGGCGTCAGCCTTCGGCGGCTGCGCTCCGTGCGCAACTTTATTTGTACGCCGAACCGTGAATTGCAAGACACCATCGCTGCGCTGGCCCCGGATATTCTGGTCTGGAGTGTTGGCCTGACCAGTTTCCTGCACCAGGATTACAATATTTGGAAACAAACCCCGCAAGTGGGCTTGTTCTCCTCCCCAATTTATTCTCCGCGCGAACTGCTGCGGCTTGGCCCCAGGCTGGGATCAAACTACCCGTTGACCGCCATCCACCTTCTCGGAACGTTTTCTCCCCGCAGCCTGCTGCGCTGGCGCGCCGCTCGCATGGGCCTGGCCCGTTTTGTAACCCAGACCCAAACGACCCACCAGGCTTTGCAGTCGCTGGTAGGCGATTCACAGGTAACCACCGTCACCCCCGGCGTTGACTCTTTCTGGGCACAGCCGCCCGTTACCAGCCGGGAAACGGTTCGCACTGCTCTCGGCTTTATGGAAGCTGATTTTGTCGTGGCCTACCTGGGTTCCCCCGCCTCGCTGCGAGGATTGCCGGTTTTGCTGCGCGCGCTGGCCCTGGCGCGTCAATCCGAGCCGCGGCTGCGGCTACTCGTCTTGAACCGGCGCAACCCATCCGAATTGGAGCGCGAATCGCGGGTGATGGAGGCAACAATTCGCCAGTTTGGGTTGCAGCAGGCTTGCAAGGTGGTGACTGGCTTTATCCAGCCTGCCGGGTTGGTGGAGGCCATTGGCGCGTGCGACCTGGTGGCCTTGCCCTTTGAACTGCTCCCGTCCGATGCGCCGCTCTCCGTGCTGGAGGTGCTGGCCGCCGGGAAGCCGCTGGTTACCACCCGTTTGGCTTGCTTGCCAGAGCTTTCTGCCGGGGGGCGGGTCTGCCTTGTCGAGCCGGGTAACGCGCTCGCGCTCGCGCAGGCCATCCTCGATCAGGCAAAGGCCGCCCCGGTCAACGCTGTGGCGCACAAACCGCGCTCATGGCAGGTTGTCGGTGAAGAATGGTCGAAGCTGGTGGAATCGCTTTGAAGAAGAAAGCCGTGTTCATCTACGTGACCGGATGCGACGGAACCGGAAAAAGCACCCAATCGCAGGCGCTGCTGGCGCTGCTGGCCCAAAATGGCTATCCGGCGCGTTTATTGTGGCTACGTTTCCCGTTCTTTTTTAGCATTCCGCTTTTGCTCTACGCGCGTGTGCGCCGCTTCAGTTGGTATGAAACCATAGATGGGGTTCGGCAGGGCTATTGGGATTTTTCCAAATCCGGGCTGTTGCGGTTGCTCTTTCCCTGGGCCTACCTGTTGGATGCCTGGCTGGCCTCCATTTTGTTTGTTGCCATCCCCATGCAGATGGGCATTTCACTGGTCTGTGAGCGCTATGTCTTGGATATGGCCGTTGACCTGGCAGTGGCTTTGCGCCAGGAGCGCTTCCTGTCTGCTGCGCCTGCGCGGCGTCTGATGGCGCTCCTGCCCAAAGATGCTTCGGTCTTCCTGCTGGACCTGGATGTGGAAACCCTGCTGGTACGCCGTCCAGAATTAGCCCATGATCGCAACCTGGAGGTGAAGCTGCACCTTTATCGGCGGCTAGCCGAATTGAAAGGCCTGCCGCAGCTCTCAGGGCATCAATTTGCAGAAATGTTGACATCCTACATCTGGCAACAAGTCGGTATACAATAGGAGAAAAGCGGGTGTATTGGAAAGGAAATTCGCGGTTTTTACGCTGGCTGACCGCGCACCCGATTACGGCTTTGGGGGCGCACTGGCTTTTTCAGAGTATCTTTTACCTGGATCGCACTGAATTGGCTTTTAAGCTTGGGCTGGAGATTTTACTGGTAACCCCGGTTTTTTTACTCCTGCGAACCTGGTTGTCTTTGCCTTTGGCTTTTGCTATTTCCCTTATATTTGCACACTCCCTGAACTTTTTCTTAAATGCGCACTTGTGGAACGCGCTTAAGTCTTTTGGTTATGTAAACTTTGAGCGGTCTGCGTTTGACGCTTATGTGCAAGGGATTGTCCTTAGGGCACGGCGGGTTGCGGCCATTAAGCACCTTTATTTAGTGGGTAGCACCTTGCGCGGGGCATGGTCACCGGCTTCAGACCTGGATATTCGCGTCCTGCGGCATCCGGGGCTGGCAAATGGTTGGCATGCTTGCTGGTTCTTGCTAACAGAACGCAGCCGCGCCTTATTGGCTGGCTTCCCGCTAGACGCCTATGTGTTGGACAGTCCCAAAAGGCTGGCCTCACTGCGTGAAGCGGACCAGGTGCTTGACCTTCTCCTGGAGAAATTTTGAGCAGCTCATTTTTTGACCTGATTCTTTGGGATTGGCGCGTAAACCGTGGCCTGTCTTTCGATCACTTGCGGGCCATCTTGTTCTTGCTGGAGTTTCGTTGGGAGCAATTGGTTTATCACGCCTGGCTGAAGAAGTGGCGCGGGTTTCTCCTGGTGTGGTATGCCACACGTTTCCTGGGGTCCATCTTTCAGTGGTTAGTGTGCAACTCCAATATGCCCGGCTCGGTGAAGGTTGGCCGGGGCTTGCGGTTGCCGCACCCACAGAACATTATTCTGGCTTTCGACGCTGAATTGGGCGAGTTTTGTACTCTCTATCATAATGTAACTGTTGGGCGCAACAGTTTTCGCCCGGATGGGGAAGCTGCCCCAAAAATCGGCGACCGGGTTCTGGCCGGGGCCGGGTCTGTTATTTTGGGCGGTGTGGTTGTCGGGTCGGATGTGGTCATTGGCGCGGGAACGGTTGTCGTTCAGTCCATCCCCAACCAATCCCTGGTAGTTGGCGGGGGGCTGAGAATTATGCCTCATCCGCCAACCGATAAAAGGGTTCTTGCTGGCAGCCCGGAGCATTTGCGCGACCCGCTCGGGCTGTGGCGATAGGAATGAATGAGCTGGAATCTGAAGGAATTGTTTTTACGTCTTCGCACTGATTTGCCGGGCAGGTTGCTGCTTAACGCCGGTTACATTTTTGGGTTTAATGTTTTGCCGGGGCTGGCCGGGTTTATTTTTTGGTGGCTGGCCGGGCGGGCTTATCCGGCGGCGCAGATTGGGTATGTCTCGGTGATCATTTCGGTCATCGTTTTGTTAGCCAACATCTCGACGCTTGGGATGGGTTTGAGCATTATTCGCCTGTTGCCCGATTCGAAAAACCCGGCGCAGTTAATCAACCTGATGTTGACTTGCACCGGCGCGGCGGGTTTGTTGTTTACGCTCTTTTACCTGACGGGAATCCGCGTTTGGGGCACCGATGTGGTCACATTTTTAGAAAACCCGCTGCGTTTACTGGTGTTTGTGCTTTTTGTACCGTTTGCCACCTGGGGCAGTCTGATCCAGAGTGTCTTTGTGGCCTACCGCCAGGCGCAGTACGGATTACAATTTTCGTTGACCTACCAGGTTTTGCGGGTTTTGTTTTCGCTGGGGAGCGTGGCCCTGGGCCTGTCGGCGTTTGCGTTGATTGCATCGAACTTTTTTGCGTTTACAGTGACGCTGTTGGTCGCCTTTTTTTACTTTTTACGCCGCTTGCAGCCAGATTATCGCCCCTGGCCTTACTGGAATTTCACACAAATCCTGGACCTGGTGCCGTATGCTTTTGGAAATCATTTATCTTTCTTTACAACACAAATACCGCAGCTGACCTTCCCGTTTTTCTTGTTGGAGATGTTGGGCGCGGACCAGGCCGGACATGCTTACATCCCGCTGATGATTGGGGTGACACTCTACAGCCCGGTAACGGCCCTGGCAAATTCAGCTTTTGCCGAGGGGTCGAATGCCCCACAGCGCGCCCGCCAGATCTTGAAAAATGTGGCCCTGTTTTCGTGTGGGCTGATGGTTGTTGCAGGCGTGCTGGTGGCAATCTCCAGCCCCATTTTGTTATCCTTTTTTGGCGCCGGATATGAGTTTCACGGTACGATATTATTGCAATTGTTTGCCCTGGCGGCTCCTTTTTATGCCTTAAACCAATCGTATTTTTATTACCTGAAGGTGACCATGCAGTCTTCTTTGTTGACCGGTTTAACCTCCTTCCTTGCGGCGCTGACTCTTTTCTTGACCTGGGTGTTGATTCCGGCGGCCGGGATCGAAGCCTGCGGCCTGGGCCTGTTTGCGGCCAACCTGGCGCTCAACTTAATTGTCGCCTTCCGCATCTGGGGCGTTGAAGCAGGGCATGCGCATGCTTAAGTCGCGTTTGTGGCGGGTTTTCAAGAACAACGCCGACGTTTTGGTGGCGTGGACCGGCATTGTCGCTGGCCTGGCTGTGTTGGGAATCTTTGGCGTACTGCGTATTTTGCAGCCGGTTGGCCTGGCGTTGACGGTGATTCTGGCCTGCGGAATTTACATCTGGCGGCGTGATTTTTACCCGGCCGAAACGCTCGACCCGTCGCGGCTGGAAGCGACCCCGTTTTGGGGCCGGTGGCTTCCGCTGGTTTCTACGCTGGCCCTGGAATTCCTGGTCTGGCTGATGGTTTACGTCAGCGTCGATTCGCTTGGACGCCCAACCTGGGTTTTTGTGTTATTGACCCTCATCCCGCTGTGGATTTTGTGGTTGTCCTCGCTTTCCCCTCGCATGGTTTCAGAGAATATCTTGCTGCTTCAATTGGGGTTGTGGGTGACCGGTATGGTGCTTTCTTCGATAACGGTTTTCCCGCATAATGGCAGCGATACGTGGGCGCATCTCTATAACGCGCAAACCTTTCTGGAGAATGGCTCGGCGCAGGCCATTCGCGGCGGATACCATGATTTTCCGCTGTATTCCTCGTGGATTGGCAGCCTGGCTTTACTGACAGGCTGGCCGATTGAGTTTAGTGCGCGTTTTATCAGCCTGTTTGGGGCAATCTTGTCGCTGTTACTGGTCTATCTCCTGGCCCAGGCCCTGCGCCTAGAACGTTCGCTGCGTATCCTGGCTGTTTTGCTGTTGGGCGGCAATAAATGGTTTATTTACTGGAACACCTACGTTGTTTCAATGTCGGCCGGGTTGAGCCTTTTCGTGGCTATCTTGTTTTTGTTTGTCTTGCGCATGTTTGACGAGGATTTCAGGGGGCCGACCCTGGGGATGGTTGTGTTGCTGCTGGCCGCGCCATTCTTCCATCCTTTTATTGCTTCGTTGATGGTGATTGGCATTTGGGGCGTTGGCCTGATCCGTTTTGTGCAAAACCTGCGCCCCCCGCAATACTCCCTGTTGACCCTGCCTCTCCTGGCGACGGTCATTATGCTGGCGCAGTGGCTGTTTTACGGCACATTTTTTGAGAAATCGGTTTCTGGCCTGATCAAAGCCCTCAGTTTTGATTCATCCTCCTCGCTGGCCCTGGCGGTTAGCTACCGCTCCCCGTGGATCTTTAGCCTCGACAACATCAATTATTTCCTGCTTTTGGGTTTTGCGCTGTATGGCCTGTTGCGCCAGATTCGCAGACTGGCTCGTCCTATCGTGCCAACCGTTACCGAGCAAGTGGGTTTTGCCCTGGCCGGGATGGGTTTTGCCCTGGTAGGTGTTGGCCTGATCGCGCAGATTATCAATTTGCAGGCGGTCCTGCCGCATCGCTGGTATATGTTTGGCATCATTTTGTTGACTTTTTCCGCGGCTCGCGCAGCAGCATCTTTTGCCTTGCCCAGCGGCAAATTCAGGATGGCGTTGGCGTTTGCGTTGTTGGGGGTCTACTTTTTTACCGGGTTAGCCAACACCGAGAGCAACCGTGACCGCCCATTTTACGGCGAAGCGGTGACAGTTCAGTATGAGTTGACCCGCGCAGAATATTCCGGGATCGAGTACGTGCAAAAGCTGGTCGATTCGCGCCCTGCGCAGCCCGTGCGAGTGGATTTCCTGCTCTGGGATTACCTGAAACTGGTCAAATCACCTGAGGACCGCATCACTTACTGGGTACGTCTCCAGCCTGATGGTCAGGAGATGTTTGTGTTTCGCGAGGTCTATACCCGGCGGCGCATCCTGGCAGAAACCCCGACCCTTCAATTCAATGACCCCTGCCTGGCTTTTGCCCGTGTTTATGATAGCGGCAATTTTTGGATGTTTGATAACGCCGCCCGGAAATCTTGCCCATGACGAACTTTAGCGCTCTAGACCTGCTCTTTGGTTTCCTGGCCTACTGCTTGCCCGGTTTTGCGCTGGCGATGTTGGTTTTCCCAAAAAGCCGGGCTTTCTGGTGGGTGATTGGGGCGGTTTTTGCGATGGCGCTTAACGGATTGGCCGTTTTGGCGATGGGGATATTGGCTATTCCGGTGACACGATCGTCGCTTTTATGGGTGGAGGGTTTCCTGCTGGTCGTGATTCTGGTCGCAGCCCTGCGCGTGAGGCAACTGCCAGCATGGAGTTTGCCAAAGAGCAAGGGAGAGATGGTTCAGGGGGGCATTCTTGTTTTATCCCTGTTTATTTTGGCGCTGGGGCTGGCTCAAACCGTCCAAATTTCTCGTGAACATTATACGGAGTTTTATTTTCAAGACGCGCTGGCCGACACCCCGGCCTGGCAGGTTAAAGCGATTAGCACCGATGCGGTTACGGTGACCTTGGTCATTGTCAATCACGAAAAAGAAGATGTGTTGTACACTGTACAGGGAGTGAATGCTGGCGCTTCTTTTTATGCCAGCGAGTCGCTGCTGGTTGGGCAGGGTGAGACGTTGCAGGTCCCTGTGCGCATTCCTGCCAGCACAGACCCATCAGCTCCTTATCAGTTCCATCTCTATCGTGTCGATGGTAGCACGCAACCCTATCGCAGTCTTTCCATCTGGCTAGATTTCCTGCTTACTCCCTGAATTCCATGACCCATCCTGTCTCTTCATCGCCGGGCCAGCCTTTACTTGCAAATGCTGCCTATGTTTTGCCGGTATACCTCGGCGTACTGGCTGTGTCAGAAGCCTTGTCTGTGAATGTCGATACCGTCCTGGCAGGGCTGGTGTTGCATTCGTTGATGCTGTTAATCCTGGTGGTGCTGGCTGCCAGCACGGGCCGGGCGAAGCACGAGGGGCAATTTTTCCTGGCGCTTGCCCTTGCGCCGCTGATTCGGATAACAAGCCTGTCCCTGCCTTTACAAATCGTTCCGCGGTTGTTTGGCTATGCCCTGGCAGGCCTGCCGATGGTTTTTGCTTTGATCTGGGTGGTCCGTTACGCGGAGCTGGGTCTGCAAGAGCTGGGTTTTCGGTGGAAAGGGTGGTTCTGGCAGCTTGCATTGGCCCCGCTGGGGGTCGCGCTGGGATATATTCAATATACAATCTTGCGCCCGGCGGCCCTGGTTTCCGAGTTTTCCTTACCCGGTATTATTGCGCCGGCGTTGGTATTGTTGGTCTTTGTGGCCTTGCTCGAGGAAACACTTTTCCGGGGGCTCCTTCTGACGGGCCTGCGCAAGACGACTTCCCCCTGGAATGGCGTCTTTTATGGAGCGGCCATTTATGCCGTCTTGCAACTTGGTTTTGGCTCCTGGCTTAACCTGGTCTTTGTCTTTTGTGTTGGAATTTTCCTGTCCTTTTTGGCGTGGCGCAGCCAATCTTTGCTGGGGGTGGTGTTTATCAGGGGTGCGATGACAGTTTCGCTGCTGCTGGTCTTTCCCTTTTTGATGAGCGCGACTCTGCCCCCTTTGCCGCCGCCAGCGAATCCCACCCCGCCGAATCCGCTATCCGTTTCCCTGACGCCCACGCCCACCCTGGCCGCGACCGAACTTCCCCAACTCGTGGTAGATGACGGCGATACGGCCTTCATCGCCTCCGGTGTGACCGCCGAACTGATCCCGCAAGGCTGGTCTGGTGACCTGGCCTGGGCGCTTTCCTCTGCCCGCGCCGATGCACTGGCAGAATGGCGTCTGGATCCCCAGGTCTGCGGCCACTACGCTTTAGAAGTCTACATTCCCGAAGGCTACGGGACCACTACCTCGGCCACTTACCAGGTTGAACACCGCGGCCAGGTTAGCCTGCTCCTGCTCGACCAGCGCGCCAGCCAGGGCGCCTGGGTGCAGATCGGTGAATTTGAGTTTTCTCCCGAAAGCCCTTCCGTCTTGCGCCTGACCAACCAGACCGGTGAAGATGCCGGGGCGGTGCGTGTCGCTTTTGACGCCGCCCGCTGGACTTTACTTGGCCCGTGCCAATAGGCCGGTAACAAAAAGAGCCGTCGTTGGGTCAACGACGGCTCTTTGATTTTGTCCTTAGCGAAAGATGATTTCGAGCACCTTCACAATCACAGTAATGATAAAAACGACCAGCAGGGGCACGATAGCCATATTGGCGGCTTGTCCATCGTTTTTCCGGGTCTTGTCACGCGTGGAGGTGGCAATTTCCCTTTGAATCAAGAGTATCACCAGCAGCAGAATGCCAAACAGCGAAAATGGGCCAGCAGTGGTCAGGATGGTTTCGATTGCGGGGGTCACAAATACATTCATCGGGAGCCTGTTATGCCCTATTCTGGCACAGATCCCCGGTTTTGTGGGGTTTTTAGAGATGGAATCAGGATTTGCAGTCCCTGCATTGCCAGCGCCAGGATGCTCGGGGTGATGGGGAGCAGGTAGCGCACCTGGGCATTAACACCCATATAGGCCGCGACCACTACGCCGATGCTAACCCAATAGGGCCAGGTAGTTTGCCAGTTTTTACGAATTGCGTACAGGGTCAGCGCCAGCAACACTGCCTGTTCGAGCATGAGCAGGTAGCTCACCAGCGGGGTGCTCTCGCCATACGCTTCGCTGACTTGCCAGTTAAACCACAACGGCAAGAACCTGTATAACGATAACGCCACGTAGCGAACCGGGTGGGCGGAAATAATGTCGATTGCTTCCCGGCGATAAACCTGATCCATTTCGACTTCATTTGTAGTAGGGTTCAACTCGGGGTGACGGGCTACCAGCTCGGCAACCGCTTGTTCGGCTTCTGCGCTGCCCACCACGCGCAGGAAGTTTTCTTCGGGCAGTATGTAGTTTTGACGATACAGCACGTAACCTGTCAGGGATGTGCCCGGAACCAGGCGACCGAACGTGTTCTGGTTGCGTATAAACCACGGGAGCAGCAACCCGGTCACAGCAAGACCGATCAAAACCACAGGCAACAGGTTTTTGGCCAGCCCCCGTATACGGTCTGTGCGCCAGCTTTCGATCAACAACCCCGCTGCCAGCGCGGGTACGACTCCCAGCAGGGCAGAGCGTGACAGGATCGCAAGTCCCAGCCCCAGCCCGGTAAGAATCCAGTCGCTCCATTGCCGGGTTTGCCTGGCGCGCAAGAACAGGATCAGGCTAAGGCTAAAGAAAAAAGTCCCCAGCAGGTCGCCAGAAATTTGCGAGATGAGTTTGAGCGTTGGGAAATAGCTGACCCACAGAAAGGCTGCCAGTAAGGCCGGGCGTGTCCCGGCGATGGATTGGGTCAGTTGGTAGGTGAGAAGCAGAATAGCCAGGTTGATGCCCACCTGGGCAGCGATTGCTGCGTATAGTGACTGGTTTGCGATTCGGGCAACCCCTGCGAAAAACAAGGCTGGAGCTGGCTCCAGGGATGCGGTAACCTGGTTGCCAGGCCCGCAAAATGGGAAAAAGCTGCGGGTGCATAGTTCGTACCCATTGCCTGTTGCCAGGCTGATACTTAACGGCCACCAACGGTAGGTCTGGCCCACCTGGTAGTCGCCGTTGGGCAGGAGTGGGGGGCGGATGGCTAGCACTGCCAGGTTGAGCGCCAGCCCAAACAGGACCAGCAATCCCAGCAAGATGCGGGGATGTTGGTCGATCAATGTGTTAATGCGCCGGGATGCGCGGGGAAGTAAGCTCACTATCGCGTTTGCCTTTTAGGAATTGCAGTTATGGGTATTTTATATTGTACCCACGAAACACCATGATATTAGATGATAAAGGTCCCATTTCGAATTTTGTCATTATGGGGGAGTGATATTAATCTTAACTGCATAAAGTATCTTGACTCTCGCCTGAAAAAGGTCTAAACTAGATTTAGTTTATTGCACCAATAAACTAAATAGCCAGCCTATAAACCTTCAACCAGGAGTGATGAGATGAGTGACTATACCCCCAAAGCGGCAGATAAATTTACGTTTGGTTTGTGGACGGTTGGGAACCGTGGCGCGGATCCCTTCGGTTCGGCCACGCGCGAGCACAAGACCCCGGCCGAGCTGGTTTACCTGCTCGGGGAGGTGGGTGCTTATGGCGTAAACTTCCACGACAACGACCTGATTCCGATCGATGCCACCCCGGCGCAGGCGGATGCCATTAAGAAGGATTTCCGCAAGGCGCTGGCCGATACCGGCGTGGTGGTGCCGATGGCGACCACCAACCTGTTTAGCGACCCGATCTTTAAGGACGGGGCTTTCACCAGCAACGACCCGAAGGTGCGCGCCTATGCATTGCAGAAGACGATGAAGTCGATGGACCTGGGCGTTGAGTTTGGTGCCAAGACCTATGTTTTTTGGGGCGGGCGCGAGGGTACTGAAACAGATTCGAGCAAGAGCGCTGTCGAGGCCATTAAACGCAGCCGCGAGGCGATGAATTTCTTGTGCGAATATGCCCTGGACCAGAAATATGACCTGAAATTTGCCCTGGAAGCCAAGCCTAACGAACCGCGCGGCGACATCTACAACCCGACCACCGGGCATATGCTGGCATTTATTGAAACCCTCGATCACCCGGAGATGGTTGGCGTGAACCCGGAAGTGGCGCATGAGCACATGGCGGGTATCAACTTTATGCATGGGGTGGCGCAGGCCTGGGAAGCTGGCAAGCTGTTTCACATTGACCTGAACGATCAGTACCCTGGCCGTTACGACCAGGACCTGCGGTTTGGTTCGCGTGATTTGAAGGCTGCTTTTTACCTGGTGAAGTTCCTGGAAGATGTGAAATACGATGGCAGCCGCCACTTTGATGCCCATGCTTACCGCACCGAAGATTTTGAAGGGGTCAAGGATTTTGCGCGCGGCTGCATGCGCACTTACTTGATCTTGAAAGAGAAGGCAGCGCAGTTTAATGCTGACCCGGAAGTGCAGGCGATCCTGGCTGATGTGAACGCCGAGGACGGCGCGATGACACCTTTCTTTGGCAAGTATTCGCCCGAGAAGGCCGCAGCGCTCAAAGCCCAGGTTTTTGACCGGCCTGCCATTAGCAAACGCGGCTTGAAGTACGAGCGGCTCGACCAGCTCACCATCGACATCCTCACCGGTACGCGCTAATTTCTTGTCAGGGCGGGGTCTCCCCGCCCTGACCCATGAGGACTTATGTACTTTCTTGGCATCGATACTTCAACAACTTCTAGCAAGGCTTTGCTGATTGATGAGCAAGGTGCGGTCGTGGCTGTGGCGGCTTCTCCGCATACCTTGCAGACGCCGAAGCCGCTATGGTCAGAGCAGAATCCGCAGGAGTGGTGGCAGGCAGTTTCAGCCAGTATCCGCCTGGTATTGCAAAAGGCAGGGGTTGCGGGCCAGGATGTGCTCGCGGTTGGTTTAACGGGCCAAATGCACGGACTGGTCCTGCTCGATGAAGCGGGCGAAGTCCTGCGTCCCGCCATCCTGTGGAATGACCAGCGCACCCAGGCTCAGTGTGACGCCATCCATCGTGGAATTGGCAAGGAATTGTTCATCCAGTTGACGGGGAATGTGGCCCTGACGGGCTTTACGGCTCCCAAAATTCTGTGGGTGGCGCAAAACGAGCCGGATGTTTTTGCACATGCCCGGCATGTGTTGTTGCCAAAGGATTACATCCGTTATAAGTTGACCGGCGAATTTGCCATGGATAAGGCCGATGGAGCCGGGACGGTGCTGTTTGACCTAAAAAGCCGTACCTGGTCGCCGCAAGTGCTGGCAGCCTTGGGCATTGACCCAGACTGGATGCCGCCCACTTTTGAAGGACCGGAATTTACCGGCCGTATTACTCCCGAGGCAGCTGTGCTAACAGGTCTGAAGGCCGGTACCCCCGTGGCGGCTGGCGGTGGCGACCAGGCTGCCCAGGCGGTGGGTGTTGGGGCCGTGGAGCCGGGCGTGGTGGCGCTGACGGTTGGAACAAGTGGCGTGGTGTTTGCCACAACCCCCTCGGCGTTGATCGAGCCGGAAGGCAGGCTGCACGCGTTTTGTCATGCTGTGCCGGGGATGTGGCATTTTATGGGAGTCATGCTCTCGGCGGCGGGCAGTTTGCAGTGGTACCGCGACACGTTGGCCCCTGAAATGAGCTTTGATGCCTTGTTGAACGAGGCTGAATCCGTTTCGGCGGGGAGTGAAGGCCTGCAATTTTTGCCGTACCTGAGCGGGGAACGCACCCCGCACCCCGACCCGTTGGCGCGGGGGGCCTGGATTGGCCTGACCCTGCGGCATGGTCGCGGCCACCTGACTCGTTCCCTGCTCGAGGGAGTTTCGTTTGGCCTGAAAGATAGCTTTACGCTGATCCAAAATGCGGGCCTGGGCGAGATTCGCCAGGTGCGGGCCTCGGGCGGCGGGACCAAAGGTGCGCTCTGGCGGCAGATCCTGGCCTCGGTGTTAGAAGCCGAACTGGTAACGGTCAACACGGCAGAAGGGGCGGCTTTTGGCGCAGCGTTGCTGGCGGCTGTCGGCGCGGGTCACTGGCCCGATGTCGCTTCGGCTTGTAAAGCGGCCGTCAAGCTGACGGGCAGCACACAACCCGATGCGCAGCAGGTAGAGGCTTATCGCAAGGCATATCCACTTTACCGCGAGTTGTACCCGGCGTTGAAATCCAGCTTCAAGAAGATGAATTAGCCGGGAAAATCACCGAATATAAAAGTCGCCTACCAGCCTAGGTGGGCGACTTTTTGTTCTGTTCTTATCCTTCTAGTGCGTTATCTTTGATGACCTGGGCGTACCAAAGGGCGCTATCTTTTAAGATGCGTTGCCCGGTGGTGTAATCGACCCAGGTGATGCCAAAACGCTGGCTATAGCCGTGGGCCCACTCGAAATTGTCCATCAGCGACCAGACGAAGTAACCGGCCAGGGGCACCCCGCTTTGCAGGGTCTGGTAAGCACTGGCAAAGTGGCGTTGAAGATAGTCGCGGCGGCGCGCATCGTGTATTTTGCCCTCGGCATCCGGACCGTCTGAAAAGCTTGCCCCGTTTTCGGTGATGTAGATTTTAGGCGGCTGGTAGTCAAAATAAACCCGTGAAAGAAC
Source organism: uncultured Anaerolinea sp. (assembly GCA_964562145.1). GTDB lineage: Bacteria > Chloroflexota > Anaerolineae > Anaerolineales > Villigracilaceae > UBA5195. Next base: position 102,773 of record CAZLSP010000004.1, on the reverse strand, counting down.
GCTTTGTAAGCCATGCGGGAAGATTTCCCAATCCATCTCGGTGAAGTTGAGGTTGTTTTTCTCGGCAGCAAATACGGTTTGTGGCTCGTTTTCTGGTGCAGGGTCGCGGACGACATGGCGGGCATAATAATTGATGCCCAGGAAGTCGGTTGAGACTTTGATCGCCTCCATATCGCCGGGATGGACGAAGTCGAGCCCGTTGGGTAGGTGGCCGTTCCGGACCGCATCTGCCACGCCGTCGGCCGGGTAGCCGCGCCCATAAAGCGGGTCGAGGAACCAGCGTATCCAGTGCGCATCGCCGTGGCGCAGGGCTTCGCGGTCAAGCAGACTGTTGGAAGCCGTCATGCCCCACGAAGTGTTAAGCGTAATACCGGCTTCGGCGCCGGGACTGTTGCGATGGATAACCGGGATAGCCCAGCCGTGTGAAAGCAGCAAGTGGTGGGCCGTGCGCAGGCCGAGATAGGGGTCTTTGTGCCCGGGGGCGTGATAACCCAATTCGTAGCCCAGCCAGGCCACGACGGCGGGTTCGTTATGCGTGATCCAGTTCTTCACCCGGTCGCCCAGGGCGCGCGTGATGACATCGGTGTATTCGACAAAGGCCTCGGCGGTAGAGCGCGCCGCCCAGCCCCCTTCATCTTCCAGTCCCTGGGGGATATCCCAGTGATTGAGCGTGATAAACGGGGTGATCCCGGCTTTGAGCAGCGCATCTACCAGCCGGTCATAGAATTCGATGCCTTTTTCGTTGACCTGTTGGCGCCCGGTGGGGAGAATCCGGGGCCAGCTGGTGGAAAAGCGATAAGCCTTCAGCCCAATCTGCTGCATCAGGGCGATATCTTCCTGCCAGCGGTGATAATGGTCGCAAGCGGTATCACCGCTGTGGCCCTGGTAGATTTTGCCGGGGGTATGGGCAAAGCGGTCCCAGACCGATTCACCCTTTCCGTCTTCGTTCCAGCCCCCTTCAATTTGATAGGAGGCGGTTGCTGCGCCCCACAGAAATCCTTGTGGAAACTTTAGATGCGTCATTTTATGCCTTCATGGAGATTTGCAGTCGTTTAGACAGGCTGCCGATTTGATTTTCGACAATCGAATCCAGTTTTTCGGGTCGCGCCAGCACTTCGTTCCAGATATCGGGCATGACATCGGAGAGACGTTTTTCTACCAATCCCCACAGCGGGCTGGTGGAAAAACTGCGTCCGTGCTGCAGGGCATCGAGGAATCGGTCGTAATCAGGTTGGTTAAAGGGTGCGCGTTCCCACTGGCCCGGTAAAACCGGCAGCCCAAAGTGGGGGTGCAGCAACGCGCGCGATTCGGGTTTGTTCAGGAAATGGATCAGGCGCAGGGCGGCCTCGGGGCGGCGTGTATGTTTCCAAACGGCCAGGTGCTCCCCGCCTACGAAGGGCGCGCCAGGCATGGGTGCCACGCCCAGGTTGTCGCCAACATCCGGGGCCTTGGGTTCGTGCAAAATCCAATACCCGCTGATGGTAGTGGCGGCTTTCCCCAGCAGGAAGGCGCCATCGGAAGCATATTCTTCGGTGACGCGCTGTTTGCCCAGGAAACGGCCCAGCCCAAAATAGGCCTTAAACCCATCCAGGGTTTGGGGATGATCGAGTTGTAGCGCGTTTCCATCCGGCGAAAGGAAGTCGCCGCCAAAACCCCAAACCCACGAAGCCAGGCTGTGGATGTTATTGCGCGAGCGGCCGATGGGGATGGACAACGTGGTGAGATTTTTCGTCATCTCCAGCAGGGAGAGTGTTTTTTCCAGCCGAGTCGGGCTGCCAAATGCGCGACTTTCCTCGACCCCGGCCGCTTCCAGCAGGTCGCGCCGATAAAAAACTACGCGCGCATCGCCGCCAAACGGCACAGCCCAAATGGTGTGGTCTGAGGCAATCCCACCGGCCCACGAAGCATCGAAATAAGTTTGCCCGTGAGTCACTTCATCGGCCTCTGCCTGAGAAAATGGGCGCAGGGCATTCATGCGCACAAAATCCATCACCCAGGTGCTGCCGATTTCTGAAACGTCCGGGCCTGTGTGATACAGGCCGGTTTCTACCAGCCGCTGCCAGCCCATACTCCAGGCAATCATCTCCAGCCGCACGCGAATCTTTTCCTCCTGCTCAAACTGCTTAAGCAGGATGTTGAGCTGGCTGCTGGCTTTTGCGCCGTGATTGAAAATGGAAAAGGTTATATCTTCCATGTACTAGCCTTTATTTTGTACCCGTTACCGCAGGGCGAACCCAGCGAGTATTGTACCCGTTAAGCAGGGCCAGAACCAACGCCCTGGAAATTGCACACCGTTTAACTGAGCTTTAGCCCCACCAGGCGGGCATCTCGCGCGCCGAGGTTTCAACCAGGAAGTTGCGCAGTTGGGTGTTGAGCGGCGCATAATCGCTGTTGGCGCTGCCGGTATCGCGGTTTTCAACCAGCAAAATGCTGGCATCGCGACTCAAGACAACACAATGCCAGGCTCCACGCTTCACATTGTACATTTTACGCGCTTCCAGCACCTGTGCGTGCAACGCTACAACCTCCGCGTCACCCTCGCCCATAAACAAGACTGCCTGGCCCGCCAATAAGACAAAAACCTCGTCGGTTTCGTTGTGGCGTTCCACACGGCCAATCTCGGCGGGAATGAGTTCGTCGATGTAGTTCAGGATGGCAACGCGCCAGGCACCATAATCGACCACCGGTTTATACCCGATCCCGTTAAATTCGCAGATTTCAAGCAGGTTTTCGTTCATCCTAGCCCATCCACACTTCAACTTCGTGTTCTTTCCCAGACATCAGCGGGATGACATTGTCTGAAACCGGGAAGCCATCGACCAGCAGGGCTTGCACCCCTTTGTTTACCCCTTTTGGGTTTTTGACGGTGATTTTGTAGGTCGCGCCGCGATACTTTCTCACTGCGCTGAACCCGCTCCAGTGGGATGGGATGCATGGATCGATGCGCAGGCCGTCATACTCGGCGCGGATGCCCAGGATCCACTGCGTTCCCGCCTGGTAGCACCACGAGGCCGTTCCCGAAAGCCAGGCATTGCGCGCCAGGCCAAACTGCGGGTGTTCGTCGCCGAGGATATTCTGCGGGTAAACGTAGGGTTCGCTTTCATACGTCTCAATCAGGTCATTCTTGCCAGCCGGGTTGATCTGGGCGTAATACTCATAGGCGCGCTCGCCATTGCCGAGCATGGTTTCAGCCATCATGGCCCACGGGTTGGGATGCAGGAAGATGCCGCCGTTTTCTTTTGCGCCGGGCGGGTAGGTGGTTACCCCGCCATAGCGTGGGTCGAAGCCGTTGTAGCCTGGGGTTGAGAGTTTGATGCCGAAGCGGGTGTTCAGTTTCTCGTAAACCGATTGCATCGCCTTTTTGGCGCGTTCTGGCCCGGCAAAGCCCGAAAGCACGCTCCAGCTTTGGCCGTTCAAGTGGATCTGGCCGTACTGGTTTTTATGCGACCCAACCGGGCTGCCATCATGGTCAAAATACATCACATACCAGTCGCCATCCCAGGCATGTTGTTCTACCCGCGCTTTCATCTCGGCGTAGGCGTTTTCCCATTCTGAGCTGTCCTGGCCGAGGTGGTTTAGCAGCGCAATAAATTCGAGCAATGCCCGCCCGTACAGGTGCGCCGAAAACAGCGATTCTGCGCCTTTGGCGAGGTTGATGGTGTCGTTCCAATCGGCAAAGCCCAGCAGGGGCAGGCCGTGTGCGCCTACGTCGGCGCGGGTAAAGGCCAGGCTGCGGCGCAGATGCTCGAAAACGGAGGCAGTTTCCAGCGGGGTCCCGGCTTTATCCTTTTCGTAGAACGGTACCGTTTCGTCGAGGAAGGCAAAGTCGCCAGTTTCTTTAAGATAAGCGGTCACGCCCAGGATGCCCCACAGGTGGTCATCGCTGTAGTAGTGTGGGCGGTCTTCTCGTTCGAGCGAGTCGCCTTCGCTGCCTTCCATTGTCAGCGGGTTGAACTGGTGCAGGGCCGAGCCATTCTGCTTTTGGAAGGAAAGCAGGGTTTTTAAGAAAGCTTTGCCTTCTTGCGGCAGGGCCGGCATCACTGCCAGCACATCCTGTGAAGAATCGCGGATGCCGATGCCGCGCGCACCCAGCCCAAGCTGGTAATAGGATAAGTAACGCGACCATTGTTTGGTGATGAAGCACTGGTGCGGGTTATGAATGTTGAGGGTGGCATTCATGGCCGGGTCGGGAGTGTTCACTTGCAGCGTGGACAGGAATCCATCCCAGTAGGCAGACATTTCTTGTAGGGCGGCATCGACGGCCGCCGGGTTGCGGAATTTTTCAATCCCGGCGCGCGCGGCTTCGTAGCTGGGCTCTTGCCCGAGTTGGGTGACGAGCCGTTGAGTTTCACCGGGTTGCAGGGTGCCCAGGTGATGCATCAGGGCGGCTATGTTATCGCCCCTTTCGGCCTGGGAGTTGCCCAGTTCGGCAGCAGACAGGCTCAGGGGCGATTTCCAGGTGCCGTATTCGTTGTCGCCCAGGAATTTTTTGCGATCCGTCTCAAAAGATGAAACCGGCCTGTTCGAGGTGAAATAATTCACCTTCATGTCGCGGAACATGAACGGGTACTGGATCAGGGTGATGTATTCGCGATCCATAATGGCGCGCGAGGTCATGGTTTGTGGGATCCAGTCGGCGTTGGTGAACTGTTTAAGCGCATCAGGATGGGTGTATTCGACCACCGGGATGATGTCGATTTCGAGCGGCTGTTTGCCGAGGTTGGTAATTTGGATGTCGCGGATTTCACGCGCCTCGCCCTGCGGGACGAAAATGGTGACCTCGCTGCGGATGCCATAAAATTCGCTGATGATGCGGGTATAGCCCAGGCCAACCCGGCACTCGTAGCGGTCGAATTTGTCGAGCGTAGGGACAAAGAAGGGGGAGAAAACCGTATATCCGTTTTCAGTTTTGATGCGCAGGTACAGGGTTTCACCCTTGAACTCACCGCCAGGCATTTGCTGGATGTATTTGGTGATGCGATTGAAGGTCGGGTCGTTCTTGCAAATTAGCGCGCCGCCGGTCTGGTCTACAAAGCCGCCGAATTGGAGCGTGCCGATGTAATTAATCCATTTGATGGGTGTGCGCGGGTTGGTGATGACGTATTCGCGCCGGGGGTCGTCGAAATAGCCGTAGTTCATGGGTAACTCCTGTTATGGGCAGGTTGGTTGTTCTGGCATGCTCTCGCCGAGGCTTAAGCCATAGCCAAAGGGGAAAAGGGGGGCGTCGCAGCCGGTTTTCCCGGCGGCATTGTTGATGTTGATGGGCAGTTGTTCGTTGGTGCGGGGCCAGGAGTAAGGCGTTTTGCCGGTGAACGGGAAGTCGCCAAAGAGCACATCAGTAATGCCGTTGCCCTCGGTGCCGGGCCACCAGGCCGCCACCCAGGCATCGGCCAGGGGCAGTTGTTCGGTGATGACGCGCGGGCGACCCGAAAGCAGGACGACGATCAGTTTTTGGCTGCGGGCGCGCATGCGTGTCAACAGGTCGGTTTCGGCCTGGGTCAGGGAAATATCCTGCCGGTCGCCGACACCTTCGGCATAGGGCTTTTCAGTTAGGACCACAATGCCGACCTCGGCGACCAGCGGGTTGCCGTTTTCATCTTTGGCCTCGTCAAAGGCTCCGGAGCGGTCAAACTCGACCCGCGACCCGGCCGCAACCGCCGCATTGACTGCGCTTAAAAGGGTGGTGCCTTCGTTGTCGTTGCCCACTTTGCCCTGCCATTGCAGGGTCCAGCCGCCAGATTGCAGACCGATGTCGTTCCCGCCCTCCCCGGCGATGAAAATGAGCGGGGTATCTTTGGCGATGGGCAGCGCGGCATTCTCGTTTTTGAGCAGGACCAGTGATTCGCGCACGGCCTGGCGGGCAATTTCGAGGTGCTCGCGTGAGCGCACCGTCCCCTGGTACTTGGGGTCGGGCATCGGGTTTTCGAACAAGCCCAGCGCAAATTTGACGCGCAAGATGCGCCGCACGGCATCATCGACCCGCGCTTCGGGGATATCGCCGTTGTTGACAGCCTGTTTCATTGTCTCGATAAATTTGATGTAGTTGTACGGGACCATGTTCATATCCACCCCGGCGTTGATGGAGATGACCACGGCTTCGTAGTAGTCTTCGCTAATCTGGTCAATGGCCTGCCAGTCGGAGACGATAAAGCCATCGAATCCGAGTTCGTTTTTGAGTACATCGGTCAGCAGGTATTTCTGGGCGTGCATTTTGGTGCCCTTCCAGCTGCTAAAGGAGGCCATGACGTTCATCGCGCCAGCCTCCACGGCGGCCTGGTAAGGCGGCAGGTACAGGGCGCGCAGCACCTCTTCGGGGACTTGCATGTTGCCCTGGTCGAGTTTATAGGCATCGGTGCGCGAAGAACCCCACAGCGTGGCTCCGTCACCGATGTAGTGTTTAGGGGTCGCCAGGACAAAAATGCTTTGTCCGGGGGCCGGGTTATCGGCTGCGCCCAGGGTTTGCATCCCGTTCTGGTATGGAATTGCCAGCGCCGTCACCAGGTCGGTTTGCTCCCCAAAACCTTCATAGGTGCGGCCCCAACGCACATCCTGGACAACCGCCAGCACCGGTGCAAAATCCCAGTTGATGCCGGTTGCCAGCATCTCTTCGGCGGTTGCGCGGCCAATTTTCTCCATTAGCTCGGGGTTGTTGGCAGCTCCCAGGCCGATGTTGTGCGGGAAGATGGTGGCATTTTGCAGGTTGCCGTGTCCGTGAACCGCGTCCACCCCGTAGACAATCGGAATTTTCAGGCGGGTTTTAAGCGCTTCGGCCTGGTAGCTCCCGACCATTTTGTACCATTCGGCGGGTGTGTTGGCGCTGGTTGGAGAACCACCGCCGCCGCTCAGGATCGAGCCGATGAAATATTTTGAAACATCCCCTGGGATGATGCTGCCTTTCTCGACCTGGGTCATCTGGCCGATTTTTTCATCGAGTGTCATGCGTTTGAGCAAGTCCTCGACCCGCGCTTCCACCGGCTGCGATGAATCGGTGTAAATCACCGCGCCGGGGGTTTCGGTGGCGGGCAGCGTAGGAGCGGCTGTGGCCGGGGCGACGGTTGATGTGGCCCCGCCGCAAGCCGAAAGCAGGAAGGCAAGCAATAAAAAGGAGCTAGCAAGTCGTTTCATCATTGGATTTGCCCATCTTTCAAGGTCAACACTTTGTGCACATGCTGATCCACCAACGAGTCGTGTGACACCATCAGCATGGTGATTTTTTCCTTCTCTACCAACTCACGGAAGAAAGTCAGTAGTTCCTGGGTGGTCTTGCTGTCCAGTTCACCGGTGGGTTCGTCGGCCAGGATCAGCCGGGCGCGATTCGCCAGCGCGCGAGCAATCGCCACACGCTGCTGTTGGCCGCCCGACATTTCATAAGGGCGGTGGTCGCGCCAGCGCCCCAGGCCGACAATGTCGAGGCATTCCAGGGCGCGTTTGTGCCGGGCCGCATAATTCTCGCCTTTGATGCGCAGCAACAACTCCACATTCTCATAGGCCGAAAGGGTTGGCAGCAGCCCGAAGGATTGGAAGATGAGCCCCAATTGTTCGCGCCGCCAGACGGTGAGTTCTTCATCAGACATCTTGAGCAAATCGTGGCCCAGGACGTGCAGAACCCCCGATGTGGGCCGGTCCAGCCCGGCCAGACTGTTGAGCAGGGTGGTCTTCCCGCTGCCCGAGCGGCCTTTCAGCGCCACAAAACTGCCTTCGCTGACGGTCAGGTTGACACCCCGCAAGGCAGCCACGCCCTCACCGTCTTTTTTAGAGGGATAAACGCGCCACAAGTTTTCGGTTTGGATGACAAAATCAGTCATAACGGGTTCCGTTTTCATTTCCGGGTAAAGCGGGCGGCCAGTTTTTCCCACAGATGCAGGGCTTTTTCTGGCAGCCCGGTCTTGAGTTCGGGCGCAAAGGACTCGGCGCCGGGGGTGTTGCCGGGTTCGCCATGTTCGTGGAGATTGTGGTCGCCTTCTGGCGGGCGGATCAAGATGCCCGTTTCGGTCAGCTCAATGCTCACCCGGCGGCGGATGTGGAAATGCTCCAGGTACTCACGCGGGATTTGCAATCGACCGGCTGAATCGAGCACTGAAAGCTCTACCAGGTGGTGCTCTTCCTCCGACTTTTGGATGCGTACCGTTTCGCTGGCCAGTTTGCCATCCCGAACTGCCACCACCCGGTCTACATGCCGGGCAATGCCGGGGTCGTGACTGACGATGACGATGGTCAGTCCCAGGCGTTTGTTCAGGTCGCGCAGCAGGTCGTAGATGGTCTGCGCGGTGACTGTATCCAGCTCGCCGGTGGGCTCGTCAGCCAGCAGCAGCCGGGGCCGGTTGGCAAGCGCTATTGCAATCGCCACACGCTGCTGCTCACCGCCCGACATTTCTTCGAGACGATGGCCCATACGTTCTTGCAGGTTGACCAGTTTGAGCAGTTCTTGCGCTCGCTGGCGGGTATTTTTGCCCACCTGGCCTGAAAGCGTCAGGGGAAGTTCCACATTCTCAAGCGCGGTCAGGTATGGAATCAGGTTCCGTGCGCCATGCTGCCAGACAAACCCGACAGTTTTGCGGCGGTATTCATCCAGACCGGCGGTGGTCAGCTTCCCCAGGTCGTGGCGGCCTACCAGCGCTTTGCCGCCAGTGGGTTTATCGAGCCCGCCCAGGATGTTGAGCAGCGTCGATTTGCCACTGCCGCTGGCGCCCACAATCCCAATCAACTCGCCCTCGCGGATGGTCAGGTCGAGCCCTTGCAAGGCTTGCACCTCCAGCGAAGAATCGCTCGAGACGCCTTCCTGGCTTAAGTGGTAAATCTTGACCAGGTTTTCACACAGGATTAACGTTTCGGCGCTCATTAGCTGGTTTCTCCGAGTTTGATGGCCTGGAAAATCTTCATGCGCAGCAGCAGGGCCGAAAGCGCGCCCAGCGCCGCCAGGAACAGGCTGATGAACAGGATGTAGATTTGGAAAATGGAGAGCCAGGCAATTTCAATCTGGAATGGCGGGAATTGCGACTGGCTGCTGGCGCCAATTTTTAGGAAAGGCACAAACAGGTTGCTGGCAAAAACACCCAGCCCGGTACCCACGCCAATGCCGAGCAGCACCAGGAAGGCCAGTTCGGCGGCCAGCAGGGCTATCATCTGGCGAACTGAAAGACCCACGGCGCGCAGCATGCCCATCTCGATGAAGCGGCGGCGGAAGGAGAATAGGGCGTATAACAGGAAGCCCAATACAGTGAGCAGCGCCGAGGCCACAAACCCGACCGAAAGCAAGCCAAACAGCCCCTGTCGCTCGGGGCGGCGCTGCTCGGTGCGGATGTTCAATTCGGCGGAAGCCCAGTCTTTGACCAGGGTGTTTAGGCCGTTTTGTACCAGTTTTGCCTGGTCGGCTTGCTGGTCGAGCAGGATGCTAAAACCACGCACGGCATAGACGGTGTTTTCATGATCCAGTTCGGGACGGGTCGCCAGCCAAACTTCATGCGGGAATTCGCCGCCTGCGCGCAGGTAGAACTCGTCCAGGTTGCCAACAAAAACTGTGCCCTGGTCAGGGTACCAGGTGGGGAACAGGTCGAAAGCGCCGACAATGCGCGCTTCCATGGTAACCGTTTGCCCGGCCGCCCCGGTTTGGATGCCCAACGTCAGGGTATCGCCGATTTTGAGCTTTTTCTTGGCCAGCAGGTCATTGGGGACCAGGATGCCCGTAGGGTTGGCGGCCAGCTGGTTCATGAGCACTCCAACCTGCTCGGTGGCGAAATCTTTTTGCCAGTAGGCCACGGCCGGGAAGGTCAGGCGGTCGATGCCGATAAAGGTCCCTTCCAGGTTGCCGGTGGTAACGATGGCGGAGGCTTTGTAGCGTCCCACGCGGGTGACGGCTTCGACGCCTGGCAGGCTGAGATGGTCTTCTACCGGCGGGAAGGTGTAGACCGGGTCCTGGGTGTTTTCCACGACGGTTGTGCCCAGTTCGGTGATGCTCAGGTCCGCGCCGACCTGGTAGCGCATTTGTTTATCCAGCTGGCTATCGAGGGTGCGCGCCAGCGAAGCGGTAAAGGCGGAAAGGCCCAGGGTGAGGACAAGCAACACCAGCGGGGCGCTGTAAAAAGCAGGAGTCCGCGCCAGGTAACGGGCCGCCATGAGCAGGCCGACGCTTTTGGTGGGGCGCAACAGCCAGCTGGTAAATTCCATTAAACGGGGGACCAGCCGCAGGGTGAAGAGTGCCACCGAGAAAATGCCCAGGGCCGGAACCAGCAGCAGCAGCGGATTCTGCAACGGGTCGGGAACAACTCCCTCGCCTCCAATCGGAAGCTTGCTTTGCTGCTGTAATTGCCATAGACCGTAAGCGGCCGGGAGCAGCATCAGCACGTCAATCCAGTAGCGCTGCCACCACGGGATGCGGAAGGAGCGGGCGCGCTCCTGTTTGTAAGTGACGATGGTGTTTTCGGCTGCGCCGAGGGTGGGGAGCAAGACCTGGATGAGCAGGATGGCGCCGATGCCGAGCAAGCCGATCCCCAGCACGTCGGGGGTCAGGCTGATGCGCAGGCCACCCGTCGCGCTGAAGTCGAGGAAACTGCGCGCTTTGCCGATCAGGTACGAAATCCAAACCCCCAGCCCCACCCCGCCTGCCAGGGCGACCGCGCCCAGGAGGATGCCCTGCAGCAGCGACATACCCACCACCTGCACCGCGCTCGCGCCACGGCTGCGCAAGATAGCCATTTCGCCGCGTTGCTGGCCGACGAACAGGCCCGCCACCAGCCCGATAAAGGCCAGGATCAGGCCCAGGATGGGCACGCTAAAAGCAAATAGCAGGTAGGTAAGGGTAGGCGCGTTCTGCCGGTAACGGGTGAGCGCTTCGAGCGGCGAGGCGATCAGGATGGTTTTGGGGAGCAAGGTTTCGGTGCGCTGTTCGATGGTGCGGATGCGCGTCTCGAGCCCGGCGATGTCTTTGGCGTGCAGCCCCGAGCCGTCGGCGACGATGCCCCAGGTGACATTGCGCAGCTCATCGCCAACCGTGTCGCTGACGATGCCCTTGTAGGTTTCTTCGTGAACCAAAAGCCAGTTGCTGGAGCGTTCTTCCCAGTACGGGGCTTTGGGGTCTATGGACCGCCACAGGCCAGTGATGTAGACCGGGAGCGGGCCGTTTTCGGTGCGTAGTGAGTAGGTATCGCCTACCTGGACGCCAAATTCGCTGGCCAGGCCTTCGTGGGCCAGGGCTTCCAGCGCATCGCCTTCATTGAGCAGCGATACAAACGGGGCAGGGTAAGCGCCGCTGACCAGGATGATGTTCTGTTCGGCGGGTGTAATAAAAGCCAGGTTGGCGGTTGTCAGGGCATACTGGCTGCCGGGGTTGTCCGGGTCGCGTGGCGGAAACATGAAGTACCCGTCGGTGCGAAAGCGGCGGGTCATTTGCAGGATGGGGATGTTCATCTCCTGCAAAGCGGTCCCGGATAGGTAGTTATCGACCTCGACGACATTTTTCCACTGCGGACTCCCGCGCCCGGCGGCTTTTAGTTCAAAAATAAACGAGAGTGGGGCGTAGCTGGCCGGTTTTTGGGCCAGGTCGGCTTCGCGCCCGGCCAGGAGTTCCTCGCGCAGCAGACGGAAGTAGGTCGCGTCAGCATACATTGGCACCGACAGGATGAACCCGGAAGCGATCAGTAATCCGGCCACAGACGCCAGGCTGAGGAAGGGCTGGGTCAACAGGCGCTTAAAAGCGATCGCGGCTGTGGCCCAGGTTTGTAAAACGAAAGAGACCAGACCAGAAAAGATTTTCATGGCCCGACAACCACCTGGCCTTCACTCAGCCCGGAGATGATTTCAACCCGCTCGCGGGTCTGCAAGCCGATCTCGATATCCACACGTTTGGGGCCGCTTTCGCTGTTGATAATAACAAAGGTGCGCCCGCCAGCCTTGCGAATGGCATCGGGTGGCAGCCATAGCACGCCGGGTTTGCTGGCCAGTTGTAGTGTGACGGTGACTTTGTCGCCGCTCTGGTACGTGTCCGCCGAGGGAGCCTGGTCGAGCACAATGTGGACGCTGCGATCGTCGCTGGGGCCGGTCCCGTAGGGTGAAGGCAACTGCCGGACAGTGCCGGTGAACTGCACCTCGGGTCTGGCATCCAGGCTGACCACGACGGGCATGCCTTCGAACATTTCTTTGACCTGTTCGTCGCCTTTGCTGGCGTCCAGGTCGGCCACTACTTCCAGCTTCCCGGCATCCCCGAGCACAAAGGCGGCCGTATTGGGGGAAACCGAGCGGCCGACATTGACCGCGGCAATCACTGTCCCGGCGGCAGGTGAAAAGGCGCGCGCCTGGGCAATTTGTGCATCCAGTTCGTCGAGTACGGCTGCATCCGGGTCAATTCCCAACCCTTCCAGCACTTCGTCCAGGGCCATTTGCGCCAGTTCCACGCGTAATTCCTGGGCTTTGACTTCATAATCGGGCCGGTTCTGGGCTTGGAATTGTTCCAGCGTCAACTGGGCAATTTCCAGGTCGATTTGCGCCCGCCGAATGATGCGTTGGGTTTCGTTGGCTTTGGCCTTCAGTTCTTTTACTTCGGCCAGCTCGCCTAGCAGTTGGCCCTCTTCTACCACGTCATTGACATTGGCGAAGACTTCGCTCACCTGGCCGCTCATCTGAAAGTAGACTGTGTGCAGCGCCAGCGGCGAAACCCGCCCGGTCAGTTTGGCGTCGACCACAATATCGCCGCGTTCCACGGTGAACGTGGTCCGTACTGGGGTGGGGTACGGGGTAGGGGTTGCCTCGGCAGGAGAAGCTGCTCCGCCACAGGCGGAAACCAGCAGGGCAAGTGTGACCAGCAGGGAAAACAGAAGGGGGATTTGTTTGTTTTTCATCGCTTGTATGTCAACCTTTAGGGCCTTTGCGGCGGATTGAATAGCGTACAGGTATTTTTGAGTTGTTTGGCCAGGTACATCGCGTGGTCGGCGGCTTTTAGCAGGGTCGCCGCGCTTCTCCCGTGTGCCGGGAAGAGACTGATGCCAATCGAGGCTGTGACCGAGACCATCTGCCTGGCCAGCCTGTGGGGTTTTGCCAGCTCGGTTTGCAACTTTTGGCCGGTTGCCAGGGCATCCTGAGCGGTATGGATGTGCTCCAGCACAACGACGAATTCGTCGCCGCCCATGCGTGCCACAGTGTCGCTTTTGCGCAAGCCCGATAAAATGCGGGCGGCAACCAGCTTTAGCAAGGCGTCCCCGGCGGCATGCCCGTGAATGTCATTGACTTCCTTAAACCCATCCAGGTCAATGTACAAGACCGCAAACTGGGTTTTTTCGCGCAGCGCCAGCGCCAGCGTGTGCTCGAGCCGGTCATGCAGCAGGTAGCGGTTGGGCAGTTGGGTCAGCACATCGTGCGTTGCCAGGTATTGCAGGTCCATTTCCGCTTTTTTTAGATCGTTGACCTCGCGGGTAATCCCCACCACGCCAATGATCTTGCCTTGCGAGTCGTGCAGCGGCATTTTGCTGGTCGAAGTCCAGTTAAGAGTGCCGTCGGGCAGGCTTCGGCTTTCGATCAGGCCGATGATTGGCAGGCCGGTTGTCACCACATACAGGTCATCGATCATCGTTTTTTGACCGAATTCTTCGCCAAACAGGTCAAAATCCGATTTACCGATCAGTTCTGCGGGGTCCGCAAAACCCAGGTCGTTTGCCATTTTGCGGCTGACACGCAGCATCCTGAATTGCAGGTCCTTGAAGTAGACGCTATCGGTAACATTGTCCATCAAAGACATCAGGAGGAGGGTATCACCTGGCACCGGCAAGTCTTCTGCCATAGGCATCCTTTGGGGCGGGCGCAACTATCGGACGATAACGAGCACTTCCACTTCGGTTTCTTGTTCGGGCACAGGGACGACATTTCCCCGGATGGGCTTGCCGTTCACAGCAACCTCCACTTGTTTTCCGGGCCCTTCCCGTTTAACGGTGATCTTAAACTGCACGCCCCGGAACTGTCGCACCGCTTCGAAGCCGTTCCAGTCAGACGGGAACACAGGCTCCACCTTCAAGCCATTGTAATCCGGCTGGATGCCCAGGATAGCCTGTGAAATTGCCACATAGTTCCAGGCAGCAGTGCCGCTCAACCACGAGTTTTTGGCTTCGCCGTGGGTTGGGGCATCCTTCCCGGCGATCATTTGCGCATACACATACGGCTCGCATTTATGCAGTTCGCTAATGCCCTCGCGCGCCGAAGGGTTAATGCGCAGGTAGTAATCGTGTGCCTGGTCGCCGCGCCCGGCTTTGGCTTCAGCAATCATGATCCACGGGTTGGTGTGGCAGAAGATGCCGGCGTTTTCTTTATAACCGGGCGGGTACGACGAGATTTCACCCAAGTGCAGGTAATACTGGCTGAAAGCGGGCTGTTGCAGAACAATCCCGTGCGGGGTGGCGAGGTGTTTCGCCACCGAATCGAGCGCCTTAAGCGCACGACCATTTTCAATGCCCAGCCCCGCCATAATGCAAATCCCTTGCGGTTCGATGAAAATCTGTCCTTCGGCGTTTTCTTTCGAGCCAAGCGCCTGGCCAAAATCATCGTAGGCGCGGCGGAACCACTCCCCATCCCAGCCAGCCGCCCAAACAATTTCTTCCATGGCTTCGGCGGCCTTGGCATAATCGCTCGAGGGTTGCAAATCAAAACCCAGGATGCGGGTCGAATGGTTTTCAACATGCTTGGAAAGCGCGAACATCTCTTTGCAGGCCAGCACAAACAACCCGGCAATGAAAACGCTCTCGGCTGTGGTGCCGTCTTTGTTGGTGGTGGTCTGGAAAGACTGGCCGGGGGTATCGGAGAAGCAGTTCAGGTTCAGGCAGTCATTCCAGTCGGCGCGCCCAATCAGCGGCAGGCGGTTGGGGCCTAACCGGTCGAGTGTGTATTGGATCGAGCGTTGGAGATGCTCATAAAGCGGCGTCTCGCTGCCGGGTTCGTTTTCGTACTGCACCAATTCGCTTAAGATCGAGAAATCGCCCGTTTCTTTGACGTAACCGGTTACACCCAGCACAAGCCACAACGGGTCATCGTTGAAACCGCTGCCAACATCATTGTTGCCGCGTTTGGTAAGCGGCTGGTACTGGTGAAATGCGCCGCCATTCTTCAGTTGGGTGGCTGCCAGGTCCAGGATGCGTTCGCGCGCCCGTTCAGGGATCATGTGTACGAAACCGAGCAGGTCCTGGTTGGAGTCGCGGAAGCCCATCCCGCGCCCGATGCCGCTTTCGAAATATGAGGCCGAACGGCTCATGTTGAAGGTGACCATACACTGGTAGGCATTCCAAATATTCACCATGCGATTGGTGTGCGTATCGGGTGTGGTGACCTGTAACTTGCCCAGCAAGGTCGTCCAGTAATCGCGCAGCGTATTAAAGGCGGTTTCTGCATTGGCGGGCTGGAGATATTTGGCAATAACGGGCTTAACCGTCTTTTTGTTGATAATTTGCGAGGCGGGCGGGTCAAATTTGTCATCCTTGGGGTTTTCGTGATAGCCCAGGATGAAGATGACTTTTTTCTGTTCCCCGGCCTGTAACCGTACCCGCACATGGTGCGAGCCGATAGGCTGCCAGCCGTGCGCTTCGCTGTTCCCGGCCTGGCCGTTTTCCACTACCTGGGGCTCGTTCCAGCCCCGATAAGCCCCCAGGAAGGTCTCGCGTTGGGTGTCGAAGCCCGCCAGGGGTTCTGAGCAGGCGAAGTAGGCAAAGTGGTCGCGGCGTTCGCGATATTCGGTTTTGTGATAGATGACGCCGTCTACAACTTCAACCTGCCCGGTGGAGAAATTACGCTGGTAGTTGGTGGCATCGTCGTTGGCGTCCCACAGGCAGAATTCGACCGCCGAGAACAGCGAAAGGTCGGCCGCTGTGTCGCGTTTGTTGGTCAGGGTTGTTTCCCAGATTTCGAGTGTTTCTCCGAGCGGGACAAAGTATCGGGTTTGGCTTTCGATGCCGTGTGCCAAAGATTTGATGAGCGTGTAGCCTTGCCCCTGGCGGCATTCATATTCATCGAGCGGTTTGCGGGTGGGCATCCAGCTGGGGGACCAGTAGAGCGGCTGCGAGGCGGCGTTGTCGCGCAGGTAAAGGTAACGGCCGCCCATGTCGAGCGGGGAGTTGTTGTAACGATAACGGGTCAACCGGCGCAGGCGGGCATCCTTGTAAAAAGAATACCCCCCGGCGGTGTTGGAGATGAGGGCGAAGTAGTTTTCACTGCCGAGGTAGTTGATCCAGGGCAGGGGGGTATCGGGGCGGGTGATGACGTATTCACGCTGGGCGTCGTCGAAGTGGCCGAATTTCATGATCTATGATTCCTTCTGATGATTAGAATTAGGCGCAGCATCGTCCTGGCTGCGCCTATCAATGTTATTTATGCTTTTTCGAGGTCGCTGGCCAGCACGGCGAGTTTTTCGGCGGTCAGTACGTGCGGGGCCAGGGCGGCGATCTGGTCTACGGTCAGGTCGAGTGCCATTTGCAGGTCTGGGGTAGACATCCACTCGGCGAAGTGACGGGCAAAGACGGCTTTGCCGCCATCGTCGTTGAGCAGGGCGCGCAGGGTCATGCCGGTGTGCAGGCGAGTGGTTTCGGTGCGAGTGGGAATCAGCGCTGCGTTGCCGCTCAGGCGGATGTCGCGGCTGGAAGCACCCACCAGGATTTCAAACTCGCCGGGTTCGGTGATCCATCCGCCGCGGGCGGGGTTGTAGTACCAGAAAGCTTCTTGGTCGAGATGGAAACGAACCGTCCTGGTTTCGCCGGGGGCCAGGTCTACTTTGGCGAAAGCCTTGAGTTCCTTTTCGGGCCGCACCAGCGCCGAGCGCACATCCCGCACATAAAGCTGGACAATTTCCTTGCCGCTGCGGTCGCCGCTGTTTGTGACATCGAAGCTTACCTCCAGGCCGCTTTCGGCGCTGAATTCTTGCGCGCCAAGTTGCAGGTTGCTGTAAGTAAAGCGCGTGTATGACAGGCCAAAGCCATACGGGAAAAGCGGCTCAACTTTTTTCTTGTCGTAATAGCGATACCCTACAAACAGGCCCTCGCCATACAAGACTTTGCCGTTTTCGCCGGGATAGTTGATGTAGGCCGGGTTGTCCTCGAGCCGCACCGGGAAGGTGGTGGGCAGTTTTCCTGACGGGTTGGTATCGCCAAAGAGAATGTCGGCCAGGGCGTTGCCAGCTTCCTGGCTGTTGTACCACTGGTACAGGACCGCTGCTACTTTGTCGACCCACGGCATGCTGACAGCCGAGCCGACGTTGACGACAACAACGGTATTGGGGTTGGCGGCAGCCACTTTTTCGATCAGTTCGTTTTGCGCGCCCGGCAATTCCATGTCCACACGGTCGTAGCCTTCCGATTCCCATTCGCTGGAGAGACCAGCCACCACAATGGCGATATCGGCTCGCTTGGCGAGTGCCACGGCATCTTCCATGAGCGTGGCAGACAGGGGCGGCAGGTGGCTAAAGCGCAGCGAGCGCCAGATGCGGTTGCCTTCCCAGCGGAATTCGATGATGACCGCCACTTTCTGTCCGGCCGCCAACTGTTTTTGGTAGGTTTTTTCGATGTTGGGGGTGTTGTTGTTCCAATTATCGATGACTGTTTCGCCGTCCAGGATCAGTTTGCTCTGCCCAACGCTGGACAGGCCAAAAATATGCTGGCCTGTCTCGAGAGCCGTGAAGCTGCCAGTCAGGCGCGCGCAAAAGCGTTCCTGGGTGACATTCGGAACCGAATCGTCGAACCAGCCAAAGTTGAGGCGGTCACTCACCGCTTCATAGGCGGGCTTGCCCGAAAAATCAAGGTTATCATAAATGCGCATGGTCAGGCCGGGTTTGCCATCTTCGCTGGCGAGTGAGGCCAGGTCGGGGGTGGGCATGCTTTTGTGGATAAAACAGCCCGTCTCATACTCCACTTTTGCCAGGCTGCCCACGCGGCTGCGAATCCCTTCCAGCGGCGAGATGACGTAATGTGGGGTCACCTGCGAGCTGCCCCCGCCCATAATATTGGGCCATTTAGCCAGCTCGCCAATCACTGCGATGGTCTTGAGTTCCCGCGGGTTGAGCGGCAGGGCGTTGTTGTGGTTGGTGAGCAGCACAATGGCTTCGCGTGCTGCTTCGCGGATGATAGCGCGGTGCTGGGGTTTGTCCTCGGAGCGTTCAGGCTGTAGCTCAGGCTTTGCAAAAGCCCCGGCTCGTTCAATGGTGCGCAAAATGCGGCGGATTTTGTCATCCAGCGCGGCCTGGGTCAGGCTGCCATTTTCAAGGGCGGCGCGGACGTGTTCAGCGCTCATCCAGCGGCCAGGTCCCGGCATTTCCAGGTCTAAGCCGCCCGCAGGGACGTTGGGGGTATAAGTCCCAAACCAGTCCGACATTACCAGGCCATCAAAACCCCATTCTTGCTTAAGGATTTCTTGCAGGGTGTGTTCGTTTTCGCTGGCAAAAACCCCATTGATGCGATTGTAAGACGACATTACCGACCAGGGTTGCGAGTCACGCAGGGCCAACCGAAACGGCTCAAGGTAAATTTCGCGCAGCGGTCGTTCTTCCACTTCCGAACTCATCGAATTGCGCTCAAATTCCTGGTCATTGCATACAAAATGTTTGATGCATGCTCCCACGCCGTTATTTTGCATACCCTGGATATAAGCGCTAGCCATTTTGCCCGAGTGATAGGGGTCTTCGGAATAACATTCAAAGTTACGCCCGGCAATGGGGGTGCGATGGATGTTAACGGTCGGCGCGAGCAGGATATGTGACCCTTTTGCCTTGACCTCGTCGGCCAGGGCTTCGCCGATTTTCTCCACCAGGGCCGTGTTCCAGGTTGCCCCAAGCGCCATCCCCACCGGGAAGCAGGCCGAAGTTGGGCCCATGTTGCCTTTTGCGCCACGCGCACCATTGGGGCCGTCGGTCACGCGGATCGACGGGATGCCCAGGCGCGGGATGGCGACTGTATGCCACAAGTCTGCCCCGGCCAGCATGGAGATTTTTTCGTCGAGAGTCAGTTGCTCGATCAACTTTTCAATTTCAGGCATTGGACATTCTCCTCGTTTGTCGATCACTTATGTTTATTGGGGCCACAAGAATCCCGCAAGATCAGTTCCGGTTGGAGGACGATGTGCCGGGTTGCCTGTCCGGGGTTGTGGATAATGTCGATCAGGGTTTCTACTGCCAGGGTTGCCATATATAAGACCGGTTGGCGAATGGTGGTGAGGGGCGGGGCTAATTGCGCAGCAATCGGCAGGTCGTCGTAGCCAACCAGGGAAATATCGTCGGGTACCTGCAACCCGGCCTCGCGGATGGCGCGCAGCGCGCCGCTGGCCATTGTATCGCTGGCACTAAAGACTGCCTGCGGTTGGGCGGGAAGCAGTTTTTTCATCGCCAGGTACCCGCCGTTTTCGGTAAAGTCGCCTTCAGCCACCAGGGTGTCTTCAAAAAGCAGCCCATGCTCTTGCAGGGCCAGGCGATAGCCATAAAAACGATCCTGGCTGGGAATCATATTCTGTGGGCCGGTGATGGTTGCAATGCGCGTATGCCCGCAGGAAAGCAAGTGAGCGGTCGCCAGGCGCGCTCCCTGAACGTTGTCTACATCCAGGCAGTTAATTGGCAGGTCAGGGTGGCGGCCGATGAGAATAAAAGGCATACTGCTGTCGTGCAACGAAATTACGATGGGGTCGTTCATGATGGTGGAAGCGACCACCACACCATCCACCAGCCCGTTGCTGACAATTTTGCGAATCATGCGGCGCTCGTAATCCGGTTCGGCCAGCCATAGCATAACTGAGTAGTCATTGGCGTTGCAGGCTGTTGAGACGCCCTGGATCAGGTGCGCAAAATAAGGGTCGCTAAAGATGGCGCTGACCCCGGCCGGAATCACCAGTCCGATGACATTGGTGCGACCAGCAGCCAGGCGGCGGGCCGCCAGGTTGGGGTGGAAATCGTGTTTCTGGATGATGTCCATCACCCGCAGCCGGGTTTCTACGCTGACTTTGGGGTCGCCGTTTACCACGCGGGATACCGTCGAGCGCGAAACACCGCTTAATTTGGCAATATCTTCAAGGGTTAAGGCCATAAGGATTTGGGAGCGCTCTCATCTATTTTGGAAAAAATGGCCGCTTTGGGCGGCTTTTAGGAGCTTTGGGAGCGCTCTCACAATAATTATATCGAGTTTGGTGGATCCGTCAACGTCAAAGCCTATGACATTTGTCATCACTTATGAAAACTGGCGCAGGATGAAATCCTGCGCCAGTTTGATGACTAACGTTCAACCGGATGGGGTGGGGAGAGCAAAATGCTGAACTCAGCCAGGCTTTTTTCGTGCACAAGCGCCAGCACTTCGTCGAGCGGTTCGATCTGGGTGCTGCCGTGCGGGATAATCAGCTGGTGGTTGCGGATGATTGCCACAATCGTGCATTCACCGGGGAGCTTAATTTCTTTGAGCGCCTTGTTGGCGGCCGGGGCAGTAGGATAAACTTTTTCCTCAACCAGTGAATACTCGCCGCGTTTAAGCTTGAGCAGGGTCATCATATCGCCCAAAGACATTTCTTCGGCGACAAGGTGCGCCAGGATGTTGGCCTGATTCAACGAGACATCTACACCCATTTCGGGGGTGAACAACCAGGCATTTTTAGGGTTATTCACCCGCGCAATGATGCGAGGTACGTTGAACTCAAAACGAGCCAGCGAGGTAATGACCAGGTTGGTTTCGTCGCTGCCGGTGACCGCTGCGAGCACATTCGCTTTTTGAATGTTGGCGCGCTCTAGCACGGCCGGGGAGCTGCCATCGCCGGGGATGATGACTTTCTCGGGGAGTTCTTGTTTCAGTTTTTCAAGCAGCACCGGACGTTCTTCGATAATTGCGACGCTGTGTGAACCATCAAGCAGGATTTTTGCTAAGTGTGAGCCGGTATTACCGCCTCCTACAATCACTACATGCATGGTTAACTTCTCCTTTCCAGGCCCAGCATTTGTTCCAGCCGGGTCATGGCTGTTGAGAGCACGGCCATATGGATAATGTCGCCTTCCTGGAACTCGGTTCCGCTGGAGGGGATAAAAGCCCGATCGTTGCGCGTGATGGTGATGACGGTCACCTCGCCGGGAATGTTCAAGTCGCGCGGGGTGCGGCCAGACAGGTTGTAAGGGACATCCACAGCAATCATTGAAACTTCGCCGCGTCCAAACTTGTGCAGCACATCCAGGTCGGTATGCGTGACCATTTCATAGATCTGGCGCACGCCCAGGTCGGTGCTCGAAATGGTCATCAGTCCCAGGCGATGATAGATTTCTGCGCGGCGCGGGTCGTACATGCGGGCAATGACACGCGGAACATGGAAAACATTGCGGGCAATTCGCGCGCCGATAATATTGGCATTGTCTGATGCGCTGGCAGCGATAAATGCATCCGCATTTTTGATGCCTGCTTCTAGCAGGATGTTTTGGTCAAACCCCAGGCCGTTGATAATTCGGCCTTTGAAGCCTGGGCCGAGGCGTGTTACCGCGTCAACGTCGCGATGGTCTATGACGATGACTTCGTGCCCGTGGCTTGCCAGCAGCAAGCTGACCTGTGAGCCGACCCTTCCACAGCCCATTACAATGACTTTCATCGCTCAACCTCCTTGTTTCAAGTTGAAACCGTATGCGTGCGGGATTCGCCCCAGCGCACGGCTTGTTTGCGTATCCATTCGAGACTGTACAAGATCAGGGGGAAGCTTGCCAGTCCGGCCCAGTATTCGAGCGGCAGCGGTTTGTGCTGCAGGTATGAGGCCAGGCTGGGTTGGTAGACCATGATCCAAATGCCAAGAAATTCGGCCGCAACGCCCAGCAGCAGGTATTTATTGCTTATCCATCCCAGCCGCGAGTTGCGGGATGTTTCAGAGCGACAGGCGAAGGCGTTCCCCATTTGGGCAAGCACCACACCGGCATGGAACACGGTTACTGCCAGGCTGTAAGTATACTCGGCGCTGATTTCCAGTTCGAAGAACCTGGGAAACGGCAGAACGCCCAAGAAGGGCATCGAGATCATGTCTGCATTGCCTGAAAATAAGTATACAGAAAAGAAGCCTATGTAGCACAAAATCGTTTCGATCAACCCCAGCCACAGGAAGGCCCGAACCAGCAAGCTGTTGTCGATCAGGGCTGTACCGCGTTTGCGGGGCGGCTTGTGCATGACCTCCGGCTCGGGTTTTTCCATACCAAGCGCCAAGGCAGGGAGCAGGTCAGTCCCAAGGTCGATGGCCAGGATCTGGCGCACATTAAGGGCCAGCGGGATGTAAGGGAAGCTGGCGGTGATGACAAAGGGCATGACCTCGGGCACGTTGCTCGAGAAAATATAGGTGACGAATTTGCGCACATTGTCGTAAATGGCGCGCCCTTCTTCGATGGCAGCTACGATGGCTCCAAAGTTGTCGTTGGTCAGGATAATGTCAGCGGCTTCTTTGGCAACATCTGTTCCGACCAGGCCCATAGCGACGCCCACATCGGCCTTGCGCAGGGCCGGGGCATCGTTCACGCCGTCGCCGGTGACCGCCACGACATCCCCGCGCGCCTGGAAGGTGGCGACGAGCCGCATTTTGTGCTCGGGGGCCATTCTTGCAAAAAGGACCTCGCCCTCCAGCGATTTCTGCAATTCGATATCGCTTAACTCATCCAGTTCCGCACCGGTGATGATGCGCGGGTTTGGACCCGTTAGCATGCCAACACGGCGCGCCAGTGATTCGGCTGTCAGGCCATAGTCGCCGGTGATCATGACGATGCGAATCCCGGCCTGGCGGCAGGTGCGAATAGCCTGTTCGACTTCAGGGCGGGGCGGATCCATCATTGCCATTAGCCCCAGGAAAGTGAGTTCCCGTTCAACATTATCCGCCGTGTACGCGCCCGATTTGTAAGGGAGCGAACGGCTTGCAACGGCCAGGACACGCAGGGCGTTGCGAGCATAGTCGTCGTTGGCGGCCATAATTTCGGCCCGCAGGGAGTTATCGAGCGGGATAATCTCGTTTTCCAGTTGGATGTGTGTGCATAGTTGCAAGATTTCGCGCGGCGCACCTTTGACAAAGGCGATTTCCTGGTCTTTGCCGCGATGGATGGTGGTCATGCGTTTGCGGCGTGCGTCGAAGGGAATCTCGTGAACACGTGGATAAGTTAGCCCCAACTTGGTTTCACTGAGATGAGCTTTCATGGCGGTCACTTTCATGGCCGCTTCGGTCTGGTCGCCCAGGCTGGTCCAGGTAGGATGCTCTAGTGTGGGCGCGTTGATACGGGCGTTGTTGCAACAATCGGCTGCTTCGAGCAAGGCCAGGAAGGTTTCTTGCCAGGGCTGGCCCTCGGGAGTGGGGGCAAAGGCTCCGGTGGGTTCGTACCCGACTCCTGAAACGCGGATACGGGTGCGCGCCACCCAGATTTCGCGCACCGTCATCTGGTTTTGGGTGAGGGTACCGCTTTTGTCGGTGCAAATGACCGAGACGTTGCCCAGGGTTTCGACAATGTTCAGCTTTTTGGCCAGGACGCCTTTTTGGGCCAGGCGCTGTACGGCGGCGGCCAGCGACAACGTTAGGGTGGCGGGCAAGCCTTCGGGGATGACGGCGACGATGATGCCGAGGGTGAAGAAAAGCAGTTCGTTGATGGGCAGGCCCAGGTCGGTGGTCAGGCCCACCGCCAGGATGATGGCTCCAATCCCAAATGCCACCAGTGTGATGATACGGGTGATGTGGCGCAGTTCTTTTTGGAAGGGGCTGGGCTCTTCTGAAATGGATTGGGTCAGGTGGGCAATGCGACCAAATTGGGTCAGCATGCCGGTCGCATAGACCACTGCCCGGCCGGTGCCAGAGGCAACCGAGGTTCCCGCGAAGATCAGGTTGGGTTGTTCCAGCTCGCTGATGCCCTGCTGGTAGGAGGCATCGGCCACTTTGCGGGCTGGAACCGATTCGCCGGTAAGGGTGGAGTTGTTGGTGCGCAGGCCATATTCCTCGACCACGCGCGCATCGGCGGAGATGTTATCGCCTTCGGCCAGGATCAGGATGTCGCCGGGGACGACTTCTCGGGCCGGGATATGCTCCTCGGAGCCGTTGCGTATGACGTGCGCGTAGGCAGGCAGGATTTCTTGCAGTTTTTCTACCGCTTGTTCGGCGCGGTATTCGCGCCAGAAAGAAAAGATGGCGTTGAGGATGATGAGGGCGATGATAGCCAGGCCAAGCAGGATGTCGCCGCCAATGAAGGCCAGCAGGCTGGCCAGCAGCAGGATCCCGGCCTGGGGGTGGAACAAGTGGCCGCCAATCTTCTCGGTGATGTGTTTCTTGGGTTGTTCTGAAAGCCGGTTTTCGCCATATAAAGACAGGCGAGATTGCGCCTCGGCTGTTGGGAGGCCATCCGGGGAGGTTTCGAGCGATTTATACGTTTCCTGCACGCGCAGGCTGTAAATGGGTTCTGATGCCATACCGTTATGGATACCATAAAGCGGGAGACTTTCCAGTCTCCCGCCAGTTTATTCTTCTTCTATGTGCGAGGATTCTTTGGGTGCGCCGCCCACTTTGGGTTCGGGCTTTTTCTCGAGATACTGCTCTATAAAGGTTTCGTCTTCGCTGTGATGCAAGGCGTCTTCAAATTCGCCAGCCTGCGGCGGGATGGGCTGTTCTTCAAAACGGACGGGTTTGAAAATCCCAAACATGCCAAACAGGCGTGAGACGCTCATCATCAGCGAATAGCGATATTCTTGCATGCGCAGCGACTGCCATTCCACAATATTGCCCATGGCACCGTGAATACGAGATTTTTCGCGGATGATGCGGTGGATGTCATCGGGGTCACGATATCCGGCCGGGGAGATCAGGATCAGGTTGGCCAGCAGGATCAGGATGGAGAAGACGATCAGGACCAGCCAGCCGCCTTCATCCCATTTGGTGACAATCTGGCCGACAAAGATGAAGGTCGCCAGCGCGGTGGCAAAGGTCGTGCCAAACAGGCCCAGGGTGCGTGCGCGGCCGGTGAGATTGTGTTTGACATGCTGTCGGAGTGCGAGCCCCATCACCGCGATGGGCATAAAGACACCTACCCCATAGTAGGGAACGGCGGTACTGGTATTGCCGCGCACCAACAGTTGGATGATGATGGCGACAATGGCGGCAGCCGTGACCGGGCGGGTGAAGGTGCCTTTGGGATTGCGATAGACGACAACTTCAGGCAGTTCGCCAATGGCAACGTTGCGCCAGGTGATGGCTTGCAGGTCCTGGAATGCGGTCATGGAGGCTGCGGTGAGCAGCCCGACAGCCAGGATCTGGTAAGCCCAAAACAGGATGAAGCCGCCGGGGTAGGAGGAGAAACCAATAAAGGCCAGGTTCCCGACCAGGCTGCGCCCTTCGATCCCGTCGAAAGCCTGGAAATGAATGGCGAAATAGGTCAGCAGCAGGGTGGTGATGGCGCCGTAAAACAGGAAGGAGGTTTGTACGAAACGGCCAATACCCGATTTGCCGCTGTAGAAATGCCAGATGCCCTCCAGTTTGGGGAAGCGCTTGCGACCCCATTTGACAAACGGGGCATCTTCGTCGATGACGAATTGGATGCCATTTGACATAGCCTCCAGGCCGGTTAAAGCCACGAGGCCCTTCATCGAAGCCGCCAGCAAGTGGAAAAGAGCCTCCCAGATGCTGGAAACTTCCCCAACTTCCTCACCCGGCAAGGGCGGGACATTCATTGTTTTGGCGATGAACAGGCCGATTGCCATTGCAACCGTTAGCAGCCCGAAAATAGCCAGTCCGGTGAACACGACCTGGGCAGACTCGCCGCGCCCACGGATAGTGATGTACCAGGTTACCACCACCATTGAAGCGCCGATTAAGAAGTGCCAGATCCAGTGAATGCCCCCTGCCTGGTTGAGCGAGAGCAGTTGGTCTACGCCGGAGAGGGTCGAGACCACAATCGTAAAAATGTAATCCTGGAGCAGGATAACCGCCACAATCAGGCTGAGGGACGGGCCGAGGTAGCGCATCGCTGCTGTGAACGAGCCGCCGCCTTCATTGAAAATTCCCAGCGAATACATATACAGCGCGCCGAAGACCAGGTTTGCCAGGCCAATTACCAGCACAGCGTAATAAGCCAGGTGCTCGAGCCCGTACGGATGCAGGGCGTGCATCATTTCACCGGTGGCGTAAAAGTACGAGGTAAAGTAATCGACACCGAACAGCGCCAGGGCGGCCAGCAGGCCTACCTGGCCCGCGCCATGCACATGCGCATCTTCCTGTCGTTCGCGCGGGGCGACGCGCCAGGCAAGGTAAATGATGACGATGAGTAATAAAATTGAAAACAGCATAAGGTTTCCTGTTTTATTGAGCGCTGACAATGATGATGCCAGGTTGCGCACAAGACAAATATGCACAACCTGGCAGGAGAGCAAAAGACAATTTACGACTGGTAAAACGCGTCTTCGAGCATTTTGAGCTCGGCGAGCAGGTGTTTGCGCGTCGAGGGGTTAAAGCGAGTATCTTGCATGCGTTTGGCAGCTTCTTCGCGCGCGGCACGCACCACAAAGGCCGGAACAAACATTATGCGACCGGCGGGGATGACCTCGAACTGGGTTTTGTCCATGCGCAGTTCCTGGTCATCATAGTAAGGCAGGGTCAGGCTCAAGCCGCGGTTCAACGTTCCAGCCGAAGCGCGCACCTTAATGGTTTCGATAATCTCGCGGGTTTTGTAGCGCGCCAACGCCCGACCCTGGTTAATCAGCTGGCCGAGCATCCCATAACGCTTTTTCTGGTATTCATCATCCGCGATAATATACGGCGCGATGGAAGATGCCGCGTGCAAGATTTCCACGTAACGCTGCATGGAGGCCAGGTGCGCTTCTGCTTCCTTAACGCTGCCCACCAGCAACTTGCCTTTATCGTCAAAAGAGATCCATTGCGGCAGGTAAAAGCGCCGGGCGGCAGGCACAAACGGAACCTGCAAATCGCCGCGCCCTTCCTCACCTTTATCGTCTTCGGCAATGGCATCGCTGGCCTGGGTAATGGCCGATTCGGGCTCCAGGTCTGCCACCGGGATGGTTGGGATGTCCTCATCCTCGTCGGGGCGGTATTCCACCGAACGGCCAGAAGGCAGCATATTGTGCACCATATGCGCCGCGGCAGCGTAACGCAACAACCCGGCGCTGATCGAAATGGCATGGTCTGGCGACTGCTCCAGTTCGTTCAGGCGATGACGCAATTCTTCGCGCACATCTTTGCGGCCCAGGCGGTTGCGCAGCCCCCCCACGTTTTGTTCACGCGCCGATTGTGGCACAGTAATGGGCGCAGGCTGGTCAATCTGTGGCAGGTCGGCCACAATCCGGTCTGGGAGGCTGAATTTCGCCTGGCGTTCGTGTTCGGTTAGGGCCTGGGCAATGATCCGCGCCTGGGCTTCGAGAAAACGCTGCACAATGCCCGGTTGGGCACTAAACAGGTTTTGTTTGTCGTTGAATTCCTCGCGCAAATGGCTGACGGGTGAATTGAGAGCGGTCATCTTGACCATCCTTCATGAAAATGGCGTTGAAGAATCATACCATGAATTCGATTCTGGAATCAAATCCCAATCACGAGGCGTGATCCCTGTTCCCCGACGCTGACCCGCACCCCAGACGGGGTTGCTTCGGCGCTGCCGCCGCTGACCGTTTCAATGACCTGGAGATTGACCAGCACAACATTCCACGCTTTGGCCGCGCCGCTGCGCTCGATGGTGATGTGCTGCCCGCTGCGTTGCACCCTGAAGGTACAGCTCACGTTGCCCGCGGTATCGGGAACATGGACGGTGATGTCAGCCTCAGCAGCCAGCTCAAACAGGTGCAGGCTGACATTTTCGGCGTAATCGTAATCGGGCCGGTCGTCTTGTGCGCCCAGGGCCAGCACCGAATTGGGACGCACCATCAGCGGCAGGCTCAAATAATCATGGGTTTCGCGTACCCAGCGGGGTCCCTCGACCACATGCCCATCCAGCAGGTGGGTCCAGCGGCCTTGCGGAACGTACCAGTTTACCTGGCCGTCTTCGGTAAAGACCGGGGCCACCAGCAGCGCATCGCCCAGCATATACTGGCGATCGAGGGTATCGCAGGCGGGGTCGTCGGGGAATTCAATTAGCATGGCGCGCAGCATGGGGGTGCCGTGCTGATGGGCTTCGCGGGCTTTTTCAAACAGGTAGGGCATCAGGCGAGCTTTCAGGCGGGTGAATTTGCGCAGCACGGCCACCGCTTCGTCATCGTAAGCCCACGGCACACGATAGCTGGAACTGCCATGCAGGCGGCTGTGCGAGGAAAGCAGCCCAAACGCACACCAGCGTTTGTAAACTGCGGCCGAGGCGGTTTGCTCAAACCCGCCGATGTCGTGACTCCAGAAACCGAACCCGGAAAGATTGAGCGACAAACCGCCGCGCAGGCTTTCCGCCATCGATTCAAAAGTCGCCGTACAATCGCCGCCCCAGTGCACCGGGAATTGTTGCCCACCGCTGGTGGCGGCTCGCGCAAAGACGACAGCGTCGCCGCTGCCGCGCTGCCCGGCCAGGGTGTCGAAAACGGTTTGGTTGTACAAGAAAGAATAGTAATTGTGCATGCGCTGCGGGTCGGAACCATCAAAATAGACGGCATCCGTAGGGATACGCTCGCCAAAATCGGTTTTGAAGGCATCCACTCCCATCGCCATCAAGGTGCGCAGTTTGTCCGCGAACCAGTGACGCGCGGACGGGTTGGTGAAATCGACAATGCCCATCCCGGCCTGCCACATATCCCATTGCCAGGTGTCGCCATTGGGGCGTTTGAGCAGGTAACCGTTGGCGGCAGCCTCGTCAAAAAGATGTGAGCGCTGGGCAATATACGGATTGATCCAAACACAGATGTTCAGCCCGCGTTCTTTAAGCCGTTTGAGCATCCCGGCCGGGTCGGGGAAAGTGCGCGCATCCCATTTGAAGTCACACCAGTTGAATTCACGCATCCAGAAGCAATCAAAGTGGAAAACGCGCAGTGGAATATCACGTTCAGCCATGCCCTGAATCATGCTGGTGACGGTAGCTTCGTCGTAGTCGGTGGTGAAGGAAGTGGAAAGCCACAGGCCAAAAGACCAGGCGGGGGGCAATGCCGGGCGGCCGGTGAGAGCGGTGTAACGGTCCAAGATTTCCTTGGGGGTTGGGCCATAGATGACAAAGTAGTCCAGGTTTTCACCGGGTACGCTGAACTGGACACGCTCAACCTTTTCGGAGCCAACCTCCAGCGAGACTTTTTCGGGATGGTTGATGAAAACCCCATAGCCTCGGTTGGTTAAGTAGAACGGGATGTTTTTGTAGGCCTGTTCGCTGCTCGTGCCGCCATCCTCGTTCCAAATGTCGACCACCTGCCCGTTTTTGACAAAAGGTGTGAAACGCTCGCCCAGCCCGTACACACATTCACCCACGCCAATATTCAACTGATCGTGGATGTAGTTTCCAGCGTCGGTCTGGATGTAGCCCAATGCGCGCCACCCGCTGGATGTGAGCAAGTGGTTCCCGGCCAGGAAATCGACCTGCCAATTAGGGCCAGTGGCGACTCGTACGGTTAAGCCGCCGCTGGTCAGGGTCGCTGCCCCGGCATTTTGAGCGGTTTCGATGACGGGGAGCGGCTGCGGGTGGAGATGGAAGCCCGGCCGGGGCGGTAAGCCGCCTTTGTGGTGAAAAGCCTGCACCCGAATTACATTTTCCATCGGCGAGGAAAACTGCACGGTCAACATGGGCAGGTTTAGGGTATCGCCGCGCCCATTTATTCGTTTGGTGGGCGCATAGGCGGTCAGCGAATCGGCATGAAGCTCAACATCATAGGCCTGGGCTGCGTAATGGGCGTCGATGCCGGGGCGCAGCAGCCAGTAGCCATCCGTAAATTTCATTGTGTAGAGTCCTTTCTGGGCTGGGTTGATTTTTACAATCCTACTCCGTTTGTGAACTCCTGATAAGAGGCCGCAACCAATGGGGCGCGGAAAACCTTATCCCTAAAAAAACAACCTCCGCCTGGTATAGGCAGAGGTCGTTTTGAATGCCTGGGAAGGTTTTACGAAAGCGGATTCCAGAGCATTGAGAGTGCCAGCGCCAGGGCAAATAAGGCCGCGCCCAGCATGGCAAACACAAAGCTGATTTCGGTGACTTCGTTGCGGGTGATGATGTGGATGGGCAGGTTGCGGAAAACCTGTTGAAGTTCCTCGCCGCTGGTGGCCGGGTAATACTCCGCGCCGGTCATTTCGGCCACTTGCATCAGGGTTTCTTCGTCGATCCCGCGCCTAAAGTTGCCCCCGCCGCCGCCAAACCCGAAGCTGCCGCTGCCAAAGAACGGATCGCCCTGCACGGCCGGGTTATTGCTGCAATTGGGCAACGAATTCAGCTGTTCGTCGGTGCCAAAGCCAATGGTGTAAACGCGCACGCCCCGGTCGGCGGCCTGCTGGGCGGCCAGCAGCGGATGCGGGCCGACATTACTGACGCCATCGGTGAGTACCACGATGATGGCAGGGGCAAAAGCGCCGTTGGGGACGGGGGTGGGCGGCGGGGAGATGCCGTCAAGGCTGGGGGCGATGCTTGGGTCGATCTCGGCAATCGCGTCGATTGCTTCGAGAATGCCGCTGCCGATGGCGGTTCGCCGCGCCGTGGAGAGATTTTGAATGGTGTCTTCGAGCAATTCCTGGTCGTTGGTGGGCGGCTGCACCAGCGCCGCAAACCCGGCAAAGGCCACAATCCCGATCTGGGTGGTGTCACCCTGGCTCTGGACGAAGGATAACGCCGCGGCTTTGGCGGCTTCCAGGCGGTTGGGCTCGATGTCGGTGGCGCACATGCTGCGCGAAACATCGATGGCGAGCAGGATGGTGGTGCGCACTGCCGGGACGGGGACAATGGTCACCGGGCGCACCAGGGCCAGCACCAGGCTGGTAAGGGCCAGCACAAACAGGGCAAAAGGGAGGTGCCGGCGCAGGTTCGACTTTTGCGGCCCGGCGGCGTGAATCAACGACAGGCTGGAATACCGCACCGCGAAACGGCGACGACGGCGCAGCATCCAGATATAAAAAAGGATCACAATCGGGATCAACCCGAGCAGGGCGAGAAATCCAGGCCAGAGCAGGTCCATCGGTGTCTCCAATCCGCACGCTTTAAGGAATGCGGCTGAACCACAACATTGATAAAGTGCCGCCAAGGAGCAGGATCAGGATGCTCATTCCAGACAGGATGGAGGTGATTTCGGTTTTTTCCTGTTTGATTACCAGTTGCGGCTCTATCTTTTGGTAAATGGTTTGCAAATCTTCTTCGGTTTGGGCGTTGTAATACTGGCCCGAGGTAAGCTGCGCAATTTGTTGCAGGGTGGCTTCGTCAAGCTGGGTAAAAACCGTAAAGCCATTTACTTCCAGCACGACGCCCTCGGGGCTGCCAACGCCGATGGTGTGAATGCGCACTCCCTGGTTTTTGGCGGCCAGGGCGGCCTCTAACGGATCGGGGAAGACGTTGTTCTCTCCATCGGTTAGCAGCACAATCGTCGCCGATGAGAATTTGCCTTCCGGGTATGGAGTGGGCGTGGGGGTCGGTTGGCCGACCTGGGCATCGAAGACATCTTCAGGGGCATTGTATTCGGCGATGGCTTTCAACGAGGCCAGGATGCCGTTTGCCAGCGAGGTGCCGCGCTCGGGCGTTAACCGGTCGATGGCCGAAAGGATTGCCGCGCTGTCGTTGGTGGGCGCCTGGACCGAAAACCCGTCATCGCTGAAAGCGACTACCCCAATCTGTACGGTGGGCGGTTGGCGCAGGACAAAGTCTTTGGCCACCGCTTTGGCCGCTTCCATGCGCGTGGGCGACATGTCCTCGGCAGACATGCTGCCCGAGACATCGAAGGCCAGGATGACCGTTCCCTCTACCTTGGGGACACTGACCACGGTTTCGGGGCGCGAGAGCGAGAAGAGCAGTGTGAGAAGCCCGACGAAAAACAACAGCGCCGGGATATGACGGCGCAGGCTGGGGCCGGAACCGCTGGCTTGCCGGACAAACCCGAGACTGCCGTATTTTTCGGCCATTTGTGAGCGCCGCCGCTGGATGCGCAGGTAGGCAAAGATAAAGATGGGTGCCAGCAGCAAAAACCAGAGCATGATGGGCCAGATAAACGTCATGGGCAAAGTCCTGTGCTTATTTGCGCCGTTTTTCGCGCAGCGAGGCAAAGCGCACAATGGCGCGTACCATATCTTCTTCCGTGGAAAGCGAAAGCACATCCACACCGGCGTGTTTGAAGGCTTCGTTCAAGTCAGCTTCGCGTCGGCGCGCGGCTTCAAAAAACCGTTGGCGAAAGGCTTTATCGTGAGTATCCACCCAAATTTGCTCGCCGGTTTCGGCATCTTCCATGATGACCGGGCCAACATCTGGCAGGTCTGTTTCGCGCGGGTCCCACAGGCGGATGGCGATGACTTCGTGACGCTGGTTGAGCAGTGACAGGGGCCGCTCCCAGCCGGGGGCGCTGATGAAATCGGAGACAGCAAAGACCAGCGAACGGCGTTTAAGGGTGTTTAGCGCCGCCTGCAACATGGGGGTCAGGCTGGTAAAAGTCGATTTGGGCTGCGGAGGTCGGCGCAGCAGGTCGTTAACCAGCCTCAGCACCTGGATGCGCCCGCCGCGCGCCGGGATAGTGCGCTCGACCTGGTTGCCGTAAAACATTGCGCCTACGCGGTTGCCGTGGCGTGTCAGCAGGCGCGCAAAGGTGGTCACAAAATCGACCAGCA
Organism: uncultured Anaerolinea sp.; assembly: GCA_964562145.1. Lineage (GTDB taxonomy): Bacteria > Chloroflexota > Anaerolineae > Anaerolineales > Villigracilaceae > UBA5195. The sequence continues at coordinate 70,112 of CAZLSP010000004.1, read as the reverse complement.
CGGTGCGCTTCAGGTTGTGCGCAGCCCCAAAGTCCATCGACGGGCTCAGGTCGAGCAGGAACCAGGCTGTAATTTCGCGATCTTCTACATACTGGCGTACATAGGGGGTGTTCATGCGCGCACTGACATTCCAGTCGATGTAGCGAATGTCATCTTCGGGCTGGTATTCGCGCAGGTCGGCAAAATCGACCCCGTAGCCGTAAAACAGGCTGCGGTAATCGCCTTGCAACAGGCCGTCCAGGCGGCGGATGACCTGCCAGTCGAGACGATGCAAGATGCGCTCAGGCGTTGGCGCGGAGGTTGTTGTGCTCATGCAGGGGAACCACCGGGATCGGAATGCGATCGAAGATTTTGCGCAACAGGTCGTCGCTGCTGATGTTGTCTGAGAGCGCCTCGTAAGACAAAACTACACGGTGGCGCAACACATCCAGGGCCATATCGGTCACATCCTGCGGCAAGGCGTAGGTGCGACCTCGCACAAAAGCCAGGGCGCGGGCCGTCAAAATCAGGTTGATCGAGGCGCGCGGGCTGGCCCCGAACATAATGTAATGTTCAATCTCTTTCAGCCCATAATCAGATGGCTTGCGTGTGGCTGTCACCATCCGCACGGCAAATTCAATCAGCGCCGGATCTACATACACCTGGTCAACCTTCTTTTGCAAATCTACCAGCTGCTCGGTGGTCAATACCTTTTGGACGGCCTGGATTGCCCCGGTCATACGCTCGACAATCACAAATTCTTCGGTGGGCGTGGGGTAGCCGACCAGCACTTTAAGCATAAAACGGTCGACCTGCGCTTCTGGCAGCGGGTACGTTCCTTCGGTTTCGATTGGGTTTTGGGTAGCCAGCACCAGGAAGGGGGACGGTACCTTGTAAGTTTCGCGCCCGATGGTTACCTGGCGCTCTTGCATCACTTCCAGCAACGCGCTTTGCACTTTGGCCGGGGCGCGGTTGATTTCATCGGCCAGCAGCAGGTTGGTGAAAACCGGGCCTAGCGAAGTATTGAATTCACCGCTTTTCTGGTTATAGATGCGTGTTCCAACCAGGTCAGCAGGAACCAGGTCGGGGGTGAACTGGATGCGCTTGAATTCGCCGCCGATCGACTCAGCCAGGGTTTTAATCGCCATGGTCTTGGCCAGACCCGGAACCCCTTCCACCAGGATGTGCCCGCGTGCCAGCAAGGCCACCACCAGCCGTTCTAGCAAGTGGTCCTGCCCAACGATAACCTTTTTTACTTCGTATAGCACTTGTTCCATGGGCAATTTGTCCATCAAGTTTGTCTTTTGTTCCATCTGCCATCTCCTTGCGTTGAGGGTGAATTAATAAGGTGGCGAACCGGCGGCCGAGGCGGCCACATTAATCGGCACAGCAAAACCGATACCCACAAAAAAACTTTCATCGGTGGGATTAACCAGACCGGTCACAATGCCAATCACATGGCCGTAACGGTTCAGCAGAGGGCCGCCAGAATTCCCGGGATTAACGGCTGTATCAATCTGGATCAAGCCCTCCAGCTTTTGGCTGCTGTTGGGAATTTTGAAGGTTCGGTCGAAGCCGGAAATGACTCCCGCGCTCATCGAGCTGTACAACCCGAAAGGATTCCCGACCGCAAAGGCCTCGTCGCCCACACTCATGGCATTGGGATTGCCCAATATGGCCGGGATCAAAAGCGTCGGGGGCTCCAGCGGCTGGATGACAGCGATGTCGTTTTCGGGTTGTTCTGCCACAATCTTGGCCTGTGTCTCAAAGCCATCGGCAAAAGTGACCCGGATTTCGGTGGCGTTTTCGACCACGTGCAAACTGGTCAAAATGTTGCCCTGGTCATCGATGACCACGCCGCTGCCCAGCCCAAAACCCTCCTCTTTATGCACATCTGCGCCCTTGGTCTGAATCAGCACCAGCGAAGGCTGGATAATCTGGTAGACCTGCCGCGAGTAAGCCGGGACGGGGGTGGCCGAGGCCATTACATTCGCCGCAATTTCGGCCGCATCTCGCGCCGAAAGCGCCGCAGGGCCAGGGAAAAGGGTATTGTAGAGCACCAGCGCCAGCAGGGCCGAAAGCACCCCGGCGGCAAAAGGCGCAGTGCGCTTTACCAGGCCGCGCGCACGTTGCAGCCCGGTTTGCCAGCGTGTCGGTTGTGACTCGACTTGTGGATTCATGGGGTTATCATCCAGATGTTTCAAACTCAAAGTATTTTTGATACGCTTACTTTAGCATCCTTTCATGACAGGAAAATTAGAGAAAACTGAGAGAAACAGTCCGTTTTTGTCATCTTCGATGGCGCGCAGGGGGCTGGTTGCCAGGTTTCCTGTTTTAAGTAGAATCTTGATATAAAATAAAAAACCTGTTTTGCATCCGCAGATTGAATCAAATTGGAGGAACTATGACTTATACGCGTACACTTGGGCGCTCTGGGATTGAAGTCAGCGCCCTGGGATTGGGCTGTTGGGCCATCGGTGGGCCGTTTTGGGCAGGTGAGACACCCCTGGGCTGGGGTGTTGTGGATGATGATGAATCAATCCGCGCCATCCAGCGTTCAATGGAATTGGGTGTGACTTTTTTTGACACCGCCAACGTCTATGGCGCGGGGCATAGCGAAAGGGTCCTGGCGCGTGCCCTGGCCGGGCGACGCCAGCAGGTGGTGATTGCCACCAAGTTCAACGCCGTTTTCGACGAGGCCACGCGCCAGGTCACCGGGGCAGACCCTTCCCCGGCCGGAATTCGCCGCGCCTGTGACCAGTCGCTGCGTCGGCTGGAAACCGATTACATCGACCTGTACCAGTTCCACGACAACGGTTTCCCCTCAGAGCAAGCCGGACCGGTGCGCGAAACGCTGGAAGAACTGGTAAAAGCCGGAAAAATCCGCGCCTACGGCTGGAGCACCGATTTCCCCAAAAACGCCGGGTTTTTTGCGCAGGGTGAACATTGCGCCGCCATCCAGCTCCAGTTGAATGTTTTTGAGACCAACCCCGAAGTGCTGGCGATTTGCGAAGAAAACGACCTGGCCGCCATCAACCGCGGCCCGCTGGCAATGGGCCTGCTGACCGGCCGCTACACCGCCGAGACCAAGACATCCATCGACGATGTGCGCGGCGAGAAAAGCCCGGAGTGGATGAAATATTTCAAAGACGGGAAACCCGCGCCAGAATTCCTGAAGCAGCGCGAAGCAGTGCGCGATGTGCTCACCAGCGGCGGGCGCACTGTGGCCCAGGGCGCGCTCGCCTGGTTGTGGGGTCGCAGCCCCAAAACCCTGCCCATCCCCGGGTTTCGCACCGTGGCGCAAGTGGAAGAGAACTGCGGCGCGCTGGCATTGGGTCCGCTCGATGCCGCTCAAATGCAAGCAATCGAAACCATCCTGGGGCGCTAACCCAGTGTATTAAACCCAAAAGGGCCGCAACCGCGGCCCTTTTGGGTTTAATCAAGTCCCGTCCGGCTAAAACCCGAACAGGAACGCCAGGTCGTTGACATTGGTCCCGCTGGGGCCAGGTTTGAGCAGGTCTCCCAGCGCCGCAAAGTATGGATAAGCGTCGTTATTTTCCAGCGCCGCGGGGGCATTCAGCCCGGCCTGTTGCCCGCGCTGCTTGGTTTCACCGGTTACAACCGCCCCGGCCGCCTCCGTTGGCCCATCCTCGCCGTCGGTGGCCAGGGTCACCAGCATGTAGTTGGGTTGCCCGGCCAGTTCACTTACCGCGGCCAGGGCCAACTCCTGGTTTCGTCCGCCCTTTCCATTCCCGCGCAGGGTGACCGTCGTTTCGCCCCCCGCTACCAGGCAGAAGGGTCGTTTTTCTGTCGCCTGTTTGAGACGGTTGCAAAAATGGACCGCCACCTCGCGCGCCTCGCCCTGCCATTCACTGCCCAGGGAAAGGGGATGGAATCCTTCAGCCTGAGCCTGGGCGAGGGCCGCCTGCAGCGCGATGGCATTGCTGCCGACCAGGATGTTTTCTACCCGTTCAAACCCCGCCGGGTCCGGTGTCGCCGTTTCGAGGCCGCTTTCCAGCCTGTGGCGGATGGCGGCTGGGACCTTTTCCATTAAATCGTAATTTGCCAGCACCGAAAGCGCGTCCGCGTTGCTGGTAGGGTTGCGGATGGTTGGGCCAGACGCAATCGCCTCGAGCGGATTCCCCACCACGTCAGACAGGATCAGGCTAAGGATGTTGGCTCCGTTGGCGGCGCGCGCCAACCCGCCGCCTTTAACCTGGTCGAGTGCGCGGCGCAGGGTGTTGATTTCATCCACGCGCGCCCCGCAGGCCAGCAGCAGCGTGGTGATGGTTTGCAACTCATCCAGTTCAACTACCGGGGAGGTCATCAGCGCTGAGCCGCCGCCTGAAATCAGGCAGACCAGCAGGTCGGCGGGTGTAAGTTGCGAGACAAAGCGCAGGGCTGCTTGCCCGGCCTCCAGGCTGGCCCGGTTTGGGAGCGGATGGCCGCCTTCCATAACGGTCACACCGGCTGGGGCGGGGCCGGTGGCGTGCTTGGTGATGACCAGGCCGCCCGCCAAAGTCGTTTTAGCGGTTAACGCGCGGGTCATGGGCAGGGCTGCCTTCCCTACGCCCAAAACAAAGATTCGTTTGGCAGCGGGCAGTGGCCGCGCTTCAAGATGGGTGCGAACCGCATTTTGTGGGTCCACCGCGTTGATGGCCGCAGCCAGGATGCGTGTAACGGCCGCCCCGTGCGGGTGATTGGCGAGTGTTTGTGTCTGGAAGGCGTGTGGGGAGAGCATGTTGTTTATTCGTTGACTGCAGCGGCTTCGGCCAGGGTTTCATCTTCCTGTTGCCGGGAGGCGAAGTAGATTCCGGTCAGGATTAGAACCCCGCCGATGATTTCTAGCGCGGAGGGTGTTTCGCGCAGCAGGAAGAAAGCCAGCACCGTCGAGCCGATGGGTTCGCCAAGCAAGGTGACGGCCACAAAACAGGCTGGCAGATAGCGTAACGCCCAGTTAAAAGTAGAATGGCCCAGGAGTTGCGGAACCAGCGCCAGCAACAGCATCCACAGGTAAGTGATGGGTGGGTAGCCGAAGGGAGTTTGCCCCGCGCCGAGCATAATGAGCACCAGTGCCAGGGCTGCCATGCCATAGACCACAAAAATATAAGGGATGAGCGACATGCGGGCGCGCAGGCGGCGGCCAATGAGCAGGTACCCGGCTCCCATCCAGGCACCGGCCAACGCCAGGAAGTTGCCCCACATGCCCTGGCCCTGCACAAAAGCGGAGAAAGGCGGGCATACCAGGCCATTTTGCCACTGGCAGGTGTCGCTCAGGCCCACAACGGTCCCGCCTAATAACGCCAGCAAGAGCCCCAACACGGTTGGGCGGGTGATCGATTCTTTAAGCACCAGCGGCGAGAAAAGCGCCACCCAGAGAGGGGTGGTACTGACCAGCACCACCGAACTGGCAACCGATGTGAATTCGAGCGAGGAGATCCAGGTGGCAAAGTGCAGGGCCAGGAAAAAGCCTGAGAGCAGCCCCAGGCCCAATTCGCGGCGTGAAAGCCTGGAGAGTTCGCGCCGATGCCTGGACAGGGCGATGGGCGCCAGGACCAGCGAGGCCAGGGTCAGGCGCACAGCCGCAATCACCAGCGAGGGAACATCTTTTTGGGCATAGCGGATAAAAATGGCCGCGGTCGAGACCGCCAGGATTCCGCCTGCTATGGCAAGATAAACAAAAGCTTTCGACTTTCCCAAACCGGCCTCCGTTGTGATGATGATGTCTCATGCGGTGGTGATGGATGTTTCACCTGAAGGGGTGAAATTTATAAGATAAATGCTAGAAAAATACTCCAATTATTGACAAGCCATGCTGCCGGGACTAAAATCGGCGCGTTGTTGTCAATAATGCTACAACAGGATTGTTTTTTCTGCAACTTTCTCAGAGGAGGATTCCCATGGCTTTTGAACTGCCCAAACTTCCCTATGCGTATGAAGCGCTCGAACCATTTATCGACGCCCAGACCATGACCATTCATCACACCAAACATCACCAGGCTTATATTACCAACCTGAACGCGGCGCTCGAAAAGCACCCCGAACTCGGCGGCTGGTCTTTGGAAGACCTGGTGGCCCGTCTCGGTGATGTGCCGGAAGACATTCGTACCGCTGTCCGCAATCATGGCGGCGGCCACTATAACCATGACCTGTTTTGGAATGTCATGGGCCCCAACGCTGGCGGCGAACCCAAAGGCGCGCTGGCCAAGGCCATTGAAGCCGATTTCGGCGGTTTTGCCAACTTCAAGGCCGAATTTGAAAAATCGGCGATGGGCCGTTTTGGTTCCGGTTGGGCCTGGCTGGTGGTAAAGGGCGATAAACTCGCCATTGTTTCCACCGCCAACCAAGACAGCCCGCTGACCGATGGCCTTAAGCCCCTGGCCGGGATTGATGTGTGGGAGCATGCTTACTATCTCAAATACCAGAACCGCCGCGCCGAATATGTTTCGGCCTGGTGGAACGTGGTCAACTGGGATGCAGTAGCCAGCCGCTTCGGCAAGTAAAAAGCCAGTAACTTTTAGAAAGCAGTGACGACTATATAGGTGTCGTCACTGCTTTTTGTTTACCGTATGGTGCAGTGACTGCCTGACCCAACCAGAGCTAAAAGGAGAAACCATGCCGCACGTTATTACCAGTCTGTGCCTGCGAGATACCGGTTGTGAACAAGTTTGCCCGGTTGAATGTATTACACCCGGATCGCCGGTGGACCAATGGCCGACCTACTACATCGATCCCGGCACCTGCATCGATTGTGGCGCTTGTGTTCCTGAGTGCCCATACTCCGCCATCTATCCCCAGGACGAGGTCCCAACGGCCTATGTTGCCCGGGGTGGTGAAATTCTCAATGCCTATGGCTTTACCGGCCATTATGAAGGCACCAATCATCACGGCGAGCCGGTTGTGCTCGACACAGTCCACCAGCTCTCTGCGGGCGACGTGGTTGACCTGACCGCCAGCCTGCAAGCCGCCCGCACGTTTTTCGGACAATAATCCAGCCCCCCTGTTGCACGGCATGGAACGTCTGGTAGTGTGTGATACACTCCAGGCGTTCCATTGCTAAATAAGGACCGCCTTGATGAAGATGCGCTCGACACTCTCCCGTTTTGCAGAACCAGCCCTATTATTTATCCTTTTTTTTGCCGGAATGGCAGTGATTCAGTTTGCCAGCCCCGACTTGCCCGACAACGACGGTTTTTATCACATCAAGATGGCCTGGCTGATGCGCACCCAGGGCCTGATCCCCGATTTCCCCTGGCTGCCGCTTTCTATCCTGAACCCGCGTGAATTCTACGACCATCACTTTTTGTTCCATGTAGCCCTAATTCCCTTTACCTTTGGAGACTTGTTGACCGGCGCTAAATGGGCCGCGGTGACCTATGCCGCGGTTGCTTACCTGCTGGTCTGGTATCTGTTTAAATCGCAGCGTTTGCCTTTTGCCTGGTTGTGGGCCCTGGCTTTGCTTGGAATCTCTGATGCTTTCCTGTATCGTATGAGCATCACCCGCGCCCAATCGCTTTCACTGGGTATCCTGGCGTTAGGCATGGTCTGGATGTTACAGGGCAAGTACCTGCGATTGGCGCTCCTGGCTTTTGCATATGTCTGGTTTTACGATGCCTTCCCGTTAATGGGGATCCTGGCGGTTGTCTATACCGTTGCCCTGTTAATCAGTGAACGCCGCCTCGACCTGCGTCCGCTCCTCTATGTTGGTGTGGGCACAGCGCTTGGTATGCTGGTCAACCCGTATTTCCCCTTTAATATTATCTTTGCCTATCGCCACATCCTGCCCAAGCTGACGGATGCCACCTCCACCAATGTAGGGAATGAATGGTATCCGTACAATACCGGACAGTTGTTGGATAATTCGCTCCCGGCCCTGGTTGCTTTTGCCAGCGGAATCCTGGCCCTGGGCCTGAGCGGGCGCAAAATGGACCTGCGCACCACCTTTGGCTTGTTAACGGCTCTGCTATTTGGTCTCATGCTGTTCCAGGCGCGCCGTTTTGTCGAATATTTCCCGGCTTTTGGTCTCATCTTCGCTGCTTTTGCCTGGGCTCCATTTTTCGAGAACGCGCAGCCGGTCAATTTCAAGACCTTCAGCCGCCAATCGACCCTGCCTGACTTGCTGCGGTTGCTGCCGGTGGCACTGTTGGGCGTGTCCGTGCTGGGCGGGGTGATATTGTCTGTCCCGGCGGTACAAGAAAGCTTGCGCGGCTCGAAACCTGCCGACCTGTACAGCGGCGCGGCGCAGTGGCTGGCCGAGAATACCCCCCAGGGTGAGCGCGTCTTCCAGACGGACTGGGACGACTTCCCGCGCCTGTTCTTCTATAACACCCATAACACCTACCTGGTTGGCCTCGACCCAACCTACCTTGAGCTGTTTGATGCTGACCTGTACTCTGAATGGGTGCAGGTTACCGGCGGCGATATTGAAAACCCATCCCAGACCATCCTGGAAACTTTCGGCGCGCGTTATGTCCACAGCGACTTAAATCATCGCGACTTCCTGCGCCGCGTGGCGAAGGACCCGGCCTTTGTCAAAGTGTACGAGGACAACCAGGCAGTGATCTTCGAAATAGTTACAGACCAAAACCAATAGTTAGATGAGAAAACAGACTCCTCCGATTGCGCAACCCCTTGAAGATAGATATAATTGGATTGCCAACTCACATCACCAATACCAGGAGGAACAGTATGACTCACGTTATTACCAGTCTTTGTTTGCGCGATAGTGGCTGTGTGGAAGTCTGTCCGGTGGAATGTATCACTCCCGGCAAGCCGGTCGAACAGTGGCCGTGGTATTACATCGACCCTGACACCTGCATCGATTGCGGCGCTTGCGTCCCCGAATGCCCGTATGCGGCCATCTTCCCCGAAGATGAAGTTCCTTCGGCCTACACTGCCAAGGGCGGCGAATTTATCAGCCGCATTGGGATCGTCGGCCACTATGAAGGCACCAACCACCACGGCGACGAGGTCGTTCTCGAAACCGCCAAGCAGCTTGCCAAGGGCGAAGTGATCGACCTGACGGCTGATATTGCCCTGAACGCTGATTTTTACAAAAAGGGCCCCGGCTACAACGCCAAGTAAGTTTGTTTCTTTTTGCTGGTACAGTTCAACGCATAAACAGCGACCCAAATTTTGGGTCGCTGTTTTGTTTGGCGGCTTATAATGGGGTAAACCTTTTTTAGGACACAACCATGCTCAAAATTTATGCCCTTTCGGCCCATACGGATGAGTTAACCCTGCCCAACCAATCTTCGCTGGATGCGGTTTCGCTGCAATTGCCCCAGGGATTGTATTCCACCTTTCGGACCTACGCCGGGAAAACCCGCGTGCTGGGGTTGGAGATGCATCTGCATCGTTTGTATGACCCACTGACTGCGCTGTCTGTGACCGCGTCGGTTTCCCCCGCCGACTTGCGCTCTGCGCTGCGGGAAGTGCTTTCTGTTTTCGGGGCGGATGAGGCGCGGGTGCGCATCTCGCTTTCGACGACGGAGTCGCGTGGGCAGGTGTTTGTTGCGCTCGAGCCGCTGAAAGCGCCCGATGAAACGGTTTACCAGCGAGGCGTACGGGTGGTCCTTTCGCCCGTGGAGCGGAAGACGCCGCGCTTAAAAACCACGTCCTTTATCGGTAACAGCGATGAGGCGCGAAAATCGATCCAGGAGAGGGGTGTTTATGAGGCCCTGATGGTGCGCAACGGCCGGATTTTGGAGGGGCTGACCAGCAATTTTTATGCCGTGAAAAACGGCACTTTACTGACGGCCCGCGATGGGATTTTGCTGGGGGTGACGCGCCGTTATGTTTTGCGTTTGGCGCGCTCACATGGGATGGGGATCGCGTATCAACCGTTGCGTGTTGAACAACTGCCCGAGATTGACGAGGCTTTTATCACGTCCAGTGGGCGCGGGGTGGTGCCGGTAACGGAAATTGAAGGCCAGCCGGTGAAGGCTGGCCTGGTTGGCGAGATTGCCAGGACCTTGCGGCGCGCATATGATGAGTATGTGGTGCGCAAGGCCGAACGAATTTAAGCGCTTTCGACGACGCTGGTCAGGTTGTTGATCCACTTGCGGGAGAAGTAGCGCGCCAGGCCAAAGACGAATTTGGTAATTTCTTCGGTTAGCGCCAGGGCGTAGACATACTGTACCGGCAAGTCGAAGACAAAGGCGCCGATGGCTGCCAGCGGGACGCCCACGAGCCAGATGACAAAACCGTCCAGGATGAGCGAGTAACGCGTGTCGCCGCCGGAGCGCAGGATGCCGACGATGATGATGTGGTTTGAAGCGCGCACCCACATGGCTGCGGCCATAATGGTCAGGATGTGGCGGGCGTTTTCGACCACACCCGGTGAGACGTTATACAGGCTAAAGAATGGGCCTGCCAGCAAGTAGACCAGCAAGCCCATCACCAATCCACCTGACATTTGCAGTCCCAGGGAACGCCCGGCATAGCGATAAGCGGTTTCGTTTTCGCCTTTGCCGATCAGGTTGCCGACGATGATAGCAGTGGCGTTGCCGATGCCCAGGAAGGCCACGAAGGCCAGTTGGTCGATGGGTGAGACGATGTTAATGGCTGCGATGGCGTCTGTGCCGATGCGCGCATAAATGGCGCTGTAGGTGGTGATTCCCAGCGACCAGAGCAGCTCGTTAAAAAAGACGGGCAGCACCGGTTTCAGGATGGCGCCGATAAAGGGCAGGTCGAAGTCGAGCAGGTGGCGCAGCCTGGCTGCCGTGGGGGTGTCGGCTTTGCGATAGATCAGGAAAATCATTAGCAGGAATTCGACGCTGCGCGCAATCAACCCGGCCCAGGCCGCCCCGGCAATGCCGAGTTGGGGTAAGCCCAGTTCGCCAAAAATTAATAGCCAGGCCAAGATGGTGTTTAGCGCCAGTGCCGAAACGCTGACCACCAGCGGCAGGCGCACATTGCCGGTGGTGCGCATCACCATCGCGTAGGCAAATGTCACTGCAAAAAGAGGGAATGACCAGCTAAAGATGCGCAGGTAATCGCTGGCCAGGTTAATCACAGCCTGGTCTTCGGTGTACAGGCCCATTGCCGCTTCGGGGATGAAGACTGAGATGGCCCAGAAGACCAACCCTGCAATCAGACCAAACTTAATCGCAAATCCCAGTACACGGCGCACATTTTCCACGTCGCCTTTGCCCCACAATTGTGCGGTCAGGATGGCGGCCCCGCTCATAATGCCAAAGAGCACCAGGTTGAGCAAGAAAAACAACTGTCCGGCCAGCCCAACTGCGGCCACCGATTGTTCGCCAAGCTGGCCGATCATGACACTGCTGACCATGTTCAGCGAAGACATCAGCAGGTTTTGCAGCATAATGGGCAGGGCAATCTTGAACACCTGACGGTAGTAGTCGGGGTCGTTATAAAAGTCATAAAGGCGCTTATAAATAGGTGGATTTTGTAACATGACAGGTTCCTCGGGGCCGTTCATTATACTTTGCCCGGGCGTTTTTGCTCATGCTATACTGGAATTGTTCCTCCTATCCGCAGTTTCTGATCCTCACTGGAGTTCCTATGCCACCTCTTCTGCGCCGTATTTTCTGGTTTCTCAATAAATTTTTTATGATTCCCTTTTTTCGTCTTGGGTTGGGGGTTTTTATGGGCAACCCTTTCACCGGTTACATTATGGTGATGAAGGTGGTTGGCCGCAAGACGGGCAAGATGCGCTTCGCGCCGGTCAACTATGCTATTTACCAGGGGGATATTTTTTGTGTTTCGGGCGGTCGCAAAAGTTCCGATTGGTATAAAAACCTGCAGGCGAACCCGCAATTGGAATTGATGCTTCCGGCGGGTGCTGTTTTTGCGCACTTTGACGAAGTCACAGACCCGGAATTGCGCCGAGTCATGATTCGCCAGGTGTTGCAAAATGCCGGTTTTGCCGGTTTCTTTGAAGGCTATAACCCGTTTACCATCAGCGATGCGGATTTGATGGCAAAAACGCAAGACCTTCCCTTGTTGCGGTTTCACCCGCTTGGCCTGGCAAATAGCGCCTCAGACCCTGGCGGCTGGATGTGGATTTCGGTTTTTGCCTTGATGGCGTTGTTCTTGTGGGCCACGGTCAGATGAATGTCACTAATATTGCATCCTGATGACAGGCTTGTGCAGGCTGGATTTTTCCAGTATTCTTGACCAATTCTGCCTGGCCTGGAGTTCTTTTGAAAAATCACTCGCTCGTTAAAACCCTGTTTAGCCTGACCGGGAACCCGCGCGGTTGTGTTTACACAGAGCCGTTGTGGGGCATCCCCTTTAATCTTTACGGCCCTTACGTCTCAATTTATATGCTGGCGTTGGGTCTTTCGGATCGTCAGATTGGCCTGATTGCCAGCATTAGCTGGAGTTTTCAGATTCTCCTGTCGCTGATGAGCGGGGTCATCACCGACAAGATGGGGCGGCGGCGCACCACCCTGATCTTTGACATCCTGGCCTGGAGCATTCCGGCCCTGATCTCGGCAGTGGCGCAGAACTTCTGGTATTTCCTGGTCGCCGGGCTGGTCAACAGCGTCTGGCAAATTACGCATAACTCCTGGTCCTGTTTGCTGGTCGAAGATGCAGACTCTGACCAGCTGGCCGATATCTACACCTGGATTTATATCGCGAACCTGATGGTTGGGCTAATCGCTCCGCTGGCGGGCTGGCTGATTTCCAGTTATTCCCTGGTGCCCACCATGCGCGGGCTATACATTTTTGCCGCCTTTATGTTTACGACCAAAGCAGTTGCTACCTACCTGATGACAGAAGAAACCGCCCAGGGAAAGATTCGCATGCACGAGACGCGCCACCAAAGTCTGCTCTCAATCCTGTCAGAATATCGCGGCGTTTTGGGCCAGCTGCTGCGCTCTCCGCGCACCCTGTTTACAGCGGGGATCATGCTGGTGATGAGCATCAGCGCCCTGGTCAGCAATAGCTTTTGGGCCATCCTGGTTACCAAAAAGTTGCAAATCCCAGATGGCAACCTGGCGATTTTCCTGTTTGTCAAAGCGGTCATCATGATTGTGTTTTTCTTTGCGGTCATGCCGCGCATTAGCCGTTTGCACTTCAAAGCGCCAATGATGGTCGGTTTCCTGGGGTATGTCGCCAGCCAGCTCTTGCTCGTCACCGCCCCGCCGCAAGGTTACTTATGGCTGGCGGTCAGCGTTTTTGTAGAAGCATGCAGCTATGCCACCGTCAGCCCGCTGGTAGATAAAATGCTCGTCCTTACAGTGGACCCAAAGGAGCGTGCCCGCATCCTGTCGATAGTTTACGTGGGGATTATCATCCTCACCTCGCCCTTTGGCTGGATCGCCGGGACATTATCAAGCCTGAACAAAAACCTGCCTTTTTTCCTGAATATCGCCCTGTTTAGCCTCGGTGCGCTGTTGACGTACCTGGCCGGGAATTACCAGCCCCCGGCTGAAGCGGCCACTGTCGAAGCGGCGGCCTGATGCGGCTCCGGGAATTAGCTGTTCAAAAGTAGAGAAAAAGACGTAGAATAAAAATAGAGTTGTACAGGTTGACTTCAATCATTCTGCTTGGAAGGAGGCGCTGCCAATGGAAAAACAGGATTTACGCAAACTTCTAAAGGAACTTCAGATCGAAATTAACCGTACCGAGAGTGTGGATGAGAAAGGTCGGGAACTTCTTTCTGAACTTGATCAGGATATTCATGAGTTGTTGGGCCGTTCACACCCACGTGAACCAGTTTCGGTGTCCCCAATGATGCGGCGGCTGGAAGAATCGATTGCTTATCTCGAGGTGACCCACCCGGCCCTCACCGCCACCCTGTCACAGTTATTAACCGCTTTGAGCAACGCCGGTATTTAAGCCCGGCTGTGCGAAAACGGGATGTGGATTTTAGGTCCACATCCCGTTTTTTATTTCTGCTTCAGTCTTGACGGAATCACCTCGCGGGCATAAAACTAGCCCCTATGAAACACATCAAGAAGCTACTTCCCTTTATCTACCCGTATTGGAAACCAGCCAGCGCTTCCCTGCTCCTGCTTGTGGCGGTGGTTTTCCTGGATTTATCGATCCCGCGCCTGGTGCAGCGCATCATCGACGAAGGAATCTACGCCCAAAACTATGCTGTGGTCTACCAAACCGCCGCCCTGATGCTTGGAATCTCGATTACGAGCACGCTCCTGGCCCTGGGCAACAACTACCTGTCGATTTTGGCAGGCGAGAGTGTGGCGCGTGACCTGCGCGAGGCGATGTTTGAGAAAATCCAGTCGTTTTCTTATAGCAATCTTGACCGGCTCAACACCGGGCAGTTGATGGTGCGCCTGAGCAGTGATGCCACGGTATTCCAGCGCCTGACTCAAGTTTTCCTGCGCATTGGCACACGCGCCCCGTTAATTATGCTCGGCAGCCTGGTGCTCATGTACAGCACCGATGCGCGCCTGGCTACCGTAATGCTGCCCATCCTGCTGGTTGCTTCGGCGCTGATTGTCTTCTTCACCTCCAAAATGGGACCTTTGTTCCTGACGGTGCAACAAAAACTGGATCGGTTAAACAGCATTTTGCAGGAGAATATCGCCGGGGTGCGGGTGGTAAAAGCCTTTGTGCGTGATGTGCGCGAAGCCGAACGCTTTGACCTGGCCAATGATGACTTCGCCGCTCGCAACATCCAGGTGATGCAGTTCATGGCTAGCATGGCCCCGGCGCTAACCTTGATGGTTAATTTTGGCATTGTGACGGTCGTCTGGTTTGGCGGCATCCAGGCCATTGAGGGCGAGGTCACGGTGGGGCAGCTGGTGGCCTTCATTAACTATCTTCAAACCATCTTGGGGCCGCTGGCTATTATGGTGATGCTGGCAAATATCGTAGCCGCGGCGACGGCTTCAGCGGAGCGCATCAACGAGGTATTGGAAACCGTCCCCGAAGTTCAAGATTCTCCCCAGGCGATGCCTTTTCCCCAATCACCAGTTGCCAGCCTCCAATTCCAGAATGTTCACTTTCACTACAACGGTATCGACGGGGATGTGCTCGCAGATGTGACCATGACCGCCGAAGCAGGGCAGACGGTAGCCATCCTCGGTTCAACCGGCTCGGGCAAATCGACGCTGATTAACCTGATTCCGCGCTTTTACGATACCGTTAGTGGTAGTGTGCGCATCAATGGCGTCGATGTGCGTGAACTAGAGCAATCCAGCCTTTTGGCGCAGATCGGCATCGTGCCGCAGGAAACGGTGCTGTTCTCGGGCACGGTGCGCGAGAATATCGCTTATGGCAAACCCGATGCCAGCGACGAGGAAGTTATTGCGGCGGCCAAGGCGGCCCAGGCACACGAGTTCATCCAAAAACTGCCGGATGGCTACCAAACCCATGTCAACCAGCGCGGGGTCAATCTCTCCGGCGGGCAGAAACAGCGCATCGCCATCGCTCGCGCCCTAATTCTGCGCCCGGCCATCCTGATTTTGGACGACGCCACCAGTTCGGTGGATGTGGATACTGAAACCAGGCTTCACGAAGCCATGAGGCAGTGGGCTTCCGGCCACATCCGTTTGTCCGCTGGAAATCCGCTTGCGGGTTCCGCTTCATCCGCCCGGCCGATGACCACCTTTATGGTTGCACAGCGCATCAGCACGGTGCTGAATGCCGACAAAATCATCGTCATCGACGAGGGCCGCATCGCCGCTGAAGGCACCCACAGCCAATTGATGCAATCCAGCCCGATTTACCAGGAAATCTTTGCATCCCAGCTTGGGAATGGCGTGAATTAGAGCATGGGACACGGAACACACGGAATTCACGGAAAAACACGGAAAGAACTTTTTATTTGCTTTTTCCGTATTCATCCGCGTGTTCCGTGTTTTCCGTGTCCAAAAGGTTTTGAATTATGACCAACCAGACTTCATCCCAACAACAAGTCCGCGCCAACCTGGCCAACCGGGGAGCGCTGCGCCCCTCCAAAATCGAAAAAGCCGCCGACCCGCGCAAGGCGCTTGCCCGGCTGATCCCGTATCTCAGCCATTACCGGGCTGCGATCACCCTGGTATTGATCCTGATCCTGGTCACCACTGCGCTAGATTTGCTCGGGCCGTACCTGATGGGGCGCGCCATCGACCAATATATCGGCGACAAGCAGCTGGCGGGACTCGCCCAAATGGCGCTGCTGCTGCTCGGCGTCTACATCAGCAACCAGGCGCTCCAGGCGCTCTCAGCGTGGACGATGGCCGGGGTCTCGCAGCGCGCGCTCAAAGACCTGCGCCGCGACCTGTTCACCCACCTGCAGGAGCTTTCGCTCAAGTTTTTCGACACGCACAACGCCGGGGAACTGATGAGCCGCCTGACCAACGACATCGACGCCATCAACCAGGCCGTTTCGCAGAACGTCATCGCCATGCTTGGCAGCGTGCTTTCGCTGGTCGGGTTTGTGGTCGCGATGTTTGTGCTCAACTTCTGGCTGGCGCTGGCCTCGGTCATCGTCGTGCCGATTATGGTCTGGTTCACCGATTTCATCGCAAAATCCACCCGCAAAGGCTTCCGTGACCTGCAAAAAAGCCTGGGTGAGTTGAACGGTGTGATGGAAGAATCGATCAGCGGCCAGCGCGTGGTCAAGGCCTTTCGCCGCAACGAAACCTCGGTCGAGAACTTCCGCCGGGTCAACGCGGACGTATTCAAGGCGGGCGTTTTCGCCAACACCTACGCCATGATGTTGATGCCGCTCACCAACCAGCTTGGCAACCTGTTTGTCATCGTGCTGGCGGGATTGGGCGGGTGGCTGGCCCTACGCGGACTCGTGACCGTGGGCATTATCGCCACTTTTATCAGCTACGCCCACGGATTCATCTCGCCCCTGCGCCAGCTCGCCAATATCTATAACGCCATCCAGGCTGCATTAGCGGGCGCGGAGCGGGTCTTCGAGGTGATTGACACGGCCCCCGAAACGGTAGACAGCGACAGGGCGGTGCGTTTGGAAAATCTCAAGGGTCACGTCGAATTCAAGGATGTGGATTTTTCCTACGAAACGGGACATCCCATCATCAAAAACATGACGTTGGAGGCCTTGCCGGGGCAAACGATTGCGCTCGTCGGCCCGACCGGGGCGGGGAAAACGACCATCACCAACCTGCTGACGCGCTTTTACGACATCGACGGCGGCTCGATCCGCATCGACGGCCACGACCTGCGCGAGATCCGCCGCGCCGACCTGCGCCGCGCGCTGGGGCTGGTCTTGCAGGATACGTTCATGTTTGCCGATACGGTCATGGAGAATATCCGCTACGGGCGGCTGGACGCGAGCGACGATGAGGTGATCGAGGCCGCCAAAATGGCCGACGCCGACCACTTTATCCGCCAACTGCCGCACGGCTACGGGACGGTGCTTTCGGAGCGCGCCGCTAACTTGAGCCAGGGACAGCGCCAGATGCTGGCGATTGCGCGTGCGATTCTGGCCGACCCAGGGATTTTGATCCTGGACGAGGCCACCTCCAGCGTGGACACACGCACCGAGGCGCGCATCCAGAAGGCGCTCCTCAAGCTGATGGAGGGCCGCACCAGTTTTGTGATCGCCCATCGCCTCTCGACCATCCGCGACGCCGATCAGGTGCTGGTGATCAAGGATGGCGAAATCATCGAGCGCGGGAAACACTCCGAGCTGCTGGCGATGAAGGGGTTCTTTTATCAGTTGTATATGAGTCAGTTTAAGGGGAATGCGATTTAGGGTTGTGGCGAGGGTGCGTCGCACCTGACGGGTAGTATTTACCGGTTAAATGGGATTTTTCTCGGCTTGAACCAATCTTGTTAAACACGGTGCGACGCACTTCTGGTTAGGCAGAATATTTTCAGTTTGAACCAATCTTGTTTGGGATGGTGCGACGCACTTGCGCGGGATGGGCAGGAGGGTGCGTCGCACCAGACCGATAGAACAAATCCATTAAACGAGATTTGCCTTCGCTGGTAAAATCCCCGCTAAACATCGTGCGACGCACTACTGGCGGAGGTATATGGCTCGCAGGAACGTGAATTTCCACCCCAATGGCTATTATCACATCTACAATCGCGGTGCGAACCGGCTGGATATATTCCGCAACGATGCGGATTATGTCTTCCTGCTGAAACTTATCCGCAAGCAAGCCGAATTGATGAACATTTCCGTGATTGCCTACTGCCTGATGAGCAATCATTATCACCTTTTGCTGCGCCAAAACGGGGAAATTTTGGTCAGCAGGTTTATGCAGGCAGTTTTTAATGTATATACCAAAGCCTTCAACGCCAAATACGAGCGCACAGGGACACTTTTCGAAGGTCCGTACAAAGCTATCGCTGTGGAAAAGAATACCTATCTATTGCACCTGTGCCGGTATATCCATCGCAATCCGCTCGAAGCGGCGATTGTGGTCAGACTGGAACAGTGGCATTACTCGAACTACCCGGAATTTATTGGCGCACGGAATGGAACCCTGGTAGACCGTGAATTTGTCTCGCAAAACTTTGGCACCCCCGCCGAATATGAGACTTTTGTGCTGGATCATGTCCCGCCTGAGAAAATCCAGCAGGAATTGCGGCATTACCTGTTTGAGTAAGAGTGCGTCGCATATCATCCCCGTAGGGGGCCATGTTAAGCGGCATTGATTTTGGCTGGGAATAATCCCAATAAACCGGCAAGCCCGCCCCGCTTGGTGCGACGCACCCTCGTTTGCTATTTCTCCCCGATGGCTTTGGCGGCCGCCGCCGAGCGGGTGTGAACGTCCAGTTTCTCAAAAACAGCTTTGAGATGCCGTTTAACCGTGTTGGTAGTGATAACCAGTTTTTCGGCAATCTCTTTATTGGTCATCCCCTGTGAAAGCAGGTCCAGCACTTCGCGTTCGCGGTCGGTCAGGGCGCTAAGTTCGCTATCGGCGCGGCGGGCGGCGCGCGCCTCCTCAATCAGTCGCAGGAAAGAGGGCCGGTCGAAGGCCTGTTTTTCGAGATAGGCAAAAATGGATTGCTCGGCATAGGCGCGTTCAATGTCATCGGGCGAGGCCACCCCACTGACGACGATGGTCGGTACCCCGCCAGCTTTGGTACTTGCGAGCAACTGGTAGCCTTCCAGGTTTTGGCTGGAGGCTTTTTGATTCCACAGGTTGGTGACGGTTCCGTTAAGCGAAAGATCGACCACCGCCAGGGTGAATTTTTCGCGGCGCAGCGCCCCCAGGGCATCGCCAAAACTGGCGCAGGCCCGCACCTGAAACCCGGAGTCGCTCAGGAGTTCCTCGAGGATGCTGCGCCAACCGGCATCGTCTTCGACCACCAGGGCTTTGCCGGATGCGGCATCGGCCTGGGCCGGGATTAAGGCCAGGTTCGGCCCGGTGGAGCTATCGGCGGGTGAAACGGAAGGCAGGCTGGCGGGGGCGGGTTGCGGGGCGCTGGCCAGGGCGCGATAAACAATCTCGCGGAATTGGCCGCGGTTGAAGCTTTCCTTGCGTAAAAAGGTAAAAGTCCCGTAATCGGTCAAGGCTGTAACCGCCAACTCTACCGTGGCAAAGCCGGTCAAAAGGATGGTGCGGCAGTTGGGGTCCTGGCGTCGCACTGCGTCCAACACGCGCAAGCCGTCATAATTATTATGGTCATTGGGGGAAAGCGACAGGTCTACAATCGCCAGGCGGTGTGGCTGGGCTTTGAGCGCCTGTTGGGCATCATCGACATTGCTGGCGACTTCGACCGTTAGGCCACAGTCCGAAAGGATTTCGCTCAAAATCTGTTGCCAGGAGCGGTCGTCTTCAACGACCAGGGCGCGCAAAATGGGCGGATTCATGCTTTTTCCTCCACACGGGGCAGGCGCAGTCGAAAGGCGGTGCCATGCTGGCCGTCGCTGTCGATGGTGACCGAGCCGCCGAGGCGGGTCATCAGGGTTTTGACCCACCACAGGCCGAAGCCCAGTTTGCCAGGGCGGCTGCTGGCCCGCCCTGAGAAGTTCAGTTCAAAAATTCGGTCGTGCAGTTCCGGCGCAATCCCTGGGCCGCTGTCGCTAACGACAATCTCAACCCATTTTGACCCGGAGCGGCCTTTGATGTTAATGATTCCTTTGCCGCGCATGGCATC
Source organism: uncultured Anaerolinea sp. (assembly GCA_964562145.1). Lineage (GTDB taxonomy): Bacteria > Chloroflexota > Anaerolineae > Anaerolineales > Villigracilaceae > UBA5195. Next base: position 50,117 of record CAZLSP010000004.1, on the reverse strand, counting down.
AGCCGCATTGTCAATCAGGTTGGTAAAGACAAAGGTCAGGCTCTGTCCACCGGCCATTACCACCGGCAGGTGGTCCAGCCCCTCCGTTTGGACGTGGATGCCCGGCGGAAGTTGGGCAGCGTGCAGGGCATCCATAACGCGTGCCGCCACATAGACCGGTTCGAGGCGGATGGGGCGCAGGTGCGACAGGTTGTCGCGCACGGTTTGCATGGCTTCCATGGCGCAGCGCTCGATCTCGGTCAGGTTGTGGGCCAGGTAGCGGTCTGCTTCAAGAGCCGGGGCGCATTTATCTTGAATGCTCTGGACGCGCACCGGGATGGTGCCGACTTTGTTATTCAGGTGGTGCAACAGGTTCGAGGCGATATCTCCCACGGCGGCGAAGGTTTCAGCTACAGAACGTTGTTCCTGGGCCGCGCGCAGGGCCAGTTGGCGGCTCTCGTTCTGGATGGCCAGGACGGCGTAGTGGGCCAGGAAGGTCAGGACCTTTTTGTCCCAATCTGATCCGCGCTGTAGCGCGCGCGACGCATCTGTGAAGCGGCCGGGGTCGCTATCGGCGCTGTAGACGCCAAAAGCTCCCAGCGATTGCTGGTCGTCGCCGGTCAGCAGTGGCACGACCAGGGCGCGCGACCAGTGTTGGGATTGGGCCAGGTCGGGGCGGTGGAAGCGTGGGTCGGTGCGGACATCGTTGGCGACGACGGCTTCTTTTTGCAAAATGGCCTGGCCGGTCAGGCTCCCCTCCACCGGGATGCGCTCCCCGTGGCGGTAACCGCCGCTGGAAGCTTCGAGCACTAGGTCTTTGTCACGCAGCAGCCAGATGGCACTGGAGGAGGCGTTTAACAGGTCGCAGGCGGTGGCGGCCAGGTGGTCGAGAACCTGCTGGCAGGGTTGGACCAGGATCTGGTTGGCGGCATCTTGCAGAGCGTCGAGCAGGCGCACTTCCTGGATGGCAGTCACGGCATAGGTCGCCAGCGATTGCAGCATGTGGCTGTCGTTTTCGGTAAAAGTTCCGGGCACCGGGCTTTCGAGGTTGAGCACCCCTTCCAGGCGTCCACTGGCGTTAATCAGCGGCACGGCCAATTCAGAACGCATCTCCAGCCCTGCATCGAAGGGATAATAGATTTTGCTCCACGGTTCGGCATGCAGGTCGGGAATCAGGATTGGCTGGCGGGAGCGAGCCACATGTCCCATGACACTGTTGACATTAAGCGGCAACTCTTCGATTTTTGGGCGGCTCAATTCTGAACCGGCAAAAGCGCGGGTGATGAGCGCATGGCCGCCTTTGTCGAGCAGCCGGAAGATGCCGTAGTGGGCGTTGGTCATATCCAGGGCCAACTGCAAGATGGATTCGAGCGTTTCTTCCAGCCGCAGGCGCGACGAGATTAACATCCCGGCGCGATGCAGGCGCTCGAGCTCTTCTTCCTTGCGGGCCAGGTCGCGGCGCATATCGGCCAACCGGCGGGTGTGGTAGATGGCCATGGCGGCCTGGTTGACAAAGTTATCGAGCATTAATAGCTCGAGACGGGTAAAGGGGCGTTCCTCGCGCAGGTAGACGTATAACACGCCAACAGCTTGTTCGGCAACGATCAGCGGGAAGCACCCAACGGCTTTCACCCCCAGGGCGGCGTGATACGGGTGGACATCCAGGTCTGGTTCTTCGTAGGAGATGACGCTGCGCCGCCGGTAAATGGTGCGCATCCCAATCCCCTGCGCGCGCGGGTGGTCGTCATTCAGGTTGGGGCGCGGCATATCGGGTGTCGATATGCCGTCCGGCTCGGCGGAAACGCGCGAAGCATCCTCGAACATGCCCAGGGTCTGGTCGTAGGTGTAAATGACAGCCGAAGAACCCGGCACGACGCGGATGGCGCTTTCCACAATCAATTGCAGGCTGTCGTCGCTGCTAATGACATCGCCCGGGCCGATGCTGTTAATCGTCCCGCTAATCTGGTTCAGGCTGGCCAGCGCTTCCAGCAAGCGCGGGTCGGTTTCCTCGGGGGGCAGGGTCTCTTTGGGGTTGTTCTTCATAAACCGAAAGCTCTGTTTCATTGTAACACGCGCCCAAACTTGGATGAAACGGACAGGTATGGGAAGGGCCGAGGAGTTTCCCTCGGCCCTTCCGCAGCACCAGTAAGTGGAAGTTGGCTAAATGTCGAAGTACAGGGTGAATTCGTAGGGGGTCGGGCGCAAGCGGACCGGGTCCAGTTCGTTGGTGCGCTTGTAGTCGATATAGGCTTCGAGCATGTCAGCGGTAAAGACATCGCCTTTGAGCAGGAATTCGTGGTCGGCTTCGAGCGCATCGAGCACGGCGCCCAGCGAGCCGGGAACCTGTTTGATGAGCTTGGCTTCTTCGGCGGGCAGTTCGTACAGATCCTTGTCATGCGGATCGCCCGGATCGATGCGATTCTGGATGCCGTCCAGGCCAGCCATCAGGATGGCGGAGAAGCACAGGTACGGGTTGCTGGAAGGATCGGGCGCGCGGAATTCGACGCGCTTGGCTTTGACGCTCTTGGTCACCGGAATGCGGCAGATGGCCGAGCGGTTGCGCTGCGAGTAAGCCAGGTTAACCGGTGCTTCGTAACCCGGAACCAGGCGGCGGAACGAGTTGGTGGTGGGGGAGGTCAGCGCCAGCAGAGCGGGAGCGTGCTTGAGCAGGCCGCCGATGTAGTACTTGGCGGTATCCGAAAGGCCTGCATAGCCAGAAGCATCGTAGAAGACGTTGGTTTCGCCCTTCCACAGCGAGGAGTGCACGTGCATGCCGGAGCCATTATCGCCGAACAGCGGCTTGGGCATGAAGGTGACGGTCTTGCCATTCTGGCGGGCGACATTTTTGGCAATGTATTTGTACAGCAGCAGGTTGTCGGCCATGCGGGTCAGGGTGGTGAAGCGCATACCCAGTTCGGACTGACCGGCTGTGGCAACTTCGTGGTGGTGGACTTCCATCGGCACCCCGGCTTCTTCGAGCGCCATAACAATCTTGGAGCGGATATCCTGCAGGGTGTCGGCGGGCGGGACGGGGAAGTAGCCGCGCTTGGGTGAAATCTGGCCGCCAAAATTGGGCTTGTCGGCGCGGCCGCTGTTCCACCAACCTTCTTCGCTATCGATGTGATAGAACGATTCGTAGGTGTTGCTGGAATAGCGCACGTTATCAAAAATGAAAAATTCAGCTTCCGGGCCAAAGAAGGCGGTATCGGCAATGCCCGTTTGCTTGAGATAGGCTTCGGCTTTGCGGGCGATGTAGCGTGGGTCGCGGGCGTACGGCTGCAGGGTGATCGGATCGTATACGTCGCAGGTCACCACCAGGGTTGGGATGTTGGCAACCGGGTCGATGAACACCGTTTCGGGATCGGGCTTCAGGAGCATGTCAGATTCGTGAATTTCCTGGAAGCCGCGAATGGAGGAGCCGTCGAAGGGAATCCCTTCCTCGAAGAATTCCGCATCAAACCGGCGGGCCGGGATGGTGAAGTGCTGCCACTGACCCGGCAGGTCGGTGAAGCGAATATCGATCATTTTGACGTTCTTCGCCAGCGCGAGGGCGTCTGCTACTGTCTTAGCCATGGATTTCTCTCCTTTGGGTTGATCATTTTTGCGCAATGTCTATTCTCGATGTCGCTGCGGATTATATTGTTCGGGTGGGTCAGCGTCCATTACCCAAATGGAGTATATTTTTGCGCCAAAAAAAGCACCGGCGGGTTGGTCTCCGCCGGTGCCAGACGAACTCTCATCTCCTCCTGATGAGAAAGGGAAAAAGGTAAAACAATGATAAGCAAGATTATAGAGGGCGTTAGCGAGCCCGTCCATTACCCAAATGGAGTATTTTGTGAAAAAAAGTACCGGTGGAGGAGACCACCGGTACTGTGCGCAGGGTTGCCCCTTTGCAAATCCACTCTTCACCCAAAAGAGGAATTACACTAGTCAGCGGCGGCCGGAGCGACAACGGCTTTGCCAGAAACTTTCTTGAATTCTTTCAACGCCTCGGCCGAGGGTTCCCAATCTTTGGGGTAGCCTTCCACGCCCATTTCGGGGATATCCAAACCGGCAAGCTCCACTTCGGCGGAGACGCGCAGCAGCTTGAAGGCATCCAGCACCTTGAAGAAGGCATAGGAGAGACCGCCTACCACCACAAGCACGCTCAGGGCTTCGGCTGTCTGGGCCAGGAGCTGCCCGAAGCCGCCACCATACAACAGACCGGTCACCGGGGTGGCAACACCGTTCCAGGCTGCGGTATCAGGATTGCCATTGGCAAAGATACCGACTGCCAGCACACCCAGCAGACCGTTCCCCAGGTGAACCGGGGTGGCGCCCACCGGATCGTCGATCTTGGCTTTTTCCAGCAGGGTGGTGGCGATGCACACCCAAACACCGGCGATCAGGCCGATGACCACAGCGGCCCAGATGTCTACAAAAGCGCACGGGGCGGTGATGGCGACCAGGCCAGCCAGGATGCCATTGACCGACATGCCGGGATCGGGTTTCTTGACCGGGCTAACGACCCACATGTAGAACATGGCTGCACAACCGCCAGCGGCACCTGCCAGCAGGGTATTGACGGCGGCCAGGACGGCCAGGTTGCGGAAAGCGCCCACGAAACCGAGCGAGGAACCAGGGTTGAAGCCAAACCATCCAAAGAACAGAATAATTGTCCCGAGGATGCCCAACGAGATACTGTGGCCGGGAATGGTATTGGCAGACCCATCTTTGTTGAATTTGCCGATGCGCGGGCCGATGACGATTGCGCCCGCCAGGGCCACTGCGCCGCCGATCATGTGAACCACGCCCGAACCGGCGAAGTCAACCGCACCGTTGCCCCAGCCCATGCTGCGTCCCAGGTTGGCGAGCCAGCCGCCGCCCCAGACCCAGTTGCCCACCAGCGGGTAAATAAACATGCTAACCCACAGGCCCATCAGCACAAAGCCGACGAATTTCAGGCGTTCTGCCATCGAACCGGTGGGGATGGTGGCGGCTGTATCCATAAAGACCATCTGGAACAGGAAGAAAGCCAGTACACCAAAATTCGCGCCCAGCCCGCCCAGCATGAAACCAGATAGACCCAGGAAACCCTGGCCGCCAATCAGCAACGGCTTATCCAACATGCCAGACCAATCGCCCAGGGTGACCGGGGAGAAGGCCCAGGCATCGACGCCGTTGACGGCGGGGTAGGTGTAGTTGACCCCACCAAATTGGAAGGCAAACCCGGTCAGCCAGTAGCCGACCGCGCCGATACAGAACACCATCATATTCATCATCATGGTGTGGGCCACATTTTTATTGCGGGTAAACCCTGTCTCTACCAGGGCAAAACCGGCCTGCATAAAAAACACCAGGAATCCGGCGAGCAACACCCACAAAACGTTCAAACCGGTTGTTGTATCTGTTACAGCGTCCATATTCTCCTCCGAAAAATTGGCTTAATTTCTTCCATCAGTTGTTTTTTGCTGTCTGATGACTTGTTGGGCATTTTACGGAAATAGCCGCTGTTTCGGAATTACCCGTATGGAGAATTTTGCGGGTTGTCTGGACGACTATTCGGCGGGCTTCATGGCCTAAAAAGCGGCTTCCCGGCCGGTTTTGGGGCGGTTGCGCTACCCAAATGGGTGAGTGGGGCGTTAAAAACCAACATCCGGGCTTCATTCCCGGATATTGGTCGGTGGCGGGGTATTTAGTAAGTCCCCAAATATTTGTTCAATTCCCAGGGAGTGACCTCCAACCGGAAATCCTCCCACTCCAGCCGTTTGGCGCTAATGAAGCGTTCGAACAGGTGTGGCCCCAGCGCCTCGCGCACCACTTCGTCTTGTTCCATGGCGTTAATGGCCTGGTTTAGCGAACCCGGCAGCAGGTTGGGCGTAGATTGTTTGCGCTGTTCGAGCAGGTAAATGTTTTCTTCCATCGCATCGGCTACCGTGAGCTGGCGTTTGATGCCATCCAATCCGGCGGCCAGCATGACTGCAAAAGCCAGGTAGGGGTTGCAGGATGGGTCGGGGCAGCGCAGTTCAATGCGGGCCGAATCGGGCCCGGAAGCGCGTGGAACCCGGATGAGGGCCGAACGATTGATGCGCGCCCAGCTAATCGAAACCGGTGCTTCGTACCCGGCGGCCAGCCGTTTATACGAGTTGACCAGCGGCGCCAGCACGGCGCACATTCCGCGGGCATGGGCCAATTGCCCGGCGATGAACTGTTTGGCAATCTGAGACAGCCCGTGCGGGTCGCCGGGGTCGGAGAAGGCGTTTTTGCGGTTGGAAAGGTACGCCAGGCTCTGGTGGACGTGCATTCCCGAACCGGGTATGCCGCGCAGCGGTTTGGGCAGGAAGGTGCAGTACAGCCCATTTTGCTGGGCAATGATTTTGAGGGCCACGCGCAGGGTAACGGCGCTGTCGGCGGTGGTCAGGGCATCCGAATAGCGAAAATCGATCTCATGCTGGCCGGGAGCGCCTTCGTGGTGCATGGTTTCTACTTGCAGGCCAAGCGCCATCAGCGCCGAGGCCATCTGGCGGCGCAAACCGGTTGCCATGTCGGATGGGGCATCGAAGTAGCTGGCTGAGTCGTGCGGGGTGGGGGGAATCAGGCTGCCCTCTGCGTTGGGGCGCAGCAGGAAAAATTCCAGCTCCGGGCCGGTGTGGTAGCGAAAGCCCATATTTTCGGCCTCGCTGATGACCCGTCGCAGGACTGCGCGTGGGTCGCTGGCGAAGGGCTGGCCTTCGGGGGTGTGGATGTCACAGATCAGGCGCGCCGTGGCATCTTCGCCTCCCAGCCAGGGGATGATGACAAAGGTCGACAGGTCGGGCCGCAGGTGCATGTCGCTTTCGGCGACGCGCGCAAAGCCTTCAATGGCCGAGCCATCGAACCAGATGCCATCTTCCAGCGCTTTGGGCAGTTCTTCGGCCGGGATGGTGACGTTTTTGACCACACCCACGACATCGGTAAATTGCAGGTCGATGTAACGGATGCGGTTTTGCTCAACCAGCGAAATAACTTCAGCGGAGGAAAGGGGCGGCATGGGGGCCTCGTCAAAAGGGGTAGGTTAACGCAGGAATTGCAACAAAATTGCCAGCCCAATTACCCCGGCCAGGATACCAAAGGCAATGCCAACGTACCTGAGGGTTTGTATCAGCTCAGACTCGGGCAACGACGCAGCCGTTTGTTCCAGGATAGAGAAGTCTGCCTGCTCGGGGTGTTGGAGGGCGTCGCTAAAGGCGCGCATGTCTGGATAACGGTCTTCGGGTTGGCGCGCCAGGCTTTTGGCGACCACGGCTGCCAGCTGCGGAGAAATTGCCGGGTTCAAACGATCGAGGCGCGGCGGGGTGGCGTTCAGGTGCTGGTTGAGCACTACCATCTGGTTGTCGCCGGTGAAGGGCGGACGACCGGCCAGCATTTCGAAAAGGATGGTGCCAAGCGCATACACATCGGTGCGGGCATCGCCGCGCTGGCCTTCAATTTGCTCAGGGGCCATGTAGTCGGGCGTGCCCATGGTGGCGCTTAAGTTTGAATAGGTGACACGGTGGGCGCTTTTGGTCAGCGCCAGGCCAAAATCCATGATTACTGGCTGGCCGTCTTGCGAGACGAGGATGTTTTCGGGTTTCAGGTCGCGGTGGATAACGCCGTTTTCGTGACAATAGGCCATCCCGTCGGCGATTTTGACCAATAATGGGAGCGCACTTTCAGCGGGGAGGGGGCCGGAACCCAGCATCTCGCGCAGGGAGCGCCCATCGATAAAATCGGTGACCAGGTACGGGATGCGATTATGTTTCCCCGAGCCCAGGCCTTTGAGAACGGCCGGGTGGTTAAGCGTGCCTAGCACTTCCATTTCGCGCTGGAAGCGTTCGTATTGGGCCGGGTCGCCAATCAGGTTTTGATCGGGGACTTTGATGACCACCTCGCGCCGCGCCACCAGGTCGTAGGCGCGATAAATCTCACTCATGCCGCCCTGGGCCAGGTGGCTGGTGATCTGGTAGCGGTCGAATTGGTCGCCGATTTGGAGCATCTTGCCCGATATTATAGCGGAGGTGCTCATAAAAGCCTAATTCCTGTCGAAAATCCCCAGCCATTTGCGGCGGGCCGGTTCGGGTGCGGGGACTGAGAGCGGGCGGAAGGTGTGGATGTCGGCGACCACAACCGAGCAGTTGTCGTCGCTTTGCCGGGAGATGGCAGCCTGGATTAACTCGTTCCCAAGCGTTTCGGGTGCGTTGGTGTTGAGCGCCAGGGTAGCGATTTGCTCATCTTCCAGCACCGACCACAGGCCGTCACTGCACAGAAGTAGCCGGTCGCCAGCTAAAAGTTTATGGCTGCTGATTTCGGGCGTGAGGAATAATTCCAGGCCTACGGCGCGTGTCAGGATGGAACGCTGCTCGTGACCACGGATTTTCTCGGGCGGGATAATTTTGGAGCGCACCAGGTCGCCAACGACGGTATGGTCGGCGGTCAGGCAAGAGATTTTGCCGTTGCGCAGCAGGTAAGCGCGGCTGTCACCCACATGCGCCAGGAAAAGCTGGTCTCCAGAGATGTAAGCGGCGGTCAGGGTGGTGCCCATGCGTCCGGCATCCAATTCGCGCGCGGTTTTATACACTTCAAGGTTGGCAATTTCAACTCCGCGCCGCAACATTTTGTCGATGGAGATGCCGCGCGCATCGAGGATGACCTGGCGGAAGGTGGAGAGTGCCAGTTTGCTGGCTACATCCCCGGCCGAATAACCGCCCATGCCGTCGGCGACACCGAGCAGGAAGGCAAACAGACCCGGCAGCGGCGCTTCGGGGACCAGGATGGCATCCTGGTTATCGTCACGAACCGGGCCGGTTTCGCTGATTCCGGCAAATTCAACTTCGGCCAGTTTGGTGGGAAGGGTCAATAGATTGGTCCAGTGTGGGTTAGCGGCGCATGAAGTAATACACCATGCTCATCACCAGCCACAAACCGGCCAGGGCCAGGGCGACCCAGGCCGATTGGGCCAGCAGCCCTCCGGCAGCGAGGGCGATCAGCGGGGCGGCGATGGCGAGCGTCAGGTTGAGTGCCAGGCCCAGGATGGGCAGGAGCAGGTGGCGCAGTGGGTTAAAGTCACTTGCTCCGTTGAAGGCCGTGATGGTCAGGATGCACAGGATGGCATATAGCAGGAAGGCGCCCAGGTTGGATGCCAGGATCAGCCCGATGAGCACTGGCAGCCCGCCCAGGATGCCGACTGCGCCGAGGATGGCGGAAAACGTGCTCAGGGCGATGACGGTGAAGTAGGGTGTGGCATAGCGCGGATTCAGGATTCCGAGCAGGTCAGGCATATCGGCATCCAGCGCCATCGAGAAGCTGATCCGCACGCCATTGTTCATGGCGGTCAGTAACGCTCCCAACAGGGCCACAATCACGGCAAAGGCGACCACGAACATCAACGAAAATCCGTTGCCGTTGAGCAAGCTGTCGCCAATCTGGAAGGCCAGGTCTCCTAGCGGTGCATGCGAGCCAGCCGGGTCGATCTGGCTATTGAGCGCCAGGCCGGAAGCAAAGTAGACCAGCAAGTAGGCGAAGGCGCCCTGCAAGACCAGCGCCAGGATGGCAGCACGCGGCAGGTCGCGTTGCGGGTTGGCGGCCTGCGCCCCGAGCGAGGTGACCGCCTCGAAGCCGACCATCAACAGCATTGCCAGGGCTGCCTGGAAGATGACCCCCTGGGCATCGACGGGCGTCAGCACAGCCAGGGGGGTGGCGTGCGTCCAGGCTGTGGCTGGCAGCATTTGCGGGTTGGCAAAACGGAAGACAATTGCCAGGATGCTGAACCCGGCCAGGGTGGCAAGCTGGATGGTGTTCAGGATGATGCTGGATGGGGTGGTGCCGGTAATGCCGCGCAAGGCCAGGAACCCGATAAAGGCGGCAAAGGAAGCTGCCAGAATGACTTGCCCAAGGGGTTTGGGGCTGTACCCCAGTTCTCTGAGCAGGTAATCGGTCAAAATACCGATGAAAGCCACCATCACACCCGGATAAACCCAGTAGTAGAGATGTGCGGCCCAGCCGGTGCCAAACTTTGCCAGCCGCACCAGCGGGTGGGACTTCATTCCGGCGCGCTCGCGGAAGACTTGTTCGGCGAGGTGGTAGGCGCTGCGCAGGTTGGTGTTGGCATAGCGGCGCGCCAGTTCCCCAAACGAGAAGGCGGTCAGCAAGGCCGCCCCTAGCGCGGCGAGCACCCCCGGCCAGATGCCGCCCAGCCCTCCGGCCACTCCCGCGGCCTGGGCCTGGTACAGCAGCCATGCAAATGCGCCGGGTGCGACAAGCGCCATGGCATGGATGGTGATCCCTGTGATGCCGAGCGTCTTACGAGGCGTGATTGGGTTTGGAGTCGTCATGGGCGTTTCCTTCACCGGGAGATTTGACCCAGTGCTCAAATTTGTCAATGAACAAGACCAGCGGCCAGAGCAGGACAATACTGCCAGCGCGGACAAAGAACTGCAGCCATTGCAGCCAGTTGATTCCGCGCAGGGTTTCCTGTTCAAGCAGGATGCGGGCTGACATCAAGCCCATCCCAAGATAGACCAGCACTGGCGGGGAGAATAATCCGGACGAGGCAGATTCGTGCATAGGGTCTCTTTTTCTGCTGGATTAATGCCAGCCAATGGCGCTTTTCCACATCACCAGTACAGTAGCCACCAGCATCACCAGCAGGGTCGCAGGGACGGCGGCCACTAGCCAGCGCTTCCAGCCAATACTCTCATAGTGGTGCTCGGTGTAGGCATAGGCCACCACATTGGCCGAAGCGCCGATTGGCGTCAGGTTGCCGCCGATATCCACACCGAGGGCTAGCGCCCAGACCATTAGCCCCAGGGCAGGCATGCCGGGCATGGCGGCCAGGTCTTTGAGCACGTAGCTCATCGCCAGGGCCAGCGGAACGTTGTCGAGTACGCCACTCAATAAACCGGGAATCCAGTGCAGGGTGATTACCAGTGCATTGGGGTTTGTTTGGGCGATGGCGGCCAGCCAATCGGCCATGCTGGCAAAGACATGCACTTTTTCCAGCCCGCCGATCAAGATGAACAACCCGGCAAAAAACAGGATGCTTTCGCCATCCACTTTGATAAAAGCTTTTTTGCGCTGGTCGTCGCGCAGGGCGATCAGCGCAATCCCGGCCGGGATCAGTGCTGCAACCGCGGCCGTGATGGGCAGGCCGGTCAGGTCGGTCAGCGGGATATGGAAAATAAGCAGGAAAACCGCCATGATGAAACCGGTCAGGCCGACACGAGTCAGGTGGGCGTGCAGCGGTTCGGTCTGCAGGCTTTCGATTTCGTCGATGGTTTCCTGGGTCAAGACCCCGTGGGCATCTTTGAGCGCCTTGCGGTTGTTCCAGTAAAAAACTGCCAGTAAAAGCAGCGACCCAATCACCGAAATCGGCCCGGTGTGGGTAATGAAATCGGCAAAAGTAAAACCCAGCGTGGTACCCAGGATCACGTTAGGGGGGTCACCGACCAGCGTGGCAGATCCGCCCGTATTGGCGGCGCAAACCTCGGCAATAATCAGCGGGATCGGATCCAGCTTGAGCAGGCGGCACAGTTGAATGGTCAACGCAGACAGGAACAGCATCACGGTAATGCTATCCATCCACATGGCCAGGAAAGCCGCCAGCAGAATCAGCACCACAAACAGCGAGGCCGGGTGGTAATTGACTTTGCGCACAGCCGTCATGGCGAGCCACGAGAAAAACCCGGCTTCCTGTAAAACGGACACCAGGAAGAACATCCCGGCCAATAGCCCAAGCGTTTCCCAGCTGATGTAATTCATGGCCTCGTCAAACGTCATCACCCCGCTGACAATCAGCAGCCCGCCGCCAAACAGGGCCACCCAGTGGCGTGGGAATTTTTCACTGGCAATGGCGATATATGCCACGGCAAAAATGATGATAGCAGTTGCCATACCGGTCTCCTTTTGCGGCAGGATGGACATCCAAACCACGCGCATTGTACGCAGAAGCGCACTCACCCGGTATTACCCACATGGAGAATATCCATTTGCGCCATCGACCTTGTTTTTTGTCAGAAAAACCATCAGATTTTGGAAAAAGTACCCAAACGGGTAGCCTGTCGCGGGTTTTCTGGCTCGCAAAATGGAAGGTGTCATGCTTCGGGTTGGTATAATCTTTCCATGCCGGACTTTTCCCTTGAATCCATCCCTTTTGCCGACCCGCGTTCGGCCAACAGCTCACTGACCCGCATCGCTGCCCATAACACCGGGTTCGACTCGATCGCGCCCGGATTGCTTTCTGCTTTGGTCACGGCTGCCGACCCCGACCGTTCCCTGGTCAACTTTGAGCGCTTCGCTGAAAACTATGGCCCCGGCCTGATACCGGTTCTCGAACAGAATCCACGCGTCATCGAGATCCTGGTCACGCTTTTTTCGGCCAGCCAGTTCCTGACCGAAATCCTGCTGCGCAACCCGCAAGCCCTTGGGCTGCTGCTCGACCGCCAGAAACTGACCCACCGCAAAACCATCGAACAGTTCCAATCCGAAGCCGAGGCCGCCATCCGCGCGACATCCGCTGTTGCGCTGCGAGAATCTGCGCCCGCCTCCGATGCCTTGCGCCGTTACCAGCACGGCGAGCTGCTGCGAATTGGAGCCAGCGATTTCCTCGGGCTGTATGACCTCCCGGCAGTGGTCTCGCAGATTTCGCGAATGGCGATTGGCCTGACGCGCGCCTGTCTCAACCTGGCCTCGCGCCAGACCGGTATCTCGGCGGAGGTTTTTGTCGTCCTGGCAATGGGCAAACTGGGCGGGCGTGAGCTGAATTACAGCTCCGATATCGATTTGTTGTTCATCGCCCGTAACGAAACCGTAAACTACGTTCCCCTGGCCCAAAAACTGATTGAATACCTGTCATCGACCACCACCCAGGGCTTCTTGTACCGGGTAGATATGCGCCTGCGGCCGTGGGGCAAAGATGGTCCGCTTGTGCCAACCCTGGCCGGGTACCTGAAATACCTCGAAAAGAACGCCCGCCCCTGGGAGAAGCAAGCCTTGCTCAAAGTGCGGCCCATCGCCGGTGACCTGGCCCTCGGTGAAGAACTGCGCGAGGCGGCCCACCCGCACATTTTTGGCTTGCCGCCAGACGAAGTTCGCGCCGGGGTCTTTGCTATGAAACAGCGCACCGAAGAATTCTTGCGCGAGAAAGGCCGCCAGTGGGGTGAAGTTAAGCTTGGCGTTGGTTCCATCCGCGACGTCGAATTTGTCGTCCAATATTTGCAACTGGCCTATGTTGGCCGTTTCCCGCAAATTCGCACGCGTGCCACGCTCAAAGCCCTGCCGCGCCTGCATGCCGCCGGGCTGCTCTCCTCCAGCGATGCGCGTATCTTGACCGATGGATATATTTTCCTGCGCACCATCGAGCACTACCTGCAAATGATGGATTATCGCCAAACCTATACACTTCCGTCCGAAGGAGCGGCCATCACCATCCTGGCCCGCCGCCTGGGGTTTGCCACCGGCGAGGCCTTTGTCGAGCGCTACCAGGAGCATTGCCAGGCCATCCGGGCGGTTTACCTGCGGCATGTTGGCAGCGAGCCGCTGCCCGATGAGCCCTCCCCGGTCGTGCGCCAGCACATCTCGCGCATGGATGCTTCTTACACGGCTATATTCTCCCCGACCGAAATCCAGCAGCATGCCGCGCTGGCCCAAAAACTGAGCGAAACCGTCCCGGCGGTGGTGGAAGCCGTCGCTCTCGATGCCGCCACCTGGCGCGTCAGCATCATTGCTTATGACTACCCCGGCGAGTTATCCATCATCTGCGGCCTGTTTTTTGTGCACGGTTTTAATATATTGGATGGGAATGTTTTTACCTACGAGCCGCTCGACTCTACCTCCCGCGCCTTTAACGCCCCCCAGGCCACCTCCGGGATTCAAACCACCCGTAGCCTGAATCGCCGTTTCGCGGCCGCCAGCCTGCCCAAAGCGCCTGCCGCTGACACCCGCCAGAAAATTGTAGATGTCTTTACCGTCAAATCGGTCTTCCTGGACCCGCCCGGCCACGAAATTTGGGAAACTTACACCACCGACCTGTTCAATTTCCTGGGGAAATTCCGCTCGGGTCAACGCCGCGAGGCTCGCGGCCAGCTGGCCAAGCGAGTAGGGGCTGCTTTCGAGCCTGTTCCGCGTTCTCAGGCCAGTGGCATGGCGCCCCTGCTGCCGATCGATATCGAAATCGATAACCAGGCCTCCGAGCGCTACACCGTCCTGCGCATCGACGCCCCCGATACGGTTGGCTTCCTGTACGAATTTACCAATGCCCTGGCTTTTACCCGCACCAACATTGCGCGCATGGTCGTCCGTTCGGTCGGCAGTCGCGTTCAAGACGTGCTCTACGTCACCGATGCGGACGGCCATAAAGTGCTGACGCCCGAAAAACAGCGCGAGCTGCGCGCCGCAATCGTGCTCATCAAACATTTCACCCACTTGTTGCCCAATTCTCCCAATCCCGAGGCTGCGCTGTTGCACTTTCGTGAGTTCCTGGTGCAGTTATTCCAGCGCCCCAACTGGCCCGATGAAATCACCTCGCTCGAACGTTCGGATGTGCTCAAGGCGCTGGCGCGCGTGCTGGGCGTCAGCGATTTCTTGTGGGATGACTTCCTGCGCATGCAATACGCCAACCTGTTCCCGGTTGTGCGCGATATGGACTCGCTCGCAACCGCCAAGCCGCGCACCGACCTGGACGCCGAACTGACCCTGGCGCTCGAAACCTGCTCGGTTGGCGGGCTCGACTATCCCAACTGGCGCGCTGCGCTCAATGCCTTCAAAGACCGTGAATTGTTCCGCATTGATATGCGCCACATCCTCGGCCTGACCTCTGAGTTCTGGGATTTCGCTGCCGAGCTGACCGATCTGGCCGAGACTGTCATTGGTTCAGCCCTGGAACACTGCCAGGCTGAACTGAACGAAAAATATGGACAACCGCTCCTGGCGGATGGGACTCCCTGTGGGTTGTCGGTCCTGGCCCTGGGCAAATGCGGCGGCCGCGAGCTTGGGTTTGCCTCTGATATTGAGTTGATGTTTGTGTACGCGGGTAAAGGCAAAACAACCGGCCCCGAAGTCACCGATAGCGACGATTTTTACGAGAAATTGGTGCGGGCGGTTGTTTCGGCCATCCAGGCGCGCCAGGAAGGCATCTTTCAAATTGACTTGCAGTTGCGCCCGTATGGTAAAGCCGGGAGCATGGCAGTTTCGCTGGAAGCTTTCCGGCGTTATTATGCGCCGGAAGGTCCGGCCTGGGCCTATGAGCGCCAGGCGCTGGTCAAGCTGCGGCCCATCACGGGTGATGCCTGGCTGGGGGGCGAGCTGTGCCGCCTGCGCGATGAATATGCTTATCAGCGCAGCGGCCCCTTTGAT
This sequence comes from uncultured Anaerolinea sp., assembly GCA_964562145.1. Lineage (GTDB taxonomy): Bacteria > Chloroflexota > Anaerolineae > Anaerolineales > Villigracilaceae > UBA5195. The sequence continues at coordinate 34,793 of CAZLSP010000004.1, read as the reverse complement.
GTAACCGCCATGCGTGCTATGCGCGAGCGCCAGGTGCGGCACCTGGTGACCGGCGGGACATTTAATGCCAAATACAGCCCCGGCGGGTTGGTCGATGTCGAGTACCTGATTCAGGGTTTGCAGATTAATCACGGCGCGGTGAACCCAGTCTTGCGCGTCACCAATATCCGCGAGGCCATGTCGCTGCTCAACGCCGCCGGCATCCTTTCAGAGGCAGACTATACCAGCCTGCGCAAGGCCCACACCTTCCTGCGCTGGTTAATCGATTCGTTGCGCGTGGTGCGCGGTAACTCCAAGGACATTACCGTTCCGCGTTACGGTAGCGAAGAATTCGCCTTCCTGGCCCGCCGCCTGCGTTATGAAAACGATTTGGAAGGTCTGCGCGATGACCTCCTGCGCTACCAGACCGAGGTCCAGGAAATCAATCGTCGCTTGCTTGGATAAGATTTCAGCCCATCTCTAGCAAGATGGGCTGAAATGCCTGACCCCCGTAACTTTTTTGCGTATAGTACGACTTAAGTTTAAATACCCGTTTTTAAAACTTTACAGGTGATAAAGACAACTCTCAAACCTTTGAAGGACGGTTGAATGCAAAGGCTTGTTCGCAGCTTTTATTTCCAGGTGGTTTTTGGGGTTGCCCTGCCTGTCTTATTGGCGTTGGTTTTCCTGTCAGTTTTTCACTCCTGGCGGGAGCGCAACCTGGTCCTGGCGCAAGCCAATAACATGGCCGTTGTGGCAGGCGAACAGTTGTTGCGCAGCCTGAAGTTCGCCATGCTGCTCAACCGTCCGGATATGGTTGCCACAATCCTCGATGATGTTGCGGATGACGGGTTTGCCGAACGCATCCAGATTATGCAGGTGGATGGGAGAGTTAAGTACGATACGCAGCGTAGCGCTGTTGGAAAGTTGTTCCAGGAATCGGAGCCGGGCTGTAACGAATGCCATGCCTCTGGCGAGGCCATTCTCCCTTTTACAACCACACTTTCTACAGATCAGAATATTCTGCGGGTGGTGGTGCCAATTCCCAACCAGCCAGAATGTCAGCAGTGCCACTCTACCAGCAGCAAGTACCTGGGCCTGGTGGTGATGGATACTTCCCTGGCCGGGCTGCGCGGAGTCATGCTGGACGATTTGTGGGTCGATGCGCTTTATTTGGTGGTGATCACCTTCATTCTCGTGCTGATTGTTTACCAGTTGTTGCGTGTCCTGGTGGTCGAACGGGTACACGTTTGGCGTGAGGGTTTGCTGCGCTTTGCCGAGGGCGATTTCTCCCCGCGCATCCCGGTCACCCCCGATGAGTTTGGGACGCTCTCTGCCACCATCAACTACATGGCCGAACAAATGCAGCGCATAGAAAGCGTCCGCAAGGAGCGCCAGGAAGTTCGCGAGCGGGCGATTGTTGAGGAGCGTGAGCGAATTGCGCGCGAGCTGCACGATGGCCTGGCGCAACTGCTGGGCTATGTCAAGACCAAGGCCCTGGCAGCGCGCTACAACTTGCAGAACGAAAAGCCTCGCGACGCAGAAAAGAACCTGCTCCAATTGGAAGAGGCCGCCCAATCGCTTTCAACCGATGTGCGCGAAGCCATCCTGGGGCTGCGCACCACCACCCAGGCCGGGGCGGGATTGGGCAACTTGCTTAATGAATATGCCGGGCAATTTAGCCGTATGAGCGGGATTGCCGTCCAGGTTGGCTTCCCTGAGTCCCTTGCACAGTGGGCGATCCCGGCTGAAACCGAATTGCAGTTGTTGCGAATTGTGCAGGAAGCCTGCACCAATGTCCGGAAACATGCCGAAGCGGACCACATCTCCATTTGCCTGGAGGAGAAAAGTAATCACTACTGGCTGGTCATTCAGGATAATGGCCGTGGCATGGCCGAAAGCGAAGTAGACCTGACGCCTGAAATTGCCCATTTTGGCTTGCGCACCATGGAAGAGCGAGCCCATTCTATTGGGGCCACCTTAAAGATCCACAGCACCCCCGGCCAGGGTACCCGGTTGGTGGTAAAGTTCCCCAAACCTGTGTCTAGTTGATGAGGAAAATGTTATGCGTATTCTGGTAGTAGATGATCATGCCCTGTTTCGGGATGGAATTACCAGCCTGTTAGAAGCTTCGGGCTTTGAGATTATCGGCCAGGCTGAAAATGGCTCCCAGGCCATTGAAGCGGCAATGACCCTGAAGCCGGACCTGGTTTTGATGGATGTTTCTATGCCTGGGATGTCGGGGCTGGATGCTTTATATGAGATTAAAAACCGGATGCCTGAGATGCAGGTGGTGATGCTGACCGTTTCGGACGACGATACCGACCTGATGAAGGCAATCCAGCGTGGGGCCAATGGGTATTTGCTCAAGACGCTCGACTCAAAGGCTTTCCTCGCCAGCCTGGAGGCGCTTAAGCGGGGTGAAATCGCCATCAACAGCCATGTCATTGCCCGGCTGATCGAAAGGATTTCACTTTCCTCGCCAACCCCGCCAACCCGGCACAAACTGAGCGAGAAAGAATTGCGCCTTTTAAATTTAATTGCCAAGGGGCTGCAAAACCGCGAGATTGCTGCGCAGATGGAAATTAGCGAGAACACGGTTAAGTACCATATTAAAGCCATCTTGCAAAAGCTGGGGGTTAAAAATCGTGCCGAGGCGGTTTCTTACGCTTTGCAACATAAAATTATCACGCTCGGGAAGTAACAAGTGCCCTGCGAGATCTGAAATCAAAACGGGAGGCTTGCGTCTTGGCAAGCCTCCCGTTTTCTTATACCTGGGGCTATTTACCGGCGGGCCATTGCGGGCAGGTTACCTGGTATTCAGCTTCGAAGAAATACAGGTCCCACTCGGCCTGTGAGAAGTTGGCCCCGGCGATATCGCAGGCTTTGTTGAGCCAGGAGGCCGGGTCAAAGTCCCACAGGTTAATTTCAGTGCCCGACGACGCCAGCATCTTCCCATCCGGGCTGAACGACAGGCTGTAGACGAGACTATTGTGGTTAAACACGGAGCGGAACAGCGTTTGGCGCGTTTCCATGTCCCAAACAGCCATGTTGAAGTCTTCATAGCCAGCCGCCAGGACTTTCCCGTCCGGGCTAAAGGCCAGGCTGGCAACCTTGGATTGCCGGTCGAGCAGTTTTTGGCTGACCTGGTAGGTTTTTGCATCCAACAGGAAAATGCTCCCATCGGCAGTGCCCACAGCCAGGGTGGTTGCATCCGGGCTAAAGGTCAGACTCAGCAGCGGGCGGGCGCTTCCTTCCACTTTCAGGGTCTCAACCGCCTGGGTGGCAACATTCACCACCGCAAGGGAGGTGCTGCCGCCGTCCACAAACAACAGGGAAGCATTATCGGGGCTGAAGGCCATTTGGGCAATCCCGGCCTGGGCGGCGATTTTAGCCTTGGCGGTCAGGGTTGCGGCATCCAGCAGGATGATGCTGTTGTTATCCACCGCAATTGCCAGCTGACTGCCATCCGGGCTGAAGGTCAACAGGATGTTGCGGTCATTGCGCGTGTTTTGCGCCACCGAGACGGGCGTGCCAATCTGTTTGTAGGTGGCGGCATCCAACAGGATAATGTTTTCATCTTCGCAAAAGATGATGTTGGAGTTGTTCGGGTTGCAGAAAGCGGCTGCTACCGTTTTCCCGTCCGGGCTCACGATGATGGCGTCGAGTACGCCAGCTTCGTAGGCAAAGGTGGCCGCCTGGGTGACGTTGATGTTGACCTGGTTGTTTTGGCGCGCCTGGCTGTTGATTTGCCAGAATTTGACCAGACCCTGTTGGCACAGGTAATGCCGGTTTTCTTTTTCGCCGCACTCAAAGAAATTGCTCGAGGCCATCACCTGGTTGTTGGCGGTAAACCCAACATTTACCGCGGTGCCGGTGACGGTTCCGGGCGCCTGGGTCCATAGCAGGCGGCTTTTATCACGCAAAAAGCCGAGAAGTTGGCGGCGCGTGCGGGCATTATCGCGGATCTTGAAGGCCTCGATTGCCAGCAGGAGTCCCAGTTTTTCGTTTTTGTCTTGTATCAGCAGCGACTGGGCTACCAGTTCGCTGGCCTGGGCCTGGATTCCCCGGTCTATGGCCAGTTTTTCTTGTTCGAGGGCTTTATTCTTCTCGATCTCTGCCTCGGCGCGAGCGGTGGCGGCCTGGGCGGCGTTTTGCTGCGCGATAGCGCGTTCAGCTTCCGCCGTAGCTTTTTGATTCAGGGCATCCTGGCTGGCCGCTTCGGCGGTGGCTTTTTGTTGGTAAGCCTCGGTGCTGGCCGCTTCGGCGGCGTTTTGCGCCAAAATGGCCCTGGCTTGCTCTGTCTGGGCAATATTGGCCTGTTCGACAAAGGCCTGGTTGGCGTCAAAGGCGGCATTCCATGAGTACAAGGCCGCCAGGAACAGGACAAAAGAGATAACCGCCGCACCCAGGATCATCCGGCGCTGGTTGCGATCGCGCTCCTCGCGTTTTTTCAGTGCGCGGCAGGCCTCCAGGAAGTCGCGTTCCTCGGCCGTGAGCTGTAGGGTAGTGCTTTCTTTTTCCGCCCGGCTGAGTTCCTGGTTGCGCAGCAGCAAGCCTTCGCTGCGGCCTTGCTCTTGCCACAGGGAGGCCTGGCGCTGGAAGAGCGACAGGTTGGATTCGAACCAGTGTTTATTGTCGTTGCGCACCGGTTCGATCAGGCGGTCGTGGGCCAGTTCATACCAGGTTTGCCCGGCGCGTTTTTCGGCCCGAATCAGGTGCGAATCTTCGATTTTGCGCACTGCGGCATTGGGCAGGCCTTCGCTGACCTCGGCGCCCATGCGCACCTGCGAGCGGATTCCTTCGGGGGTGATCAGTTTGCGGTCGAACCATTCGCGGATGCTGCGTTCGGTTGCCCCGGTGGCCTGCGCCACCCTGGCAATGCTCATCGAATAGTATTCGGCCAGGGATTGGTTGACATCTCCAACGCTGGCCAGGTCTGTCTCGTTGATGTCCATGTCGTCATCGGCCTTGCCCTCCCACAGGCGGTAGCACACCACCTGGAGTTGAACCGGTTCGACATACAATCCCAACTGAGACTCGGTCGTGCCGTCGATGAGCTGCACCTGAACCCGGCGCAGATCATCGACCAGCTTGGAAGCTGCACCGTCGGTAAAATCGACCCCGGCCTGGCGCGCCGGTTGTTGGATGGCCTCGCGTGCCGATTTGACTCCCAACAGTTCCAGGTGGAAGGTGTTGGAGAAAAAGGTGGGCACCATGCGCACGTAGGGCTCAAGCGCGCCTACAAAGTCGGTGCGCATGGCAAACAGGGCCCAGCGGTCACGGTTTTTAAGCGCTGTTCCCAACTGGGTGAAAAAGGCGTTTTTAGAGGCCCGATCTGTCGGGTCGATGGTCAGGACTTCTTCAAATTGGTCGAAGATCAGGAATTCCGGCCCGCTGCGTTTATCTTCCTTGGCGCGAAAATTCAGGTAATCATCGAGCGTCATGCGCGCCAGGTGGGCATTCTCCATCCGCTCTTCGGCCGGGTACCGCTCCTCCAGCGAGAGCAGGGTGCTAAAGGTGTAGCGATTGAATTTATTGGGGTCTCGCAACGTTTCAGTGATTTTAACCAGGTCGGCAGGGCCTTCCTGGTTGACACGAATGACAGAGTGGACGAAGAAATTTTCCTCGCCCAATTGGGGGATCAGCCCGGCCTGGACCAGGGAAGTTTTCCCTGCCCCGGAGGGGGAGTGCAGCAGGACGATTCGTTCTGCGATCAGGCGGTCGGTGAGCTGGCGCAACTCACGGTCACGGCCATACAGCTTTTCGCTTCTTTCAAAGGAGCGCGGGCCAACGTAAGGATTTGTGGTTGTCGTCATGGGATTAGGCTCTCTGCGGTGTCAGGCGGGACGCCAATTCTTTCAGGAATTCACGGGCAGTGCCCCAGTAAATATTGATTTCGATTTCCGAGCCGCGCGCAAAATAGGTTTCAAGATAGCGGCGAGCCCGGCCGGGATTAAGCAGACGGCCTTCCTCCGGTTCAATTTGGGCGGCAATGTGGGCATGACGGCGTAGCAGGTTATTGCCCTCTTTGGCGAGCAGCGCCTGCATCAATACGCGGAAGCTCCATTCTTCGGTCTGGAAGCCCAGGAACAAAAGCGCAGAGTCGGTCAGGGCGCGGCCAACCTGGTCGGGTATGTTCTTCATGTGACGGGTGATGCCGATTAAGAATTCAAAGGTGTCGTCTTCGGTCAGTACCAGCGATTCCGGTTGGCTTAAAAGGCCAAAAAGGTGATAAACCAGTGGTTGCTCGGCGGTGGGGTTTAGCTCATCATCACGGTTGTACATGCTTGGGTCAGTTTCTTCGCTAAACTCACGCCACGGGCAGACCATGCTAATCGGATTCTTCCCGGCAGCGCGCAGGGCGGCCTCCAGTAATTCATCGGTATTGGCAGTGATAAAGACCCTGGCGGGCAGTTGGGCCAGCACCTTGTGCGGCTCGTACTCGTCGCGGGTAAGCAAATCTTCGCGGGCGGCTTCCAGCATTTTGTCTACTGGCGCATCGGGGGTGCTTAAGCTGGCGGGCAATGTGACACGTTTGCGAATGGCGGTACGCATATGAGACATCCATTCGTCTTCGGCGGTAAATCGTGATTGGTCTACCGAACGATATTGGGCCACCTGCGGCAGCGACTCGCGCTCATGCGCTGAGAGCGGGTATTCCAACTCGTCTGCCCATTGCTGGGTCAGGTCACGCTGTGAACCCATCAGCGCATCGGTCAAGCCTGGGCCGATAATTGGGGTGCAGCGTCCCGTTTGGATGCCGCGCAGCAGCGAAGGCCACTTTTCAAACTCGCCGCGCGGGCCGCCAAAACCGGGGGTGTACCACAATCGTCCACTTTTGAGCCGCATGAACAGGGACGGGACCCACCAATCGGGTTGTTCTCGCACCAATCCACGGGCAACGGCTACGGCGCGGTCAATCTGGCCGTCTTTTTGTAGTTCGCTAAAGAACAACGGCATAAATTTGGAGCTGGTATCCATGCGCAGGTTGTCTTGCATCGCCAGGACAGCCGGGATGCCTGCTTCGGCCAGGCGCGGCCCAAGCGCAGTCAAAACATCGCCTGCGCCACGCCCGGCACTCTGGCACGAAGCCAATACGGCCAGCCGCGGGCGTCGTTCCAGCTCGCGGATGCGCGTAACCAGCTCGCTGCCAGCCACGCGCGCGGTTGCGCCTTTTTCATCTTCAAGCCACAGGTATGATTCGCCGTTTACAAAAGTGCCGTGCGCAACCAGGTACAGGATGTCGAATTCGTTTTCGCTCAGGCTGGAAATGATGCCGTTGAGGGTGGCCTGTTCAAGCACCTTCAGCCCGATTCCTTCTAACCCGGCGGTTGCAATTGCCGTTTCGGCGGCTTTATCAACGCTGGCCAGCTTATACTGCTCCAGTCCGCTGGGGGCGGCGATGACCGCCAGGGCTTGTAACTCCCCTTTGGCGCGCAACCGAATGGGGCGCCAGTCCAGGCTGGAGAGATAGCGCGAGAAATAGACGTTTTGGTCAGTGGAAAAGGAGATTCCGCTTTGCGGATCGGCCAGGGTTTCCCAGCGCAAGGCATTTAATTCCACAGCACTGGGATGGATGTTGAGTCTTAATCGCAGGGAACTGCGCGATTGTTCGGTACTGGCGCGCGCCTGGGCAAACGCTGTGCGCAAGGCTTCACTGGCAAACAGCCCCTGTGTAAGTGCCTGCCCATATTCTTTCATTTCATTTGCGAGCAAAAACTCCCTAAGCTTTTCGGCATCAAAAATAGCATGCGCTGCTTGCCCGGCCCCCAAACGTACTTCTGACTGGCTTTGCGGATCACTATCTGAAAATCGGAAGTCGACGGCGTAGGTTTGTTGGTCTTGTCTCAGAATGGTGAGTTCTATATCGGCGCTAATATTCATGGCCCTCCTCCGGTTTTACACAAAATAGACTGAATTTGCCCGATTTACTGTAAAGATTATACAGACCTGCAGGGTAAAAAGCAATCACGAAAAGTTTGGGCAAGTTGTTTACAATTTCGCAGATTTTTCATATTCATTATCCAGAAGCGGATGCAAAAAAGTACAATACATACAGATTTGACAAACTTTCTCTGCCGATTGTGTTGCGGCCGTAATATGGAGTGCGCTTATTTTGGTAGAGCGGGGTCCCGTGCTTAAATAGGTATCAGCATTCACGGGTTGTGTCAGTGGAGGTGGTTATGAGCCAGCACCCAAACGAGTCAGCATTGTTAGCGCGCATTGAGGAATTGGAACAGCAGTTGAAGCGGCAGCAGGCAGAATTTGCGCCTTTTCACCTGATGTTTGAAAATAACCCGCTGCCCATGTGGGTGTATGACATTGAGACGCTGGCGTTTCTGGCCGTTAATGACACGGCGATTCGGCGGTATGGCTATACCCGCGAAGAATTCCTGGCAATGACAATCCGTGATATTCGCCCGGCGGAAGATGTTGCTTCTCTTGAAAAAAACTTGAGCACCTTTCGCAGCAATTACCAGGAATCGGGTCCGTGGCGGCACATGGACAAGGCCGGGCATATTTACCTCGTCAATATTATTTCGCATGGCATCCAGTTTGGCGGCAAAGCCGCCAGGATGGTGGTGGCGCAGGATGTTACCGAGCGTAATCAGGCTGAGCGAGCCCTGGCCGCGAGCGAGGCGCGTTATCGCACGCTCGTTAATCAGCTTCCGGCAGTTGTTTATTCAGATGACGCCAATGGGCGCACCCAGTTTGTTAGCGATAGCATTGAGACACTCCTCGGTTACACCCCGGCTGAGTGGATGGCGGGCAACTTCGACTTGTGGCGAGGCTGTATCCACCCGGATGACCGTGATTGGGTTTCAGAAGAGCATTTGAACTGCCTGGTGGCGGGTCGGCCTTTTGATCGTGAATATCGTTTGCGCACCAAGACCGGGGAATACCTGTGGGTTAAAGACCAGTTTGTCATGTTGCGCGATGCAAATGGGTTGCCGCTCACACTGCATGGTCTGATCTACGATGTTACAGCGCGTAAACAGGCAGAGGACGCCATCCGCCGCAACGAGCTGTTGTTGAAACAGGTTGGGCAAATGGCTCACCTGGGGGCCTGGGAGATTGAATACAGCAATCTCGATGATTTGAACGCGAACCCCTTGTACTGGTCAGACGAGGTGTATCGAATCTTTGGTTATCAACCCGGGGCGGTGGAGGTTTCTAACGACTTGTTCTTTGCCATGTCCCACCCTGATGACCAGCAGAAAATATCAGATGCGTTTCGCGAAGCGGTGACGCTCAACAAACCCTACAAAATCGAACATCGAATTATTCGCGCCGATGGGGTGGAACGAGTGGTGTTGGAGAACGCGGTCCCTGTTTTTGGGGCGGATGGGCGCTTGCTGCGCATGTTTGGCGCGGTACAGGATATTACCGACATAAAACAGGCCGAGCTCAAGATTGTTGAGAGTGAGTATAAATATCGCTCCATTATTGAACAATCTTCAGAAGGCATGGCGTTAATTGCCGAAGACGGAACGGTTTTGGATTGGAATCAGGCCAACGAGAAAATAACCGGATTAAGTAACGCAGATGTGGTTGGAACGACCCTCTGGGACCTGACCGTCAAACTGTTGCTTCCTGAAAAGCAGCGCAGTGCCGATCCGCTGGTTTATCAGCAACAAATTACCCAGGCTTTAAAAACCGGCAAGTCGCCGCTCTTTGAGAAACCCATTGAGGGCGTTTTCTTGCATAAAAATACTGGCCAGCTGGTCTATTTTCGCCAGACTGTCTTCCCAATCCAAACCGAAAAAGGCTACCGAATTGCATCGTTGACGCAAGATATTACCGAGCGCAAGCTGGCTGAAGAGGCGCTGCACAAGAGTGAGGGGCTTTACCGCACCCTTATCGAAAGCTCGGATGCATCCATTGTCACTTTCGATTTTACCGGCAACGTGCATTATGCCAACAAGATAGCAGCAGATGCCATGGGCTTGTCTGAAGATGAGATGCGCGGGAAGAATATGCGCGAACTATTCCCGCCTGGCGTGTCTGATTCTCAACTATCAACAATTCGCAGCGTTTTTGAGAGCGGGAAGGGCTTTGTAACCGAGTCGCCTTCCAGTGTGGCAGGGCGGGCCAGCTGGTATCGTACCAGCCTGCAGCCCGTGCGTGGTAAAGACGGCGAGCCCGAGCTGGTGATGATTTATGCGGTGGATATCACCGAATTTAAACAATCTGAACAGGCCTTGCGCGAGAGCGAAGAAGAATATCGCCAGTTGGCGATGGCTTTGGAGGAGCGTGTCCGCGACCGGACGGCTGAAATTGAAGCCACCCGTCAACGCCTCGAGTTGGCGGCCTCCGCCGCTGGTTTGGGCGTTTGGGAATTGGATTTGCAGACCGAAAAACTCCTATGGGATGAGCGTATGCATCACCTGTATGGCCTGCAGGTAGGCGAGTTTGGCGGTAACCTTGAGCATTGGCAGGTTTTTATACACCCAGATGATCTGGAAAAGCTGGAGCAGAAGCGCAAACATGCCATTGAATTGACCGGTCATTATCGACATACCTTCAGGGTTGTGCGCCCCGATGGCAGCCTGCGCTACATTTCATCAAATGCCAAAGTCGTCTATGGTGAAGACAGCCAGCCTTTGCGTATGATTGGCGTCAATATGGATGTGACCGCTTCTGAGCTGGCGGAACAGGCACTTAACGAAAGCGAACAGCGTTTGCGGTTGTTGTTCGAAGAATCCCCCGACCCTTTGATGGTCACCGACTTGGATGGGGTATTGATTCAGGTCAACAAGTCTTTCGAGGCGCTTATGGGGCAGCCTCGCTCGCAGATGCTTGGGAAGAATATAGGGCTGACGAAGACCATCTTAGAGTTTGACTATGCCTCCAATCCGCGCGGGTTTCGAGATTACTTGAACCGCACAAAATCGACCCCGGCCGAGGTGACTGTTTTGCGACCGGATGGCACCCACAGGCTGATCGAAACCCGCTCTTACTTAATCCATCTCAATGAACAAGAATTGGCCCTTACATCTGGCCGCGATGTTACCGAGCGCAAGCGGATGGAAGATCGGCTGCGCACCCTGACTTATCGTCTCGAGATGGCCACGCGCACCGCCGGGATTGGCGTTTGGGAATGGGATGTGCAGGCCAATAAAATCATCTGGGATACGCGGATGTATGCCTTATACGGCGTCAATACAGCGGAGCCCATGGATACAATGGCGCACTGGAAAAAATGCATCCACCCCGAAGATGTTGAAGCCTGGCAAGGGTTGGAACAGGTGATGGCCCAAAAAGAGCTGGAATACGTTGGCGAATTCCGCATTTTGTGGCCCGATGGCACAATTCGCTACATTCGTTCGAATGCGGTCATTTTATATGGGCTAGACGACAATCCCGAGCGGATTGTGGGCGTTAATCTTGACCTGACAGACCAGAAAAAATCACAAGAGAGCCTCCAGCGCAGCGAAGCCACGTATCGGGCCTTGTTTGAAAACGCCGGGGATGCCATTTTCTTAATAGACCTTGACGGCTCGTATGTGCGGGTCAATTCTAAGGCCGCAGAATTGCTTGGCTACACCGTGGCCGAATTGACCGGGAAAAAAGCCGTTGACCTGATTGTTCCCGATCAGTTAGACAAGGCTCAGGATGTCCTGGCTCGTTTGCTGGCGGGTGAAACCATCCCGCTCTATGAACGCTTTTTCCGTACAAAAACAGGTTCGGTGATCGAAACAGACATCAACCTGTCCCTGATTCGGAAGGCATCGGGCGAACCGCAGCTGATTCAGAGTGTGGTGCGCAACATCACTCCTCGCAAACATGCCGAGCAGATTTTGCGCGACAGTGAAGAACAAAACCGCCTGCTTTTTGAAGAGTCACCAGACGCTGTCTTGTTAGTAAAGATGGATGGTGAGGTGGTCAAGGTCAACCGGGCCTTCGAAGAGTTAACCGGTTATTCACGCGACTCGCTGGTGGGTTACAAAACCAACGAACTGGGACTGGTTCCGCAGGACCAGGGACGGCGCGTTGTGGCAGCGGTGAAGCAAGCCATGGTCCATGACCACACCTTTTCTACGGCCGAATACACCTTGCGCCGCGCCGATGGCAGCTTGCGTTTCGTAGAGAGCCGCAATTTTTCCATTAATATCAAGGGAATGCAGCATGTCTTGACGACCATGCGCGACATCACCCGCCGCAAAGAGGCCGAACAAGCCCTGCGCGACAGCGAAGCCTATGCGCGCCTGCTCTTTGACGCTTCTCCCGACCCGGTATCCGTGACCAGCCTGGGCGGGGTCATTTTGGATGTCAACCGGGCCTTTGAGATTCAATATGGCGTAAAGCGTGAGGTGGTTCGTAACCAGACCATCGCTGACTTAAGAATTTTCCCCGAAGCCAGCCTGGCCCAGTTCAACGATTACATTAAACGCACCCTCAACGGCGAGCAGGTGGAACCTGTCGAACTGGATTTCTTGCACCCGAGCGGCATGATTCACACCCTGGAATTGCACAGCTACCCAATTATGGCCGGTGACCGGCAAATCTTGTTGAGCACCAGCCGCGACATCAGTTCACACAAAAGGGCCGAGGAATTCCTGCGCAAAAGTGAAGAGTCGCTGCGCCTGGCCAACGCGGAAATGGAACGCGCACTGCGCCTGAAAGATGAATTCCTGGCCAACATGAGCCACGAATTGCGCACCCCCCTTAATGCCATCCTGGGCCTGTCGGAGAGTCTCGATGAGCAGATTGCCGGGCCGCTGACCGAAAGACAGGTTAAATATGTGCGCATTATCAATGAAAGCGGCCGCCATTTACTGACCCTGATTAACGATATTCTCGACCTTTCAAAAATTGGCGCCGGGCGCATGGACCTGGAGTTGCAACAGACACCGCTGGAGTCGCTTTGTCAGGCCAGCCTGCGCATGGTCAAGGAATTGGCCCAGAAAAAGAACCTTGAAGTGATATTTACCACCGACGGACAGGTTGAAGTTGTGCGCGTCGACGACCGGCGCATGAAACAGGTATTGGTCAATTTGCTTAGTAACGCGGTCAAGTTCACGCCCAATGGTGGCAAAATCGGGGTAGATGTGATCGGGGATACCGAAAAACAGGCTGCCGTGATTACCGTTTGGGATTCAGGGATGGGCATTTCACCTGAAGATATGCCGCGCCTGTTCCAGCCTTTTGTGCAGCTCGATTCGGGCCTGGCGCGTGAATATCCCGGAACGGGCCTGGGGCTGGCGCTGGTGGCCCAAATGGTGCGTTTGCATGGTGGCAGCGTAGAAGTGCAAAGCACGCCCGGCGAGGGGAGCCGTTTTATCCTGACCATCCCGTGGAATCCGGCCATTACCACTGCCCGGCCGCTCCCGGCAGAAGTCGAATTTGCCAGCATCAGCCAGCTGCAGAAAGGGACGCTTTCTGGCAAAGTCCTGCTGGTGGAGGATACCGAAGCGGTATGGACGATCATTACCGACTATCTATCTGCGGCCGGGTTCCAGGTGATAGTCGCCCAGGATGGTTCATCGGGAATTGTTAAAGCCCAAACAGAGTTGCCCGATATTATCCTGATGGACATTCAAATGCCGGGCATGGATGGCTTTGAAGCCACTGGCAAACTGCGCAGCATACCAGCCTTGCAAAATACGCCCATCATTGCCCTGACCGCCCTGGCAATGCGTGGGGATCGTGAGCGTTGTATTCGGGCCGGGATGACAGACTACATCAGCAAACCGGTCAACTTAAAGAAATTGCTGGATCTTGTCCAGCGTTACACCCAGCAGCCCGGTTCGGGAGACCAAAGGAGTCAGCTATGACAAGCACCATCTTAATTGTGGACGATGAAAGCATTGGTCGCGACACCCTGGAAGCCATTTTGGAAGGTGAGGGGTACCGGCTTGAGATGGCCGAAAATGGCGCGGAGGCGATCCAAAAAGCCCGCGAGATCTTGCCAGATGTAATTTTGCTCGATGTAATGATGCCGGGGATGAATGGCTTCGAAGTTTGCCGCATCATCCGCGCCGATCAGAAGTTGTCTGAAATCCCAATCATTTTTTTGACTGCGCTGGATGATCGCAAGTCGCTGCTCGAGGGTCTAAATGCTGGCGCGGATGATTTTCTCACCAAGCCTTACGACCGCTTTGAGCTGCGCGCCCGTTTGCTGGGCATTACCCGCCTGAATCGCTATCGCAAGCTGGTAGATGAACGTACCAGCCTGCAAAAAACCCACGAGCAGTTGCTCAAGGCCTACGAAGCCACGATCGAAGGCTGGTCGCGGGCGATGGATTTGCGAGATAAGGAAACCGAAGGGCATACCCTGCGTGTGACAGATTTGACCTTGCAAATGGCCCGGTATATGGGCCTGAGCGATGAAGAGTGCATCTATGTCCGTTATGGGGCTTTGCTGCATGATATGGGCAAACTGGGCGTTCCAGACAGCATTTTGTTCAAGCCTGAGCAGTTGAGCAACCAGGAGTGGGATGTGATGCGCCAGCATCCCATGTATGCTTATGAAATGCTGGCCCCCATCGAATACCTGCGCCCGGCCATGGATATCCCTTTCTGCCACCATGAAAAATGGGATGGCACCGGCTACCCGCGTGGGCTTAAGGGTGAGGAGATCCCCCTTTCGGCGCGCATGTTTGCGATTGTGGATGTGTGGGATGCGCTGACCTCGGAGCGGCCTTATCGCCCGGCCTGGAAGCATGAAGATGCGATGAAATTCATCCAGGAACAATCGGGCCGGCACTTTGACCCGCAAATGGTAAAGATTTTTACCGAATTGATCGAAAAGACGATGCCCGATCTGGGCGGGAAGTAGTCCCAATATAAAACGGCCATCCTGGCAAGGATGGCCGTTTTTGTTAAGGCAGGAGCGACTTATTTCCCGAGGATTTTGTCCATCATGGTCGCAATGGATTGGTAAACCTGCGAATCATCGGGCAGGTCTACCAGCGCTTTGCCGGTAGCGTCAAAGTCCGCCAGTTCTTTATCGGCCGGGATGCAGCCCAGGAGGGGGAGGCCCAGTTTTTCGGCGAAGGCCAACGATTCGGCGGGCAGGTTGCCATTGACCCGGTTAATCATCAGGTGCGATTGTTCGATGCGGATGTCTAAGGCCCGGCTCATTTCGGCGATGCGTTGCGCGGCCACCAGGCCTCGTTGGGATGGGTCGCTGACAATCAAAAGGTGTTGAACATCGCGCGTGGTGCGGCGGCTGAGGTGTTCCATCCCGGCTTCATTATCGATGACGACATAGGCGTAATGACGGCTCAGTCCGTCGACGACTTCACGCAGGTTGTGGTTGACTGCGCAATAACAGCCCTGGCCTTCGCCGCGGCCCATGGCGATCAGGTCGAAGCGCGCGCCCTCGGCCAGCGCCGAACGAACGTGATAGTCGAGATATTCGCGTTTGGAGATGCCTCCCGGCAGGCCGCCCATGGCTGCGCCGCCCTCTACCAGCGAGGATTTGACCTGTTGCAGCATGTCTTCGCGGATATCGCCAACAGTCCAATCCAGGTCGAGCCCGAGAACCATGTTCAAGTTGGAGGACGGGTCTGCGTCGATGGCGAGGATACTTCCGGGTTGGGTCTGCGCCAGGTATTTGATGATCATCCCGGCAACGGTGGTTTTTCCAACGCCGCCTTTTCCGGCCAGTGCAATTGTGATACTCATGGGCATCTCCTTGGTTTTATTTTACTTGCTTGTCTGCTGTAGGGCAATTTTTCCTGCGCCGGGAATGATAAAATCGGTGCATGGCTAAACTTAAACTCGACCTCCATGATATTTACAACCGCGGCGACCAGATTGATGCCGAGTTGAACCGGATTGTGCAGGAAGCCCTGGAGCGCAAAATTGAATTGGTGGAAATTATCCCTGGCAAGGGCAGCGGGCAGCTCAAGAAAAAAGTTTTGCGCTTCTTAAACCAGGGACATATCAAAAGTTTGTATCATCGCGTCGAAAAAGACGATAAAAACTTTGGCCGGATTTTTATCCACTTCAAGTTTTGAGCGGGACCACCCGGTTCTGTGTGTCAAAATGGCCCTCGCAAAGGGCCATTTTTCTTTATGTAGAGTGGGTGAGGGCGTTTTTAACCCGGTTCAAATTTACCCAATCGCAGGTATAATGCAGCGAATTAAAACCTTGGAGAGAGCTGGGTAGGAGGTCTTCATTATGGAAATTATTCTTGGTGTTGTCATTGCGGTTGTAGTTTTGCTGGTTGTGCTGGCGCTGGTTTTTGAATTCCGTTTGCGGCAACCCGATGTGCTGGTGCTGTATGAATCCAACGGCAAAATTGCTGTGCGTGGCGGATTGCTTTATCCGCGTCATTTTAGCCTGCCGCTCAAGCGCACCACATACCCCATTCAGTTGACTGTTGAAGCGACAGCGGCTGGCAACCTGGGTGTGAATGTCAAACTGGTCGGTTCTGTGGCTCCGGCGCTGGACAATATCCAAATGCTGGTGCGTGTTGGCGGCTGGAGCAGCGAAGCGATTGCCCGCGCTGCCGAAGAGACCAGCATCCGGCTGGAGGGCCTGGTTAAGGAATATGCCGAAAAGGTTGAGATCCGCGAGCTTTCTTCCTCGGCGCTGGTGGCGTATTTGAATGAACGCGCGGCTCAGTTTAAGGCGCAATTTGGCGTGGAATTGATTTCCCTGGCTGTTCATTCGATGGAAGCTGCCGATTCTGAGATTGCCGATGCGCTGCGCCAGCAAGAGCAGGCGCGCCTGCTGGAACAAACCGAGCGTCTGAACAACCAGGCGCGTGTTTCGGCGGCCAAGGCCAAATACCAGGCCGATGAAGAGATTGCCGAGATGGAACACACGCTGGAGTTGAAAAAGGCCTCGCTCAAGAAGACCCTGCTTGAACAGGAAAATGCCCTGGCCCAGCAGCGCCTCGAAGATGAGTTGGCGCGTAATCGCATGCGCCTGGCCTTCGAAAAAGAAGAACTCGAAATTCTCAAAAATAATCCGGAATTACTGGTGCTTACGCCCCAGGCCGCGCGCCTGGCAGAAGCCAGCCAGGGCCTTAAGAATGCGCGCACGGTTATTTCGCTTTCGCCGCAAGAATTGGCCGGTTCAGAACTGATGAACCTGTTCCAAAGCATGCTTAACAAGGCGTTGGAAGCCAAGAAGCATGAATGATGACGCAAGCTGATCCCCTGTCGTTTTTTCGCCTGAAGCAGATTCGGGTGGCGCGGGTTTCAGAAATCAGCGAAGCCACCGCCGCAGCGCCGGTTCCGCCTGAGGAACGGGTCAATTTTCATATTGGGAATCCGCTTCAAGATGTCAAACTTTCTTCCGCCTTCCTGCGCATCGCGCTGGGAATTGATGTCCGCCGCCAGGATTTGGCGGATGCGGACGTGGATGTGCTGCTGGAGCATATAGGCTGGGAGCGCGCCGACAAACCCAAGCTGGAATTCCTGATTCGCACAATCCAGAAAAGCTCGCCCTACATGCCGCGTGGCGGTTACAACCGCAAAGCCCCGCATGCGCTGGTTAAGGCCTTTTACAAGTGGCTGGAAAACCAGCAAGAATCGCTGCAATATGACATGGGCGAAAAATCGGGCAAGCGAGAGATTATCCTGGCCTCGGGCGGAATTAGCGAAACGCTGCGCGTCATCCTGTCGGCAATCTCCAGTTACCTGCAAATTACCCCGGCGCGAGTGCTGTGTTACCGTTTTGACTTTCCCGAACCGTATCACACGCTCCCCAACTTGCTGGTCGAGCCGCTCTCTTCCGATGAACGGGTAGCATGCACCGAAGTGGAACAGTGGCTGACCGCCCAGCCCGATGTCCCCACCTTCCTGGTGGTTGGGGGGCCATTAAGCGAGACGACGCGTCGCAAGCTGCGCCTGTTGAGTATTGCCCATCCCCTGTTTTTCATTGAAGCCAATAATGCCCTTAACCAACACTCGCTGGCGCGCGAAGCCAAGCTGGTGCAGCGGGTTATCCGCCTGTTGACTCCGGCGATTTTTGCCCCACGGCTCGATTCGCTTTCGACAGTTTTTGTCATCGGCAATGCCGATTTCTTGGGTGTGATCGAAAATGTGCAGTTTCAACTCAAGGGCACGCCGTCGGCTTCTGAAGTGGAATTTTTGAACTTCCTGCTCGAGCAGAACCTGGCTGAACTCGAAAGCGACTCCCCTTCAGAAATCTTTGCAGATAAGGCCTGGCTGGATGAGTGGGGCGAAGGTGGCGCGCCTGAATCGGCCCTTTCACGGTTGGCCTCGCGCGTGGGTACACGTCTCGACAGCCTGGTGCAGGCCAATGCCCATACCCTTGAGCGTGCCTTGCAGGTTGTTGATGAAAAGACCGGTAAAGTCACGCGCATTATGCAAGAGCGTTGGAAAACGAGCCAGCTGGATGAATTTGCCGATGTCGATAGCCTGTCGCTGCTAAACCAGTTGATTGAAAACGCGCATCGACCAGCCTGGCGGCAAACCTTGCAGCGTAGTTTCTTGAGTGTTTTTGCCCGTCACCAGCCCCAGTATATTCCGGAGGCTTGCCAGGTGACCAGCGGTTCTTCGCGCACCGCATTGGGATTGCTGGGTTTCCATTGTGGTATTACCGATGTGCTCTTTCCAGATTTAAGCTGGTCTTACGAGCAGTGTTTCCCCAATGTGCATGTCGTTCCGTTAACCCGCGACCTGGCGCTGGACGTAGATGCGATGATTGCGCGCCTCGATCACCTTTGCCTGGCGGATCCGTCGTGGCCGCAGCATGGCGCGGTAGCCATTAATAACCCGCACAATGCCACCGGACGTATCTTTGCCGAGGCAGATGTCAGCCGCCTGATGGCTTATTGCTTGCAGCATGGTATTTACGTCATCGATGACCTGGCATACCAGAATGTTGCCCCGGTAAACGGTTTGCCGGTCATCAAGACCGCCCGCCAGATTGCAATCGACCTGGTGCGCAACGGGGTGCTGACAGAGGCCGAAACCGAGCGCGTGATTAGCGTTCACTCCATGTCGAAGACCGACTGCCTGGCTGGCGCGCGTCTTTCGGTGGTCGAAATCCGTGAAACGGCCTTGCGTGAAAAATTCCGCCGCCTGAATGACCTGATTGAACCGAACCTGGTGGCGATCTTTATCTGCTACCTGTTTTATCGCGGCCCCCTGGATGCGGCGCGCACCTATTGGCGCATGCGCAATGCGCTTTTTATGGAACGCACCCAGGCCTTGCTTTCGGCGGCCGAGAACCTGCCTCCCGATCGAAACCCCTTTGGCCTGACCATTATTCCGCCATCTGGCAGCATGTATCCACTTTTGCATGTTGAACACTTGCCCAACGGTCTTTCGCTCGACTGGCTGGCTTCGTCTCTGGCGCGCCGCGGCATTGGTTTGTTGCCCTTGGCGACCTTTGCCCGCACCGAGGAGGGATTCGATACCGGCCGCCGCACCTTCCGCCTGACGTTGGGCGGGGTGGATCCGGCCGAGGTCATGCAGGTAAAGGCCCGCCGCTTGTTGATCGACCTGAATCGCATGATTGCTGAAGAAGACGCCCGTTACAATCGCAAACAGCTCGCTTTCCGTCCTCCGACCGGCGACCAGAGCGAGGTGGCGGTTCGCCTGCAGCAGTGGGACCAGATTACTCGCCAGATTACACGGCAATTTGAAAACGGGCGTTCCTTTCAGGAGATTGCCAGTTTGCCCGTCGTGGATGGCAAGCGGCTGCGCAGCGATTTCCTTAAACATTACCTGCCCGAGCGCCTGGATGTATTTAGGACCCGCCTGGAAGAACGCGCCCTGGTCAATGATGAATGGATGCGCCGCGCCGCCCAGAGCAGTGATTGGCTGGCCGGGCATCTCGAACGCGAGTTTATGAAAGACTCGCTTGCGCGTCGCCAGGAATTGTTCCGTTTGCGCAACTACGACCGCACGGTTCACCCGACCCAGAAATATTCGCTGCAAGCCGAGATGACTTTTGATGCCATCTTGCGCGCCCTGGTGGCCCGGCAGCCGGTTGCGCCGGCTTTGCTTGAAAAAGCGGCCCAGGAAACGCTGTTCGAATTCCTGGGAAAAAACGTCAGCATCAACTCGCAGCTCGAAGCGGATGAGATTTTGGTCGATCTCGACGCCCTTGCAACCAGCGAAGGCTACACCGAACTCTTTACCGACACGTCCCTGCGCCCCTTCCTGTCTTTCTGGAGCGATTGGGATGGCAGCAACCGTCCTTCCGGGCAGGGGCATCGCCTGATCGCGGCCGCAGTGATGGAAAACGTCCGCCGCATGGCGCGGATTCTTAGCCTGCTGCACAAAGCCGATGGGCAGCTTCAGATTGCGCCGGATTTGCTGCTGGAAGTCGACCGCCTGCCGCAGCGCAGCCGTGAATTCACCGACCTGCTGAATAACATCACCCAACTGACCCATGAGTTGGAGCAGAAATATCGCGGTATTTTGCCGGTTTCGGTGGATGGCAACCGCCTGCAACGCCTGGCAACGCAATTGCACCTGCGCGCCGACCCGGCCCGTGACCTGTGGAAACATAATGATCGCCACGAACAGCAAATGCGCGCCCTGCGTGAACAGCGCCGCGCCAAGCTTGAAACTTATTTCGCGCTTAACAAGAAGTTGCGCAAACAACTTCATAGCCTGATCCCAGAGATTCAGGCCAACCGGGCGGTGGAACCCTTGCTGCGTGAAGCCGTGTCGTATCGTGATATTTTGCAGCGCATGGTCATCACCCCGCGCATCCACCAGGGGATGATTACCGCTCGTGACCAGTTTGCCATCGATACGACTGCCTTCAATATGCAGGAAATTAATGCCATTGCGGGTAAATACGGAAACCCCGGTATGACTCTTGGATTACAGATTAGTATGTCATCCAAGCCAGAAGCGCTGATTTCGCTGGATCGCAAGATGAGCACCCAGACAGAACAGGCGCGCCGCGAACATCCCGATACTGAATTGCCCGCTGTCTGGTTGATTCCCCTGTTTGAAGACCTGGAGGCTGTGACCCACATCCCGGCTTACCTGGACCGCATCTGGGATTATGCCAACCAGAGCCGCCATACCGAGCAGACGCCGCAAAGCCGCCTGTCTGAGATGCTGATCGAGGTCTTTATTGCTGGTTCCGACCTGAGCCAGCAAATTAGCCAGGCCAATGGCGCTTTTCAATACATCAAGGCCAAGTACAACGTGCAGGTCTGGCTGGCCGAACACGGTGTAGCCGAGTCGATTCGGGTCAAGCTGGGCAGCGGTGAGCCGATGCAGCGTCAGGGTGGGTATTACTCGCCGGTCGCGGGCCAACCCGCTTTTGTCAATGTGGAAAGCCATCGCCGCCGACTGGCCCGTAATCTGCCGCAAGCTGCCCAAAAAAGTACCGCCTACGCCGTGACCCCGTTGCAGGGGGTTTTCCTGGGCGGCGACCTGCGCACTTTCCAGAGCAGCCTTTCGGAGCATCTGCGCTTTTTGCCGGTGCGTGACCTGGCAAACCTGCTTTACCATGTGCGCGAATCGCAAAGGGCTCATCGCCAGAACCTGCTGCGCGCTGCCGAAACCCTGACCGAGAGCCGCCTGGGCATTAAAAGCCGCGGGGTGCAAGAGCTGGAACGGCTGACGATTGGCATGCCGGAGGCGCTTTATGAAGGCTTCTTGCAAGAAGTGACCGAACATTTCCGCCATATCTTGTATGGGCGGCCGGAAGATGTTTTCGGGATCCACATTATCTCGTACTTTATCGGGCGCTCGATTCCGCAGTTGCGTGACCGGCCCACCTCGCGCCTGCGCTCCAGCTCCGGGCTTGATCGCGGCCAGCAAATTGTGGCCAACGTGGCCGAGATGATCCCGCTTTCGAAGCAGGGCAGCATGCTGCGAGCGATTGCCCACAACCAGTCGCAGACCAGCGTGTTGGGCATCAACCAGTTGACCACGGGCCTGTTTCGCGCCCTGGAATATTACGCCCAGAAGACCTTCCCGGACGCCGAGCGTGACAGCCTGATTGCCGAACGGCTGTTGCCGCGCCTGCCGGTGTACGAGATTTTGCATACCCTGCGCCTGTACCAGGATTGGCGCGGCGAGTTTACCAAGCGCATTGAAACTGCTTTCCCGGCCGGGAATTCGTCTTTTGTGGCCCTGCGCGAAGATTACGATGCCATGCTGCGCTTCCTGCCGCTCTTCCAGCAGGAACTCCTGCGGCGGCATGGCCTGAACGTCAGCGATTTTGTCGAAAACGGGGTCTTTATCCCTGACCTGTTGCCGACTTTGCGCCCGGACCTGGCGGTGTTGATGCAGGAAAACTTGTTCAATACCGACCTGGACAAAATGCTTGAGCACGCTCATGGCAAGATTGACGAGGACTGGCAGAAGCAAGTGACCGAATTGCTGCAACTGCCTGAGCAGGTGCGTTATTGGCGCTCAGTCATCTGGGATTTGATGGGTGACTCGATTTACCAGCGTGTGCAAAGCTTCACCGAGCTGGCAACGGCCCTAAATTCGGTGGCTGCTACACGCGCCCCGGCGGCTGGCGCAGCGCGCGGGCAAAAATTGCCTTCGGCCCTGGCCGGTTTCCTGCGTTCGGCGCGTGTAGACGACGAAATGCGCCAATTCCTGGTGGGTGCGGTAGAGCAATTGACCAACTTCACCGAAGGCAGCCTCGAAGTGCCGGTCAGCGTTATTCGCGCCATCAATGATGTGGAACGGATTGCGATGATTGAAGAAACCGCCATGTCGGCCGAAAAACAGGCAGTTTTGCGCTGCTGTGTCTTGCAAATCGCAAGGCTGGCCGGGGAAAACGGATAGGGTTTTTGATTTTTCAAGATAAAAGCGGCGACTGCCTGTGGGCAGCCGCCGCTTTTTAGTAGTCTAATTTCGCAAGCTCTCCAACCCCTCGATGAGCCGCTCCCATGCCCCGCGGGTTCTCTCGGCGGGCGTGGCGTATGAAAACCGAATCCAGTCGCCGCCAAAGGGCGAGAAAAATGCACCTGGAACGACAGCCACGCCGAAGTTTTCGGCCAGGGTTTGCCCAAGCGGCTCGCTATCGGCCCAGCCTTTGGCGCGGAGGTATTCCCCAACGTTGATAAATGCATAATAACCTTTGCCCAGGATGTGCTGTAGCCCGCTCTTTGCCAGGATTTCCTTTAAAACCATGCGGCTGGCATTGGTCGGTTCGACAATGGTCCGGGCGGCTTCGGCGTAGCCCATTTCGTAGGCGGCCATTGCCACTGCCAGCGAGTAAAAAGTGGGGTAAACGGTATGTGAGGCGCGCGCCGCCATAAATTTGATCACGGCCTCGTCGGCGATCAGGTGGCAGTTGCGGATGTTCGATCCACCCAGCGATTTGGTGATGCCATCCAGGAAGATCAGGCGCTTACGTTCTGCGGGGCTGAAATGCGGCAGGAAGGTGTTCAAATCCATTGGGCTTTCATCGGTGACATAGTGATACATCCAGTCGAAGAAGACAAAGGCCACCCCGGCCTCCAGCGCGGTTTTTGCCAGCGAGACCTGCTTTTCAACCGACAACGTCAGCCCGGTGGGGTTATCGGGATTAGTGATGACCAGCCCGGCAATTTTGCGGCCTGACCTGGCAGCAAAAGCCACGCTCTCGCGGATCGCTTCTTCGGAGTAAGCCCAGCCCTCGGCCGGGTCGCCGGGAGCCCAGAGCGTGTTCGCCCCAATGCCGTACGGTCCCCAGCTGTATGAGACCCACGGCACGCGCGAAACCATGATTAAATCACCCTGGCGGCCATGACCAAGCGCCAGCATGGCCTGGTAAGCCTTCACCAGCCCATCACGCCCGCCACAGGTGCCCAGCACATTGGCCGGGCCAAGCCCCAGGGCTGGTTCCAACTTCCAGTATTGTTCGATCACGGCTTTTCGATAGGCGTCGGTGCCATACGGCATATCGTAGGCGCTGCCATGTTCAACTTGCATCTGTGCGGCGCGTTCCAGGATGGCTTTGGGGACGCCCGGCAGCGATGCGCCGCCATCGCCCTGTGATGCGTCGAAAACCGGCGCGCCGGGGTGTTTCTCCTGGTAGACTTTGAGCGACTTGTTGATCAGGAACATGCGCGAGGGCGGGATATCGATCAGCTGGCGTAAATGTTCAGAAACCGGAATCAGGTTATCAGCGGGGACGGCGTAAACGGGGGTGGTGTTCGAGAGGGGCATCGTTTTCTCCAGCGTGTGACTTTTCCCTGTTCCCTTCCGGCCCCATAAACAGATTGGCGGCCGCGGGCGAGAACTGAAAGGATACAACCTGTATAAATCGTGCTAAAGTATAAATGGAAACCGACGTTCGGGGAAAATGTGCTTCCAAAAGGAGGTCCATATGATTGCTCCTGCCAAGCATCGCCTGCACAAGATTTTGCTGGCCGATGATGGTTCGTTAAACGCTCGCGCCGCTGTCAATTTCATCACTGACCTGCCTCACGACCACGAGACGGTCATTACGGCCCTGCGCGTTTTTACACCGCTGGAGGCTGCTGAGTATGGCGAGGTGGAAGAATCGATTGTGCACACCAAAAACCTGCTCAAGAGCCGTCATTTGCGCACCCATTCCGAGATTTGCCTCGGCTACCCGACCGAAAAGATCATCGAATATGCCGGTGAGCATCACCCCGACCTGATTGTGATGGGTGCAAGAGGCACCGGGGCCAACCTGGGACTGATGCTTGGCAGCGTGGCGATGAATATCGTCCAGGATGGCCGCTGGCCTGTCTTGGTGGTGCGTGAACCGGTGCGCGGCCTGCGCAAGCTGCTACTCGTCACCGATGGTTCGCCCTGCAGCCAGCTTGCCGTTCATTACCTGGGCATGTTCCCTCTGCCCGAAGGCATTCAGGTCGAAGTCCTGCACGTCATCCCGCCCATGCAAGCCAGTTATATGGCGGACCCGATGGGGATGGTTATGCCGGTTGTCTCTGAAGAGCAGATTGAGCGCCTGGCCAAAAGCCAGGAAGCCGCCGGTCAGACCCTGCTTAAAGAAACACTGGGCGAGCTGGCTGCGCAAGGTGTCACCGCTCGCGGGCTGCTGGTGCGTGGCGACCCGGCCGAGTCGATCCTGGCCTATGCCCGCGAACATGAAACCGACCTGCTGGTGTGTGGTTCGCGCGGGTTGGGGACGGTCACCAGCATGTTCATTGGCAGTGTATCGCGGCGGCTGGCGCACCATGCGCCTTGTTCAGTCTTGCTGGTGCGCTGCCAGGCGCAAGGCTGAACGCAAAAGTCAGGCATTCTTTATTTTGGTGACATTCGTCATTTGCCGGGTGTCCAGCTTTGCTCTATACTTTTGAAAAACCTGACGGATGGAACAAACATGCCTGACTTCAACTTTTTAACCACGCACGTCGGCTCTGTGCCACACCCCGAGCCAGGCGGACTCCCCTTACGCCTCGCTGGACTGCTCGATATCCCGGCCTGGACCCAGCACCCGCGCCGCAGCTTCCGCGAGAGCATGTACGTTCAATATTCTCCCTCGCTTCCCGCTGTGGAAGTGGACCTGGAAAAAGAGAAAATCATCTTAAACACCCGTGACGACCTGACTCCTGGCCTGGAAGCCTTCTATACCCCCTACCTGAGCGATGACCTCGAAGCGTTTGCCCTGCAACCCGATTACGCCTCCGGTTTTTTTGCCATGCTCGATGCCTTGCGTGTCACCCCGGGGCAATGGGGCAAGGGACAGGTTACCGGCCCCATCTCTTTTGGCCTGACCGTTACCGACCAGGACCTGCGCGCCACACTCTATAACGACATGTTGCCCGATGCAATTGTCAAAAATATGGCCATGGTTGCCCGCTGGCAGGTTCGCCAGCTTAAAACCGTGCGCCCCGAAACCATCATCTTCCTCGACGAGCCTTACATGGCTTCCTTTGGTTCGGCTTTTATCAGCCTGAGCCGCGAACAGGTGGTGGGTTATCTTGACGAAGTCTTCGATGCCATTCATTCTGAGGGAGCGCAGGCCGGGATTCACTGCTGCGCCAATACCGATTGGGGCGTATTGCTGGCAACCCAGGTCGATATCTTAAACCTGGATGCCTATGGTTTTATCGAAAACCTGGCCCTGTACCCGGTCGAAGTGCGTCAGTTCCTCGACCGGGGCGGGAGCATCTGCTGGGGGCTGGTTCCCAATAACGAGCTGATTCGCCGCGAAACCCCACAGTCGCTCGCCGACCGGCTGCGGAGCGGGATGCAGACCATCGCGGCAAAAGCGGCCGCGCGCGGGGTGACAATCAAAGCAGAAGAGTTTGCCCGGCGTAGCCTCGTGGCTCCAGCCTGTGGGCTGGGTTCCGCTTCGGTTGAAATTGCAGATGAAGTCTTTGATAAACTGGCCGAAACCGGCGCAATTTTGAAGCGTGGTTAATCGAAGCATAAAAACAGCGGCGGAAATTATTCCGCCGCTGTTTAATTTAACTCGGGGTGTCCGATTTAGAATGTGTCTCTTTGGGTGCGCCGCCCAGTTGGGGAGCGGGTTTTTCAAGATACTGGTCCAACAGGGAAGGTGCTTCTGGGTGGTCAACATGCAGGGCATGGTCATAATCACCGGCCGGGATCGGCTCGGCCACTTCAAAGCGCACCGGGCGGCGCACGCCGAAGATTTCAGCTGTGCGCGCAACCCCATCGGCCAGCAGAGATAATACCCCGTAGCGATATTCCTGCATCTTGAGCGATTGCCATTCTACAATCGAAGCCATGGCGCCCTGTACGCGAGCTTTTTCACGCACGATGCGGTGGATTTGTTTGGGGTCGCGAAACCCGCCGGGAGAGATGAGCAGGGCATTGGCGACCAGTACCAGCACGCTGAAGGTGATTAGAACCACCCAGCCGCCTTCGCTCCACTTACCGACAATCTGCCCGACAAAGACCAGCGCCCCCAGGCTGCCAGCAAAGGTGGCAACTGCACTGCCCCAGCGGCGTTTGTTGCCGGTGTAGTTTTCAAGGATATGTTTGCGGACGGCAAAACCCATCACGGTGATTGGCATGAATACGCCCACGCCGTAGAAAGGCACCGCTGTTGAGGTATTTCCGCGCACGACCAGCATAATGACCAGGGCCAGGATAAACCCGGCGGTAACCGAGCGGGTGAAGGTCCCTTGCGGGTTGCGGTAGACCACAATTTCGGGAATCTCGCCGATGGCGACATCGCGCCAGGCGGTGGCCTGCAAATCTTGCAGGGCGGTCATGGAGGCGGCGGCCAGCAGCAAAACTGCCAGCACCTGGTAGACCCAGAACAGCAGTGGGCCTTCAGCGGTGATTCCGCCGGGGAGCGGGATGCTGATGTTGCCGCCCACCTGGCTGAAACCGATAAAGGCCAGGTTGCCGACCAGGGTGCGGCCCATCGTGCCGTCAAAGACATCGAAACGGATGGCGAATGCGGTCAGGAAGAAGGTGGTTAATCCGCCGTAGAACAGGAAGGAGGTTTGCACCATGCGGCCAATGCCCGACTTGCCGGAGTAAAAATTCCACAGCCAGTTGAAGCGTTTGGCATGCTTTTTGCCCCATTCCACCAGCGAGAAGTCTTCATTTTTGACAAACTGGATGCCGTTGGACATTGCTTCGAGGCCAGAGAGCGCCACCATGCCTTTCATGGAGGCGGTTAGCAGGTGATAGAGCGCTTCCCATATGCTGGCGACCGGGGCCGGTTCTTCGGCGGGCGGGTAAGCCGCAACACCGTTGGCATTGGCAAGCAGCAGCCCAACAAACATGACAACGCTCAAAATGACGAAGACACCCAAAAGCGCAAAGACCACCTGTGCCGATTCGCCGCGCCCGCGGATGGTGAGCCAGTATGTGACGCTGGCCAGGATGCCGCCGATGAGGAAGTGCAGCCACCAGTATTTGCCATACAGTCCCAGGATCGAGAGCATCTGGTCGCTGCCCGAGAGTGTCGAGACGACAATGGTCAGCACATAGTCTTGGATCAGGACGACCGCCACCACCAGGCTAAGTCCGGGGCTGAGGTAACGCATGGCGGCCGTGTAAGCGCCGCCGCCTTCGTTGAAAATCCCCAGCGAGTACATATAAAGAAAGCCAAAGGTCATATTGGCGAGAGCAATGATGGCCGCAGCGGTGTAGCCCCAGTTTTCCAGGCCATAGGGATGCAGCGAGTGCATCATTTCGCCGGTGGCGTAAAAATACGAGGTAAAGTAATCGACCCCAAAGAGCGCAACCGCCGCCAGCAGGCCGATTTGCCCGGCGCCATGTACATGAGCGTCTTCTTCGGTTTCACGCGGCGAGATGCGCCAGGCAATGTAGATGGCCGCAATGATAATCAGAATAGATGGAAGCATAGGGTTTGTCCTGTAAATTTATTCTTCAAATGCTTTTTCGAGCATTTTGAGTTGACCCAGCAGGTATTTGCGAGTCGAAGAGTTAAGGCGGGTATCCTGGGCGCGTTTGGCAATCTCTTCGCGGGTGGCGCGCACCACAAAAGCCGGGATGAACATAATGCGCCCGGCCGGGATGACCTGGAAGGCGGTTTCTTGCATGCGCAGTTCCTGGTCGTCGAAATAGGGCAAGGAAAGACTCAGGCCGCGGTTCAGGGTGCCGTTTTTGGCTCGCTCGCGGATTTCCTGGATGATGGCGCGGGTTTTGTACACAGCCAGCTCCCGTCCCTGATTAATGAGTTGCCCCAGGATGCCATAGCGTTTGGCCTGGTATTGTTCATCGGCGATGATGTAGGGGGCCAGCGACGAGGCGATGTGCAAGATTTCTGTGTAACGCTGCATTGACGCCAGGTGCGCTTCGGCTTCTTGTAGGGAGCTGCTTAATAACGTCCCGGCTTCGTCAAAAATGACCCACTGCGGCAGGTACCAGCGCCGGGCTGCCGGAACGTATGGAACCTGTAATGTGCCGCGGCCGTCATCGTCTGCGCCTTCCTCGGCAATGGCATCAGAAGCCTGGGTAATGGCCGATTCCGGCTCCAGGTCGGCGGTTGGCAGGGTTGGGATTTCTTCATCGTCAATGGCGCGATAGTTAATGCTGCGCCCGGATGGCAGGACGTTGTGCACCAGGTGAATGGCCGCCGCATGCCGCAGCAGGTTGCCGCAGGAGGCAATTGCCCGGTCCGGCGATTGTTCCAGTTCATTCAGGCGGTGCCGCAACTGGTCTTTGACATCCTGGCCGAGGACCCGGTTCTTCAAACCGCCCAGCACCTGTTCGCGGGCATTTGCCGGGACCGACATCGCGACCATCTCTCCAATGGTTTGCATTTCGGTCATAACCTGGTCGGGGAGTGAAAAACGTACTTCCGAGCGATGATCCATCAGCGCAGCAGCGATTTGAGCTGCCTGGGCTTCCAGGAAACGCTGGACAATCGTGTTTTGTGCTGCCAGCAAGGCCTCACGGGCCTTGAATTCTTCGCGCAAATGGCTGATTGGGTTCAGGGTTTCAATCATGCTTGCCCGGCCATTTCTTTGTCAAAACGGATCATTTATAAATTCCTTTCGAACGGTAATCATAGACCGTCGGTATAAAACCAGAATAAAGATTGCCCGTTCGAAATAAAGAAAAAATAAAAAAGGGCAGATTTGCGATATACTCCCCGTTTACCCAAAGGAGAGTTATGAATAACAAAGGACTTCTTTACGCCCTCGGGGCGTACCTGGCCTGGGGCCTGTTCCCCATTTATTGGAAGTGGCTGCACGATGTGCCAGCCTTGCAGCTATTGGGGCATCGTATTGGCTGGTCTTTTCTGATGTTGGCAGGCGTCGTATACATGACCGGTCAGTGGAAAAACTTCCGCGCAACGGCCATCAACCCGGCTACCTTGCGCATTTATTCGGCGGCTGCCATCTTAATTGGCATCAACTGGTTAACCTATGTTTGGGCGGTCAATGCTGGTTTTATTGTTGAAACCAGCCTGGGCTATTTCATCAACCCGCTGTTGAGTGTCTTAATGGGGGTCATTTTCCTGCGTGAGCGCCTGCGTCCGCTACAGTGGATCCCCGTGGCCCTGGCGTTTATTGGGGTTGCTTACCTGGCAGTTGCCTATGGTCGTCTGCCGTGGATTGCCCTGACCCTGGCGTTTTCATTTGGAACGTATGGCCTGGTTAAAAAGCTGGCTCCGCTTGGCTCGCTCTATGGCCTGACCCTCGAAACCGGCATCCTGTTCCTTCCGGCCCTGGTTTACCTGATTTACATGGAATTTGCGGGCCAGGCTGCCTTCTTGCATACACCCCTCACAATCAACCTGTTGCTAATTGGCGCGGGCATTGCCACCACCGTTCCGCTGTTAATGTTTGCCTCTGCCGCCCAACGAATCCCACTGTCCATGATCGGCATCATGCAATATATTGCCCCCACCATTCAATTCTTACTGGGTGTGTTGGTTTACAAAGAAGCGTTTTCATCCACCCAGGCCGTTGGTTTTGGCATTGTCTGGTTGGGTCTTATCATCTTTTGGGTCGAAGGTTACTTCGCCCGTCGCACCGCCCCGGTTGAACCGGTGGCAGAATTGGGAGAAGGCTAAATGAAAATCCTGTTTATTGGCGGAACCGGCCTGATCAGTTCGGCCTGTGTAGAACTTGCCCTGCAACGCGGGATGGACGTGACCCTGTTGAATCGCTCCGTTTCAACGCATTTACCCCCGCCTGCGGGCGCTTCCGTTATGGTAGGCGATGTTCACGGCGACCCCGCACGCCTCGCTGAACTCATGCATGGAAAGTTTTTCGACGTGGTGGTTGACTTCATCGCCTTTACCGAAGCCGATGTCGAGCGCGATATCCAGCTCTTTGGCGGTAAAACCGGGCAATTTATTTTTATCTCCTCTGCCAGCGCATACCAAAAACCGCCCAAACACTACATCATCACCGAAGAAACACCGCTCGAAAACCCGCTCTGGCAATATTCGCGTGACAAAATCGCCAGCGAGCAGCGCCTGATGCGCGCTTACCGCGAACAGGGTTTCCCGGTCACCATCATTCGGCCATCGCTCACGTATGGCGTTTCGCAGATTCCCCTCGCCGTAGGAGCCTGGACCATGCCCTATACCGTCATCGACCGCGCCCGGGCCGGGAAACCGCTCATTGTTCCGGGTGATGGCACCTCGTTATGGGTGTTGACCTGGAACGGGGATTTTGCCAAAGGGCTGGTCGGCTTGTTTGGCCGCGCCGATGCCCTCGGCGAAGCCTTCCACATCACATCCGATGAAGTTTTGAGTTGGAACCAGATTTACCTGGAAGTTTTTAGCGCCCTGGGCCTCGAGCCGAACATCGTTCACATCCCATCTGACTTAATTGCGATGTACTCCGAGCGCGCCATTGGCAGCCTGATCGGCGATAAATCTAACAGCGCCGTGTTCGACAATAGCAAGATCAAGCGTTTCGTGCCCGATTTCACCTGCGAAGTGCCCTGGAGCGATGGTGTGCGCCGCGCAATTGCCTGGCACGATGCCGACCCGGCGCGCCAGCAGGTGGACCATGAGATGAATGTCTTGTGGGATACCATCCTGGCTGCGTACCAGCGCGCTTATCCGGCGCACTAGCCTTGGTAAAAGTTGCGCCCCGCTCCATACTGGAGCGGGGCGCTTTTTATTTAATCTTCCTTGTCGTTTTTTGCGGGTGTCCCTGCGCCACGGATTTTTAGCCATTCTTGCAGGCTGTCGGCCAGGATATCGGTCAGGCGTTCCTTGAATTTAGCGATATCTGTTTCGCGAACCGCCTGGTCATCGCGGCCCATGCGGTAAAACTCCATGTCGCGTTTCAGGTCTTTCAGGCGCACATAAACGCTTGTTTCCTTAACCCACAGGGCGCGCGGGTCGAAGAAGGCTTCATAGGCATTGATGACAGTGATGGTTGCGCCCATCATCAGGGCGATGTTTTTTAGAAGTGTTTCGATATTTTCATCCACTTGCAGGCCGAGCAAAATGGTCACAATTGCGGCTAACAGCACCGACAGGATTTTAAGCCACAGCGCCAGGTTTTTGTGACGGTCGCGGTCAGCCTTGTAGTGTTTGAGCAGGTCCTCGACTTCTTTTTTGAGCCAGTTAAATTGGTCGGATGATGTCATCACTTTCTCCCTTGCGCACTCGGTAATTTGTTGAAGTATAGGGGATATGCGCCAACACGGCAAGCCTTTGATTGACACGCTGAGTATAATATTTATGAGCGTTAACCATTCTGACCAGAGGAGGAGTCATGCGAGCAAAGAAACCAGGCGTTATTGGCATCCTGACCGGCGGAGGGGATGTTCCGGGGTTGAATCCGGCAATCCGCGCAGTCACTATTCGTGCGTTGCGTGAAGGGTACCAGGTAATCGGCATCCGCCGCGGCTGGGCGGGGCTGGTCGATATGATGCGCGACAAAAATTACGATAACAGTGGCAATTACCAGTTCCTCTCAGAAGAGATTGTGAATCGCGCGGGGCGCACCGGGGGGACTTTCCTGCATACCTCCCGCACCAATCCCGGCAAGATGAAAGCCAAGGATGTTCCTGAACATCTAAAAGACCGCTATGCCGAGGAGCGCAACGACCTGACCGACGAAGTGCTCAAGAATCTCGATTTCCTGGGGGTCGATTACCTGATCCCGATTGGCGGCGACGACACCTTGTCTTACGGCGTTCGCATGTACCAGGAAGGCGTCAAGGTGGTGGCCATCCCTAAAACGATGGACAACGACGTTCCCGGCACCGATTATTGCATCGGTTTCAGCACCTGCGTCACCCGTACGATTGCGTTGACCAATAGCCTGCGCACGATTGCCGGGTCGCATGAGCGTTTTTTGGTGCTGGAGGTCTTTGGGCGGTATGCCGGGTATACTGCCATGCTGCCGACCATGGCCGGGGCGGCCAATCGTTGTGTAATTCCTGAATACAAATTCAACATTGAGCACCTGACCGAGTTGATGTCCAAGGATCGCATGCGGAATCCCAGCCGATATTCGATTGTGCTGGTTTCGGAAGGCGCCATGTTTGAAGGCGGCGAGATGGTTTATGCCAAAATGGAAACCGACGCCTACGGGCATGCCAAGCTGGGCGGGATCGGTGACCTGGTTGCGGCGGCGATGAAGGATATTTCGCCCAAATACAATGGCGGTCACACGGTTGAAGCCGTTGACCAGAAGCTGGGATATATGGTGCGCGGCGGCGACCCGGATGCGATCGATTCGGTGGTGCCGATGGCTTTTGGCAACCTGGCGTTGGATTTGATCTTGAAGGGCATTCATGGGCGGCTGGTGGTGCTCAAAAATGGGCGTTACGACAACGTCCCGCTGGACGTTGTCACTTCTACGAAGAAGCTCGTCAAGGTGGATCAGTTCTACGACACCGAACGCTACCGCCCAAAGTATGAAAATTTTGAGATGAAACCGCTGTTCATTATGACCAGTGAAATATAGCAGGGCGGCCTCCCCCCCCCCTGAAACTTGAATCAAAAAATCCCCACACTGCCGGGGATTTTTTGATTCCTTACGCCTGGCATGGAACCTAATCGGCGCTGACAGTTTCGAGCTTAACCGGATTGTCTGCGGGCAGGTATTTCAGGCTGGCTACAAAACCGATTAGCATGATGATGGCCCCGGTGATGAACGGGTAATTAATATTCATGTCGAGCACGCTCCCGGCCCACAATGGGCCAATGATGCGTCCCAGGCTCATAAAGGCATTGTTGAGACCCATGGCTGTGCCCTGGCCGATATCGGCTTTTTTTGAGATGAGTGAAGAGACACCCGGTCGCAACATGGAATTGGTCAGCACGAAGAATCCGGCGGCGGAGATAACCAGCGGCAGGGTATTGGGAAAGATCATGGCAGCAAAGCCAAAAATGCTCGCCAGCAGCGAAGCTTTAATCACACGTGCATCGCCAAAACGTTTGCTTACCAGCCCGGTCAGCCCGCCTTGCACGATGGCAGAAACCAGCCCGACCACCGTCAGGATCAGCCCAATCGTTTTTTCATCATATCCGTAGCGTTTTTGGGCGTAGAAACCGTAAATTCCTTCAAAGTTGGTCAGGGCGAAGTTGTGCAGGAAGGCCAGGATCAGCAAAAAGCCGATCGGGCCGGTCAGGGCGCTGATCATTTCTTTGATTTGCGGTCCCTGGATTTTTACTTTGCCGGTTGTGCGTTGTTCAGCGGCCAATGATTCGGGCAGGAGCACCCATACCAGAAGCAGCGAGACCATTGACAGGGCCGCCGCCAGGTAAAAAGGCGCTTGCAGCGACATTCCCGCCATCATCCCGCCCAGGCCCGGGCCCAGCACCATCCCAATCCCCATGGCTGCGCCGACAATGCCCATGCCGCCGCCGCGCTCTTTCTCGCTGGTCGAGTCGCTGATAAACGCCATCGCGGTGGGCAGGGTTGCCGATGACAAAATACCGCCCAGGGCGCGTGAAGCAACCAGCATCCACAGTTCGGTAGAAAAGGCAAACAGCAGGTGCGAGATGGCATTGCCGAGAATCCCGACCATCAGGATTGGTTTGCGCCCGTAACGGTCGGAGAGGCTGCCCCAGATAGGCGAAAAAATGAATTGGGCCACCGAAAAAGCCGACATCAGCGCCCCCATGGCGGTGCCGCCGCCGCCAAAATGCTCTACATAAAAAGGCAGGATTGGGATGATGATGCCAAACCCAAGCATCACCACCACCAGGGTAAACGACAAAATTTGCAGGTTGCGATTCATCATTCGTCGATTATATACCGCGTGGTATATTCGGCCTAGTGTCGGATGTCATATGGATTTGTTACTTTGCAATAAAGACGGGGTTATAATCTGCAAAAATCGGACAAAAGGAGTAGTAATAATGAACTTTGCGATGTGGAAAAAGGCTTTGCAGGTCATCCCGGCCGTTAGCAAGGAGGAGTGGGACGCGCTCGACTTTGTTTCGAAATGGCTGATCTCAACCCGCGCAGCCGTGCTGGTGATGACATTTATTTCCTCGGCCCTGGCCGGTTTGTTTGCGCTGCGCGACGGGAAGTTTGA
>CAZLSP010000003.1:0-188977 GCA_964562145.1 uncultured Anaerolinea sp. | reverse complement strand
TAAACCATCTTAAACAAAAACTTCCCCGTCGCGAGGGGAGTTAGGGGACTGGTCAGGTGGACAGGGCGCGAATGGTTAGAAGCGATCCGGTTCAAGCTACCGGTATCCCGGGCAAACCGGCTCACTGAGCGTGTTCGCCGCGGCTGTCCAGGATTTATACTCATAAATCTGATTTATATCGCACAGGAACCATTATGGTGACGATTTAACCAGCGCTTATCGCGGTCGCGAACTACGTCGGGGATGTCAGTGGTAAAAAATGACGATTTCGTTTAATTTACTATGATTTGCGTGGGGTTAAGCAAATCATAAGCCAAATCTCTAAAAATGCTTTCATTCAAGTAGAACATCTCGACGCATCAACAGCGGTTCGAGTCCGCTTGGGGGCACTTTGGTTAATTCTCCACATATCGCAGTACAATGAAATCAGAAAAATCATCGGGATAATTACTTTGGAAGTCGAAGAACTGTATCGAAGCCTTTTTGAAATCATGCGCGATGGGCTGTTGATCACTGATCTGGAGACTGGCCGCATCCCGGCTGCCTACCTGCATTTCCTCGCCATCGCCAGGAAGATTAAATGACACTCCCAGACAAGAATCCTGCCCCGGAATTAAAACCTGCAAAATCTCAGAAACCAAGCGCGAAAGCTGCGGACAAGCCAACGGATTTTCCAATTGTTGGGATTGGCGCTTCGGCGGGCGGTCTTGAGGCGCTGGAGTTGTTCCTGGCGCATGTTCCCGAAAACAGCGGCCTGGCGTTTGTCATCATTCAACACCTGGACCCCACCCACAAAGGCATCATGGCCGAGTTGCTCCAGCGCGCTACGCCCATGCCCGTCCTGCAAGCCAGGGATCGCCAGGGTGTTAAGCCGAATTGTGTCTACATTATCCCGCCGAACAAGGATATGTCCATCTTGCGTGGCAAACTCCACCTGTTAGAGCCGGTGGCGCCGCGTGGTTTGCGCCTGCCAATCGATTTCTTTTTCCGCGCGTTGGCCATCGAACAGCAGGAACGCAGCCTGGGGGTCATCCTGTCTGGGATGGGTTCGGATGGAACGCTGGGCCTGCGGGCAATCAAGGAGAAAGCAGGCGTGGCATTTGTCCAGGAGCCGGCTTCGGCCAAATTCGATGCCATGCCGCGCAGCGCCATCGAGGCTGGGCTGGCGGATGTGGTCGCCCCGGTCGAAGCCCTGCCTGAGCGGATCATGGCCTTTTTGCAGCACAAACCCACTGTCTCCAACGCCGACCTGTCTGATCTGCGCATGAACCCCGGAGCGCTCGAAAAAGTGATTGTCTTGCTGCGCGCACAGACCGGCCATGATTTCTCGCTCTACAAAAAAACCACCATCCAGCGCCGAATCGAGCGACGGATGGGTTTGCATCAAATTGACCGGCTCGCCAGCTATGTGCGCTTCATGCAAGAAAATCCGCAGGAGGTGGAGCTGCTTTTTCGTGAATTGTTGATTGGCGTGACTAATTTTTTCCGCGACCCGGAGGCCTGGGAGCAATTGAAGGCGGAGGTTTTGCCCGCTTTGTTGACCAGGCATCCGGCGAGCCAGGCGCTGCGGGCCTGGGTTCCAGCTTGTGCCACCGGGGAGGAGGCTTACTCTCTGGCCATTCTGTTTAAGGAAGCGCTGGCCGAGTTCAAGGCCGGAGCCAACCTGACCTTGCAAATTTTCGCCACCGACCTGGATGCCCAGGCGATCGAAAAAGCGCGCGAGGGTCTCTTTCCGGAGAATATTGCAGCGGATGTTTCGGCGCAGCGTCTGGAACGGTTCTTTGTCAAAGTGGAAAATGGTTACCAGGTGACAAAAGCCATCCGTGAGATGATCATTTTTGCCCCGCAAAACGTCATCATGGATCCACCCTTTACCAAATTAGACCTGATCTGCTGCCGCAACCTGCTGATTTACCTGACTCCCGAATTACAGAAAAAACTCCTGCCGCTCTTTCATTACAGCCTGAACCCTGGCGGCTGCTTATTCCTGGGCAGCGCCGAAACGATTGGGACTTTTACCAATTTGTTTGCCGCCCTGCCCGGAAAAAACCGACTCTACCGGCGGCTGGAAACGACGCGGACGGTGGAAGTTCTCGATTTCCCGACTGCTCATTTTCAAGACCCTGGCGCGCCGGTTCGCCCGGTTGAGCCGACCGCCAACCTGCAAACCCTTGCGGAACAATTGCTGCTGCGCAAATATACCCCGGCTTCCGTTCTGACCAATGAACGGGGAGACATCCTCTACACCAGTGGGCGCACCGGTAAATACCTCGAACCCGCTGCGGGTCGGGCTAACTGGAATATTTTTGTCATGGTGCGCGAGGGGCTGCGTTATGAATTGACCAACGCTTTCCAAAAAGCGGTACGCGAGCAAGCGCAAATCATACTCAAGAATGTGAGTATGGACAGCGAAAGCGGCAAAAATATTTTCAATGTTGTCATCGAGCCGGTTAAGGGGCTGGGGCCTTTACAGGGCATGGTAATGGTGGTTTTTAGTGAGGTGGCGACCCGGCCCAGGAGCAAAAAGTCTGGCCCCCAACACGGAGAGAATCTCCGGGTGACAGAGTTGGAGCAGGAGGTCGAGCGTGCCCGCCAGGAGGCCCAGAGCATCCGCGAAGAAATGCAATCCTCCCAGGAGGAACTGCGCTCGACCAACGAAGAGCTGCAATCAGCCAATGAAGAACTGCAATCTACCAATGAAGAATTGACTACTTCGAAGGAAGAATTGCAATCCATGAACGAAGAACTGCACACCGTTAACAAGGAACTGCAAACCCGGCTGGATGAGCTGGCGCATACCAACAACGATATGAAGAACCTGTTGGACAGCACCAGCATTGCCACCCTGTTCCTGGATAAGAGCCTGTGCGTACGCCGCTTTACCAGCGAAACCGGGAAAATCACCCGCTTGCTGCCCAGCGATGTTGGCCGCCCGATTACCGACATTGCCTCAACCTTGCTGTACCCGGAACTGGCCGAAGATGCGCGCCATGTTCTGCAAACCCTGTCCAGGGTGGAACGCCAGGTCATAACTCCGGCGGGTACCTGGTATGCGGCGCGCATCCTGCCCTACCGCACCCTGGAAAATATGATAGACGGTGTCGTGATTACTTTTACCGATATTACTGATTACAAAAAACTCGAAGCGGAGTTGCGCAAAAAAAATCCCGATTAGTTTTTTTGTACCGCAAAGGAACCAAACATGAAAAAGAAATCTGTGGCCACCCTGGATACGACCCAATTACGGCGTCAGGCGGAAGCCCAATGGAGTGCGCGACGGCAGCAAACACCAGCTTCCCAGATCACAGAAACAGAAGCCCTGCGCCTCGTTCATGAATTGGAAGTCCACCAGATCGAACTGGAGATGCAAAACGAAGAACTGCTGCGCTCACGGGCGGATCTGGAAGCAGCGCTGGAGCAATATGATGATCTGTACGACTTTGCCCCCGTGGGCTATTTCACCCTGACCGAAACTGGCATCATCCAGCGCGTCAACCTGACTGGTGCGCGCCTGCTAGACCAGGAACGCAGCAAATTGATCAAACGCCGCTTGGGGTTGTTTGTGGACTTTGAACACCGCTTGGTTTTTA
This sequence comes from uncultured Anaerolinea sp., assembly GCA_964562145.1. Classification (GTDB taxonomy): domain Bacteria; phylum Chloroflexota; class Anaerolineae; order Anaerolineales; family Villigracilaceae; genus UBA5195. The sequence goes on along the minus strand of CAZLSP010000003.1, from coordinate 185,387 downwards.
GCGCCTTCCTGTCCCAGGTTTTTGCCACCAGAGGGGGACACATCACCTGCGAAGTTTTACTCGCGCAGACGGAGGAGCGCCCCGCGCCCATCTGGGCGCAGTTTGAATCTGTTGGTTCGGTTGGAGAACTGGCCTGCAAAGTAATCGTGGTGGATATTACCGCCCGTAAAATCGCAGAGAATGCCCTGCGGGCCAGCGAAGAGAAATACCGTGGACTGATGGAAAGCCTCGATAGTGCCGTTGCCACGATCGATTACGATGGCAAATTTCTGTATATGAATGATACGACCGCTGAACAATTGGGCGGCACTGCGGCTCAATTGACTGGGATGAACATGCGCGAACTTTTCCCTGAGCCACATGCTTCCCGCCAGCTTGAAAACATCCACACAGTCATCCGAGAGAATCGGGGGCGGGTTTTTGAAGAGCTCAGCATGGTGCAAGGCCAGCCACGCTGGTACCGCACTTCCATTCAACCGATCCATGCAGAAAATGGGCAGGCGACACATGTTCTGATCAATTCTCATGACATTAACGATCTTAAAATCGTCCAGCAGGAATTGCAGGACCTCAACCGTACCCTGGAAATCCGCGTTCAACAGCGTACGGCTGAAGTGCAAGACTTGTATGACAACGCCCCGGCCGGTTACCACTCATTGGATGTGGATGGCAAACTGCTCATGATCAACCAGACCGAGTTGAACTGGCTCGGCTATACCCGCGAGGAAGTGCTGGGCCGCCCGTTCACCGACTTTTACGCCCCCTCCAGCCTCGAAGTGTTCCAAGAACAATTCCCGGCATTTAAAAAACGTGGTTGGGTGAAAGACCTGGAAGTTGAATTGCTCAGCAAAGATCAACGCATTATCCCCGTTGTAATTAACAGCACCGCCATTTATGATGCCAACGGCAATTTTGTGATGAGCCGTTCCACCCTGCTCGATGATTCCGAACGCAAGGCTGCCAACGAAACGCTGCGCCGCACCAACCTGAAATTGGAGCACGCCCTGCGCATGAAGGATGAGTTCCTGGCCAACATGAGCCACGAATTGCGGACCCCGCTCAACGGTATTTTGGGTTCTTCTGAAGTTTTGTTAGATGGTTACCGGGGAGCGCTAAACGATGCCCAGCGGAAATTTGTGAGTACAATTGATGTCAGCGGGCGACATTTGTTGAGCCTGATCAATGACCTGCTCGATATTACCAAAATCGAGGCGGGCAAATTCGAGCTCCAGCCTGAAATCGTTAATATCTCGGATGTCTGCCGATCCAGCCTGGTCTTTGTCCGAGACCAGGCGTTGAAGAAGAACATCGCGCTCGAATTTCTTCCCGAAACGGCTGTCACCACACTGCTGGCCGATCAACGCCGTCTGAAACAGGTTTTGATCAACCTGCTCAACAATGCTGTCAAGTTCACCCCGGCGAACGGGCAGGTTATCCTGAAAGTGAAAGCCAGGCAGGAGCAAAAATGTCTTGAGTTTGCTATCAGCGATACCGGTATTGGCATCTCAGCCGCTGACCTGCAGCGCTTGTTTACGCCCTTTACCCAGGTGGATGGCAGCCTGGCCCGCCAGTATGAAGGTACCGGGCTGGGGCTGGCCCTGGTCAAACGGCTGACCGAAATGCACGGCGGAACGGTGACGGTGACCAGCGTGGTCGGTCAGGGCAGCTGCTTTACCGTGTCCTTACCCTGGGAACCAGTTCCCGCAGCGCAACAAGTTCTGATGAACCCTGAAACCGAAACATCAGAAAATTCTCAGGGGTTCATCAGTCTCGGAACGACTTCTCCGGCCACGCAAATCACCATCCTGCTGGCTGAAGATAACGCGACCAACAAGATGGTTCTCGCAGATTTCCTTGAAGGCAGCGGCTATCAGATGCTTTTGGCCAACAATGGCATTGAAGCGCTCAATCTGGCTGCCGCAAAGCGTCCAGATTTGATCATCATGGACATTCAAATGCCTGGCATGAATGGGCTGGAAGCCATTCGGCGGTTGCGTGCCGACTCGCGTTTTACAAATATCCCCATCATCGCCTTGACGGCCCTGGTCATGCCCGGTGACTGTGAACGCTGCCTGGCAGTGGGTGCCAATGCCTACATCAGTAAACCAGTCCGATTGAAAGAACTGTCGGAGATAGTCAAGAAATTGATCTCATCAAAATGCAATTGATAATGCCGGGCCTGCGTATCTATCTTATAAAAGACAACAAAGCGACATAAATCTGAATCAAAGCGCAGTCCCCGTCTTAACAGGCGGGGACTGCGGCATGATGGTGTATGAAGAACACCGGAATTTCGCTATATATGGGGTTATTGTGCGGCATGTATCATTGTTGGTCGGAATTTATACCGATATATCAGAGATATACCGCTCTGGCGCGATTGTGATCACGATATGACAGGTCTGTTTTGTCTGAAGAGCGAATAAAATTCAAGCCTTCACATTCCCCAAAACGGACGCAATCACCTCCGCCAGAACCAGTTCCCGGCCCCGACTTTGCGCCATTGCTATAACCTCTGATGACAGCCCCCTTGCCAATTGTGCGGTTAATTTTTCCGCACTGTGCACACTTTCCAGGTCGGCTTTGGGGTGATGGATAATCATCTCCAGCAGTTCCAGCGCCGGTTCGGTTTCCCCGTGTTGGGCGCGCAGCCCGGCGATTGAAACGAGCGCATCCAGCGCAATGAAATCGGCGCGGATTTCCTGCGCCTCGCGGATGGACTGGCGCAGGTAGTAGAGCGCCTCGCGTTCGTTGCCCAGGTGGTAATAGGCCGTACCGACATTATCCAGCGCAATCGCCGTGCCAAAACGGTAGCCGGTGTTGCGATGGATTTCCAACCCCTGCAAAAACAACTTCAGCGCCGCCTCGTACTGCCCTTCCTCCACCAGGATGCCGCCCAGGTTGCCAAGCGAAGCCGCCAGCTGGCGGGTCTGGTTCAACTGGCGCGAAATCTCAATCGACTCGGCCAGGCAGGCTTTGGCCTCGGCGAAGCGGCGCTGGTCGAACAGCACCACGCCCAGGTTCACCAGGCTCGAGGCAATCCCCAGGGCGTCCTCCATCTCGCGCCGCAGGGCCAGGCACTCGCGATGCATTTGCTCGGCCTCAGCCATCTGGCCCAGTGTGTTGAAAACCAGCGCCAGGTTGTTCAGCGCGGTCGTCTCCTCCTCGCGGCTGCCCAGCGAGCGGGCCAGTTCCAACTCCTCGCGGTAAAAAACGGCCGCCTGGGCCTCCTCGCCGACAAAGCGCGCCGCATTCCCCAACCCGTTCAAGCAAACTGCAATCTGGGCGGAATCCCCAACGCGGCGGAAATAGGCCAGGCAGGTTTCCAGCAGCGCCCTGGAGGCCTCCGGCTGCCCGGCATCGGCCACCAGCAGGGCTTTGTAAGCTAGCAGACGCGCTACCAGGTGGCCGCGATCGTCGAGCGGCAGGGATTCCAGGTCGGTTGGCGCTCCCAGTTGGGCCAGGGCGGTCTCGAACAGCGCAATTCCTTCGCGGTAGCGGCCCTGCACATCCAGGTAACGCTTGGTAAAAGGCGCCAGGCTCGCCAGGGTTGGCACATCGGCCTGTTCGGCGGCCCAGGCCCAGGCGGCGCGCATATTTTCCAGTTCGTGGCCCATCACCGGGAAGGAGGTGCGCTCATTTTGCGGCGAAAGCGTCCGCGCCAGGGCGCCGAAACAGCGGGCATGGCTGGCGCGGGTCTCGGCCAGCAGGCCCAGGTCGGCGCTCAATTTTTCCAGCGCATACTGGCGGATGACTTCGTGGAGTTCGTACCGCGCTGCGCGGGTTTGTACCAACGCCTTGTCTGCCAGCCCCGCAAAGGCAGATTTTCCCGCCCCGGTCACCTGTTCCGCCGCTTCGAGGCTGAATCCGCCCTGGAAAATGGCCAACTGCGCGAGGGTCTTGCGCTCGTTTCCGGTCAGCCGCTCCCAAACCGATTCAAAAACCGCCCGCAGGCTGCGCTGGCGTTCGGGCAGGTCGCGGCGGGTCGAGGCCAGGAAATCCAGCCCCCGGCGGATTTCAGCGGCGATGTCATCTGGGCGCAGCGAGCGCGTCCAGGCGGCGGCGATTTCGAGCCCAAGCGGCAGCCCGCCCACCATCCGGCAGATTTCGGCCACCGCAGCGGAATCCGGCTCCGCGAGTTTGGCCCCGGCCCGCGCTGCGCCTTGCAAAAAGAGTTGCGCCGCGCTGGAAACACCAATTTCATCCATTTCGCGGGGGATTTCCAACCCGGAGAGTTCCACCACCCATTCCCCTTCGATTTCAAGCCGTTCCCGCGAGGTGACCAACACTTTGACCGCCGGTGCGCTGCGCAAAATATCCGTCAATAAAGGCGCAGCCTCCAGCAGATGCTCGAAATTGTCCAGCACCAATAGCAGTTCCTTCTGGCGCAGGAAGTTGAGCAGTTGCTTTCTGTGGTCGCCGCTCGAAAATGGGAACTGGAAGGCTTCCCCAAGCGCCGGGATGAGACCCTCGGGCTGGAGGGCGGCCAGGGGCACGAACCAGGCGCCATTCAGGAACATCCCGGTGTTGAGCGCCGCCAGGTGCAGCGCCAGGCGGGTTTTGCCAATCCCGCCCAGGCCGGTGAGCGTCACCAGGCGGCAGGCCGGGTCGGCCAGGCGCTGGCGCAGGGTTTCCAACTCGGCGGCGCGCCCGACAAAGGCGGTGGTTTCGGCGGGCAGGTTGTGGCGCGGCCCCTGCCGGGCGGCGCGGATGCGCTCGTAGAGGGCGGTCGTTTCGGCGGAGGGTTCGACGCCCAGTTCTTTTTCGAGGGTGCGGCGGCAGGTTTCGTATTGGGCCAGGGCGGCGCTCCACTGGCCGGTGCGGGCCTGGAGCAGCATCAACTGGCGGTGGGCCTCCTCGCGCCAGGGGTCGAAGGCCAACAGCCGGGCAGCAAAATTCATCGCAACGGGATACTGGCCCAGGGCGGTGTGGTATTCGGTCAATGTATGCAGGGCGAATAAAGCCATCTCGCGCAGGCGGGCGCGTTCGGCCAGCAGCCAATCCTCGAAATCCGGCGCTTCACGCACCAAAAAACCCTCGAGCAAATCCCCTTGATAGAGGTCGAGGGCTTCCGTGAGGCAATCCGGGCTGGCGGCGCGGATATTTTGTTCAAACTGGGCGGTGTCGAGAAAATAGTCCCCGGTCAATTCAATGCTGTCGCGGGTAATGGACAGGTACTCGTCGAGGCTCTTGCGCAGGTTGGTCAAGGTCTGGCGCAGGTTGTTTTTGGCGTCCACTTCGGGCATTTCGCCCCACAGCAGGGCGGCGAGTTTATCGCGGGTGTGGGCGCGGTGGGTGACGGCGAGATAGGCCAGCAGGGCCGGGGCTTTGCTGGAAATAAAATCGGCGACGGGGAGCCCGTCGCGGGTGATTTTCAGGCTGCCGAGGAAGCGAAGGTCGAGGGGCATGGAGGGTAGCGCGACATTTATGTCGCAATTCGCGGGCGCAAGAGCGACATAAATGTCGCAGCACGGATTACCATTCGCCCAGTTCGGGGTTGACGTACGTATAAGGCCAGTCTTTCCATCCACTGACAAGGCCGGCCTTGACCGGATTATTGAGAATGTAAGCAATAATCCGCGCCAATTCGTCCTCATCGCGGACGTAATGGTCATAACTTTCATGCTGCCAAAACGCGCCGCTGCGTGCTAAGACCTGGTTGCAAGAATGCGCTGTCCGGCCTTTCAGCAGCCTCAGGGCATCGGTCACTGGATATGGGGCGGCTTGCCCGTGATGCAGCAAAGGCTCAAGTGCCAATGGGGTAATCAGCAGGTGGACATGATTGGGCATGATGCAGAGCGCCAGGAGTTGGTACTGCTGGCCGTCTGCAAGGTGGATTTGATTCGCGACGATTTGGGCCAGGGCGGGGTCAGCCAGCCAGCGAAAACCATATTCGCACCGGTCCAGCCAGGCATCGTAGCGGCCAAAAAACTTCTTTTGGATTTTGTAACGTTCGTCGGCGGGGGCGTTTTGCGCCGTCTGCAATTCCTGCTCACGTTGCGTCCGCAAATCAGCCAGGATTTCGCGCGGCAACGAGTCAACCAGGCTGAAGGTGATAAACAGTGGATATCCAGCCGGGTGGATGTGCGGGAGGTTGCGGCGGTAATAGATGTCCCATTCCGGCATGTACTTCTCCAAGCGTAGCGCGACATTTATGTCGCTCTTTGAAATGTGAGATAAATCTCGCGGCACAGGGCAATAAACGATTTCTAAATGATGGATATTTAGAATAAAGAATATCACATTTACGAATGGACTTCCAGATGCCAAATTTAGCGCCCAGCATACCGCGTTATCACCATTTTGTCCTGCTGGTGTGGGAGGAACGCGATGCAGAAGGGCAGCACCTGACCTGGCGGTTCAGTTTGCAGGACTCACAGAAGGAGGCGCGGATTGGCTTCACAAACTTGGATGACTTGAAGGTTTTTCTTGAACAATGGATGAAAGATTCAACTGCAAGCAGCATTGAATAAGTTAACCTGGTTTCCCGCTAAATTTTACGAAGGAGAAAGAAACATGACTGAAATTACCCATCTCTCCGCCACCGAAATCGCCCAAACCATCCGGGCTGGACAGGCCTCTGTCAGGGAAGTGGTCGATGCGCACATCGCGCGGATTGAAGCGGTCAATCCGCGCCTGAATGCGGTCGTCGTTCCGCTGTTCGACGAGACCCGTCAGGCCGCGGACGCGGCGGATGCAGCGCAGCGGCGCGGCGACACGCTTGGCCCGCTGCACGGGGTGCCGGTGACCATCAAAGAGCAACTCCTGGTCAAGGACACGGCGACAACCTTTGGTCTCGTCAGCCAGAAAAATCATCGCGCTGCAGAGGATGGGCCTTTGGTTCGGCGGTTGCGCGAGGCCGGGGCAATTATTCTTGGCAAAACGAATATCTCACAGATGCTGCTTTTCATCGAATCCGACAATCCGTTATACGGGCGGACGAACAATCCCTGGAATTTGGAGCGCACCTGTGGCGGCAGCAGCGGCGGCGAAGCGGCCATTATCGCGGCGGGCGGCTCGCCCCTTGGCCTGGGCGGCGATTTTGGCGGCAGTATCCGCGAACCGGCGCATTTTTGCGGCATCCAGGGCCTGAAACCGACCGCCTGGCGGCTGACAAATTTCGACACGCGCAGCGACTTGCTGGCGCGCGGGCAGGAAGCCGTTGTTCCGCAGCCCGGGCCGATGGCGCGCAAAGTGGCTGACCTGGCCCTGGCGATGGAAATTTTCACAGCGCCGGGGCTGGAACGGCTCGACCCCTCCATTCCGCCCGTCCCGTGGCGCAACCCGGCCGAAGTGGCGGTGAAATCCCTGAGAATTGCAGTTTATACCGACGATGGCTACTTCAAAGCCTCCCCGGCCATTCGGCGGGTAGTCAATGAAGCCGCCAGCGCCTTGCAGGCGCTGGGTGCGCAGGTTGAAGCGTGGAGCCCGCCGGAAGTGAGCGAAGCCATGCGCCTGTTCTTTAGCATTTTTTCGGCAGATGGCGCGGCAGCCCTCCGTCGTGGGCTGGGGTCGGACACCCCGATGCCGCAACTCGGCGGCATCCTGCGCGGTTCAAGCATGCCAGGGCCGCTGCGAAAATGGATGGGAAAAATGCTCAAGTCGTCCGGCCAGGAGCGGCTGGCGTTTGTCTTGCAGGCGACCGGGGTGCGCACGGCTGAGGGCTTCTGGAAATTAGTCAATGAGCGCAACCAGTATCGTTTGCGCTTCTTGCGGGCACTCGAGGCGGGCGGTTTTGATGCCATTCTCTGTCCGCCAACCTCCCTGCCTGCCCTGCGGCATGGCAGCGCCACCGACCTGTTGGATTTCGACAGTTATGCCAGGCTTTTTAACGTTTTGGGCTTGCCAGCCGGGGTGGTGGCAGCGGGCCGGGTGCGCGCGGGCGAGGAGAGCGACCGCCAGCCCGGCAGGGACCCGGTCGAGCAGGCTGCGCAGCGCGTTGAGCAGGGCAGCGCTGGCCTGCCGGTCGGAGTCCAGGTGGCGGCCTGGCCCTGGCGCGAGGATGTGGCCCTGGCGGTCATGGCCGCGTTGGAACAGCACTTTGAAGGCCAGCCGGATTATCCTGTGCAACCATCTTTCTAAATCATGCAAATATCAAGTTTTTCAAAAAGTCAAAGGAGAATCGAAATGAAAAAAGTATTCAAATGGATTGGGGTTGTGCTTGGCGCACTCATTGGGCTGGTGCTGGTCATGGCGGTGGTATTTTTCATTCTCGGCAATGCCCGCTTGAATAAAACCTATACCATTCCTGTTGAGCCACTCACCCTGCCGACCGATGCCGCCAGCCTGGCCCAGGGCAAACGCTGGGCTACGGCCATGTGTATCGCCTGTCACGGCGCGGATTTGAGTGGTGTCGAAAACTGGTTTAACGCCGGACCATTGGGCACCATCGATTCGGCCAACCTGACCGCCGGGCAGGGCGGCATCGGTCAGGAATTTAAATCGGTGGATGATTATGTCCGCGCCCTGCGGCACGGCATCGACCCGGAAGGCAAACCCATCTACATGCCCGCGGTGGTTTCGGTTTCGCACATGAGCGACCGGGACCTGGCCGCACTGATTGCCTACCTGCAAACCATCCCGCCGGTGGATCATGAAACGACCGGGCAAAATTTCTCGCCGCTGGCAAAAATCCTGATTGGCGCGGGCGTTTTTGGCGACTTGCCCGCCGAATCTGTGGATCATGCCACACATGTTACCGCGCCAGCGGCCGGTGTGACCGCTGAATATGGTCAATACCTGGTGGAAGTGGGGGATTGCAAAGCCTGTCACGGACAACAACTGGCGGGCGGCCCCTACCCCGATCCAGCAGTAAACGCCCTGGCTCCCAACCTGACCCCCGGCGGCGAATTGGTTGCCTGGAACGAAACACAGTTTATTGCTACCCTGCGCACGGGCACCACGCCCGGTGGGCACGCCCTGAACAACGAACATATGCCCTGGAAAGAGATCGGCGGCCTGTCAGATGATGAACTAAAAGCGATCTGGCTCTACCTACAATCCCTGCCTAAATTGCCAACACAGAGCCAGTAACCATTTCATTGTTAGCTCGGGTAAATCCGTCAGTCCTGAATTTACTTCAAATAATGTCCACTCTTGTGGGAACCGCTACAATAATCAAAAGAACCGACTTTTTGAGTCGGTTCTTTTGATTATTGTTTTCTATATCATTCCGCCTACGCTCGTTTTCTAAACTTATACCCATAGACAATTACCCCACGCTCATCGCCATCGTTGCGCATCTTGCGTGTGACCATTTCAACCGGCATGCCGATCTCCACAGGCTGGTCACCCAGGTCGGTCAACTGAGCGGTGACCATCGGGCCTTCATCCAGTTTAACAATCGCCACCGTGTACGGAGCCGAATGATCAAAGCCAGTTGGAGCTTCGTAAATCGTCGTGTACGAAAAGACCTCGCCCTTGCCGCTAAATGTATACAGGGTTTTGGCCTCGTCGCCGCAGTTAGGGCACACATCGCGAGGCGGGAAAATCTTATAGTCGCAATGCGGGCAAACTTCCCCAACCAAACCATACCGTTGTTGTTTCAATCGCCAGTGGCGCGGAATTTCCATAGTGTCACTCCTTTTTTTTCTCTAAGGCTAATTTTACATAGCGCCACTATCAAGAACTATCAGAGAGACATCCTTTCAGGAGCGTTAGTACAGTCTCTCAAGAATGTGGACAATCGCGGTGGAGGCCGGGCCGCCAAGCGACTGAATCATCCCAAACATTGCGCCCGCCACCTGGCATGGACCTGCCGCCCCGCGCAACTGTGTCGCCGCTTCTACGGTCTGGTACACGCCGGTTGCGCCACCGGGGAACCCCCGCGCCTTGAGCCCGCCCAGCGTCGCACACGGAATGCGCCCCTTAAGGCTAATCGAACCATCCGCGGCCAGTTTCCAACCCTCGCCGCGTGCGGCAAAACCAGCCGCCTCGAGCGCCAGCGCGGCATAGATGCTGTACGAGTCATGGTACTCAAAGAAATCAACCTGCTCAAGCGTAATCCCGGCCTTGTTGCGGGCCGCTTCCACCGCTTCGCGCGCCGCCCAGAAACCCAGCGGGTCATGCCGGTCGTGCAACGCCAGGGTGTCGGTTGAAACCGCCGAAGCGGCAATCTTCACCAGTGGATGGGAAAATTCCTTCGGCAGTAAATCGCTACGGGTCAAGATCACCGCAGCAGCGCCATCTGCATTCGGGGCAGCGTCGAACATATTGATCGGGTCGCTGACCATTTCGGCTTTGTTGTACACTTCTGGCTTAATCGCCTTACGAAACATGGCATATTTGTTGCCCGCGCCATTGGCATGCGCCACCAGCGGGAACCCGGCAAAGCCATCGGCCGGGACTTTATACTCGTGCTGGTAACGCCGCATCAGCAGCGCTGCCTGCCCGGTGGCGGTGAGACCCTGCACCGCCTCAAAATCGCTATCCGAGGCGGTCGCAACCGCCGTATCGACCCCGGCGCCCACCTGGTCGGTAAACTTTTCAACACCCACCACCAGCGCCACATCGACCAGACCGCTTTTGACTGCCATATAACCCTGTCGCAGCGCCGCCCCACCCGAGGCTCCGGCTGCTTCAACGGTGACCGCTTCAATGCCGCGCAGCCCGCAGTGGTCAGCCAGCAACACGCCCAGGTGCGCCTGGTTAGAAAGGTTGGGGGCAAGCATGTTGCCAACGAACAAAGCCTGGGGCCGCAGCCCGCCAGAATCGGCAATGGCTTCCTTTATGGCTGCATAAGCCAGATCGCGCAGCGCAATGCCCCAGTGTTCACCAACTTCGGTTTGTCCGATTCCTGCAAGAATGACATCTGTCATAAAAATCCGTTTCTATTTCTCCGTGATCCGCTTCAAAATCCGCGGGTTACTTCATCGTAATCTTGTCGCGGAAACGCGCGTAGGTAGCGTAGTCAATCTCGGTGCGGCGGGCAATGTAATCTTGGGTGGTGCGCGCCAACCTGGCACGTTCGCTAATTTTATCGGTCACCGTGATATCGAAGGCATCCGAGCCTGCCCCCGAGCCGAAGGAAGCCAACAAGATGCGATCGCCGGGTTTGGCGACATCGAGGATGGCGGTCAGGCCGATGATGGATGCGCCCGAATAGGTGTTGCCGATAACCGGAACCAGCAGCCCCGGCGCAATTTGCTCGGGCGTAAAGCCCAGCATTTGCGCGGCGCGCTGCGGGAATTTGGTATTGGGCTGGTGGAAAACCGCCCAGTTGTAATCTTTAGCAGTCGTGCCCAATTCTTCCATCAGCGTTTTGGAGGAGGATGTGATGTGCTGGAAATAAGCCGGTTCGCCCGTAAAGCGAACGCCATGCTCGGGGTATTTCTGGTATTCGCGCCGCCAGAAATCGGGCGTGTCGGTGACGTAGGAGTACGAGCAATTAAGTGTAGCCAGGGAGTTTTCGGCCGGGCCAATAATGAACGCTGCGCCACCTGCCGCGGCAGTGTATTCGAGCGCATCGCCCGGTTTTCCCTGGGCGGTGTCCATGCCAATCGCCAGGGCATACTCGGCCATGCCCGAGCCAATAAAACCCATCGCCGCCACCATCGCTTCCGTCCCGGCTTTACAGGCAAATTCCCAGTCACCGGCCTGGATGTGCGGCACAGCCCCAATCGCCTCGGCAACCACCGTCGAGGTCGGCTTCACGGCATACGGATGCGATTCTGAGCCAACCCAAATGGCGCGCAGTTCCGAAGGCTGGATTTGCGCCCGCGCAAGGGCATTGCGCGCCGCTTCGATGGACATGGTGATAACATCCTCGTCGAGGCCAGGGACAGCTTTTTCCTTAACAGGCAGGGCAGCTTTGCCACCGGCCCAAACACGGGCAATTTCTTTGGCGGGGATACGATAACGGGGAACATAGGCCCCATAACCGACGATACCAACCGGACGAGTGGGTTTCAAAAGGGTGTTGTTTGGCATGTATTTATCTCCGAATGACGTACGGGCGGGCCATGCATCCTGGCAAGCAAGTTTCCCTGCCAGGAGTGGTATTTCTTGCACCCGGCCAGGCTGCCCATACGATATGGTTTATAGCTTTTTCAGGATTTCCTCGGCCCGATCAATCCGAACCGTTTTTTCGGCGACCATCTGGGTCGCGACCTTTTCAATCTGCTCGCCAGTAGCCCCGGCGGCTATCGCCACCTGCCGGGCGTGCAGTGACATATGTCCGCGCTGGATGCCTTCGGTAGCCAGGGCGCGCAGGGCAGCCATGTTTTGCGCCAGGCCCACCGCAACGATAATTTCGGCCAGCTCGGAGGCAGTTTTGATGCCCATGAGTTTGATTGCGGCGCGCGCCGCAGGATGGACTTTGGTGGCCCCGCCAATGATTCCAACCGCCATGGGCATTTCCAGCGTCCCGACCAGGTTCCCGGCGGCATCTTTGCCCCAGGTACTGAGACTGGTGTACTGCCCCGAGCGCGCCGCATAAGCATGCGCCCCGGCTTCAATGGCACGCCAGTCGTTCCCGGTGGCGATCACCACCGCATCGATACCGTTCATAATGCCTTTATTGTGCGTTGCCGCGCGATACGGGTCTGCCGCTGCGAAAGCATACGCCGCGATGATACCATCGCGCACGCTTTCGCCAGAAAAATCGTCGAAAGCCAGTTCTGCCACCGGAATCACACAGCGCGCCCGCGCAATCCGCCGGTCGGCCAGGTTAGACAGGATGCGCAGGTGCACCTTGCCGCCGGTAATGGCTTCTACTTGCGGGGCCAGGCGTTCACAGGCGGTATTGACGGCATTGGCACCCATCGCGTCACGCACATCGTAAATCAGGTGGATCACCAGGAAACCGCCAATGGGCGAATCGGCAATGATGCGGACTTCGAGGTCACGCGCGCCACCGCCAAACTTCTTTAAAACCGGGTCTATCGAATCGGCGGCCGCCAGCAACTCGGCTTTTTTCTCGTACAACTTAAATTTGGCTTCGTTCAGGTTGGTGACGTTAATCACCTGCATCTGGCCAATCATCAGCGGGTCGGTGCTGGTGGTCTGGTAGCCGCCCCCGGCGCGGGCCAGCCGGGCCATAAACGAGGCCCCGGCCACCACCGAAGGCTCTTCAACCGCCATGGGGACCAGCACATCGCGCCCGTTCACCTGGAAGTTAAGCCCCAGGCCCAGCGGGAGGGTGTGCAGGCCAATCACGTTTTCGATCATATGGTCGGCGGCATCCGGGGTGATCCCGCCGGTTGTCCACGGAGAAAGGTCCTCGGGAGTCAGGTCGGCGCTGGAAGCAGCCCGGGCGAGGCGTTCTTCAAGGGTCAGTTTGTAAAATCCGGCAATGCGTGATGTTCCCATAATCCCTCAAAATGCAAGTATTGTTCACTAAAAACCTTACAATAATTGTACAAGGGCTTGCTGGCAAAATCTATCAACTTGAACAATTCGGACGGCTAAGGTAGAATATCTCCAAGAGGAGATTCAAGCATGCTTTTAACGCGCCAACAGTTGGAAGAACGACTGATCGCGCTTCACCACGCCAGCCTCCAGCTAGTGGAGGATATTTCGCTAGAAACCCTGCTAGAAAGAATCGCGTCTGTGGCCTGTGAACAAGCCCAGGCGCGTTATGCTGCATTGGGCGTTCAAGGTGAAGACGGCAAGTTAAAGCAATTCATCTCTGTTGGGATGAGCGCCGATGAAATTCGCCGCATTCCGCACCCGCCGGTGGGGATGGGGATGATTGGCGCGCTGATGACCTCGCACACCCCCATTCGCATCCCCGAAATCCAGGACGATCCGCGCAGTATCGGGTTTCCGCGCAATCACCCGATGATGCGTTCTTTCCTGGGGGTCCCCATCCAATTGGGTGATGACCTGCTGGGGCAAATTTACCTGACCGAGAAGGTGGGGCACCACGAATTTACCGCCGATGATGAGCGCATTATCCAAATGCTGGCCACCTACGCGGCAGTAGCCTTGCACAATGCCCGCCTGTACGAAGAACTTAAACAGCGCGACCAGGCGCTAACGCGCCGCAACCAGGACCTGGCGCTGCTCAACAGCATTGCCGAGGTGCTAACCTCGTCGCTCAAGCTGGATGAGATCCTGCACAAGACGCTTTCGCTGGTGATGGATTATATGCAGGTTGAATCGGGAGAGATTTTCCTGATCGACGAGGATAAACAGAACCTGCGCCTGGTGCTGCATCGCGGGCAAGCCGCCGAGGCCTTTTGGACCCGTAATCGCTTTAGCCTGGGCGAGGGAATTGTGGGGTTGGTGGCGCAATCGGCGGAACCGCTGGTGAGCTACGACCTGGCCAACGACATGCGCTACCTGCGCGATGCAGTAGTTAAGGCCGGGTTCCGGCAAATGGCTTGTTTCCCGCTGACCGCCAGCGGCAACCTGGTGGGGGTTTTGAGTGCAGTGACGCGCAGCAATACCCCGATTAACGATCACGATGTGCAGGTGATCACGGCCATTGGTATTTGGGCCGGGTTGGCGATTGAGAATGCCCGGCTGCACAGTGATGCGCGCCGCCTGGCCGTGCTGGAAGAACGCGAACGCATTGGCATGGACCTGCACGACGGCATCATCCAGTCGATTTACGGGGTGGGGCTGGTGCTGGAGCACGCCCGCCTGCTTTCAGCCGAAGACCCGGCCAAAAGCCAGGAGCGCATCCAGGAAGCCATCGACAGCCTGAACCACACCATCCGCGATATTCGTACCTATATCCTCGACCTGCGCCCGCGCCAGTTTGGCAACGAAAACCTGATGGATGCCCTGCGCCGCCTGGTGATGGAGTTCCGCGCCAATACACTGGCCGAAGGCACCATCAACGGCGATCCAGACGAGATCAAAGACATCCCGCACAGTCACGCCATGGCCCTGTTCCACATCTGCCAGGAAGCGCTGGCCAATGCCGCCAAGCACGCACGCGCCAAGCGCATCAACGTCAGCGTGTGGGCCTCTTCAGAACGGTATGTGCTTGAGATTCAAGATAACGGACGCGGGTTCGATATGGCCAAAATGAGCATGACACTCGGGCATGGGTTGTCCAACATCCACACCCGCGCACACCACGTCGGCGGCGATGTGGAGATTAGCTCGGTTCCCGGCGAGGGCACGTTTATCATGGCCTGGGTACCGCGCGCCCATTAATTCCCCTTTATTTCACGGTTAACCAGACCCCAATCAGCACCACCAACAACCCAAGCGCTCGCGTTGGGTCGAGTATGCGTTCCTGCGCCCCCAACAGGCCAAAGTGATCGAGCAGGGTTGCAAACAGGAGTTGACCGGCAACGATGGTGGTAATGGCCGCGGCCACCCCAATGCGCGGAATCATGGTGCTGACGGCCCAAATGACCACCAGCCCAAGAGCCCCGGCGGCCAGCGCATACCAGGGCACACTGCGCCATTCCGCGAGATTCCCGCCGCCAAAAAAGAACAATGGAACCAACGCCACCAATGCGCCGCCAAGATGGACGATAAAAATACTTTCCAAAACACCCAAGCGCTGACTTAGCAGGCTGGCCAGCGGGCTTTGCAGCCCAACAGCAATCCCACCGGCCAGGCCGATGAGAATAATAACCAGGATGGTTTGAAGCGATTGCCCTTGCATGGCTATTTCAACTCCACCATGGCAATCTGGTTGCCATACAGGTCCTTAAAATGCACATGGATATCGCCATCGTTTTCTTCCGGCTCGTACAGGAACTCCACGCCGCGCTGGCGTAAAGTTTCGTAGGCTTTGCGGCAGTCCGCGGTGTAAAAGACGAACAACGGCTCGCTGCCCGCCTGCCGCCCCACCAACGAGCGTTCGCCCTGCCCCGCCTTCAACATCCACAGGCCAACACTTTCCTGGCCGGGCAAGCCAATATGCACAAAACGCAAAGTCTCTGAAACAGTGTCATCGTACAGTTTCTCAAACTCCAACTTGCCGACGTAAAAAGCCAGGGCTTCGTCGTAATCTTTGACCAGCAATACCATGCGTCCGATTTGGGTAAACATCACATCATCTCCAGTCTTGCAGGTGGGCAGGGTTGCCCTTATAAAAACTTCTGAATATGGATTTGCAGCTTCTGCGGCTGGAGGCTGGTCACATCGACCTGGCGCGCACCCACAAAAGCGGCGAAACGCGCCAGGCCTTTGCCGAGCGCATCTGCAAAAGCGGGATCCTCGGCCGGGGCGTCGTCTTCGAGCCAGAAGCCGTTAATTTTGAGCGTGCCGGTTTTGCGGTCCAGTTTGGGGTCAAGACGCGCCACCAGGTCGTCGCCGTAGAGGATGGGCAGGGTGTAGTAGCCCCAGCGACGCTGCTCGAGCGGTTTGTAAACTTCCCAGATGTAGTCAAAACCGAAGACTTCTTTGGCGCGGCCACGGGCGCTGACGATTTCAAGCGGGGCGAGGAAGGTCACTTCGTCCAGCGTGGAAGGCCCGAGCGGGGCCCATTGCGGAGGCACCTGGTCGCTGGCGAGCGCTTCCAATAACGGGAGGTCGCTGGAGAGGGCGATCCAGGCTTCTTTTGAGCCTTCCACTTCAACTTTTGTGTAAACGCCCTGCTCGTACAACGCGGCGATCTGGTTTTTGGCCTGTTCGGGGCTGACCTGCATGTCGAAAAAGTACATACTGCGCGCCCAACGTTTTTCACGGGCCAGGCCCAGGAAGGCAATCAGTTTACGGCTGAACCGTTCGAGGGCTTGCTGGTCGCTGGCAATCCAATCGTATTGGGGCGGCAAGACACGCTCGCGCAGGTCGTAGTAACGGTCGAAGCCCTGGCGATGGTGGACCATTAACTCGCCTTTGAGCCACAGGCTGTAGAGCGCCAGGGCGGTATCTTTGCGTCCACGGTAACTTTTGACAGCCTGGTTGCCTTCAAAGTCGCGGTTGCCCAACGGGCCGCGCTCGCGGATGGCCTCCAGCACCTGGGTCAACACCTGGGGATGTTCGGCCACGAATTTGGTCCAGCGCGGGTAGAGTTCCGGGTCCTGCATGCCCGCCCGCCAGTAGGGGAAGTCTTCCATGGGGTAGAAGAACAACCCGCCACCGTAATCGAAAAACTGGCGCTCATCGTAGGCGACCTGGTAAAGATGCTCAGGTTTGAAGTCGAGCACGCGGCCCCACAGGGCAATTTCCTGGCTGCGGGCGATGACGTTGAGCGGGTCGAGCTGCAAGGCCTCGCTGTTGCGCACAGCCGCGGCCGCGCCATCTTTCCCGGCAAAGCGCCGTCCGGGCCACAGGCCCTGGCGTCCGAGGATGAAACGGCGGAAGGTGGTTTTGGAAAGTGAGATGGGGTTCACGGTTACCTGTAATTATTGGGGTTTGGCGGGATTTTTGGCGAATAGACGAAGCGAGATGGATTTTTAGGCCGTAATTTGGGATTGGTGGTTGGTGAGTGTAGGGGCGATGCAATGCATCGCCCCTACCAGTCCTGGGGATCAAAACCCCAAATCCTTCAAAATCTCGCCTTCGCCCTTTTTGCCCTTGCTGCCGAGCAGGTCGCGCCAGAAGTTGTCATCATAGCGGCGGGAGCGGACCGGCAGCGGCATGGGCACGCCCCAGCCCAGCAGCAGGACTTCTTCCTTGGGTTGCAGGCGCGCCAGCATGCCACGAATGGCATCGCGCCCGGAAAGGCCGGAGAGTACAGCCTGGATGTCGAAGTCATCGCCCAGCCAGCCGCTGATGCGCGTGCCAAGCTGCGACATGACCTCGTCGTAGATTTGCGAGGGGCGCTGGTCGACAATCAGCAGGGTGACATAATATTTGCGCAGTTCGCGCGCGATGGTGGCAAAAGCCGTCTGCGCAGCCATTTCGCGGTTGAGCAGTTTGTGGGCTTCCTCGACCACGATGATCAGCGGACGCGGTTCCTGTCCGCCGTGCGAGCGGAACTCGTTGGTGCGCTTCTCCCAGGCCTCGCGGATTTTGCGGGTCAACAGGTTGGAAACCAGCAGGTAATCCAGGTCGCTTTCGTTATCGCCAAACGAGAGCACCACATGCCGCCCGGCAGCAAGCGTGTCGATGACCTGCGTAATGCTGTCCGCGGCAGGTTTTTCGACGATGTAATGCTTGTTGAACAGGCGGCGCAATTTGTCGTGCAAGCCCTCGGCGGCGGCCACATTGACGCCGTTGGCAAGCGCCCAGGCGGCCACGCTATCCGGGTGCGGCTGTTTTTTGATGCGGCCCTTCTCGTCCTCGACCTCGATCTCCTCGCGGTTCATCTCTTTGAACGACTGGAACCAGTTGTCGCGGAAGGTGGTCACCAGCGCATTCAGCGTGGTGGGGGTGGTTTCTTTGAGATTCAATTCGCGGCTGAGCATTTCAATGTCAGACGGGGCAATGTCGCTCATGGCGATTTCGAGATTGAAATCGGGGGTGTTTGACCCGCGAATCCTGGCCCCTGCTCCCAGCCCTACCACGCTCAAGCGGCTCGCAAACTTGGACTTCAGCCCGATCACCCTCATCTTGGTATCTGAAGCGATGTCATCGAACCCGTATTCGTTGTGCATATCCAGCACCAGCACGGAGGCTTTGTTGTGATGCATCAACCCGGCCAGCACCAGGCGGGTCAGGAAGGATTTGCCGGTGCCGGTCGCGCCAAAGACGCCCGAGGAGCGCTGGACGAATTTATCCAGGTTGATGCAGACCGGATGTTCCTGTTCGCGGGTGTAGCCGATGATAAAGTTCCCTTCTTTATCCGGGTCGCCGAAAATGGCGGCGATATCGGCCCCATCAGCCAGTGAAACCGGGGCATGGTGCAGCGGGACAGTTTTGACCGGGATCGGACGCGGGTCTTCGGCGTGCTCGGCGCGCCAGAGTTTGTATTCGGGCGTGCCCGGTTCGGGGCCGCGCTCGAGCATCAGCGCTGGCAGGATTTCGAGATTGGTGTAGAGGGTTTGTCCGTGCAGGGCTTTCGCCAGGGCCGGGTGCAGGCGCATTTCGGATTGCTCGTCAGCGAAACGTGGGTCGGTTGCGCCGAGCTTTAAATCTGTGACCAGGCCGTAGAAGCGGTAATCGCCGCTATCGATGACGACAAATCCGCCTTCCTGCACCGAGAGCGGGTCAACGGTTAAGCGGGCGGAGAAGGACTCCTTCAATCCGCCGCCGATTACATAACCAATTTTTTTATTGTCTATCATATTCAAAACCCTTTCACCACGACGGTAACGAAGTTACACGACGGAAAATCTTTTAATAAACCTGGCGGGTAAATCCATCCCTGAAATGCTGGACGTTGAAGTTCATCAGGTAGCCCAGGCGACAGCCGGTTACCTTGAGATAGGTCAGTAGTTGGGCTTGGTACAGGGGGTTCATCTTTTCAACCGCTTTCAATTCAAGGATCACTTTCCGCTCCACCCAAAGATCAAGCCGTAACCCGGTTTCGACAAATACATCCTGATATTTGACCGGGACTGCCACCTGTGTTTCCGCATTCAGCCCCAGTTTTTTGATCTCATAAGCCAGGCAAGCCTCGTAAACTGATTCCAAAAGACCCGGCCCAAGCGCACTATGGACGATATAGGCAGCGTCGAGCACTTTTTTGCCAATCTCTTCGATATCTAAGGGGATTGGTTTGTACAATTTGGGTTTTGTGCGTGGATTTTCCATAAAAAGAATCTCCGTCGTGTCCCGTCGTTGCCGTCGTGGTTAAAGTACTTCTCCGAGTGCGCCCAAAACGCTCATCAAGGTTGGATAGTCATCCCGCAGCAGTGTGATCAGCTCCTGGGTGGCTTTTTCCTTCCACCGAGCGTCTTGCGCTGCACCTGCTTGCTGAACATGCGCCGCTAAAACCTCCCCGACCGGCGCATCTTTGGCGCGCAGGATGTGCCGGAAGTATCCAAATTTCCCGGCGCTGGTAAATCTTGTCAGTTCCTTGTCATCGCACAGGTAAATCACATCCAGACTCAGCGGCGGGCGCGGCGGCAGCAGGTGGAAAATCTTGCCATCCTGTTCGTAGCCGACCGACAGCACCGACATCTCAACCGGGACGATGCGCCGCTCGCGGTTGTCGCGCATCACCTCGGCGCTAACATTTTCGGCGGTGACCAATTGGCGCACCAGCCCATCATCGTCGATGTGGATGTCGTAGATCAGGCCATAGACCTGGTAGCCGTTGCCAAGCGGGGCGCGCACCAGCGCACCAAAAGCCGGGGCCTCGAACTGCGAGACCGAGCACCCGGCAATAAAGCCGGTCGTCCCGGCGCGGAGTAAACGTCCAATTTCGTAAGATGGCATAATTTCCTCGCTTTATCCACAGGTTACAGACAGGAAAATCTATGAAATCTGCTTGACCTGTGGCTGATTACCGGCCATAGCCTGTCCGGCCTGGCAAATCTTTTGCAGATTGTTTATTGGAGCCCTCATCGGTTTCTTCCCCGGCGCGGCGCAACTCCATACTGAGCAACTGCTCGATCTGGTTTCTCTCTTCAAAAGAGACGACTGCCGTTTCATGGGCGCGATGTAAAAGATAGGGGTAAGGTTTCGCGCCCATCATTCGGCACTGGCTCACCAGGGTGGCATGCAGTTGCCCCAATTTTTCGATATCATCGGCCACCCATTTGGGGATTTCGACTCGCACCGGCCAGGGTTGGCCTTCAGTGCCAACGTTAAGGTAGAAAAAGTGCAGCTCCAGCACGCCGCGATAGTGTTTCTCATTGCGGGTCTGGATTTTGAAAACGGCCGAGCGTTCGCCGGGTTTGAGCAGCGGATTTTTTTTGTCGCCGAACAGCCAGCGGTCACTCACCCCGCGCAGGGGGTGATACTCGCGCAGGTGCTTTAATTGCTCGGGGGCGGCTTCCGACAGCTCAAGCAGGCGAATGACCAGGTCGGCGCCCGGTTTATCGACATACCCGGCGGTGACGACATCGCGCGATTGCAGGCGTGAGAGCACGCCCAGGTATTTATCCAGGCTTTCGGCATAAGCAGCGGCATCTTCGCCGCTGGCCGAACCCCACAGCTCAATTGGGCCGTCGGTAAAAGTGATGACCGGGCAGTCTCCGGCGAATTGGGCGGCGAGTTCGTCGAGCTTGGAGCGTTCGTCCAGGTCGCGTTTGAGGGCCACCATGCCATCTGAAAGGGGATTGCCGGAGGCTGTGAACAATTCGTCATCGAAAAGTAGCTGGCTATCGGTAAAAATTTGCGGGGTTTCGCCGCTGGCCAGCCGCAAGACAATGGCGCCGACATTGATCAGGCCAAATTGAACAGCCCCGTGCCGGTCGGGGTTGATCTGCGAGCCATCCGCGGCGATTAAAACCGCGTTTAACGGCGACTCAGGCGGCGGGGCGTGAAAGTCCAACGGCTCGTTTAACGGGAGTGCGCAACGGATGGCCGGGTCGGCTTCTTTGGCGGCCTCTACTTTCCAACGTAATTCCTCCAGCTTTTCGGCCTTGTCGTAGAAAATCCTTAAAGCGGTCATGCGCCGCTCTTCGAGCGTTTTTTTACGCTGTTGGGCGGTTTTGCCGATTTCGCGGATTTTCTGGTAGACCTGTTGAAAGTCGATGGCCATGCGGACTCCGTCTTTCTTTAGAACATTTGTTAGAATTTTACTCGATTTGAAGGATTTGGGGAACTTTTTGAAATGGCGGGCGTCAAGGTGATGTAAGTTTATACAATACACACTCAAAGGAGTATAAAATGCGTACCAAATTCCTGTTTTTCTCACTTGTAGCCCTTTTAGCGGTGGTGCTGAGTGCCTGTGGCCCGGCCAGTATCGTCTCTGGCTCTCAGGCGGCTGCGCGCACCGTGACCGTCACTGGCGCGGGCCAGGTAAGCCTGAAGCCCGATATCGCTTACATCTACATCGGCGTGCACACCGAGGCTTCCAGCGCGGCCAGCGCCGTTTCGGAGAACAGCACCAAGACCCAGGCCCTGGTGGAAGCGCTAAAAGCCGCCGGGATTGCCGAAGATGACATCCGCACGACCAATTTCTCCATTTGGTCTGGGGCGAAGTATGGGCCAGACGGCCAGCCGACCGGCGAAACCACTTACTCTGTTGATAACACTGTTTACGTAACCGTACGCGACCTGCCCAAACTGGGCGACCTGCTCGACAAGGCTGTCCAGGCTGGCGCGAACAGCATCAATAGCATCACCTTTGATGTTGCCGACAAAACCAAGGCGATGACAGATGCCCGCAAGGCTGCCGTGGAAGCCGCCCGCAAACAGGCCGATGAACTGGCTACCGCTGCCGGGGTGAGCCTGGGTGAGATCCAGAGCATCCAGTACTACGACAGCTCGCCTGCCCCGGTCTTTGAAAGCAAGGGCATGGGCGGTGGCGGGGCAGATGCCGCCAGCATGGCCGTGCCGATCAACCCCGGTCAGATGCAGATTACCGTGACCGTTACCCTGACCTACGA
This sequence comes from uncultured Anaerolinea sp., assembly GCA_964562145.1. Lineage (GTDB taxonomy): Bacteria > Chloroflexota > Anaerolineae > Anaerolineales > Villigracilaceae > UBA5195. The sequence goes on along the minus strand of CAZLSP010000003.1, from coordinate 163,092 downwards.
GCTCAAATAATTGGATCTCCAGTGAGCATGGAGCCGGGAGCAGTTTTCTGCTCCCGGTTTTTCTATCGCATCTTCCTCCTTGACAGAATGCCCAAATTGCATAGAATTGGGCGCAATGTCTACACAACGTCCCTTCCGAGAGTGGTTCGAGCATCCATACTGGGGGACAAGTGTTTATACTTTTTGGAATTCGGAGAGTCGCTTTTAGCGGCTCTCTTTTTTTGCCTGTTGACAGGCACAGGCCAGGGCAGCCCGTTTCACGGCCCGGGGCGGCCCGGCACAATCAAATCACGGAGAGAGAGAATGTCCAAGAAAACTGCAACAGCCCCCAAGTCCAATGTCTTCGGGTTCTTGCCCGACGACACCCCGCCTATTGGCGCCATGCTTAGCCTCGGCTTCCAGCAAGTGCTGACCATGTTCCCCGCCACCGTACTGGTCGCCATCCTGACCAAGTTCGATGTCGGCGTGACCCTGCTGGCCTCTGGCCTGGGCACCATCATCGCCCTGCTGGTTGCCAACCGCAAAATTCCCATGTACTACGGCTCGTCGTTCTCATACATTGCGGTTGTCCAAACGGCCATGACGCTGTACGCCAAAGACTGCTTCGCCGACCCGGCCACCTTCTACTGCCCCGACGGCGTGCGCATCGTGCAAGTCGGCATCATCGGCACGGCTGTCGTTGAAATCCTGATCGGCCTGCTCATCATGCGCATTGGCAAAGCCCGTCTCGACACCGTCCTGCCTCCGATTGTGACCGGTTCAATGGCGATGGTCATCGGTATCGCGCTCTCGGGTGCGGCGCTGGGCATGGCCGGTGCCAACTGGGGTGTGGCCTTCATCACCCTGTTCGCCACGGTTATGTTCTCGGTCTACCTGCAAGGCAAGGGATTGCTGGGCATGCTGCCAATTTTGTTTGGCGCAGTTGTAGGCTATATTGCCTCAGCGGCCTTTGGCATTATCGATTACAGCGTCATTGCCAGCGCCGAATGGCTGCGCGTCCCGGCTTTCACCTTCCCGGCCTTCAATGACCCGCGCGCGCTCGAACTGGTTGTCAGCATCTCGCTGATTGCCATTGCCACCGTGCCCGAAAGCACCGCTCACCTGTACCAGATGAGCCTGTACATCGACGAACTGGCCGCCGAACTGGGCCGCAAACCCTTCAACATCAAGGAACTGATCGGCCTCAACCTGGTTGCCGACGGCGCCGACGACCTCGTCGTGGGCCTGTTGGGCGGCGCGGCTGGCACCAACTACGGCGAAAACAACTCGCTGATGGCGATCACCCGCAACTACTCCATCCCGGTACTCATGACCGCTGGCGGCATCGCCATCGTGCTTGGCTTCGTCGGCAAACTGGCGGCGGTGGTCAACTCCATCCCCGTTGCCGTCACCGGCGGCCTGGCCATTTACCTGTTCGGCGTCATTGGCATGCAGGGTGTCGCCCTCATCCAGTCCGAAAAGGTCAACCTGTTCAGCCCCAAAAACCTGGCCGTTGGCGCCACCATCCTGGTGTGCGGCATCGGCGGCAACCTGGGCCTGGCAAACGGCCTGTTCCCCATCAATGTTCCGGTACTCTTCCCCAGCGGCATCCCGGCCATCGTTTTCGCCGCCATCGCTGGCATCCTGATGAACCTGATCTTCGTCATCTTCAAGCACGAGTAAGCTACGGTTCGTTGTTGTACAATAAAGGGGATTGGGACGCATTCAGCCTCCCAATCCCCTTCTCATGCCACAACCGAATCCCGGCCCGGGCCTTTCCCCGGCAGACCCACCTCGCCGCAGCCATTCCACCGTTGAACCAACCGCCGAATTTCCACCCACGCGCTTTGCAGGTCGAACAACCCTGCCTGGAAAATGCAGCTTTGTAGGCCATCCTTCCACCGGAGCCCCTAAACCATGATCCGTCTCCCCGGCTTAATTGACCCGCACGTTCACCTGCGTGAACCCGGCGCAACCCACAAAGAAGATTACGACACCGGCACCGCCTCAGCGCTGGCGGGTGGCGTGACAATGGTGCTGGCCATGCCCAACACCAAGCCACCCATCTTCGACGCAACCACCCTCAGCGAGGTGCTCGCCACTGCCAAAACCAAAGCCCGCTGCGACTATGCCCAATACCTGGGCGCTGGCCCCAACAACGCCGCCGAAGCGGCCCACCTGGCCCCCCAGGCTGCCGCGCTAAAAATGTACCTCGACTCAACCTTTGGGCAGTTACGCCTCGACGACATGACCCTGTGGATGGAACACTTCCGCCTGTGGCCGGGTCAAACCCCCATCGTCACCCATTCTGAGAGCCGCAGCATGGCCGCCGCCATCTGGATGGCGCAAATGTTCGACAAACCGATCCACATCGCGCATATTTCCCTGCGAGAAGAAGTCCTGCTCATTAAAGAAGCCAAAGCGCGCGGCATCAAAGTCACCTGCGAGGTCTGCCCGCATCACCTGTTCCTGGCCGAAGGCGGAATTCCGCTGGCCCCGGCCGGCTGCGATTGCTGCTCCGGCGGCCTGAGCGGTGGCCGCGCCGAAGTGCGCCCGCGCCTGGCCACCCGGGCCGATGTGGAGGCGTTATGGGAAAACATGGATGTGATCGATTGCTTCGCCACCGACCACGCCCCACACACCCCGGCCGAAAAAGACGGCGAAAATCCACCGCCGGGCTTCCCCGGGCTAGAAACATTGCTGCCGCTTTTACTAACCGCCGTGCACGAAAAACGCCTGACCCTGGAACAACTGGTCGAAAAATCTGTCACCAACCCGCGCCGCATTTTTAAGCTCCCTGAACAACCCGAAACCTGGGTGGAAGTAGACCCGGATTCCCAATACGAGATTAAAGCCAGCGAAATGCACTCCCGCTGCGGATGGACCCCCTTCGAAGGCTGGCAAGTTCGGGGCCGGGTCACGAAAGTTGTTTTGCGCGGAAAAACCGCCTTCGCAGATGGCGAAGTGCTGGCACAGCCAGGCTTCGGCCAAAACGTGCGGGAAGCTTCCTGAGAACGATGAAATCCAACAGCCTGCCTTCCATTTTGCAAGCCCTGCTGGCCGCCCTGTTCTTCGGCGCAAGCGCCCCGCTTTCCAAGCTGCTGCTGGGCGACATCTCGCCGGTATACCTGGCCGCCTTCCTGTACCTGGGCAGCGGGTTGGGGATTACGCTAATTAAGACCGCACAGAAAATCCGTTACCCGCGCCAGGCGCTGGAGGCGGGCATTAAGAGTTCGGATGTAAAGTGGCTGGCGGGGGCCATCCTGGCCGGGGGCATTGCCGCCCCAATCCTGCTCATGTTCAGCCTGCAAGTTACACCGGCCTCCACCGCTTCGTTACTGTTAAATTTTGAAGGCGTCTCTACCACCCTGATTGCGTTGCTGGTCTTCCGCGAAGCCATCAGCCGCCGCGCCTGGCTGGCCATCCTGGCCATCACCCTGGCAAGCATCCTGCTTTCCACGCGTTTCGACGGAGCCTGGGCCCTGTCGCCGGGCGCGTTTGGGGTCATTGGGGCCTGTGTGCTGTGGGGCGTCGACAATAACTTTACCCGCAACATCTCTGCCCGGGACCCGCTGGCCATTGTTGCCTGGAAGGGACTGGTCTCTGGCACGTTTTCTTTCATCCTGGCCTCTGTGCTCGGCGACTCGCTCCCCACGCCAGCCAACATTGCGGCCACCCTGTTGCTAGGCTGGGCCAGCTATGGGCTGAGCACCCTGCTTTTCATCCGGGCCATGCGCGGACTGGGGGCGGCGCGCACCAGCGCCCTGTACGGCACCGCGCCGGTGGCAGGCGTGCTGCTCTCGATGCTTGTTTTCCAGGAATTACCGTCCGTCTTTTTCGTTTTTGCGGCCCTGCTGGCTATTGGCGGAGCGCTGTTGCTGGTAAACGAGGAGCACATTCACTATCACATCCACGAAGCCCTGACCCACGATCACGCCCACGACCACAGCGACCCGGCGCACACGCATGCGCACCACAATGAAATTGGCGCGCACGCTCACGAACATGAACATCCCGCCGAAGAACACGAACACGACCATATGCCCGACATCCACCACCGCCACGAGCACGAGGAGTGAAGCGCTTATGTCCCTGAGTCTCCGCAGCCGCATTTGGCGATGGATCTTACGCAAAACCTTCAAGTCCCAGCCCCGCAGCGTGGCCGAAATGCGCGCAATTAACGAAAAGAATGCGCGCTGGATGCAGCGGCTTCCGGCTGATGTCAGTTTTGAGACCACCCTGATCAAGGGCCTGCCCGCCGGGTGGATGCGCTCGGCTCAGGCCAATAATTCACAAGTTATCTTGTACCTGCACGGCGGCGGGTACGCAGTTGGCAGTATTGCGGGCTATAAAATGCTCTGCGGGCAGATGGCCCATGCGCTCCAAACCGACCTGCTGATCCCGGCCTACCGCCTGGCCCCGGAATATCCCTTCCCGGCCGCGGTGGAAGATGCCCAAAGCGTCTACCACTGGCTGCTGGAGCGGGGCTATCGCGCCAAAAACATCGTCATCGCCGGGGATTCGGCCGGGGGCGGCTTAAGCCTCGCCACAGTGCTGGCGCTGCGCGAAAGCGGCACCCCGCTCCCGGCGGCCGTGGTCTGCCTTTCTCCCTGGGCCGACCTGGCGCTGCAAGGGGAAACCCTTACGACCAAGGCCGAGGCTGAAGCGATGCTGACGACGGAAGGGCTGCGCGAATGGGCATCTTTTTATGCCGGGAGCGAGGCGCTAAACCACCCATTCATCTCGCCTGTGCAGGCCGATTTCCATGGTTTCCCGCCGCTGCTGATCCAGGTGGGCAGCGAGGAAATCTTGCTCGATGATGCGCGCAGGCTGGCCGACAAGGCCCGCGCCGCGGGCGTGGAGGTCTCGCTCCAGGTTTGGGACGGGCTCTGGCACGTCTGGCATGCGCTCGGCGACCTGATCCCTGAAACCGGCCAGGCGCTGGCTGAGATCGATCAGTTCATCCGCCCCAGGGTTGGGCGGCTTTAATTGAACGGTTGGCGGCCACAGCCGGGAAGAGTCCGCTGCGCATTGCACCGGGAGCAAAACCAGGTGATTTAACGGGAAGAGGCTCCAGCCAGGACCCATTCCCGATTTCCATTCTCAATTCACAAATTACGGAGGAGACAGTTATGCCCACCCAATCCCTAAACCCGCACTTGCCCTTTGGCGAAAACAAACAGGCCGAGTGGTATGGTAAAGATATTTTGTCGGTTAAGCAGTTCAGCCGTGAAGACCTGGAGTATGTCTTTGGTGTGGCGCACGAGATGCGCGGCATGGTCGAACGCATTGGGACTTTTGACCTGCTGAAAGGCAAGATCCTGGCCAACCTGTTCTACGAGCCGTCCACACGCACGTCTTCCAGCTTTACGGCGGCCATGGAACGGTTGGGCGGCAGCGTCATTCCGATTAACGAGGTGAAATATTCGTCGGTTTCCAAGGGCGAATCGCTCCCGGATACCATTCGCACACTGGAATGTTACGCCGATGTGATTGTGCTGCGCCACCCCGAAACCGGGTCGGCGGCCATTGCGGCCAAAGCGGCCCGCAAACCGGTCATTAATGCCGGTGACGGCGTGGGCGAGCACCCTACCCAGGCGCTTTTAGATACCTTCACGATTATGGAAGAACTGGGGCGGCTCGATAACCTGACCGTGACGATGCTGGGCGACCTGAAGTATGGCCGCACGGTGCACTCGCTGGCGCGCCTGCTCTCCACCTTCAGCGGGATCAAAATCAATTATGTTTCACCAGAGATTTTGCGCATGCCGCGCGAGGTGATGGACGAGGTGCAGGCCAAGGGCATTCCGCAGGCCGAGTATGCCACCCTGACTGACGTGCTGCCCGAAACCGACGTGCTGTACGTCACTCGTGTCCAAAAGGAACGTTTTGAAGACCCGGCCGATTATGAAAAGGTCAAAGGCGCGTACGTGATTGACCCTGAAATTATGAAAGCCGCCAAGCCCGAGATGGCCGTGATGCACCCCTTGCCGCGGGTAGGCGAGATCAGCCCCGAGTTCGATGACGACCCGCGCGCCGCCTACTTCCGCCAGATGGAGTACGGTCTCTACGTCCGCATGGCGCTGCTGGCCATGGTACTGGGCAAAGCCTAGATGAAAAGGAAAGTGCATGGAAACTTTTTTTAGTTTTCTCGAAAAACGCGTCGACGATTGCACTTCGCTGTTATGCGTGGGGCTCGACCCGCACGTTTCTGACCTTTCGGCCCCTACCGCCGAAGCCGCCCGCGACTTTTGCCTGAATCTCATAAAACAGACTGCCCCCTACGCTGCGGCCTTTAAACCCAACGCCGCCTTCTTCGAAGTTTTCGGCGCGGAGGGCTGGGTGGCGCTCAAACAGGTGATCGAAGCCATCCAGGCCGAATCGATTCGGTTGGGCTCGCTCATCCCGGTCATCCTGGATGCCAAACGCGGCGATATTTCATCCACGGCCGAGGCCTACGCCAAATCGGCCTTTGAAACACTGGGCGCGCACAGCATCACTCTCAACCCCTATCTTGGCAAAGACTCACTCGACCCTTACCTGGGGCACAAAGAAAAAGGGGTGTTCTTGCTGTGCAAGACCAGCAACCCAGGGGCCAGTGATTTCCAGGATTTGATGATGACCCCGATTAACCAGGCGCCCATGACCCTGTATGAACATGTGGCCCGCTTGGCCCAGGCATGGAATACAGGCAACAACATCGGTCTGGTGGTGGGGGCCACCCAACCCGAAGCCCTGGCGCGTGTCCGCGCGGCTGCACCCGGTCTGTGGTTCCTTTCCCCGGGGGTGGGGGCGCAAGGGGGCGACCTGGAAACAGCGCTCAGGGCCGGGCTGCGCAAAGACGGCAAAGGTATGCTGCTGCCCATCTCGCGCGGCATCTCCAGGGCCAAGAATCCCGCCCTGGCTGCCGCCGAATTCCGCGATGAAATTTTGGACATCCAACGGCACCTGCAAAATTAAGCCCAAACGGGCATCAACGGAGATTTTTCCATGCGTGACCCAAACCCCACTTTTCAACTCCCGGCCCTGGCCGATGGCCTGCTCGAAGCGGGCTGCATCAAATTTGGCGAGTTCACCCTCAAATCGGGCCTGAAATCGCCCATTTATATTGACCTGCGCCAGATTATCACCTACCCGGCCCTGTTGCGACAGGTCGGCGAGGCCTACCTGCCACTGATCCATGACCTGCAATTTGACCGCCTGGCCGGGCTGCCGTATGCGGCCATCCCGATTGCGACGGCCGTTTCGCTGGCGGGCAATTACCCGATGATTTATCCGCGCAAGGAAGTCAAAACCTACGGGACCAAGGCCGAAATCGAAGGAGAATTTCACGCCGGTGAAACCGCCCTGATCATCGATGACCTGGCGACCACCGGCGGCAGCAAATTCGAGGCCATCGAAAAATTGACCGGCGCGGGCCTGGTGGTCAAAGAGGTTGTCGTGCTGGTCGACCGCCAATCTGGCGCAAAAGAAGCGCTCGAAAAAGCCGGTATTCGCCTGCATGCGGTGCTAACGATTAGCGAAATGCTCGCGCATTGGGAAGCAACCGGCAAAGTGGGCAAAGAAAAGCTTGAAGCCACGCGGGACTTCCTGAAACATGCGTAATCCCTTCCTGGTGGCGGTTCACCTGTTCTTCATCCAGGACGATAAAATCCTGTTGCTGCGGCGGTTCAACACCGGCTACGAAGATGGCAACTACAGCGTCGTGGCCGGGCATGTTGATGCCGGTGAAACGGTCACCCAGGCGGCGGTGCGTGAAGCGCACGAAGAGGCCGGGGTCAGTATCCAGCCTGGGGCGCTGCAAGTCATCCATGTGATGAACCGTAAATCCTTCGATGAACGCATTGATTTTTTTGTGCGGGTCACGGCCTGGGAAGGTGAGATTCGCAACATGGAGCCAGAGAAATGTGACGACCTTTCGTGGTTTGCCCTGGCGTCTTTACCCACCAACCTGATTCCGTATGTCCGCGCTGCCATTCAAAACTACCAGCAAGGCAGTTTTTACAGCGAATTGGGCTGGTAACAGGAGTTTTATGTCCAACACGCCAAACTGGCTCGCCCTGGCGCGAGAAATCTACACCCTGGCCCAGGCCGGGCTGGCCTATAGCAAAAACGACTTTGACCTGGAACGCTACCGCCGCCTGCAAGCCATCAGCGCCGAAATCCTGGCCGGGCAATCGACCCTGGAAAAAGAAGCTGTACTGGCAAGTTTTTCCATGCAGGCTGGTTACGCCACCCCCAAAGTTGACGTGCGCGCCGCGGTGATTCGTGACGGGAAAATCCTGCTCATTCGCGAAGTGACCGACGGGAAATGGGCCATGCCTGGCGGCTGGGCCGACCTGGGTGAATCACCGGCCGAAATGGCCGTCCGCGAGGTACGCGAGGAAAGCGGCTTCGAGGTGCAAGTCGATAAACTGGTCGCAGTCTACGATGCCAACCGCATCGAACCGCTGGAGTTTTACCACGCTTACAAACTCATCTTCCTGTGCACCATCATTGGCGGCACAGCCACCCCCAGCATTGAAACCCTGGCCGTCGATTTCTTTGACCCCGGCCAACTCCCGCCGCTTTCTGAGTTTCGCACCAATGAAAAAATGCTGGCGGAGGTCTTTGCACAACATGCAAACCCGGCCCGGCCCGCATTTTTTGAGTAAAGCCCGCACAAAAGCCAATTTGTTGGTATAAACATACTTACATTGATTCATTCATTAACTCGACTCTGCAATCGCCCATTTCTTGCTCCTGGCGAAACCTGCTGCCGAGAAAATTCCCAGGAGTATTTCACCCATGAAAAAATCTGAATTTGAGCGCCTGCTGGATAAATCGTTTGGGATTCTCAATTCCCGTTATGGATTGAAAAGAGTCGAAACCAGCTTTCGCTCCGGCGGCGTCACTGTCCGTTTTGAAAACACCACCACCCGGGTGCTACTCGACTACGAAATCGGTGAGGAACCCTGGTTAACCATCAGCGACCTCACAGACCCCGAAAACAAATCTACCCTCGGCTGGCTGCTCGTCGAACGCGGCATCGTCAAAGCCCCAACCCCCGAACAGGCCTTCCAGGACAAACTGCTCGATGAAAACAACCTGGCCGCCTTCATCCAAACCATGTGTGACCAGTTACTGCAATACGGCCCCGAACTTTTAAACGGCGATTTTTCCATCCTGCCCAGTTTGCAGGCGCGTTCCAAAAAATATGCCCAAGATTGCAAACGTTACGCCGCCATCCACAACAAAGCAAAATAAGCTCGTTTTTCGTAGCGCCGCCGCACCCCAAAAACGGTGACCCGGCATAAAATCCCGGTACAAAACATGAAACCCGCCCTTGTCATGCCCTTTCACGATCCGGATGGCATGTTTTTTGCCCATCTACAGGCCTGCCTGCCCGACCTGAAAAACCACTTCGGGCGCGCCTACCTGAGCCTTCCCGCTAGCACCGACCAGCGCCAACCACACATTCGGCCCGCCCTGCAAAGCGATGACTTTTTCCGGCTCTACCCGCTCGAATCGGAGTGGCCGATAGGGAATCATTTTGGATTTTTGTACCGCAACACCGCGCAGGATGCCGCCCCCGGGCAGGTCCTGCACCTGTGCTACCCCGACCGCCTGGCCTTTGCCTTGCGCACCGTTCATAGAACCGCTTTCCTGGCTGAAATCGATTCACTGCACCCCCAGGATCTCCCGCTACTCTTTCATCGCTCCCCCGCCGCCTGGGACACTCACCCCGATAACTACCGCCGCATCGAGGGCTTTGTCACTCGCATCGGCGAAAACCTGTTCTCCAAAACACTCGACTATGGCTGGTGTCATCTCGTCGTCAGCGCCGGAGAGCTGGGCCAGGTCATGCAAAAAGTTACCCGCTCCGACCTGAGCATGGTGGCAGAAATGGTGCTGCACATGCAACACCACATCCAGGTACGCGAGGTTGATTGGCTGGCCTGGGAAGACCCCTTCATGCTGGGCCGCGACCCGTTGGAACTCAAGCTCGAACGCGAAAACAGCCTGGCCGAAACCGAAAAACGTCTTTCGTACTGCCTGCCAATGGTCGATGAAATGACCCGCTTCGCCATGAATGGAAACCGCTAATGTACCCCTTCTTTCGCTCCATACTCTTCAAATTACAGCCTGAAACGGCACACCACCTGACCCTGCAACTGGTGCGCCTGGCGGGTATCCTCCCGCCCTCACGCTGGATTATGCACAGCCTGTTCTCTGCGCCGTCCAAAGCGGTGCAGGCTTTTGGGTTAAGCTTCAAAAACCCGGTCGGCCTGGCGGCTGGCTACGACAAAGACGGCGTGGCCGTCTTGGGGCTGGCCGCCCTGGGGTTTGGGCATCTCGAAATCGGCACGGTCACCCCGCGCCCGCAGCCAGGCAACCCCCAACCACGCGTCTTTCGCCTGGTAGAAGACCAGGGAGTCATAAACCGTATGGGCTTTCCGGGGCTGGGCATGGCCTATGTCGAAAAACAGTTGAAAAATATCCGCCGCCCGTCTTCACTGGTGCTGGGGCTTAACCTGGGGAAAAACAAAGACACCCCGCTCGAAAATGCCGCCGGAGACTACCTCGCCCTCATGCGCACCTTTGCCCCGCTGGCCGATTACCTGACGATTAACATCTCCTCGCCCAACACCGTAGGGCTGCGCCGCCTGCAAGGGCGCGATATGCTGGCCGGGCTGCTGGGCGCCATTGCGGCAGAACGGCGCGAGGCCCAGGTCAAACGCCCGGTGCTGGTCAAAATCGCGCCAGACCTGGGTGACGATGAGTTGGAGGATGCGGTTGGGGTCATTTTAGAAACCGGGATGGATGGCATCATTGCTACCAACACCACACTCAGCCGCGAGGGGCTGCGCTCACCGCTGCGGGACGAAACCGGCGGGTTAAGCGGCCAGCCACTTTCAGCCTTGTCTGATTCTGTGCTGAAAAAGGTTGTCGCGCGGGTTGACGGCCGGGTTCCCGTCATCGGCGTGGGCGGAATCACAACTCCCGAGGATGCCAAACGCAAACTGGACCTGGGCGCAACGCTGGTGCAGGTTTATAGCGGGCTTATTTACAGCGGGCCCGGGTTGGTAAAAGAGATCGTAAAAAAAGTGGGGCAGGTCTAAGACCTGCCCCACTTTTTAAGGCGTTACCGGGTGCAGCGCAAACTGCGGCGCTTCTTTGGGTTTGGTAAAAAAGCCTTCGGGCATGGGAATGGGTTGGAATTCGATACCCGTGCGCAGGGCATTGGCCGGAATGTAATAGAGCTGCGTGGGGGCGCCAATGGTGTCTTTGCTCTGGAAGGCAAAGAAAATGTAAGTGCGGTCGGGGCTCCAGCGCGCGTCACGGTAACAACAGCGCGATTTTGTGGCAGCCACCGGGTTCTCCTGCGCCCCTTGCCGAATTTCGCGATTGTAGGTGTACAGGAAACCCCAGCCATCATTGCGATGGAAGGTGTTGAAAATAAACAGGTTCTCGCCATCCCAATCGAAGCTGGGAATATTTCCGTCAGTCCCAAAACCTTCGGGGGTGAAGCGCGTGCCAGGGAACTCATCCAATTTGATTAAGCGTGTCGGGTCGCAGCTGCTGATATCGATCAGGCGAATCACATCTTCAGACTTACCCGCCAACCCTACCACCGAAAGCGACCAGGCGACAATCTTGCTATCGGCGCTCCAGCGGAATTCTTCCAGGTTGACGGCGGCCTGGGTATCACCGGTATAACTCAAACAGCCTTTCATGGCCTTTAATTGGTCGCGGCCACGCACATTCTTGAACTGTTCCAGGTCAAAGGGGACGATGTACATTTCGCGGTTGAGCGAAATAGCCACCTGTTTGGCGTCGGGGGATATACTGAACGTGTCGAGAAACCGGGCCGCCGGGAAGGAGAGAATGGTATCGACCTGTTGGGTATCGGCGTTGACGGTCTTGACATTGGTCAGGCTAATAAAAGCCAGCGTGCGCGTGCCAGGAATCCACTGCAGGTCAGTTTTGGGCAGGCCATCGGTGGTGAGCTTGGTCAGCCCGGAGCCATCGATGTTCATATTCCAAATTTCGTTGTTCGCAACAAAGGCGACCATATCGGCCCCACCCAGGCTGGCCGCAGCCGGGGCCTGTGTCTCAGTCGGCGGAAGCGGGGTTTCAGTAGGCGGCGCGTCGGTGGGTGGTAAGGCCGGGGCTTCGGTGGGCGCAAGGGTCTGGGTTGGAAGCGCCACAGTTTCGGTGGGCGGCGCAGGCGGCAGGGTAGCCGTCACGGCCGGGGAGAACACCCCACCCAGGTAAGCAACCGCACCCAACCCGGCAGCGACCAACACCACCAGGACCAACGCCACCGGAATGATGTAGACCAACGGCGAACGACCGGGTTTGGCCTGTTGTGGCTGGGTCTTGCCGGGGCGCACCTCGGTTTTGCCCGCCATCATGCGGGTTTTGGCGGCCTGAATACGGGTGGCCGTCATGGAGGCGGTCTTAAAGGCGCTTTCGGCATCTTCACCGCGCGAAACGGCGCTTAGCGCGGCTGCAAATTCGGCCGCAGAGCCGAAACGCATGTTGCGGTTTTTAGCCATCGCCTTTTCGATGACGGCCTCGATGGCGGTCGGCAGCGCCGGATTGGCATCCAGGATGTGCGGAACCGGGTCGGTGATGTGTTTTACCACCACCGCCATGGGCGTAGTCGCCTGGAAAGGCTGGTTCCCCGACAACATCTCGTACAGGATCACGCCCAGCGCATAAATATCGCTACGTCCATCTACCGGTTCACCCTGGGCTTGCTCCGGGCTCATGTACGCCGGTGTGCCAATAATGGCCCCGCCGGTAACGGTTGCGCCCTGGGCCTGGGTGATTTTGGCAATCCCAAAGTCGGAAATGTAAGGTTCGCCGGTGCGATCAAAGAGAATGTTACCGGGTTTCAGGTCACGGTGAACAACGCCTTTAAGGTGGGCATCGTCGAGGGCCGGGGCGAGGCGATCCATAATGCGAACGGATTCGCTCAACGTCATGTGCCCCTGGGCAATCCGATCTTGCAGCGAACCACCCGTCATATAACGCATGACAAAATAAGGCTGGCCGTCTTCCTCGCCCACATCGTACACCGGCACGATCGCCGGATGTTCAAGCGCGGCAATCGTTTTGGCCTCACGCTCAAAACGGATGCGGAACTGAGGATCATGCAGCATTTCACGCGGCAAGACCTTTAGCGCCACCTCACGCTCGAAGCGCGGGTCATAGGCCTTGTAGACGGTGGCCATGCCACCTCTTCCAAGTTCAGATTTGATTTCGTAACGGCCAATTTTTTGCGGTGTCATAGTTTTAGCCCGAGAAGAATAAAATCATACTTTTTTTGCCCGATGTATCTATTTTACCCGTCTTACGATGGAATGGAGCAAAATGGGGTTGCAATTTGATGTATAATTTTGCCATTGCTCCGGTAGTTCAATGGACAGAACAGGGCACTCCTAAGGCTCTGATGTGAGTTCGATTCTCGCCCGGGGCACTTTTTATTTAATGACCTAAAACTGCCTCTTGATTATTGGATTGGAAAAGAGTACTATATTCGTAAGACAGATGTCAGGGTGCCCCCCTCACCTTGGCATCTGTCGTTTAATTTAACTTTTCATCCCACCCAGGTCTTGCTGCACCAAAGTTGCTGTTTCGCCTTACTCCTGACGCATCCAACGTTTGACGGCTTGTGTGGGGTGTTGATGTTTGCGCATCTGGTCCAATAAAGCCTGGGGATCTTCGGCAAAACACAACATAGCGCGATGTTCGGGGTAAACAAAACCCTCCTGCTGGGCGTGGTCGATGGCGGCCATCAGCATGGCAAAATATCCGCGCACATTGAGCAAACCGATCGGTTTTTCGTGCAAGCCAATCTGGCCCCAGGTAATGGTTTCAAACAACTCATCAAAGGTGCCAAACCCACCCGGAAGGGCAATATAGCCATCCGAAAGCTCATACATGCGCGCTTTGCGCTCGTGGATCGTGGCGGTAACTTCGAGGCGGGTCAGCCCAAAATGCGCCAGGGCCGGGGTATTCATGCTTTCAACGATCACGCCAACCACAGCGCCACCGGCTTCCAGCGCACCGTCGGCTACTGCGCCCATAATGCCCGTTTTGCCGCCCCCAAAGACAAGTGTGATTCCGTTTTCAGCCAGGACACGCCCCATTTGACGACCCGCCAACCTGTAGTCGGGGTGAATTTCATCGGCAGAACCGCAGTAAACACAGATAGAGTTCATTTCTTCCTCGAATTGTGAAGTTGTGGGGATAGTATAGTCCAAAAAAAGAGGTTAGAGTTGCGTTAGATTGCCTGTACGATGCTTGCGTGCAGCTTTTATGAGTCATAGAATACTAGGTGACCTATGGAATACAAAGATTATTATCAATCCCTGGGCGTTTCACGCTCTGCCAGCGCCGACGAAATCCGCAGCGCATATCGCAAGCTGGCAATGAAATATCATCCGGACCGAAACCAAGGCGACAGCAAGGCCGAAGATAAGTTCAAAGAAATCAACGAGGCCTACCAGGTGCTGTCGGACCCGCAAAAACGTGCCCGCTACGACCAGTTGGGCAGCGCTTATTCTGATTACCAGCGGCGCGGCGGCACACCCGGCGGGTTCAACTGGGAAGACTGGCGCAGCCCTTACGGAGGCGCCCAACAGGTAGACCTGAACGACCTGTTTGGCGGCGGCGGTTTTTCAGATTTCTTCCGCTCGATCTTTGGCGGCACTGGCGGCAGCGCGGCAGCCTCTGGCTTTGACTTTGGCCAACGCCGGGCCGCCATGAACGAAACCCCGGTTTCTATTTCGCTGCGCGAGGCGCATGATGGTGCCGCGCGCCTGTTAGAAGCAGGCGGCATTCGCAAACAGGTGAGGATTCCACCGGGCGCAAAAACCGGCACAAAAGTGCGGGTGGCCGGGGCCGGCCCCAACGGTGATGACCTGTATCTCAAAGTCTCTGTCGATAATGATTCTGACTTTGAGCGCGATGGAGACAACTTAACCACCCAGGCCAGTGTGGACCTTTTTACCGCCCTGCTGGGCGGCGAGGTGGAAATCCAAACCCTGGCGGGGCGGGTCAAGCTGTCGATCCCGGCAGGCACGCAGCCAGAGCAGAAATTTCGGTTGGCCGGCCGTGGGATGCCCAAGTTGAAGAATCCACAAGAAAAAGGCGATCTGTTCGTAAAAGTCAAGGTGCGCTTGCCCAAAAACTTAAGTGATGAGCAAAAACAGCTTTTGGAAAAGGCGCGAGATTTGCAAAAGTAAAGGGAGCTCTTAAGGAGAGAGTATGAAAGCAACATTTCGTTTATTGGTAGCCGTATCGGTGCTGGTGCTGGCCTCGTTGGCCTGCCAGACCTTACAACCGGGTGCGGCAGTTCCGCCCGTCGTCCCGGCCTTGCCGCAGGCCACCAGCGTTCCTGTATCGGCTGCGCCGGTGATGGTTGACACCACCGGGTTGTTCCAGGAGCAGGAAGCCCTGGTCGCGCTGTATGAACGTGTTACACCGGGCATCGTTTCTATTCAGGTCACAACCACCAGCGGTGGCAGTTTGGGCACAGGCTTCGTCATCGATACAGACGGACACATCGTCACCAATGCCCATGTGGTCGAAGGGCAGACCGCCATCGAAATCGATTTTGCATCGGGTTTCAAAACCTATGGAAAGCTGGTCGGGATCGACGAGAACTCGGACCTGGCAGTCATCAAAGTGGATGCCCCCGCCTCCGAAATTGTCCCGCTGACCCTGGGCAGCTCCAGCCAGCTTAAGGTGGGCCAAAAAGTGATTGCCATCGGCAACCCGTTTGGGCTGAGTGGCACCATGACCACGGGCATCGTCTCGGCCCTGGGTCGCACCCTGCCCTCGAACAATGAAAGCCCCGGCGGCGGCTTTTTCAGCGCTGGCGACCTGATTCAGACCGATGCAGCCATCAACCCTGGCAATTCAGGCGGCCCGCTCTTCAATCTGAACGGTGAAGTCGTCGGCGTCAATCGCGCCATCCGCACCGAAGCCTCCAATTCCACCGGCGAACCGGTCAACTCGGGCATTGGCTTTGCCATCGCCATCGACATTGTCAAACGCGTGGCCCCGGCCATCATTGCCACCGGCAAATATGATTACCCCTACCTGGGAATTGCCTCCCTGCCCGACGACGCCATGTCGCTGGAGGTGATTAAGGCGCTCGACCTGAAAAGCATGACCGGCGTCTATGTCACCGACGTGGTGACAGGCGGCCCAGCCGACAACGCCGGTATGCTGGGAGCCAGCACAGCCACCAGCATCGACGGACTGCAGGGCGGCGGCGACCTGATTGTTGCCATCGATGGGCAGCCAATCAAAACCTTCGACGACCTGATGCGCTACCTGTTCACCCAAAAATCGCCCGGCGATATAGTGGTCATCACCGTGCTGCGCGGCGAAGAACGCGTGGATTTGAATCTCAAACTGGCCGCCAGACCGTAACACAGACACAAAAGGACGGGCCAGTTAGGCCCGTCCTTTTGATTTAACCGAAGCGCTCTTCCTTCCAAACATCTGCCCGGTTGTGATACCCGGCCTGCTCCCAAAAACCGCGCCGGTCGGCGGGCATAAATTCCAACCCGCGCAGCCACTTGGCACCTTTCCAAAAATAAGGCGTTTCAAGCTCGGGCTGTTTGGTAATGAAACCCACCACCCCGCGCAACGGGTAACCGTGATCGGGTGTAATTGGCTCGCCATTCAGGTGGGTAGCCATCAAGAAATTTTCTTGCAGGACCACTTCCAGCGGCAGGTTGACCGTAAAACCATACTCAGCATGCTGCATCACATATTTGGCAGTCGGTTTAATCTTAATCAGTCCCTGCTCCACCATCGTGCGCACCGAGACACCTTCCCAAACCGTGTCAAACTTGCTCCAACGTGTAACACAATGGATGTCCATTAAGATTTTTGTGCGCGGCAATTGATTAAACTCATCCCAGGTCCAACGCTTTTCGCCTTCCACCTCGCCCCACACGCGGAAATCCCACGTCGCCGGGTTAAAAGGCGGAACCGGGCCATAATGCAGCACCGGGAATTTAAGGGTTAAAGACTGACCGGGAGGCAAACGCCCCTCGCTGCGAACCAATTCCTCTTGTTTGCGTCGATCGGGACCTTCAAACATGAACATATATCAGACTCCTTGTGTCTGATTTGATTATAACGAGGAATTTTCTACGCAAAGTTAGACTTTTGTTAATCTTTCCGGGCGCTACTCTATGGTGAAGCGCACTTCCAGCTCGGTTTCATTCCCCATTCGGTCGCGGGCAACAACGCGCACAACATGCTCACCACGGGTGGCATTCCAGGCCGCAGAAAAAGGTTCTTTCGAAAAAGACGCCAACCGTTTGCCGTCGACACTCATCTCAACACTCTCCAGGAACAGGTTGTCGCTCACGCGCGGCTGGAAAGTGAGTTTGAGATTTTCTGCCAGCGAGAGGACTGCGCCCTCCCTTGGAAAATCCAGCACCACCTGGGGCGCCTCATTATCCACCATCACCTGCGTGGTGACCGTTTCGAGGCTGTTATCGGCACGAATCAGCACCAACTGCAAAGCATATAACCCGCTCAGGCCGCTGGTATCCCATTCGGCCAGGGTCCCCGCTGAGATGGGCGCATCCCCCTCGGCAATCAACAACCAGGCATCCGGGTTAAGACCGCGCCCCGCCTGCAACCGGTACGAGGCAAAGGACTCCCCGGCCGCTGTACCAGTCACCACCACCTTGCCCTTTAATTCAGCAAACATAGGCGGGAAGGCGATATTGGCCTGCGGGTTGGGCGCCGGAGGTTGGAGGGTATCGTAACTGGTCGGCGGGAATTGCATGCCATTGGCGACCGCCCAATCTTGTGCTTCAGGCGGAACCAGCATATACACCCGGTCTTCAACCAGTTGCGACGGTGTGAAAACCGTGGCCAGGAAGCCGGTTTCGCGGTTAATGGCATAGGAACGGTACAACGTATCCGCCTGGACCGGTTGGTAGCCATCGATAAAGAGTTCTTCAACCACATTGGGGCAGGCCTCGGTTGGCAGCATCCCCGATGGGTCACAGACCCTGAGACGCAGCACACCTGCCGGTTGGGGCCAGCCATCGGCAGACACTTCCCGGCTGGCAGATTGCATTAATGCCGACCACAAACCAGCCGCCGGGCGCGTGGACAGCCCCTCTACGCCACCCAACCAGACCACTGCCACCCGTTGAGGGGTATAACCAACGGCCCAGGTATCATTTCCGTCAAGCGTGAAGCCGGTCTTGGCCGCAACCGGACGGCCCAGTTCAAAGAAATTGGCTCCTGTGCGCACAGTCCCATCCCCGAGCACATCGGTGACGAGATACGCCAACGGCGGGCTAACAACCTGTTCGGCTTGCGGCACGCTCCAATCGGCATAGACGCGCCCGTCGGCACCCCGAATGGATAACAGGGCCGAAGGAACCAGCCCATCCGAGGTTGGTGCGCCGACCAGCGAGCCCTGCGCGGCAAAGATTCCATACGCGCGCGCCAAATCCATGACCGAGGCGCGATTATCGGTTTCGAGCAATTCTTGCAGGTTGGCAGCCGGGGTATCGAACCCAAAGGGGAGCATGGTCTGGCGGATGAGCGACGCGCCCATTTGCTCAAAAACCTGCCCGGCGGGAACCAGGATATCGTTGGCCAAAGCCCGTCGCAGTCGCAGCGGACCGTGAAATACGCCTTCCGGATTGGCGAGGGTGGAACCCGGCTGGGGGATATCCCAGGCCAGGGTGGCGGGAGACAGGCCACGGGTAAATCCGGTGAGGTAGATGAAGGGGGTCAGCAGCGTTCCGGGGCGATGAGGCGTTAAAAAGGCCGATTCGGTCCCATTCTTCGAGTCTCCAACCAGGGCCAGCACCTGCCCGGTGCGCGGATCGAGCACCACAGCACTGGCGGCCGCCTCGGGTGCGCTCAAACCGGGCGGCAGGGGAGGCAGGGGGGAGGTTGAATCGCAGGCCTGGGGGGTCTGGTTGGCGAGGCGCGCCAGTTGGGTCTGGATGGCGCAGGCGGCGCTACGCTGCAAGTCGTAATCGAGGGTGGTGAACACCAGCATGCCGCCACGTTCTACGCGGGCACGGTCAAAACGGGTCTCCAGTTGGGCCAGGGCCAGGGCAGTAAAAGCCGGGGCCGCGCGAGTAACCTCGGGCGCAGGCTGGAAAACCAGCGGGGTAAAACGGGCCAGGTTAATCTCTTCTTCGGTAAACAACCCCAGGGCCTGAACCTTGATGAGGGCTTCTTGCATGCGTTGGGTTGCAGCCTGGGGAGCATCGAGCGGGTTGATGGCTGGCGACTGGCTGACCGTGACCAGCAAGATTGACTCGGCCAGGTTAAGCTGCGCGGCAGGTTTGCCAAAATAGAGTCGGGCGGCGGCATCGATACCGTAAGCCGAATGACCAAAATTGGCGCTGTTGAGATACCATTCCAGCAAACGCTCGGGCCCAAAACGGCTGGTCAGCTGGGCCGCCAGGATACGTTCACGCAAGGCACGGCGCAGCCCGGGCGGCTCGTCCCAGAGCATCAGGTCAGCCACCAGCTTTTGCGCCAGCGTGGGATGCGCATCGGGATTGGTGAGGCCATCGAGCTGATAACCAGGATGAACGCGCAAAGCCGGGTCCACCAGGGCCACCGTGACCCGCAGCAAGGACTCGGGGAGATGTTCGGACGCGCCAGGGTCGCTGGAGACGTATGTGCGCGGGGCGTCCTGGGGAGCCAAAACCGCCAGCAAACGCGTGCCGCTGCGATCATAGATGCGCGTTGGTTGTAAGAGTAATCCGTTGGGAGGGTCGAGCAGGGCAGGAAGCAGGTCGAGTGACGGCAGGCCCGCAGTCAGCGAGGCATACGCCAGCGATCCGCCAATGATGAGCAGCCCGGCCAGCAAGGCCAAAACCAGCCCGGTCCCCACCCAGGCGCGGGACAGGCGTTCGCTTTTTTGACGCCTTTCAGCCAGGCGGCGTTCACGTCGGCGGCGCAGGAGAGGCAGGGCAGGCATATTTATATTGTATCCGATGGGGGAAAAGGCTCAATTCCCAAAGATATCCTGAATAAAGCCTTTGATGCCGCGCGAGGGGCCTTCACCATGAACCGCACCGCTCTGGCCGTTGATGACCACCCGATAGGTACAACCTTCCAGCACGTATTCGGTGACCCATACCGGCACAAACAAGAGTTTAAACGAAAGAATGGACAGGTTGGCGGTGCTGTAATTCAAATCCATGATATAGCCCATCTCTGCATTGACCGCTTCACGCGTGCGCTGAACCGCCTGTTGGCGGGCCTTGAGCGAGGCATCAGACATGGCGGTTTCATACACTTCGGCGGGCCAGCCCGCCAGGTAACGTGGATTGTATGCCGGGGCCGAGTCGGTCTCGAAACCGGGCATCATCCCGGCCAGGAGGTCGGCCAGTTTAGCCGCGCCCGGAATAGCAACATCGTTATAGTGAATCGTCCTTTCGCCAGAGACAGGCACTTTTTTCTTGTCTCGATACACGGTGCCGCTCCACGGGACCACCCCCATCACATCGAAAGTCCAAACCGGCAGGTAGATGCCGCGGGGAGCCTGGACTTTGCCCTCGGGCGTGATGCCACGCTTTTTAACCCATTCCACCAGGTAGTAAACCGCCTGGCGCTGGTTAAAGCCCATTGGGATAATCGAATCGGGTTCGACCATTTCATGCGTGCCAATCACCACATGGTTTGAGCCGCAATACGAGCACGAAGAAGAAATTTCCTGGGGCGGCAAAACGAAACGCGCCCCGCAACCCTGGCAATGAAAGGTCTTCACCGCCACAGGTTTGCGGTGACCCTTCCCGGTAGCCATCGCCAGCACAAAATCTTGTTCAAATTCGGGAGCGGTATTATCGAGGGTTTGGTTGCGGGCACAAAATTCACACATCAGCGAGCGCCCATCCGGGGCAAAAACCATGCGCCCGCCACACTTGGGACAGGTGAAACGGTCAGCCGCCGCCGACTGAGGCGCTGTCGATTGAACCGGGAGATGGTCGGGGTCAACAATATCGCCAGGCTTAATCTTACCGTCCAGGATAGCCAACATTTTGCGCGCTTCAGGGTGTGACAGGTCGTTGGCCAGCACTTCTTCGAGAAACTTGCGCTTTTGGATGGGGTCGTCGGTGATTTGGGCCAGCCAGAAATTGGCCTGAACGCGCGTTTCGCGGTCATCGGCAACTTCAACGGCGCGGCCCAAAAAATTGCGCGCGGCCTCCCATTCGCGGGCTTTGGCATGCAAAATTCCCTGGCGGAGAAGGTTGTTATCGTATTCGGAAGTCATAAGCACACTGGCAAAATTTACAGTTTTGGACGGCGCACAATGGCATCGGTCATACGCGCCACACGCGCCATTATTTCTACATCATGAACACGAACAATATCGGCGCCACGGACAATCCCCACAGCAATCGCGGCAGCGGTCCCTTCCACGCGCTGGTCAGGCGGAAGGTTGAGGGTATAGCCGATAAAAGACTTTCGTGACGGCCCTAACAGCACCGGGAACCCCAGGGCGCGGATCTCGTCGAGGCGGTTGAGCAGTTGCAGGTTTTGCTCCACGGTTTTCCCAAAGCCGATCCCCGGGTCAAGGATTATCTTCTCCTCCGCAATCCCGGCCCGGCGGGCAATTTCAACCGATTCCAGCAGTTCGCCTTTGACATCGGCTAACAGGTCGCGGTATTCCATGCCCACGTAACGCCCACCCAGGCTTGCCTGCACCTGCGCATTGGCCGGTTTGCTGCGATTATGCATCAGCACCACCGGCGCAGCCGCCCGGGCAACCACGGCGGCCATGTTCGGGTCGGCGCGCAGCCCCCAAACATCATTAACCAGGTGTGCGCCTGCCCGCAAAGCTTCTTCGGCCACAACGGCCTTATAGGTATCGACTGAGAGCACCGCTTGCGGGAATTCACGCGCCAGCGCATCGATCACCGGAATCACCCGCCCCAACTCTTCTTCCACGCTGACTGTCTGTGACCCGGGACGAGTCGACTCGCCGCCGACATCCAAAAGAGTGGCTCCCGCGTCGAGAAAACGGCGGGCCTGTTCCACCGCGGCATCTACGGCCTGTGTCGCAGATAAAAGCCCGTCGCCAGAGAACGAATCGGGGGTGATATTCAAAATGCCCATCACCTCCGTGCGCGCGCCCCACTCAAAGACCCGCGGGCCAATCTGCAACGACATCAGATAATCTGCTCCATTGGCTTGGTTAGCCAGGCTTCGGCTTCGGCCATACTGGTAAAAACACGAATTGCCGCGCCACTGCCAACCGCTCCAGCCGCCACATTCATAATGGCGTCACGCGCCGATTCGGTCGCCACCAGCACCGCCACCCGCAGGTTACGTGTTGAAGGATCGCTGTTGACTTCCACCGCCATTTTGATGGCCTTTTCGGGAATATCACGCACATCACGCAAGTCATACAGGTTGCGGGTCAGGCGGTCTGAACCCATTAAGTGTTCAAAAGCAAACTCACGCCAATCTGCCAGGGTATCTTCCGAAAGGTCGGTAAAGGTCAAATTCATCCCGCCATCGGCGCGGCGCGCCACCGAATAGCCAATGCCGGGCCGGAAAGTCCAGTTCAACGGTTTCAGGTTGGTCATGCTTCCTCCATTTGTAAAAATGATTATACTGCTACCGGGGATGAAAACGTTAACCCGAAATATTCAAAATCCCGCGCAAGATGGGGCGCAAACCGCTGAAGAAGAACTCCACCGCAATCACCATCACAATCAACCCCATCAGCCGCAGCATTACCTTGTTGCCATTCTCGCCAATCACTTTGGTCACCTGCTTTGCGCCCAAAAGCAAAAGGTGGGTTATCCCCATTAATAACAAAATCACCCCTAAAACCACGGCCGCTTCAGCCAGCGATTTGGCCTGGTTCATCAAAATAATGGCCGAAGTAATAGCCCCCGGCCCGCAAATGATGGGAATTGCCAGCGGCGTCAGGGCAATGTCGCTCATATATTCGTGGGTGGTCTCATCGTCAAAACGGGTGCGCGTCAGGCGCGCCTGGAGCATCTCGTAACCCATCAAAAAGAAAATAATACCGCCCACAATCCGCAGGCTGTCGGCTGAAATACCGAAAAAGCGGAAGATCCACTGGCCCGTCAGCGCAAACGCCAGCAAGATGAGGGTGGCAGTGAGGGTGGCCTTAAACGCCACCCGGCGCGACTGCGCCGGGGTCAGGTTGGCGGTCATGGCGGTATATACCGGGATCACGCCCACCGGGTTGACCATGGTGAACAAGGAGACAAACGCAAACAGGGCAAAATTTAGGAGCGGGGAAGCTGTCATTGGAATCCGTTCGATTTCAGTCCGTTTCGCCAGGGACGCGCACGACCCCGCGCCGGTCTACTGATTGTAGGAGCTGTTCTACGCTGAGGCCCAGGCCAGGATGCACCAGTGTGGGAGCCAGATCGGCCAGCGGGACCAGCACAAAGGCGCGCTCATGCAAACGCGGGTGCGGAATTACCAGCGGGGGCGTCTCTAGCAGCAGGTTGTCGTAAAAGAGAATATCCAGGTCAATCTGGCGCGGCCCATAGCGAAAAGTGGTCACCCGCCCCAGGCTGGCTTCAATCTTTTTTAAGTGGTCCAACAGCCCGGGAGGCGTCAAGTCCGTTTCCCCGCGCAAAACCCTGTTCAGGAACGGAGGCTGGTCCGCATAGCCCCACGGTTCCGTCTCATAAATGGGCGATTCCGCCAGCACCCGCACCCCTGGCGGCAGCGCAGCCGCAGCTCCGCGCAGGTTGGCAGAGCGGTCACCCAGGTTGGAGCCCAGGGCAATAAAAACGGTATGGCTCATGGGTTAAATCTTCAGGTGGGCGGGTGTAAAGGCACCGGGCAACAGGTCATTGACAGTTGTCTGTTGCAGCAGCCGCCCCTCTCCATCACCAATCAGAACCAGGGTATCGAGCCCAAATTCAGCCATCACCTGGCGACAGCCGCCACACGGGGAACCGCCGTTGGGCGTAACGACAGCAATCACCTCGAACTCACGCTCGCCTTCAGAAACGGCCTTGTAAATAGCCACCCGCTCGGCGCACATGGTGGTGGGGTAGGCAGCGCTCTCTACGTTGACGCCGGTAAAGACCCGGCCGCTACGGGTGCGCAGAGCCGCGCCCACCTGGTAATTGGAATACGGCGCATAAGCGCGCTGGCGTGCCTGGTTAGCCAGGTCAATCAGTTGTTTCATATCCGTCTCTGTCAGGCTGCTCATTTTGCCTCGCTGTGTTTGGGCTTTCGATCCAATTTACGAATGGCCCGCGCCGGCATCCCTACAACCAGCGTATCGGCAGCAACATTCTTGGTCACCACCGCTCCCGCGCCAGTGCGCGCACCGTCACCCAGGGTCACCGGGGCCACCAGCATGGTATCCGAGCCAATAAAAACCCCTTCGCCAATCACGGTAGGGTGTTTCTTCTCGCCGTCGTAATTACAGGTGATGGTTCCCGCGCCAATATTGGTCTCAGCGCCGATGGTGGCATTCCCAATATACGAGAAATGCCCCATCTTGACACCCGGCCCCAGGGTGGAATCTTTCACTTCGCCAAAGTTGCCCATATGAACTCCCTGGCACAGGTGCGCGCCTTTGCGCAGGCGCGCAAACGGACCCATATCCACATGGTCTTCAAGCACCGCTCCCTCCATCACCGATTTGAAGACCTTGCAGTCATTCCCAATCTGGCTATCGCGGATGTGCGAGTCGGGGCCGAGGCTGCACCCCCGCCCGATGGAAGTTTTCCCCTGCAAGTACGTGTTCGGCCACACAACTGTATCCGCACCGATGCTGACTCCCGCTTCGATAAAAGTCGTCTCCGGGCTGATCAGGGTCACCCCGGCCAACATATGCTGCTCGTTAATGCGGCGACGCATGGCGGCCTCGGCTTCGGCCAGGTGAACGCGATTGTTGATGCCGATGGTCTCGCCAAAATCATCCATCACAATCGCCCGCACCGGCAAGTTATCCCGAACGGCCAGTTCCACGGTATCGGTCAGGTAATACTCACCCTTGGGTGAAACCTGGATGCGATGCAAGGCCTCCCACAACCAATCGGCGCGGAAACAATAAGCGCCCACGTTAAGCTCCTTAATCTGAAGCTGCTCCGGTGTAGCAACATATTCCTCCACAATCGCCGCAACCGTTCCATCGACCTTGCGGACAATGCGCCCAAACCCACGCGGGTTATCATGAATGACCGTCAACATCGACATAGGACCCGGATTGGCCTTCTGGGCCTCCACCAGCGCTGCCAGGGTCTCGGCACGCAGCAACGGCATATCGCCATAAGTCACCACAACATAATCCGTCTGTCCACGCAAAACAGACTCGGCCTGTAACACAGCATGCCCGGTTCCTAATTGCTGCTGCTGAACAACACAGCGAGCCTGCTCACCCAGGGCCTGGCGCACAGCCTCGGCGCCATGACCAATCACCACCACCGGGGTCTCTGTGCTGGTGCGAATGGCCGCATTCAGCGCGTAAAAAACCATCGGCTGGCCGCATATGGGGTGCAGCATCTTGGGCTTTTCCGATTTCATGCGCGTGCCTTGCCCGGCGGCAAGCAAAACGGCGGTAATTTTCATAGGGAACCATCTCCTGACGATATAAAAATTAAAAGGCCTTGCGCCTTTTGGGGCGCAAAGCCTGCTTCATTCTGGTGCGCCCCCGAAGGGGCTTTTTATTTCAAGCTGGGGCGCCTGGACTCGAACCAAGATCCACAGATCCAAAGTCTGGTGTGCTGCCGTTGCACCACGCCCCAAGGGTTAAGCGGGGCAAATTGTATCACAGGTTACGGGTTTTGCGCGGAGTCGGGCGTTAATCCCAGCTTGGAGGCCTGCTCGTAGGTGAGTTTATCGGGCTGGGTAAAAGTTGTCCCTTTTTCCACCACCGAATCCCAGAAAGCATCTGGATCGGCCTTTTCTTCAACCTTTTTGCCGATCTGGTTGAAGATATTCATAAACTCACGCGGCAGGTCCTCCGGTTGGGTGAAGGGTTCTTCAATAGCCAGGACCTGCTTGCGCGGCTCCGTAACAGCTTCTACAGTGATACCAATGTTCTTAAGGGCATCCAAAATCTCGATGCGCGCGGTAAATAAACGATCCACTTTTTCGGAGAGTTTGCGCGGGTCTGAGATTGCTTTTCCCAGCAAAAGCAGGGCGTGGGTCGGCCCAATCGGGAGAAAAATACCATCGACGTTATCGCTGTCGAACAGGTGCAGGTGATTCTCGGCCCGGTCGAGCAGGCTGGCCACTTTTTGAGCGGCATTAAACATCCCCATCAACGAAGATATCAGCGAAACCGATTTGTTAGGGTCGGGCAATTGCCCGGCTTCGGCTTCAACATGACCCATAGCATTAATCAGGATGGCTGCTTCTGCACCGAGGTCTTTGCGCAAGGTGACCAATACTTCGCTCAGGCCTTTGCGGGTTTCATCGACAACCGGCTCGTCTTTTTGGGCCGGTTTTTGCAGAATGGTGCGCGCCAACCCCAGGGTTCGCTCCACGGCATCCAAAAAGTCGCCCATGGGGACCGGTTTGGAAAAATAAGCATCTGCACCGGCGCTTGCCAATTCTCGCAACAATTTAGGGTCACTCACCCCGGTGATCAAAATCACCTTTACAGCCGGGTTGCGCGCGCGAATCTTGGTCATCAGTTCGAGACCCGTGATGCCAGGCAGGCGGAAATCGGCAATCAACAAGTCGACCCGGGTGCGGCTGGCTTCCAAAATAGCCTCTTCCCCAGACGGGGCTTCGGAAACCACCAGGCCCTGTTCAATAGTCTCCAGGGCCGATTTCAACAAGCGACTGACTTCTCTCTGGTCATCAACGATCAAGATACGATAGGCCATACTCAGCTCCACGCCAGCAGGTTAGGCTTTCCAACAGGCCACCCAATGTTCGGGGGCAGCTTCACGGAACTCGGGCTCTTTTTCAGAACAAATTGATTCGGCAATGGGACAGCGCGGGTGAAAACGACAGCCCTTGGGCGGGTTGAGCGGGCTGGGCACATCGCCTTTAAGCAACATGCGCTCCCGTTTCAGGGTTGGGTCAGGGATCGGGATCGCTGACATTAAAGCTTTGGTGTAAGGGTGCAGCGGGTTGGCGAACAATTCGTCGCGCCCGGTCATCTCAACCATTTTACCGAGATACATCACCGCCACCCGGTCTGAGATGTGCTCCACAACACTCAGGTTGTGCGCAATGAAAAGATAAGTCAGGCCAAATTCTTCCTGTAAGTCTTTGAGAATGTTCAACACCTGCGACTGGATCGAAACATCCAGCGCCGAAACCGGCTCATCGCAAACGATAAACTTGGGGCGCAGGGCCAGGGCGCGGGCAATACCGATGCGCTGGCGCTGCCCACCCGAAAATTCGTGCGGATAACGCCGCGCGTGATAATCTTCGAGCCCCACTTTTTTGAGCGTGTCAATCATAATATCAAAACGCTCTTTACGTGAGCCAATGTTATGAATATTCAGGCCTTCCATCACCGACTCGCCGATAGGCATACGCGGGTCCAGCGAGGCGTAAGGGTCCTGGAAGATGATCTGCATGTTGCGGCGCATTTCCTTCAATTCAACGCCAGCCAGCTTAAAAACATCCTTCCCATCAAAAACCACTTCACCCGAAGTTGGTTCAATCAGGCGCAGCATGGTGCGGCCCACAGTGGTTTTTCCGCACCCCGATTCGCCCACCAACCCGAGCGTCTCCCCTTCACGGACGACAAAGCTGACATTATCCACGGCGCGTACATAATCTTTTACGCGTTGCAGCAGGCCTGCGCGCACCGGGAAATATTTAACCAAGTTCTTGGCTTGAAGCAATTCTTTGGCATTAGTATTTTGAGTCATCCAAAACTCCGCGAGGAGATAATTACGATTTCAACGGGGCTGAAAAGCCCTCGGCATCTTGATACAACCAGCAACGCACAGTATGACCGGCCGAAATAGCCTGCAATTCGGGTTCTTTTTCGGTACAAATGCTCAGGGCGTATTCATTGCGGGCGCGACAACGCGATGCAAAACGACAACCAGGGGGCAGGTTGACCAGATTGGGCACCGAACCTGGAATTACATCCAGGCGTTCCTTTAACTTTCCAAGCACCGGGATCGACCCAATCAGCCCCTGGGTATAGGGGTGCAGCGGCCGTTCAAATAAAGCCTTCGCATCGGCCTCTTCTACGACCCGCCCGGCATACATTACCGCCACACGCTCGCACATTTCGGCAACAACACCCAGGTCGTGTGTGATCAGGATAATGGCTGTGCCGATGTTCTCGCGCAGGTTGCGCATCAGGTCGAGGATTTGGGCCTGGATGGTGACATCCAGGGCTGTGGTCGGCTCGTCCGCAATCAACAGGTCCGGCACACAAGCCAACGCCATCGCAATCATCACACGCTGGGCCTGGCCGCCAGAAAGCTCATGCGGATACGCTTCGGCGCGGCGTTTGGGGTCAGGGATCCCCACCATTTTCAACAGTTCCACGGCGCGCTCACGGCCCGCCTCGCGCCCCATGCTCTGGTGAATACTAAGCACCTCGGCAATCTGATCGCCCACCTTAAAAACGGGATTGAGCGCCGTCTGCGGCTGCTGGAAAATCATCGAAATGCGATTGCCTCGCACCCGAATCATTTCTTCTTCGCTGGCCTGGGCCAGATCTTTGCCTTCGAAGAGCACCTGCCCCTCGACAATTTTGCCCGGCTGCCCAATCAGGCGCATAATGGACAAGGATGTAACACTCTTACCGCACCCAGATTCACCCACCAACCCCATCACTTCGCCGGGGTAGACAAAAAAATCTACGCCATCGACGGCCTTGACTACGCCATCTTCGGTGTAGAAGTATGTCTTCAGGTTTTTTACTTCCAGAAGCGGTTGCTTGGAGTTTTTTTGTGCCACAGGGTCTCTCCGTCTTTGGAATTGCATTGATTATAGCAAAGATTTGTTTTTCAACGAACTCAAAAAAGACCCGCCCTGTCACATTTGTGAGGGCAGGTCTTTTTTACCACGTTAATCCTGCGAGCGGTTTTGAGTTGTCGCGCAACGTTTATTTATTGACGACGCTGGCGATAGTACAGGGCCGCCCCAATCATCCCAAGGAAAAGCCCCGCCGTAGAGAGCGTGAAGGAGAGGAAATTCAAGAAGAATGTCGACTCAAGCACCTGGAGGATCATCAGGAAAGGCAGCAGCCAGCCTACGACCATCATCAAGATGCCTACCACGATCATCGTACGAGGAGACATTGGGATCATTTGTGCAACCAGCAAGCAACCTGGTGAAGCGGCTCGATCTCAAGGTCGATCGGTTTGTCTACATCGCAAGTCCCCTTGATAATGCGGGAACAACGCGGATGGAAACGGCACCCCGGAGGCGGGTTCACCAGGCTCGGCGGTTCGCCAGGCGGAAGTTCTTTGAAAGTCTTGGCATTGTTGGCATCCGGCTCGGAGGTACCCGTCAACAGGGCGTGGGTATACGGATGCCCGGCGTTGTTGAGCAGGTCACGCACCCGCGATTTTTCCACCAGGTTTCCGGCGTACATCACAAAAATGCGCTCGGAGAAATAGCTGACGGTGGAAAGGTCGTGGGTAATGTAGATCACCGAAAGGTGATGTTTTTCTTGTAAACCACGCAGCAGCTTGAGGATTTCGACACGCACAGAGGCATCGAGCATCGACACCGGCTCATCGGCCACCAGCAGCTTTGGCTCCATAATCATGGCGCGGGCAATCACAACACGCTGCTGTTGCCCACCGCTGAGCATGTGCGGGAATTTGGTAAGGAAGTCTTTTACCGGGCTAAGCTTAACTTCTTCCATCACCTTGGTCACGCGCGCTTCACGCTCAGCCGCATCTTTGACACCGCCAACGACCAGCGGTTCTTCAAGGATGCGCTGGACATTCATAAAAGGCGGCAGCGCCCCAAATGGGTCCTGCTGGACATAACCCACCTGGCTGTTGTGATACCACTGCATCTTGCGGGTGTCGAACCCGGCCAGGTCCTCGCCATTGAACAGGATGTTGCCCTTGGTCGGCTTGTACAGGCCCAGGATAGCGCGCATCAGGCTCGATTTACCGCAACCGCTCTCGCCCACCACCGCCACCGATTCACCGGCGTGCAGGTCAAAGGTCACGCCATCAACAGCACGGACATAACCGGCGTGGCTAAAACCCCAACGGCGCAACTCAAACCAGATGTGCAGGTCGCGCACGGAGAGCAAAACATCCCTTTCCTTCGCCTTTTCTTGGGCTTCGGCTACTTGTTGAGTATTGATAGACATGTTTCGCTCCAATTATTGATATAACCAGCACTTAACTCGACGGCCTTCCTTTTGGAAGACAGGCGGGTTCTGGTCACATTTGGCAAAACGCACCGGGCAACGATCGGCAAAACGGCAACCCGTGGGAAGATTAATCAGGCTGGGCGGCTGGCCGGTAATAAATTCGGGTTCTTTTTCGGCGCGCAGGCGCGGCACACTGGCCATCAGTTTGCGCGAGTAGGGATGCAAAGGCTCGTTAAAGAACCGGGTGGCATCTCCCATTTCAACAATCTGACCGGCATACATCACGGCCACGTCATCGGCCAATTCGCTGGAGGTGGCGATATCGTGCGTGATGAGGATGAAGCTGGTGCCCAATTCTTTTTTGATACGTTTGAGCACGTTGAAGATGTTGGCCTGGGTCAGCACATCCAGGGCCGAGGTTGGCTCGTCGAGGATGATCAGGCTGGGGGAGGTCACCAGGGCCATGGCAATGGCAACACGCTGACGCATGCCACCGCTCAACTCAAACGGATAGCGTTCGATGAAATCTTCAGGCACACCCACATGGCGGAACATCTTGCGGGCCAGGTCGAGCGCTTCGGCTTTATTGACACCCAGGTGAATGACAGCTGGTTCGGCTACCTGCTCGCCAACACGCAAGACCGGATTAAGGGCGTTCATGGCCGCCTGGGGCACCATCGAAATGGCCGCCCAGCGGATGTTCTGCCGAAAATCTTCGTCGTTGAGGGTCATGACATCCTGTTTTTCGAGCATGACGCTGCCAGTGTAGGAATGAATGTTGCGAGGCAGCAGGCGCAGGATGGCTTTGGCCAGTGAACTTTTTCCACAGCCCGATTCGCCCAGGATGACGACCGCGCGGTTGTAATCGAGGTCAAAATCGACCCCGTCTACCGCCTGGACAACCCCATGCGTGGTGCGGAAGTGCAAAACCAGGTTATTGATGCTAAGCAATTTCTGTTCGGCCATGGGTTACACCCCTCGCAAGCGCGGATTGAAAATCCGGTCCAGGGCAAACCCAAGCATCGAGAACGCCAGGCCGGTAACCATCAAAAGTACGGCAGGTTCCAAAATCCAGTAATACAGACCCTGGTAAAGCGCGCCGTTGAATTCGGCATCTTGAATAATTTTGCCCCAGGTGGGCAGGACCGGGTCGCCCAGACCGAGCAGGGCCAGGGAGGCCTCGAGGAAAACGAAGGAGGGGATGCCCGTTACCAGACCGGGGATGAGCAACGGGATGATGCGCGGCAGCAGGTAACGCAAAATGATGCGACTGTTATTGGCTCCGTATGCACGCGCAGCCTCAATATAAGGCATTTCGCGCACTTGCAAAAAGATGGCACGGTAGCTCTTGATGGAGATCCCGAAGATGCTCAGGACAATCGTCGCTGTCAGGATGGTCCAAATGCTGCGTGAGTAGAAAGTACCAATCATGATCAGGATAGGCAGGAAAGGCAAAACCGAGTTGACTTCGGTAATGCGTTGGATCAATTCATCGATCCAGCCGCCAAACCAGGCACCAAAAGCGGCTATCACCATCGCAGCCACCGAAGTGCCCAGGGCAGCGATCAAACCAAACGCCAGGGCTACCGGCATGCCCCACAACAAGGCAACCGAAAGGTCCCGGCGCTGATGGTCTGTTCCGGCGATGCCATATACCTGACCATATTGAATGAATTCAACATCCAGGTCAGAGCCTTTTTCAAAAGTGACTACTTCCAGGGTCAGGGTGTACTGGCCCTTGAGCGGCTTGCGCGGCTCGACACCGGGTTCGGCAAACAGGCCTTCTTCAGCCGAAACCCCCTGCAAACGCCGTTTGAGTTTTGCATCTTGTGAAAGACGGATATTCTGTTTACGGCTCTCGAGGGCAAAATCGGCCAGACGGATTTCGCGGCCATCCGGTGTCGTCCATGTGGCAGAGATAAAGGGGGCTTTTTCTTGGAAGGTGGAAGTAAAGTACAGGGTCAGTTCTTGCGGGAAGGCATCGTAAGGATAATCGATGACAAAATCCATCTTAATGCGCTGGCCCTCGCCGGAGGGGGTGTAAGTCTTCAAATCCGGCTTTTCGGCAGTGTTGATAATGATGGTATCGGGCAGTTTTTCGGCGCTGAAATAGTTCATCCAGGCGGGCGGCACGCGTTTGGGAAGCTGGTACCAGACATCTTCGCCGCCGCGCCAGAGGTAGATGGCGCGCTCGTAGGGGATGGTGATGAGGGTGTAAATGGAGACACCCACCAGGATCAAGGCAATCACCAGGCCAGCCACCGCAGAAGGGTATTGCGAAAGCTCACTGAAAAAACGCTGAATTGACTTCATGCTTATTTACCCTCGCCCCCGCCGCCGCCGCCAATTTTGACGCGCGGGTCAACCAGGGCATAAACAAAATCAAGCAAAAAGACGGTAATGGCCAACAGGTAAGCAAACAAGACGGTGGAGGCCACAATGACCGGTGTATCGTAAAGACCCACTGCCTGGAAAGTCACACGACCCAGGCCGGGCCAGTTAAAAACGGTCTCCAGGATGGGTGCACCCGTCCAGAGGCCGATGAGCGTCAAGGCAAAGTTCGTAATGATGTTGGGCAGCGTGGGGCGAAGAATGTAGCGCTGCTCAATGTCTTTGGCGGTCAGCCCTTTGGCTTTGGCCATTTCAACATAGTCTTCGCTGGAATAGATCAGGAAGAAAGTACGCGAACCATACGCACTGATAAAGATTGAGCTAAAAAAGATGGCGCTAACCGGTAAGATCATGTGGTACAGCAAGCTGAGGATGTATTCGAGCCGGTCATCTGGCGGGGGCGCAGAAACCATGCCGCCAAAAGGCAGGATCTTCAAAAAACCGGCAAAAATCACGATCAAAAAGATCCCGTAAAACCAACCGGGAGCCGCCGAAAGAGGGGAAAGCGCAATAATGAACTTGTCCCAAAAACTTCCATATTGGCGTGAAAGTGACAGACCAATTAACAGGCTGGCAATGAAGAGAATGATGTCAGCGGTAGCAAACAGGATCAGCGTTGAAGGCAAACGCTCCAACAAGATAAGCCGCACCTGGCGCGAACCGCTATCACTCGAGATATTTTGCGAACGGCCCAGGTTAAGTACAACCGCATCGGTCAGGTAGTTGAAGCTACGCACAATAAAGGGTTGGTCCAGGCCAAGTCGTTTTTCTTCGAGCCGGATAATTTCATCCAACCGTTTTTCACGGGCATCGGGCGGCAGGTTGCGCAAGGTGGCGTCGGTAAGGACACGCAATTGCGCATTTTCACGAATCTCGCCCCGGCGGATTTCATCGACATAACCACCCATGTTGGCAATCATGATGGTCAGGTATACACCGATCACCACGGTCACAAACAGGGTTACCAGGCGAACAGCCATGTATTTTGCAACACGTAAAAAGGTGCTGGAGGAAGATTTAAATTTGGAGGGGGCGCTTACAGCCGGGGGTGTCGCTTGGAGCGTTTCACTCATTGAGCACTCCTGGAACTAAGAGCAGGGTGCCCATGGGGCAAGGCTTGCGCCTTGCCCCATGGGACATAAAGGTTTGGGAAAGTCTTACGGGGCCGGAACGAACTCAGCCGAGGCGAAGGTCGGGATGCTCACGACGTTCGAGGAAACAGCAACCTCGAGCTTGTAAGCGCCGGACTCAAAGCCCTTGGTCACATCAGCGCTGAGGACGACCGAGTACTGGCCATCAGCAACGCCCTGGGCCTCGCCAGAAGCGACCAGGTTACCAGCGGGATCGAAGACCAGGTACTTGACGCCAGCGATTTCGGCGGCAGGATAGGGCTGATCCTTGAAGGTCACGAGGACTTCGAAGGTGGCTTCGGCGCCAATCTGAACGGCACCAGCGGTCACATCGACGGTCGCAATCTTGGGTTCGCCAAAGCGATCCCACTTGTCAGCGGCGTCAGCATACGATTCGAAGCGCTTGAGGGTGAGGGTGCTCTCGACGGGGAAGACTTTGTCGAGGAAGAAGGGGCCAGTGCCCAGCCAGAAGTGACCCTGCGCACCATAGAAGGTCTGCAGGTTGGCATAGCGAGCCTTGGCTTCGTCGGCGGTCACATACGTGCCGAGAGTCGGGGCAAACGGGATATAGCCATCAGCGGCATTGGCATCGAGGTAACCCTTGAGGATTTCGAGGCTCGGGCCAGCGATGTAGCTCATCCACTCAACCTGGTTGGCTTCAGCCTTGTCAGCCGAGAAGGCCAGCTTGGTTTCGCTTTCAGCCTGGACGCCCAGAGCAAGGTTGTGCCAGGCGCCGGGGCCGTAGGTATAGACCGGGAACCAGGTGGTGATGGAGGCTTCGGCATCCAGCAGGTACAGATCATCGTAGGTTTCGATGGTCAGCGGGGAGGTAGAGGTGATGCGGACACCCTTGAAGTGCGACAGGTAGCTGTCAAGGGTGGAAGCCTGGGCTTCATCGTAGATGGCGGAACCGGGCTTGCCGGGGTCGAAGTTCATGATCATGAACATGACGAAGTCAGCCACGGTGAAGGGCGAACCATCGTGCCAGGTGACCTTGTCGAACAGGTCAGCTTCGTACACAACGGTGGACTTGGTGAGGGTCGAGGAGTAATCGCGGGTGCCGAGGCCGAAGGTGGTGCCGGTATCGAGACCACCGACAACTTCCATGGCATAGGCGGCAACAGCGGCTTTCTTCTCGTCATCGCTGGCGAGGGCGGCGATTTCAGCGACCTTGCCTTCGAGAGCGGCCTTGGCATCATCGGTGCCGAGAGCAGCGGCAACATCCACAGCCACGCCGGTGGTTTCGGTGAGGAAAGCGCCGAGGTCGGTGGCGGCCTGGGTCAGGACAGCAGCGTCAATAGCGGCGGGGTCAACTGCGCCAGCCAGTTCGGTGGCCTTGGCATCAACCTTGCCGTAGTTTTCGGCAGCAGCCTTAGCATCAGCAACGGTGAGGAATTTCTGGGCAATCGGATCCCAGTCAACCCAGGCATCATCCGGGATGGTGATTTCGGGGGCAAACTGCAGGTCGATCCAGTCGAGGCTCTTGCTGATGGGCAGGCCTTCTTTGGCAACCAGTTGGGCGCTTTCGATGCGCTGCGGCCAAACCAGACCGGTGTAAGGATCGGGCATCACACCAACATCGCTGGTGGCGCGGTAAGCCATCGAGTCAGAAATCCAGTTGGAGCCAGCAATCGGGTTCCACGGGTCGGTCAGGATGCCGGACATGGCAACGCGGACTTCGCCGCCTTCCTGGCCGGAGAAGCGGATGGTGTAGGGCCACAGGCGGGAACCAGCGATACCGCCAGCCAGGTCATAGGCAACCTGCAGGTTGGCCTTGCGCGGGCTGAAGGAGGTCTGGTCGACGAGCCAAACGCGGACGGAATCCTGAATCGAGAGATCCATGGCTTTGCGGAACAGTTCGCCACGTTCGTCGAGGGTCTGGAAATCGTTCACCCACAGGGCTTCGGAAACCTGGTCAAAATCGGCGGTGGGGGTGTAAGCCTGCCACAAGGGCGAGCCACTGCCACGGCTAGTGTAGAAGAAAGCGAAGTTGGTGGCGTCGTCACGAGAAACAGCGGTGGTGATCCAACCGCCGGTGTAAACACTCCACTGGCCTTCGGCCGGGTCGCTGCGGTTCCAAATGGGGGAGGCTTCGGAACGGGTCTTGTACTGGCGATCGACGGTGAAGCCAACGCTCTCGAGCTGGGTGGCAACATAGTCACCAATCGGCTTGCGCTCATCTTCGGTGCGGATAATGAAGATGATGGTTACAGGCTGGCCATTGAACTGCCACTTGCCATCGACGAGGGTGGCACCAGCAGCTTCCATCTCAGCGGTGATGACTTCTTTGGCCTTGTCGGCATTGAAGGCATATTTGGCCTCGAGGGCGCGAGCAGTATCAACATAGCGCGCGTAATCGGGGAACTGGGAGTTGAGGGGGAAGAGTTTGGTGGTGGCCAGGCCGCCGTAGATTTCCTGGACGATGTAATTGCGGTCCACGAGCCAGTTAACGGCTTCGCGGATCTTGGCGTAACCAAACGGGTTCAAGCGGCCGTCAGCAAAAGCGGGGACCGGGTTGAAGGTCAGTTCGGTGTAGGAGCCGAAGGCCGAGGCATAGCCCAGGTTGGCATCTTCAGAAACGGTCTTGAAGAGCGCGGGGCTGGAAACGGTTTCGGCATAAACATCGATCTGGTCGGCCTGGAGCTGGGTCACGGCCGCATCCTGGGAATCGATGCTGGAGAAGACGATCGAGTCTACCCAGGCGCCGTTACGGACGGGAACGGGGGTCGCGGTGGGGGCTTCGGTCGGGGGAACTTCGGTCGCCGCCGGAGCGGGGGCCTCAGTGGGGGTGGGCGAACCACAGGCAGCCAGAAGCATGCTGGCAACCACAATCAGACCAAGAATGGTCATCAAGCGATTTCGTAACATTGTGTTTCTCCTCCTGAGAGAAATGTTGAATACGATTGGTTGTTTAGAGTTGAGGTTTCTCGTTATTCAAAAGCTGGCTTTGCGAAAGCATCACCTCCTAACAAGTGAAAAAAGTCTCATATTTTATGAAACAAATGAAACACGCAAAAAACACTATAGCATAAGGGATATGAGCCGTCAAGAAAAATGACTGTAACGTGAGCTAAGTCTTAATGTAGCATGATAATTGACACCTACCCGTTTATTGCCCGGTGCAAAGCGGGCCGTAATCCAGCTCTTCGATATTCCACAGGTCATTAACCGAGAAAGCATCCAAATTAAAGTTACACATGTCGCTGCGGGCCGCGGCAGCCTTGATGCGCATGTAGAGCGGGATCGACGGCAGGTCGTTTGAGAAAATAGCCTGCACCCTGGCATAAGTGCTGGCGTGATCGGCGCTATCGGGCAGTGAACGCATGGCCTTACGGCATACGCCGTCATAATCGGCATTGTCGTAGCCACTGACATTCAACCCAAGCCAACTGTTCTCCTTGTTGGGGATTTGGTCCGACATAAACCAGGCACAGGGCGGCTCGCTGCCGGTGTAGCCAACAGCATATTCGGCCAGGTCAAACTTGCGACCAAACAAAATCCCATCCGGCCCGGCTGCATAGAATTCATCCTGGCTAAAATACTGCAAGTTGACGCCAATCCCGCACTGGGCCAGCGACTGCGACAATATCTCACTCACCTGGCGGCGCTGCAGGGCAGAAGTAGTCCAGTAATTCAGCACCAGCAGCGTACCATCGGCAACACCTTCTATGCCGCTGGCAACGCGCGGGGTGGTGGAGTCGCTATCAGGGTCGGTCCAACCGACCGCTTCCAGATTTTCGATTCCCTTGTTGATATCAAACTCATATTGAGTCGCTTCAGGGCTGTAAAGCGGGTGCGAGGGCGAGATAAATGTATCTGGGATTTGAGACATCCCGGCCAGGACCGTGGCCGCTACTTTGGGACGGTCCAGGCAATAATTAATCGCCTGGCGAGTGCGCACATCCCCCAACAAATCGGGGCGGTCATCGGTTTTATCGGCATTTTCATAAGAAGCGGGGCGAATACCCAGGTCGAGCCGCTCAATGAGCGGAGTGGTGGAAGTCAACAAGCGCACTTTTTCGTTGCGTTCCAACTCGGTGAGCAGGTCAATTTCCCCTTCGAGACGTAAGCTGGTATCCAGGATATCGCACTGCCCGGCGATGAGGGCGCTAATGCCGGTGGGGGCATCTTTATAGAAGCGGAACAACAAACCAGTGAACTTGGGCAGCCCTTCTGCGGCGCGGAAGTAGTTGGGATTCTTCTCCAGGCGAATATATTCACCCGGGGCCCATTCGCGGAAGACAAAGGGACCCCAACCAACAGGCGGGTGAGCAACAATATCCCCACGCGCCAGGTCAGCAGCAGAAACATCTTTCCAAAGATGTTCGGGCAGGGGCATCCACACGTTGTCGGCATAAGTCGGGTCGAGATAACCCGGCACCCCCCACCATTGAACTGCCCTTTCATCGACAGCTTCGTAGGTCTGTGTGCGCTCTACCAGGAATTTAGCGCCCGGGGTAGCCGCATCGGAGGCCAGATTGAAGGCAAAAACCAGGTCGGCGCTGGTCAGGGGCTCGCCATCCGACCACTTCAGGTCAGGCAACAGGCGAAAGGTGACAATCATCTGGTCCATCTGTAGCGGACTCTGGCCGTCGTAACGAACCAGGCACGATTCATCGCTGCAACCGCTGGGGTAAACGCTAACCCCCACGTCGAGAGTCACCAGGTTGCCGGAGGAATCGACGACATCTTCGCCCCGTTTTACATCCACTGCGGTGACTTGGGCATCTCCATTCTCAATGGAGGGGATTTTTTCGAGGATCACGGGCTGGTACCCGTTTGTGAACGTATCCGCAGGCCCATCATAGACCGCGCCGAGCACGCTACGCGCTGCCGAGTTAAGCGTGCCAAACGGATAGAGGGTATTCGGCTCCTGCCCCAGGCAGACGGTCAGGGTGCGGTTCTCGTCCACGGCCTGGGTAGGCGTGGCCTCTGGCGACACAGTTCCAGGAGGAATAGGGGTGACCGTAGGGGTTGGCTGCACCACGGATGGCAAAGTGAAATTACAAGAAGAAACAACAATAATGAAGAGCAGGGAAACGCTCACAAAGCGTAACAGGCGAATCGACATTGATTTCTCCTAAAAAAATAGGACTCGGTATGCCCCGAATCCTATCCTATGTTGCCAAATCCGACAAGCGCCGCGACTACTGAGTGCCGCGCATGCGAGGATCGAGAGCATCGCGCAAGCCATCTCCCAGGAAGGTGAAGGCCAGTACCACCAGGGCCACACAAATTGCAGGCGCCAGGAGCAGGAAGGGTTGCGTATTGATAGCGGTTTGGCCATCAAGCATCAGCGACCCCCAGCTGGTGATAAATAAGTCGGTGCTGTCTGTGGAGGGGCGCAAACCAACACCCAGGTAACCCAGGATGGCTTCGGTAATAATGAGGCCCGGGATGCTGAAAGCAGCGCTCACGGTCAGGGGGCCAAGACTGTTGGGCAAAATATGGCGAACCATAATGCGGGTGTCTTTTGCGCCAATACAGCGGGCGGCTTCAATATATTCTTTTTGTTTAATTGACAGCACCTGTCCGCGGACGAGGCGGGCAACCCCCACCCAGTTAACCAGCGCCAGGGCTGCGAAGAGCAGAACCAACCCGTTCATCAACTGCCCCAGGAAAGTGTCGCGCAGGGCCACCATAACAATGATGAAAAAGAGCAGGTCTGGGAAGGCATAAATTACGTCGGTCAGGCGCATCAGGATGTTATCCCACTTGCCGCCGAAATATCCAGATACCATGCCGATGGTTGTACCCATCAAAAGGATGATGATGGTGGGGAGGAACCCTACCACCATGGAAACGCGCGCGCCGTAGATAACACGGCTCAACACATCGCGGCCAAGCGAATCGGTCCCCAGCAAGAAGCGCGGGTCAGCCGGAATGTTGGTTGCACCAGTATAGAACGGGGGCGGCGTGTAACGTTTGCCGCCATTAATCTGTAGCGGATCCTCGGGGGCAATCACCGAAGCAAAAATCGCCAGGGTAATAAAAAACGCGATAATGAACATACCCAGAACCGCGGCCCGGTTGCGAACCAGACGCGCCCAGGCTTCCTGGCCCAGGCTGCGGCTAGGGCGGAAGACATCCAGTTCGGCTATTTTTCCAGTTTTGGCAGAGGCTTGTGCGGACATATCATCACTCCAGAAGTTTATTCTTCGAGCCGAATGCGCGGGTCAATCAGAACGTACACAAAATCCACGCTCAGGTTGGCAACCGCCACCAGGAGCGAATAAATCACTGTGGTTCCCATGATCATGGAATAATCGCGCTGGCCGATCGACTGGACATATGCGCGGCCCATACCCGGGAAGCTAAACATGGTTTCGATAATGAACGAGCCTGTCACCAAACCCGCCAGCGCTGGCCCCAAAATGGTCACCACCGGGATCAGGGCGTTTTTGAGCATGTGGCGCAAAACCACCAGTCGCTCAGCCAACCCCTTGGCGCGCGCGGTACGGATATAGTCCTGGCGCAAAACTTCCAACATCGCAGAACGAGTCAGGCGAGCGGTAAACGCCATCGTTCCAAAGCCGAGCACAACGCTCGGCATGATCCAATATTTGGGTTGGGTCCAATCGTCGACGATAATGTCGATCCACCCCAACCAACTCCCAAAGATAATAATTAAGAGGATGGCAAAGACGAAACTTGGCACGGATATGCCGCTCGTAGCCACAAACAGACTGACATAGTCAATGATTGTGTTCTGGTTGAGGGCCGCGATTGTGCCAATCGGGATCCCAACCATGACCGCCATACTGAGCGCCATAAGACCCAGGCGCAAGGAATAACCAAAGCGGCTTTCCCAGAATGTTTTCCCCTCGGGCGCGCCAAAGAGGATGTTCTGCACGGTGCGGCCACGCTGGCGATAGGAGGGGCCGAGATTGCCACAAACCAGGCCACAAACATATTCGCCGGTCTGGCTGTTGGTGTCACCGATGACATACGCTACAAACTGCCGCCACATTGGCTTATCCAAGCCATAGTAAGCAGCCAGCGATTTTGCGGTTGAAGCATCCACCTGCCTGCGATCTTCGCTGGTATCCCAAGGCCCACCAGGGGCACTGCGCATGATAATAAATGTAACCAAAGATACCGTGAGCAAAACCGGGATCAACCAGAATAAACGTCGAATTAAGTAGGTGGTCATGGCAACTCCATTAGAAGGATTTGGTTCAATTGGGCTGGGTGACTGCGTCACCCAGCCCAATGTGTTGCAATAACAGAGACTTACGGGATCATGGCCGTATCGATGGTGACGGTCCACGGAGTGACATCACCAGGATAGGTACCATCCTGCGGGGTGGTCATGTAACCCTTGACCCACGGCTTCACCAGGTAGTGGTTGAGGCTGTTGTAACCAAAGGCAGCGGGGATGTCGCTCAGGAGCAGCTGCTGGGCCTGTTTGTACAGGTCAGCGCGCTTGGCGGGATCAACAGTCTGGTCGGCTTCGTTGACGAGGGCGTCGAAGTCGGGATTGTTGTAGCCCCAGCGGGTCGAGAACGCGTCAGAGCGCCAGTAGACAGAGAGCCAGTTCTGAGGATCGGGGTAGTCAGCGCACCAACCACCACGGCCCAGGAGCGGGTAGGTGTCAGGATCCTTCTGCAGGGCAGTGTAGGTAGTGGAATCGACCGGGTCGAGGGCAAGGTCAACACCCAAGATGGACTTGTAGTTGGCGGCGAGCCACTCGTGGCGCTGGCGGTTGCGGGCGCTGTCAGCGAAGGTCATCTTGAGGCCGAGGGCATTGAGCTTCTCAGCGGAGTTGAATTCTTCAGAGGCGGCAGCGAGAGCGGCCTTGGCAGCTTCGGGGTCAAACTTGAGCGGGGATTCGGGATCGTATCCAGGGTATCCAGGGGGGATCCAGGTCCAGGTGGGGGAGCCCAGGCCACCGTCAACATCACGCGCCCAACCTTCGGCATCGTAAGCGAGGGCAAAGGCTTCGCGGACTTTCTTGTCGGTGAAGGGATTGGGGCCACCATTCCAGGTGGGGTGGAGGCTGAACTGGATCTTGGTGGTGCAGGAACCAGCGTAGGTGACGTGCTGGGCGGCCAGTTCGGCATCGGCTTCGATCACGGGGAGAT
This sequence comes from uncultured Anaerolinea sp., assembly GCA_964562145.1. Lineage (GTDB taxonomy): Bacteria > Chloroflexota > Anaerolineae > Anaerolineales > Villigracilaceae > UBA5195. The sequence goes on along the minus strand of CAZLSP010000003.1, from coordinate 121,225 downwards.
CTTCAGCGGCGGAAGCAATCACATCCAATTCATTGTTGCGATAGGCTTCGAAAGCCACAGCGCTGTCGGTGATGTAGCTGAATTCGAGCTTGTAGGACGGGATCGCGGCGCCAGCGTAGTTGGGATTGGGAACGAAGACCGACTTCACGAAGGGTTCAACGCTCTGCCAGATGAAGGGGCCATTACCAACCTGGTACTTGGAGCTGGTCCACCAAATGTCGCCACCTTCGGCGATGTTCTCTTCCTTGGCCGGATAACCAACCCAGATACCAGCGATGGTCGCAAAGTAGGGGGCGGGCTTCGAGAAGGTCAGGGTGAGGGTATCGCAGGCGGTGTCTTCGTAGTCAGCGCATTCAGCGCCATCAGCATGCGAGGCCTTGACGCCCAGGGCAGCCTTGAAGGCTTCGGCGTCATAGTCGGCAGCGGAGGTATCAGCGTTGCGCCATTCGGGAGCGCCGATAATTTCATCGGTGATGGAAGCATATTCGCCAGCGGTGGCGGGGTCGATGTTGCGCTGGAAGGAGAACTCAAAGCGCTTGGCATTGAGCACGGAACCATCGCTGTAGACCAGGCCAGGCTTCAGGGTGAAGACCAGCTGGGTCGCATCGGCATTGAATTCCCACTTTTCAGCGGCGCCGGGGACGGTTTCCAGTTTTTCGTTCAACGTGGTCAGGCCCATGTAAACCTTGTTGAGTTGGGCAATTTCGTTGGCGAAAGAGGATTTCTGCGGGCCGATGAGATCGGGGTAGGTACCGGTGTTAACGCGCAGGACAGCTTCCTTGGCAACGGGTTCAGCAGTCGCTTCCACGATCTGAACAACCGGGGTGCCTTCGACAATCACGGTCTGGACGATTGTCTCGGGAGTAGCGGCGGGGGCGCCACAGGCGGCCAGCACCATGCTGGCAACAACCAAAAGCGCCATAACAGCAAATAACTTACGCATTGTTCTTCTCCTCACTTTTTGAATTGAATTTTGGACAGGTTTAGAGCACAGGTAGAAATAAGACTTCTGCCGGGAAAGATCACCTCCTCTCTGCTTGTGCTAAACCAGATGACAGGCCACAAAGTGACCAGGTGTTACCTCGCGGAATTCGGGCTGTTTGTCGGCACAGAAAGCCTTGGCGACCGGGCAGCGCGTGCGGAAACGGCAGCCGGACGGGGGATTGACCGGGGAGGGGACATCCCCTTCGAGGACGATGCGCTGGCGTTGGGATTCCGCCACCGGGTCCGGGATGGGCACAGCCGACAATAAAGCCTGGGTGTATGGGTGCAGGGGGTTCCTGTAAAGGGTATCGCGGTCGGTTAGCTCGACCACAATGCCCAGGTACATGACTGCAATACGGTCGCTGATGTGCCGCACCATCGAAAGGTCATGCGCAATAAAGAGGTACGTCAGGCCGAATTGCTTCTGCAAGTCTTCGAGCAGGTTTACCACCTGCGCCTGGATGGATACATCCAGCGCAGAAATGGGCTCATCACAAACAATGAATGATGGCTGCAACGCCAGGGCGCGTGCAATGCCAACTCGCTGGCGTTGACCGCCAGAAAACTCATGAGGATAGCGGTTGGAGAAACCGGGATTAAGACGAACATATTCGAGCAACTGTTTGACGCGCTCTTCAACTTCGGCCTGGGTAGCTATCCCATGAATCAACAAAGGCTCACCGATGATCTCACCAATCGTCATACGCGGGTTCAAACTGGCGTAGGGGTCCTGGAAAATCATCTGCACTTTGCGGCGCATCTTGCGCAAGTCTTCGCCCTTCAAGGACGCCAGGTCGACATTTTCATAATACACATGACCCGAGGTAGGCTTGTGCAGCTGCAAAATTGCGCGCCCTGTGGTCGATTTACCACAGCCCGATTCGCCCACCAACCCGAGCGTCTCGCCCTTATGGATATCAAAAGAAACCCCATCTACAGCGCGAACAGCCCCAACCTGGCGCTGAATAATGCCACGGAAAATGGGGAAATGCTTAACAAGGTTATCTACTTTGAGCAAAACTTCATTGCCAGCCATGACTAACGCGCCCTCCCGGTTTTCGTATCGACCCAGCAAGCCACACGGTGGTCAGGGCCAATAGTCTCAAGCATTGGATTTGCAGTCGAACAGCGATCGATAGCCCACTTGCAGCGCGGAACAAACGGGCAGGCATTGGGCTTCTGGTACAAAACCGGAGGCAAGCCATCAATAGAATACAACTTCTGGCGTTCGTGCTCATCCAGGCGCGGCAAACTGCCCAGCAAGCCAATGGTATAGGGGTGCTGGGGGTTCTTATACAGCTCATTTACGAGCGATTCTTCAATAATATAACCGCCGTACATCACGATCACGCGCTGGGCCAAACCGGCCACAATGCCGAGGTCGTGAGTAATCCAGATAATGGCCATCCCCAGTTCATCGCGCAGGCGCTTGACCAGTTCGATAATCTGGGCCTGGATGGTGACATCCAGCGCCGTGGTCGGCTCATCGGCAATCAGCACCTGCGGGTTGCAGGCCAGGGCCATGGCAATCATGGCGCGCTGACGCATACCACCCGAAAACTGGTGCGGATAATCCTTGAGCCGTTCCTTGGCATTCGGGATACCTACCATGACCAATAACTCAGCCGCCCGTTCTACAGCCTGGGCGCGGGTCATGCCCAGGTGAAGTTCGAGCGGCTCTGTAAGCTGACGTTCAAGGGTCAGCACAGGATTTAACGATGTCATTGGATCCTGAAAAACCATTGCGATTTGCGCGCCACGAATATGGCGGATTTCTTCCGATGACATAGACAGCAAATCTTGGCCCTTGAAAAAGGCTTTACCACCTGCTATCTTGCCTGGAGGGGACGCAATCAGGCGCATCACCGACAACATGGTAACGCTCTTCCCGCAACCGCTTTCCCCCACAACCGCCAGTGTTTCACCTTCTTTCAATCCAAAAGAGACTCCGTTTACGGCGTGAACAGTTCCGTCTGGCGTGCGAAACTGGACTTCGAGTCCCTGTACATCGAGCAGCAATTCAGGCATCCGTGTCATTCCTTTGCTTGACATCGATTTACACCGCTAGACCCAATAATTGAGAACTAGATAAGGGTGTGAAAGGATTATACCCTCTAATACTTTTGTAAGTCAATCGCACCTCCCAGCGAAGGACGAATGTACGCCAAAATCGGATTACTTTTATCACTATTCTCCCCCACTCCGGCATGTGCGCGCACCCCTCTACAGAACTATCTAGCACAAAACCCGAGGATGGTTCTTGGCCTGTTTACGGCGTTGACTTCCACTATCCATATCAGTACAATACTAACCAAACCAGAATAGGAGGCAGCAACCATGTTAAAAGAATTTAAAGATTTCGCCCTGCGGGGCAATGTGCTCGACCTGGCCGTAGGCGTCATCATCGGTGGCGCATTTGGCAAAATCGTTGGCTCGCTGGTGGCAGATATTTTAATGCCGCTCATCGGCTTGTTGCTGGGGGGCATCAACTTTGCCGAGCAGGCCATCACCGTTGGCGCAGCCGTGGTCAAATGGGGTGTTTTTGTACAGTCCATTATCGATTTTGTGGTCATCGCCTTTGTCATTTTCCTGATCGTCAAAGCGGCCAATGCCGCCAAGAAACCTGCCGAAGCACCAGCCCCGGCAGCGCCCACCACCAAAGAGTGCCCGCACTGCATCAGCCAGATTCCGCTTAAGGCCACCCGCTGCCCTAACTGCACGTCCCAACTGTAAGAATGATAGGCGAATAGGGGCGACCCGCTGGGTCGCCCCTATTTTTGTTATATAATCTTCCCGCTATGGACTTCCTCGACAAACTCAATCCCGCTCAAAAAAGCGCTGTCACCGCCAAAGACGGCCCGGTTCTGGTACTGGCCGGACCCGGCTCGGGCAAAACCCGCGTGCTCACCCAGCGCATTGCCTACCTGATCGGCTACCAGGGCGTGCGCCCTTACCAAATGCTGGCCGTCACCTTCACCAACAAGGCCGCCCGCGAAATGGAACACCGCGTTCAACAGTTGCTGGGCGAAGAAATGACTCGCGGGCTGCTGCTGGGCACCTTCCACTCTACCTGCGCCCGCATCCTGCGCCGTGAAGCCGATAAATTGCCCGTCTCCAACGAGTTTGTCATCTTCGACGCCGACGACCAGCAATCGGTCGTCAAAAACGCGATTAAAGAACTGAATCTCAACGACAAACTCTACCGCCCAATCGTTGTTCACGCCGCCATCAGTCGCGCCAAAAATGAACTGCTCAGCCCCGAGAACTTCCCGGTCGTCACCTACCGTGACGAAGCCGTTAAACGCATCTACAAACGCTACCAGGAAATGCTGCAACAATCCAATGGCCTCGACTTTGACGACCTGCTGTTGATGACCGCCAACCTGCTGGCCGAAAACCCCGATGTGCGCCAAAAATATGCCGACCGCTTCCGTCACGTACTGGTAGATGAATTCCAGGATACCAACATTGCGCAGTACACCCTGCTTAAACACCTGTGCTCAACCCATAACAACATTTTCGTCGTAGGCGACCCCGACCAATCCGTCTATCGCTGGCGCGGGGCCGACTATCGTAACGTGCAGCGTTTTGAACAAGATTTCCCCGGTGCGCAGGTGATTTTGCTCGAACAAAATTACCGTTCCAAACAAACCATTCTCGACACAGCCATGGCGGTCATCGACAAGGCGCGCAATCGCCGCAAGAAAAAATTATTCACCGAACGCGGCCAGGGTGAAAAAGTGATTTTCTACGAGGCCGCCGACGATTACGGCGAAGCCTCCTTTGTGGTAGATACCATCGCCCAACTGGTGGCCAGCCGCCAGTTTGAACCCGGCGACTGCGCCGTAATGTATCGCACCAACTCCATGTCACGCCTGATCGAAGAAGCCTTCTTGCAAGCACGCCTGCCTTACCGCCTGGTAGGGGCACAGCGCTTCTACGGTCGCCGCGAAGTCAAAGATGTCATCGCTTTTTTGCGCTTGCTGCAAAACCCCGACGATGAAATCTCGCTCGACCGGGTCATTAACGTCCCGCCGCGTGGAATTGGCGACAAAACCATCCTGGCCCTGCACAACGCCGCCCGGAGCGCCTCTACTACCCCCGGCCAGGTGCTGATCGACCTGGCACGCGGCTCTGATTCTCCATTCTGGGGCCAGTTTGCCGGGCGGGCAGCCCTGCCCCTGGCCGATTTCGGCGGAATGTTGGCGGCCTGGCGCGGGCTGCTGGGAACCTACACCGTGCCCGAGCTTTTCGACCGCATCTTGCAAGACATTAATTACAAAGAACATCTCGACGATGGCACCGAAGAAGGCAAAGACCGTCTCGAAAACGTGGTCGAACTTCACCGCCTGGCCGATGAATACCAAACCCGCACCCTGGCCGAGTTTCTCGAAAATGTGGCCCTGGTCAGCGACCAGGACACCCTCAGCGAGGGAAATGTGCCCACCCTGCTAACCATGCACGCCGCCAAAGGCCTCGAATTCGGCGCCGTTTTCATCGTTGGGCTAGATGATGGGGTCCTGCCGCACAGCCGCTCCTTCGACGAACCCGAAGAAATGGAAGAAGAACGGCGTTTATTCTATGTGGGGATCACCCGCGCCAAAGAACGTCTCTTCTTATTGCGAGCCATGCGGCGCGGAGGTCGAGGCTACAGCGAAGAGACGGTCGAATCCCGTTTCTTGAGCGACATCCCCGGCGAGTTCGTCACCGGCAAGGGTCGCGCCCCCAAACGGCGCAACAGCAGCGGGTACGACACCTGGACCCTGCCCTCGCCCAGCCGCCCGGCCCCCATCCTCGAATCAAAGTTCCGGGCCGGGATGCGGGTCAAACATCCCATTTGGAATGACGGCATTGTGCTCGACAGCCGCATGCAAGATGGCGACGAAATTATCGATGTTGTCTTTGAGACGGTCGGCATTAAGCGCCTTTCTGCCAGCCTGGCGAACCTGACCATCATCAAGTAGGAAATTGGTCAGCCCGGCCTCGCAATCGAGTAAAATAAATCCATAGAGGAGGATTTATGAGCGAAACTTTGAAGATTGTCATCCCAATGGCAGGCTGGGGAACGCGTATGCGCCCACATACGTGGAGCAAACCCAAGCCGCTGGTCAGCGTAGCCGGGAAACCCTCGTTTGACCACCTGATGGATATGTTCCATAGTGTTCCGAACCCTGAAAACACCGAATATATTTTTATCATCGGGCCTTTTTTAGGCGAGCAAATCCCCGTTTACGTCAACAAGCACTACCCTAACATCAAGGCCCACTATGTGGTACAGGAAGAGATGAAGGGTCAAAGCCACGCCATGTGGCTGGCGCGCCACCTGTTAAAGGGGCCCACCATCATGGTCTTTTCAGACACCCTGCTGGAAACGGATTTCTCCTTCCTGGCCGATGACCCAAGCGACGGTGTCGCCTGGGTAAAAGCCGTCCCTGACCCACGGCGGTTTGGCGTAGCGGAGGTTAAAGAGGGGCATATTGTGCGCCTGATTGAAAAACCGCAAACGATGGAAAATAACCTGGCCCTGGTAGGTTGTTACTACTTCAAAAAAGGGGAAGACCTGGTTTCGGCCATCAACGAGCAAATGAAGCGCGGTATTGCCCTGAAGGGCGAATACTTCCTGGCGGATGCGCTTAACATCATGCTGGACTATGGCGCCCAAATGCGCACCCAAAGCGTGGATGTGTGGCTGGATACCGGCACCATCGAAGCGACCCTGGAAACCAACACCTACATGCTTGAACATGGGCGCGACAACTCCCAGGAAGTCATCAAACGTCCTAATGTGACCATCATCCCGCCCGTGTTTGTGCACCCGTCTGCCAAGCTGGATGCTTCGGTAATCGGTCCCCACGTCTCGGTCAGCGCCGATTGCGAAGTCTCCGGCTGCGTATTGCGCAACAGCATCCTCGACGATGGCGCAGTTGTGACCGACTCGGTGCTGGATGGCTCATTTATCGGCCGCCAGGCGCGGGTGAAGGGCCGCCCTACCGCCGTCAACATTGGCGATAACTCCAGTATTCGCCTGTAAGAGCAAGAACCGGAGTTTTGTTGTAGGGCAAGGTGACATCTTGCCCTATATTTTTTTTAACTATCTCGTAAAATGGTGAGTGCGTGTGTTAATTTGACCGCGCCAACTCAGGAGGCTCAATGGCAGAACTGACCAAAAACACTGTTCTTTCGAAACGGGTGGCATCGCTAAAACCATCCGGCATCCGCAAGTTTTTCGACATCGCGGCCACCATGAAGGATGTAATTTCGCTCGGCATTGGCGAACCCGATTTCACTACGCCCAAACCAATCCTGGATGCAGGTGTGCGCTCGCTGCAAGCCGGTGAAACCCATTACACATCCAACTCTGGCAAGATGGAACTGCGTGCGGGCATTGCCGACAACCTGATGCGCCTGTACGGCGTGAAATATGACCCGGCCACCGAGATCATCGCCACGGTGGGCGTTTCGGAAGCCCTGTACCTGACTTTCACCGCCCTGCTCGACCCCGGCGACGAGGTCATCATCCCGACCCCATGCTTTGTCTCCTACCAGGCCGAGGTCTACCTGGCAGGCGGCGTGCCGGTTGAAATCCCCAGCCGCATGGAAAACAACTTTGCGGTCGACCCGCAGGATATTCGCCGGGCCATCACCCCGCGCACCAAAGTAATCTTTATCGGTTACCCCAGCAACCCCACCGGGGCCGTGGCCGAACGCGAAACCATGCTCGAGATTGCCAAAATCGCCATCGAACACGACCTGATGGTGGTTTCGGATGAAATTTACGACCGCCTGGTGTATGGCTTCAAGCATGTCTGTTTCCCCGCGCTGGGCGAAGAACTCAAACAACGCACCGTGCTGCTTGGCGGATTCTCTAAAAGCCACGCCATGACCGGCTGGCGCATTGGCTATGCGGCCGCCCCCGCCGAAATCATCCAGGGCTTGGTGCGCGTCCACCAATACACCATCATGTCTGCGCCGACCACCGCCCAGGATGCCGCCATCGAAGCGCTCAAAGCAGACCAGTTTGTCGACGAAATGGTCGCCGAATACGATCGCCGCCGCCGTCTCATCGTCAGCGGGTTGAACAAACTCGGCCTGACCACTTTCGAGCCGCGCGGAGCCTTTTATGCCTTCCCGAACATTAAAGCCTCCGGCATGGATGACGAAACCTTTGCCGAAAAACTGCTCCACGAGGAGCATGTAGCGGTTGTGCCAGGCAATGCCTTTGGCGCGGGCGGCGAGGGCTTTGTGCGTTGTTCATATGCCACAGCCTATGAAAAGATCGAAGAAGCCCTGCACCGCATGGAAAAGTTCATGAATCGTTACGGATAAAAGCTTTGCAATGGGCGGGTTGCGACCCGCCCATTTTTGTTTTAACCTATCGCGGCAAATCTGGTATACAATTTCCTCAACGCTATCAACTGGAGGCTGTATGGAAGTTCTAGGCATCGACGTGGGCGGCTCGGGCATCAAGGGCGCGCCAATCAACACCGAAACCGGGATGATCCTGGTAGAACGGCATCGCATCCGCACCCCCGATGGGGCCGAACCCCAGGCTGTGGCCGATGTCATCGCCGAGCTAACCCGCCATTTTATGTGGAAAGGGCCCATCGGCGTTGGTTTCCCCGCACCCATTAAACACGGTGTCGTAAAAATGGCGGCCAACATCTCCCCCGATTGGGTGGGGCTTAACGCAGACGAACTGCTGAGTCGCACCACCGGCAGCCCGGTGACCGTACTCAACGACGCCGATGCCGCCGGGCTGGCAGAAATCACCTTTGGCGCTGGTAAAGGCAAATCGGGCGTAGTCATCATGATTACACTCGGCACCGGTATCGGCAGCGCCATATTCGTCGATGGCAAACTGGTTCCCAACACCGAATTTGGACACGTGCAAATCAACGGCCACGATGCCGAAGCGCGCGCCTCCGATGCCGCCCGCCAGCGTGACGACCTGAACTGGAAAAAATACGCCAAACGCCTCAACCGCTACCTGGCCGAAATGGAAAAACTCTTCTGGCCCGACCTGTTCATCATCGGCGGCGGTATCAGCAAATACCACGAAAAATACCTGCCGCAGCTGACAGTGACAGCCCCGGTCATCCCTGCGCAACTGCTCAACGAGGCCGGCATTGTCGGCGCAGCCCTGGCCGCCGGGATGAAAACCCCATAAAACAGCACCCGGGCAGGGGCTATCCCTTTTTTGCCCCCCATGAACACCAACCGCAAACACTGGAACGACCAGCAAAAACTCCTGCAAAACAGCCTGCGCGGCGGAAAAGACCCGGCCGCGCTGGATCTGTTTCTTGAGCAACATGCCGCCACCCATAGCGCCGAAATCACCGTCAACTCCGCCTGGTCCTTTGCCGATGAAGCCCTGCGCGGGCTGGATGACGCTGCCCTGCGCCGCATCCCCCCCAGCGGCGAACATTCCATCGCCTGGGTCCTGTGGCATATCACCCGCATTGAAGATATAACCATCAACATACTCATCGCCGATACCCCGCCCGTGTTAGAAAACGGCCAGTGGCAGGAAAAGCTCGCGATAAGCGTGCGCCACACCGGGAACGCGATGGACCCTGCCGCGATAGCCACCCTCAGCGCGGAAATTAACCTCGCGGCACTAACCGCTTACCGTTTAGCCGTCGGACGCCGCACCCGCGAAATCGTCCGCCAAATCCCGCTGGCCGACCTGCCCAAAAAGGTATCTCCCGCGCGTCTCGAAAACCTGCGCGCCTCCGGGCTGGTGCTCGCAGCCGCCAGTGAAATCCTGGCCTACTGGGGCAGCCGCACCCTGGCGGGCATCCTGCTCATGCCGCCCACCCGCCACAACTTCCTGCACCTCAACGAAATCCTGCGCATCCGGCAAAAAATACGCTAACAAGGTCCCCTTTATGAAAAAAAGCCTTTTATTTATATGTCTCATCGCCATCCTGGCCGCCTGTGGCACACCAACCCCTGCCCCGCTGCCGCCCACCCAGGCCCCGGCCGCCACTGCCACCCCGGTAGAACTGCCCAAAATCAACACTGTCGAACTCGACAAACCTACGCTGGCGCGCTACGAAGGACTCGCGATAAAACTGGACCTGGAAGCGCAGTACACCAACCCCTTCGACGCGCGTGAAGTGCGTCTCGAGGCGCTGTTCACCGCCCCCGATGGAAGCGCCATGACCGTGCCCGGTTTTTGGGATGCAGAGAGCGCCTGGCAGGTGCGCTTCACCCCCTGGCAAGAAGGCACCTGGCAATACCAACTCACCGTCAGCGATGCGCGTGGAAGCAGCCAACCCGCCACAGGTGAATTCAGCGTAACCGCCTCCGATTTGCATGGCTGGCTGCAAATTGGCAGCCAGGTAAACCCGGCCTACAGCCCGCGCTACCTGGCCCATCACGACGGTACCCCTTTTTATGGCATAGGCTACTGTGAAGCGCTCAACATCCTCATCGACGGGTTTGACGCCAACCGGGGCGTGGTGCTTTTTGAAAACATGCAGGCCCAGGGCGCAAACTTTGTTGTCTGGTGGCCGCTGTATACCAACTCGCCGGTCAACAACAATTATGACCAGTACTCACTCTCCAACCTGAAGACCATCGACCTGATCGTGAAAGACGCTGAAAAGAAAGGCATCTTCCTGGTCTTCACCGTTTGGGACCACCCCAACCTGCGCGCCAAAGGTCACGCCTGGGGCGATGGCAAATGGGAAGGTAACAACGGCTTCCGCAAACTGGGTGAAATCGATTCCTTCTTTATCGATGAAGAAGCCTGGGCCTGGCAGGAAAACCTGTATCGTTACACCATTGCCCGCTGGGGCTACAGCACCGCCATTGGCCTGTGGCAAACTGCATCCGAGATCAATGGCACCAACGCCTACGACCAGACCAATCCGTGGCATGCCCGCGTCAACGCCTACTTTGTTGAAAACGACCCTTATCGCCACCCGACCACGGCCAGCATGTCTGGGGATATGAACTGGCCCGAAGGGTTCGCCGTTATGGATGCGCCCCAGGTGCATGTGTACGCGCTGGAAAACGACCCCGTTAAAACGGCCGACATCATCGCCGGGTGGACCACCACGATGTGGAACGAGGCAGAGAAACCCAACTGGGTGGGTGAATACGGAACCCAGGGCAATTCCTATTACCCCGAGATGGCGCACAACGCCATTTGGGCAGCCCTGGCCTCGGGCGCAGCCATGACCCCCGCCGAATGGAACAGCGGCGGTTCGTGGGGACGTATCACCCCCGAAATGGCCGCCGACCTGCAGCGACTAAACCAGTTTGTGGCCGGCATCCCGCTGGTTAAGTGGAACCCGCTGCCGCTACAAATCGCGCCATCTGACCCGCAGGTGCGTGGCTGGGGTGTGGCCGGTGCAGACGGGGGTTTGTTATGGGTGCAGGATTTTGCCCTCGAAGGCCAGGGCATGGATGAAGTGCGGAAAAATGAGACCGTGCGGGCCGGGGTCCAGGCTGAAGTGCAGGGACTGGCCGAGGGAGTCTACCAGGTCACACCTTTCGACACCTGGCAGGGAATTTTCCTCGAACCCTTTGAAGTGACCTGCAGCGCAGGCCAGGCCTGCACCCTATCGTTGCCCGATTTCAAAGCAGATATGGCTTTCAAACTTGAACGAAAATAATAAAAAGCGCCGGGTTCAACCGGCGCTTTTTGAATGACGTACCAATTCGATAAAGGCTTGTACCACTTGCGGGTCAAAATGTTTGCCCGACTCGCCCTGAATATACTCCAACACTTTTTCAACCGGCCAGGCCTGCCGATACGGGCGGTCAGAAACCAAGGCATCCCAAACATCGACAATGGCAAAAATGCGCGCGGCAAGCGGGATTTCTTCGCCGTGCAGTCCGCGTGGGTACCCGCTGCCATCCCACTTCTCGTGATGACAATAGGGAATATCCAGGGCCGGGACCAGGTATGAGACTTTGGCCAGCGTGGCACGCGCATATTCGGGGTGCTTGCGCATCACCTCCCACTCCGCATCGGAGAGCGGCCCGCTTTTATGCAAAATCGAATCGGGCATAAACATTTTCCCAAAATCGTGCAACAAAACCCCGCGCCGCAGGTGAACCAGTTGTGACCCGGCAATGCCCATTTTTTCGGCCATTTGCAGCGTCATCCCCACCACTCGGTTCGAATGGCCCATCGTCTCAGAATCGCGGATTTCCAGGGCTGTGGCCCAACCGCGAATGGTTTCATCATAGGCCAGGATCACATCACGAATGGTCTTATTGAGCGTATTGGCTACAAAAGAAGCACCCCCGGCCAGGGTCACCAGAGAAAAAATCGCCAGGGTATCGTAATCCATTGGCATAGGCCACAGGTAAAACTCCACCGTATACAGGGCCACCGACAGCCCGGCAAACAGGTAAGAGGCCCACGGCTGGATAACGAAACTGGCCAGGGCGGTGGGAATGCCCAACACCAGCAGCGCATTGCTAAAGGACGGCCCCGAATATGAAAGCGGCACCAGCAAGAACGGGAACCCGGTTAACAACCAGGAGGCCAGCCGCCAGTGTCCCAGGCGCTTTAACCGAAGCAGCGCAACCATCACAGCCAGGACCACGCCATCCATGATTAAATTTTCAATTTCCCAGGAAAACGAGGGAGGCGCAAACCATTCGATGATATTGACCAGCGAAAGAGCCGCCAGCGTGATGGTGACTACCTTGAGGGTGGCCTCCAAAATCTTCTGGCGATATTCCCATACAGCAAACTGGGCGTAATCCGCATCCAGCGGGTCATTTTGTTCAGGTTTGAAGGTCATTTTCCACACCAGGGTCAAATCTATTCTATTTTATTATAGGTGCGCTTCAGATTTTGCCAACCGCCGATTACAACTTCCAACATTTTTGTTCGTATATCTCATCACTCTTGATAACTTTAACGGTTCAGGTTCCCCCAAAGTTACCCAATAAAGGTGTCCAATGTACAAACATAAAAAATGGAAGCACAAACACCATGGCCCCTGGGGCGATGTCAGCGGCGCAATCTGGCTAATCGGATTAGGTTTCCTGTTCCTGACCGGTTGGTGGTGGCCCGGGATTTTAATCCTGGTCGGGCTAAACATGGTCCTGGATGGGGTTTTTAGAGCCTCAACGCAACCTGGTTTTGAAGATGTGGAGGTTCCACCCGCCTCTCCCGCCCCCGCTGCGCAAACCTCCGCGCCGCAGCCTGCTCCCGAACCCCGCGCGGCAACCCAACTGAACCAGGTCATGGAACGCCCCTTCGAATTGCTGCCACACACCTGTCCACGCTGCGGCGGCCCCGTGCGCCGAGATGAAGTGAAATGGAGCAATGCCCGGTATGCCTCCTGCGCCTATTGCGGGTCAAACCTGCCGCTCAAAACCGGTGGTTAACCCCCGCATCCTCACGCAAAAACAAAAGCCAGCCTGCACAGGCTGGCTTTTTTGCCCCGAATCCCCAAATCTGTGATTAAATTCACCCGACAAGGATGAACGCCATGGCAACCGCCCTGTAAACTGCCTCCCATTTCTAACAACACCGGGTCATCTCCTCACGCCCGGCGCGCAACCGGCCATATGCCCGTTGCGCAAAGATGTTTTGCCCGCCGATTAACGAAACAAAGTAATCCATGGACTCGAAAACCATTTCCGTACTTGAATATCCCAAAGTCCTCGAGCGCCTCGCGGCGAACTGTGACTTTTCCGCATCCAAAGAACTGGCCCGCGCCCTCCAGCCAACCACCTCCTACGACCTGGCCCTCATGCGCCAGCAAGAAACCAGCGAAGCCCGCCACCTGCTCTCCGGGCACGATGTGAGCATTGGCGGCGCACACGACATCCGCGAAAAAGTGGAACTGGCCCGACGCGGCGGCGTGCTCGAACCTACCGATTTGCTGGACGTTAAATCCACGCTGATTGCCTGCCGCCAGCTCAAGAAGACCCTTGAAAAATTTGGCAAAGGCGCGACCGAGGCGGTTCCCGAACGCGAAAAACGCCAGAAACCGGGCAAACTGCCCGTTGTCGAGCCACCCAGCTACCAGTACCCGCGCCTGGCCGAACTGGCCCTGGCCCTGCCCACAACGCTTGGCATTGTCGATTCCATTTCGCGCACCATCAGCGACAAAGGCGAAGTGCTCGATTCAGCTTCCCCCAGGCTGGCCGCAATCCGCAAAGAATTGCGAATTGCCCACGAACGCCTGATGACGCGCCTGCAGCGATATATCACCGATAGTTCCACCGTCCCAATGCTCCAGGATACGCTCATCACACAGCGTGACGGCCGATATGTCATCCCGCTGCGCGCCGAATTCAAAGGGCAGATCAAATCAATCGTTCACGACCAGTCTTCCAGCGGGGCCACCCTGTTTGTCGAACCGCTGGCGGTGGTAGAGCTGAACAACGAATACCGCGAAAAACAGATGACCGAGCGCAATGAAGTCCTGCGCGTCCTGGCCGAAGTCTCCTCGCAGGTCGGTATGGCAGCCGCCGAAATCCTGCCCGGCATCGAAGCCCTGGCCGAGATCGACCTGGCGTTTGCCAAAGCAAAATATGCAGAAGAAATCCGGGCGTCCGAACCCGTCCTTCAGCCCCGGGCCAAACCCGAGGGCCGCAAGCCAGGCCAGGCACCGGCGACCGTTGATGCACCGGTCATTCGCCTTTACCACGCCCGCCACCCACTCCTCGACCCCAACACGGCCGTCGCCAACGACATCCTGCTCACCCCCGGCACACGCGCCGTGGTCATCACCGGCCCCAACACAGGCGGCAAAACCGTCTCGCTTAAAACTGTCGGCTTGCTGGTGCTGATGGCACAAAGCGGTTTGCATATCCCGGCCCAAAGCGGCTCAGAATTAAGCTTGTTTACCGATGTCTTTGCCGATATTGGCGACGAACAATCCATTGAACAATCGCTTTCGACCTTCAGCGGACACATCACCAACATCATCCGCATTCTCAAAAAGATTGACTCGCGCGTGTTGGTTATTTTTGACGAACTGGGCGCAGGCACCGACCCGCAGGAGGGTGCGGCCCTGGCGCGCGCCATTCTCCAGCACCTGCTGGACGCAGGCTGCACCACCTTTGTGGCCACACACTACCCTGAACTGAAAAGTTTTGCGCATGGCACCGAGGGCGTCGTCAACGCATCACTTGAATTCGATGTCGCAACCCTGCGCCCCACCTACAAACTGACTCTCGGATTGCCGGGTCGCTCCAATGCCCTGGCCATTGCCTCGCGCCTCGGACTCCCCGAGGCCATTGTGACCGCCGCCCGGAACGCCGTCAACCCCGACGAGCTGCGCACCGACAAACTGCTCGATGACATTCGCAAAGAACGCAACCGCTCAAGCCGTGAACGCGAAAAAGCCGAAAAAGCCCGCTCCCGCACCGAAGACCTCAACCGCGAGCTGGCCGCCCGCCTTGAAAAAATCGAGGACGAACGCCGCGAAGTCATTGCAAAAGCCAAGGCCGAAGCCGAGTTGGAAGTGGAAGTGCTCAAGCGCAACATTGGGCGGCTCAAAGCCGACCTTAAAAAACTGCGCCAGCCGGTCGATGCCCTGCAAAAACTGGAAGAAAAAGTTGCCGTGGTGGAAGAGAAAGTCGTCGCCCCGGTGGAACGGAACGTAAAAGCAGAAAAAGCCCCGGCGGGCACTCCCGCTCCGCTCAAGCTAGGCGAAAAAGTCATCCTGCGCACGCTCGGCAGCGAAGGCCTGATCACAGCCCTGAGCGAATCAGACGCCGAAGTACAGGTCGGTTCACTGCGCATCCGCGCCAAGTTGGGCGATATCTTGCGCAAAAGCGACGAGGAAGCGCAAAAGTTCGAAGAAAAGCCCTCCGGGCGCACACGCCGAATCAAGGAAGGGGCCGCCAACCTGCCAGGTTCCACGGCTGCGGTCGCCCCCGCCTCCCCCGGGCTCGAACTGGACCTGCGCGGGCAAAGCGCTGAAGACGCCCTCAACCTGCTTGAAAACTACCTTGAAAAAGCCTACATGGTCGGCATGCCCTACGTCCGCATCATTCATGGTAAAGGCACCGGCAAACTGCGCCAGGAAGTGCGCGCCGCGCTCAGGGGGCACGAATTTATCGCCTCGTTCGAAGAAGGCCATCCCAACGAAGGCGGCGACGGGGTCACAGTCGCAAAAATCAAAAAAGATTGAGTCTTTTCTTAAAGCGGCTTACCGGTCACAGGGAAAATTCCTGTGACCGGTCTTCTTAACTACCCAAACGTACAGTTAAAACGCAACCCAAAATGCGGTATCCTGAACCCATTCGAAAGGGCTACGATGAAAATTCTGTGGAAACTCTTTGTCGGCATGCATGTCTTTTTTTATCGACTGAGCGGCGGCCGTTTGGGCGGCGAAATGAACGGTTTCAAGGTTTTGGTGCTCAACACCACCGGGCGAAAATCGGGCAAACCCCACAGCAACCCGGTCGGATTCTTTGAGCGCAACAACGGTTACGTGGTGGTGGCTTCTAATGGCGGCCAGGCCAACCACCCGGCCTGGTACCATAACATCAAGGCCAACCCACGCTTTACCGTGCAAATTATGGACAAAGTGATCCCGGTCCAGGCCGAAATCCTGGCGGGAGAGCAACGTTCTGCCATCTGGAAGTGGGTCGTAGAAACCGCCCCGGCCTTTGGCGGGTATGAAAAGACGACCTCGCGCGAAATTCCGCTGGTTTTTCTCAAACCGGTATAAACAAAAATGGGCTGTTTCAGCCCATTTTTTGTTGCCCCTGCCAGTATCGCGCAAAAGCCAGGATACGTTGGCGGATGTAGAAAACATCCGGATCGGCCACCGGGCGTTTTTCTTTAATCAGACGCATCGCCGCCTGCGGGTTATAGCCCTGCGCAATCAGCACAGCTGCGCCCATCGCCACGCTGCGATGGCGTCCGTAGGCACAATGACTGTAAATTTTGCCGCCCGAGGCAATCACCTCCAGCGCGCGCTGGGTTCCTTGCAGCAATGTGCGCATCGGAATTGGGAAGAGCGGATTGTCGAGGCTCCTCAGCCAGAGCACATCAAAGGGAGGCTGGGTGACACCCGCGGGAAGGCGGCGCGCGAAGCGCATGTTCAACACCAGGCGCACACCCAGGGCGTAGAGTCGCTCATAATCCGCCGCAGTAGGCATGGGCCCAATCAATAAATCGGGGGTAATTTGAGAAAATTCCATGTGCGGATTTTACCATCCAGAAGTACCAGCGACCCGCTTCGGGGCTATAATTTTGCTACACGAGTTAGACCCCAAGGAGGCGCCATGACTCTTGAAGATGCAATTAAGGATATGCAAGCAAAAATCACCGCCGCCAGCGCCGATGCGCAAATGAAAATCGTCAAAATATCAGACGAGGAAGCGCGGATTACCGTTTTAGCCCCGGCCGGTGAAATTCAGGCCATCAAAGATGCCACTTTCATGCCCGCCATGGATTTTTTGAACAATGAAGGCTTCGACATCCAGGTCCAGGTTTACGACCGGGATGCTCCACCGCTGACAGCATAAGCAGGGGCGACCAAACGGTCGCCCCTGTAATTTTGTGATAGACTTGGCGAAATTTTTTAGAAGGATGGACTTATCCCATGTTGTACCGTGGATTGCTCGACAAATACGGGCCGCTGCTCGACCTGCCTGCCCACACCCGCCCCGTCAGCCTGCTGGAGGGCAACACACCTTTAATCCCCGCTGAAAGCCTCGCCCGCCAACTGGGCGGCGGCTTTGAACTTTACATCAAATACGAGGGCCTCAACCCAACCGGTTCTTTTAAGGACCGCGGCATGACCGCCGCCATCAGCGAGGCCCTGGGCCGCAACGTGCAAACCGTTATTTGCGCCAGCACTGGCAACACCGCCGCCTCGGCCGCCGCTTATGCCTCGCGCGCCGGGATGAAGTCGATTGTGCTGATCCCGCAAGGCAAAGTCGCGGCCGGGAAATTGGCCGGGGCAATTGCCTACGGGGCGCAAGTCGTGCAAATCGATGGCTCGTTCGATGACGCGCTGACCATGGTGGTGCAGATTTCGCAAAAACACCCCATTTCGCTGGTCAACTCGATCAATCCGTACCGTATCGAGGGGCAGAAAACCTCCGCATTTGAGATTTGTGACACCCTTGAACATGCTCCCGACTGGTTGTGCCTACCGGTGGGCAACGCTGGCAACATCACCGCTTATTGGGCCGGGTTCAAGCAATATAACAATCTCAAATGGACGGGATTGCCGCAAATCCTCGGCGTCCAGGCAGCCGGATCAGCCCCGCTGGTGCTCGGCCACCCGGTGGAGAAGCCCGAAACGGTGGCAACCGCCATCCGCATTGGCAAACCTGCACGCGGCGAACAAGCGCTGGAGGCCGCCGAAGAGTCGAATGGTCGCATTATCGCCGTCAGCGATGATGAAATTATCTCAATGCAGAAAATGCTCGCCAAACTGGAAGGCATTTGGGTCGAACCAGCCTCGGCGGCCGGGCTGGCCGGGCTGGCACACGAAATCGCCGCCGGGAAATTCAACGCCAAGGGCAAACGGATCGTGGCTATTTGTACCGGCCACGGCCTGAAAGACCCCGAAATCGTCACCAAAGAGATGGATAAGCCCAAAATCGTCGCGCCAAACATCGGGGCGCTAGAAGAAGTTATTTTAGGTTGAAAGGGTAGGGGCGACCCGTCAGGACCATTGAGTGTGCTTTTTGGCCAACGGGTTTTGCCAGAAATGGCACTGGATTGCTTCGGGCGGGTCGCCCCTACAAATAATCGTTATGAAAATCTTAGTCAAAGTCCCTGCCACCACCGCCAACCTCGGCCCGGGTTTCGATGCCCTCGGGCTGGCGCTCGACCTGTGGAATGAAACCGAATTTATCGCTACCGACGATCGCCAGATTGTTGTCACGGTCAAAGGCGAAGGAGAGGGCAAACTGCCCGGAGACGCCGACAACCCAATCATCGATGCGGCGCTGCAAGTCTATGACCGTGCCAAGAAAACCTGCACCGGGTTGCGGGTTCACTGTCTAAACCGCGTTCCGCTCAGCTCGGGGCTGGGTTCCTCCTCTGCGGCCATGCTGACCGGCATGTTGGGGGCCAATGCCCTGCTGGGCAGCCCGTTTAGCGATGAAGAAATCCTGAAAATGGCGATTGAAACCGAAGGCCACCCCGATAACGTCGCCCCGGCCATGCTGGGCGGGCTGGTGGCCTCGATTGTGCACGAGGAACGCGTCATTTCACTCAAATTACCGGCCAAAGCCAACCGCTCGCCGATGCACGTCACGATTGTGTTGCCCGATTTCGATTTCCCAACCAAGCAGGCGCGCGCCATCCTGCCCAAGCAGGTCGAGCGCAAGGACGCCATTTACAATATCAGCCGCGCGGTGCTGGTCACCGAGGCGCTGCGCACCGGCGACCTGGATTTGCTCGGCAAAGCAATGACCGATGCGCTGCACCAGCCCTATCGTCTCCCGCTTATCCCGGGGGCGCAGGCGGCACTGGAGGCGGCGCGCCACGCCGGGGCTGCCGCGGTGGCCCTTTCGGGGGCCGGTCCCAGCCTGATTGCTTTCTCCTCGAAACTGGAGCCAGCGATCGGCGCGGCCATGAAACGGGCGTTTGAAGCCGCCGGTTTAACGGCGCGCATTTTCGAGTTGGGCACCAGCTACGAAGGCGCGGAAGTTTCCATCATCTAAAAAATTAGAACGTAGAAAGTAGAGATTGGATATGCTAAACTTGAGTTATTCTCTCTACTTTCCGCTTTCTAAACCATGGAAACCTTAACTTCCAACCTAAACTCCCACTCCGCTGAATTTTTAGCCAACTCTGAATATCACCGCGCCCTGGCCGCCGACCTGCGCCAGCGGCTCGCGCTTGTCCGCCAGGGTGGGGGCGAAAAATATCGCCGCCGCCAGGAGGAACAGGGCAAGTTGTTCGTCCGCGAGCGGATTGAACGCCTGCTCGACCCCGGTTCACCCTTCCTGGAGCTTTCGGCGCTGGCCGCGGACGGGATGTACGGGAATGAAGCCCCCGGCGCGGGGATTGTTACCGGCATTGGGCGCGTTTCGGGCCGTGAAGTGCTGATTGTCGCCAATGATGCGACCGTCAAGGGCGGCACCTACTTCCCGATGACGGTCAAAAAGCACCTGCGCGCCCAGCAGGTTGCCGAAGAAAACCACCTGCCCTGCCTGTATCTGGTCGATTCAGGCGGGGCTTTTTTGCCTTTACAGGATGAGGTTTTCCCCGATGCCAACCACTTTGGGCGGATTTTCTACAACCAGGCGCAGATGAGCGCCAAGGGAATTCCGCAGATTGCAGCCGTGATGGGCAGTTGCACAGCGGGCGGGGCCTACGTCCCGGCGATGAGCGACGAGGCGGTGATTGTCAAAGGCACCGGGACGATTTTCCTGGGCGGCCCGCCGCTGGTCAAGGCCGCCACCGGCGAAGACGTGAGCGCCGAAGAACTGGGCGGCGCAGATGTGCATACCCGCAAAAGCGGCGTGGCCGATCATTTTGCGGAGGATGACGAGCATGCGATTGAGATTTTGCGGGAGATTGTGGAGACGCTGCCGCGCGGAAAGTGGAAAGTAGAGAGTAGCGGCGATCCCTTCTACTTTCCACTTTCTACCCCTGAAGAGCCGCTTTACCCAAGCGAAGACATCTACGGCATCCTCCCCCGCACCTTCCGCGAAGCCTACGATGTGCGCGAGATTATCGCCCGGCTGGTGGATGGGAGCAAATTCCGCGAGTTCAAGGCGCGCTACGGCACGACCCTCGTCACCGGTTTCGCGCGGATTCACGGCTACCCGGTTGGGATTCTGGCGAATAACGGGGTTTTGTTCAGTGAATCAGCGTTGAAAGGCGCGCATTTTATCGAGTTGTGCCAGCAGCGCGGCATTCCGCTGCTGTTTTTGCAAAATATCACCGGGTTCATGGTTGGCAAGGAATACGAAGCGGGCGGCATCGCCAAGGATGGCGCGAAACTGGTTCATGCGGTCGCAACGGCGCGGGTGCCGAAACTGACCGTCGTCATCGGCGGCTCGTTCGGGGCCGGGAACTATGGCATGTGCGGCCGGGCTTACAATCCGCGCTTTTTGTGGATGTGGCCGAATGCCCGCATCAGCGTGATGGGCGGCGAACAGGCCGCGAATGTGCTGCTGACCGTTAAACAGGATCAACTCGCCCGCGAAGGCAAACCGCAGTTGACGAGTGCCGAGGCGGATGAGTTTAAACGCCCGATTTTGGAGAAATACGAGAACGAGGGCAATCCCTACCATTCGACGGCGCGGCTGTGGGATGATGGGGTGATCGATCCGGCGGACACACGGCAAATTTTAGGGCTGGCGCTGTCGGTGGTGTTGAATGCGCCGAGGGAAGAAGGTGGGTTTGGGGTGTTCAGGATGTAATTGGAAAAAGACGAAAGAGGAAAGAAAGGTTGGTTGGCATGAAATATTCTGAGTGGCTGGATGCGGTTCCTTCTGAAATCACCAATGATCCCATCTGGAAACTGGAAGTTTATCGCCTGGCATTGTTCGCAGGTGATATCGGCTGGCACGACGTTGTCTCGCTTTCCAAAAATCCGCTCACCTTCAGTATTTCCGATCAACTTCAGCGCGCGCTCGGCTCAATCAGCGCCAACCTGACTGAGGGATATTCACGCAGCAAGGGGCTGGATCGGGCTCGTTTCATCGAATATGCGCTCGGTTCTGCCCGCGAAAGCCGCGACTGGTACTACAAAAGCCGCCACATCCTGTCAGAGAAAATCATCCAGCACCGACTTAAATTGATGACCCACATTATCGGCATGCTCACTCCCATGATCCAACACCAACGCAAGAACGCAATCCGCGAGGAACAGGCTGAATATCACGTTAATCCAGTTTTTGAGCTTCTCACTGCGGATATTCCACTACCTTAACGCATCTTTCCTCTTTCATCTTTCCTTGGAGATTTATGAACATTCTTATCCTCGGCGGCACCCGCTTTCTTGGTCGACACCTCGTTGATTCAGCCTTATCACGCGGACATCAAATCACCCTTTTCAATCGAGGAAAATCCAATCCGGGAATTTACCCGCAAATCGAAACCATCCTCGGCGACCGCGAAACAGACTTGAACAAACTGGCTGACCGCCACTTTGACGCCGTCATCGACACCTGCGGCTACCTCCCGCGCATTGTCCGTTTGTCGGCACAGGCGCTCAGGGAAAGTGTTGATTCCTACGTTTTCATCTCCAGCATCTCGGCTTATGCCGATTTTTCACAGGTCGGCATTACCGAAGACTCTCCGCTGGCGACCATGCCCGATGAAACGGTAGAAGAGATCACCGGCGAAACCTACGGCCCGCTCAAGGTCCTGTGTGAAAAAGCGGTCGAGGCCGAATTCCCCGGCCGGGCGCTGATCCTCCGCCCCGGCCTGATCGTCGGCCCGCACGACCCCACCGACCGATTCACCTACTGGCCCTTCCGCATCGCGGGCGGCGGCGAGGTGCTCGCCCCCGAAAAACCGGATGTCCCGGTCCAAATCATCGATGGGCGCGATCTGGCCGAGTTCACCCTCCAATTGATCGAACAGAAAGCCAGCGGAGCCTACAACGCCACCGGCCCCGATTATGAGTTGACCCTCGGGGCCATGCTCGAAGCGTGCAAACAGGTCAGCGGCTCCGATGCGCTTTTCCGCTGGGCTTCGGTCGAATTTCTCAACCAGAACAAGGTTGCCCCGTGGAGCGACATGCCCGTCTGGGTGCCCGATTCGCCCGAGGACGCCGGTTTCTCCAAAGTGGATGTCTCTAAAGCCATCGCTGCCGGGCTGGCCTTCCGCCCGCTGGCCGAAACTGTCCGCGATACCCTGGCCTGGGCCGCCACCCGCCCATCCGACCATCCCTGGCGAGCGGGATTAACGGCGGAGAGGGAAGCGGAACTACTGAAATTGATGAGTGAAAAGTGAAACGTGAGGAGGTATCGCAATGACATTTGATGAATGGGTGGCCGGGTTGCCAGAGGAACTCAAGGGCGATTCGCTTTGGAAAATGGAGGCCTACCGGTTGGCCTTATTTGCAACCGAAATTGGCTGGTACGATGTGACTGAATTGATGAAAGATCGCCGCACACAAGGCTTGGCCGACCAGCTTTATCGTTCTTTGGGTTCAGTCAGCGCCAACCTCGCCGAAGGTTACTCGCATCACACCGGCAAATCCCGCGCCCAGTTTTACCAGTACGCACTCGGCTCAGCCCGCGAAAGCCGCGATTGGTACTACAAAGCCCATCACATCCTCAGAGAAAGCGTTGTCCAACATCGCCTTGCCCTGCTCACCCAAATCATCAAACTTTTGCTCACGATGGTGCCCCAGCAGCGCGGCACGACTATCCGCGAGGAACCCGCGCCCTATCTCATCAGCCCGCTCCATCTCGAGCAAATCCCGCTCCCTTAATTCACGTTTCACTCATCACTTTTCAAAATGACCCCAACCCCTCCTTTTAGCAAGGTTTTAGTCGCCAACCGCGGAGAAATCGCCATTCGCATTCTGCGCGCTTGCCGCGAGTTGGGCATCCAAACCGTCGCGGTCTATTCGGCCGCCGACAAAAACGCCCTGCACGTCCGTTTTGCCGACCAGGCCGTGGAAATTGGGGATTCAGCGCCGCGAGAATCGTATCTCAACATCCCAAAGGTGATCGAGGCTGCCAAATCCACCGGCGCGGAAGCCATTCACCCTGGTTACGGATTCCTGTCCGAGAACGCCGCCTTCGCTGAGGCAGTTTCCGCCGCTGGCTTGACCTTCATCGGCCCGCCCCCATCGGCCATCCGCGCCATGGGCGACAAAGCCGAATCGAAAATCACGATGAAAGCCGCGGGGGTGCCGACCGTTCCCGGAGCGGAGAATCTGTCGGGTGAAGCCGAATTTATCGAGGCGGCAGAACGCATCGGATATCCTGTTCTCGTCAAAGCCGCGGCCGGGGGTGGTGGGAAAGGGATGCGGGTCGTCAATTCCGCGCGGGAGATGTCCGAAGCGTTGGCAGCGGCCCGGCGCGAATCCCAAAATGCCTTTGGTGATGAGCGCTTACTCATCGAAAAATACATCGAACACGCCCATCACATCGAATTCCAGGTCTTTGGCGACCAGCACGGGAATCTGGTGCACCTGTTCGAGCGCGAATGTTCCGTCCAGCGCCGCCACCAGAAAATTATCGAGGAAAGCCCCTCGCCGCTGCTGACGCCCGAACTGCGTGAACAGATGGGCGCGGCAGCGGTTAAAGCTGCTAAGGCTGTTAATTACTCCAACGCCGGTACCGTTGAGTTTATTTTCGACCCCACACTTTCCACTTTCTACTTCCTAGAAATGAACACCCGCCTGCAGGTCGAGCACCCCGTCACCGAACTGGTCAGCGGCCTCGACCTGGCCCAGTGGCAGATTCGCGTGGCAGCGGGCGAGCCGTTCCCGTTTAAGCAGAGCAACCTGACCCAGCGCGGCCACGCCATCGAATGCCGGCTCTACGCCGAGGATGCTGCGGGCGGCTTCCTGCCCTCGACCGGCAGGATTTTGCAGTTTGTCGAGCCGCGCGGCCCCGGCATTCGCGTCGACTCTGGCATTGCCACTGGCTCGGAGGTTTCCCACTTCTATGACCCGCTGCTCGCCAAAATCATCGTCAGCGCCGCGAATCGTGAATCTGCCCTCCAGCGGATGCGCGCCGCCCTGCGCGAGACCGTTTTACATGGCGTTATCACCAACCTCGACTTTTTGCAGGCCATCCTGGCTCACCCGGCCTTCGCGGAAGGCAAAATCCACACCCGTTGGGTGGAAACGGAGTTTAACTGGCAGCCAGCGAAAATTCCCGTCGAAGCCTTAATTGCCGCAGCCCTCGCGGATTCGGTCATCGGTAATCAAAAATCAAAAATCGAAAATCCGATTGAGCCCGACTCGTTCAGCCCGTGGAAAAGCGGGAATGGGTTTCGCAACTAAGCGTAAGGGCGACCCGCCCGGCGCATAACAGCGCACGTTTCGGGCAAGGTATTTTTGAGAAAAAACACACTGGCTAGCCTGGAAGGGTCGCCCCTACCCGACAATCAATCCATATGAAAATCCAATTCGACTACAACTCCCAAACCTACAACCTCGACCTGGCGCAGACTGGAAAGATGGTCACCCTCAGCCTCGATGGCCAAACCCACGCCGTCGAAATCCTGCGCAGCGGCGAGGGCTGGATCGACATCCGTGTGCCCGCTTCCCAATCCGTTCCCGAATCCGTTTTCACCGCGCACATCTCAACCGATGGAACCAAACGCTGGGTTACGGTCAACGGCCAGACTTTTGTCCTGACCAAAGCAACCGGCGCAACCAGGCGCGGCGGGCACGCGCATCACGCTGCGGGTGAGTTGACCGCGCCGATGCCGGGGCTGGTGCGCGCTGTCCAGGTGACGGAGGGCGAGTCGGTGGAGAAGGGTCAAACGCTGTTGATTCTCGAAGCCATGAAAATGGAAATCAAAGTCGCCGCGCCACAGGCCGGGCAGGTAAAATCACTCAAGGTTAAACCCGGTCAAACCGTCGAACGCGACCAAATCCTGGCAGAAATCATATAAGCGGAGGCAACCCGCATGGCAGAAATCGAATTACGTGAAGTTCCCCTGTTTAGCGAAATGGATGAGCAGGAAGTCGCCGAGATCCGCGCCCTGATGGATGAGATGAAATTCAAAGCGGGGCAGGTCATCATCCGCGAGGGCGATACCGGCGAATTATTCTATGTGGTCACCGAAGGGCTGGCCCAAATCTTAATCCAGGATGCCGGCGGCCACGAAGTTGTGCTCTACGAAGTTGGTCCGGGCGGTTTCTTTGGCGAACTTTCGATGCTGACCCAAGAGCCGCGCTCGGCGCGCGTCAAAGCCCTTGAAAATGTCACCGCCCTGGCCCTGGAACGAGCAGAGTTTTTTAATTTCCTGCACAAACGCCCTTCGGCTGCCATCGACGTCCTGATCGAGTTGGGCGGCCGCCTGCACGAAAACGACCGCATCCTGCGCCGCATGGTCAGCCGCAATGTCAACGTAGTCGACCTGGAACGCCTGACCCTTGGGCAAAAAATCGCCGATGCGGTCGCCGATACGATGGGCAGTTGGCGCTTTATCATCTTTCAATCAAGCGTGCTGGCCATCTGGATCATGCTCAACGTGACCGCCTGGGTCAATCATTGGGACCCGTACCCCTTCATTTTGCTCAACCTGATGCTTTCTTTTCAGGCCGCCTACGCTGCGCCGTTTATCATGATGAGTCAAAACCGACAGGCCGCCAAAGATCGCATCGCAGCCGAGATCGATCACCAGGTCAATGCCAAGGCCGAGTTGGAAGTCGGGCTGATCCTGAAACGCCTCGATGACCTGGATCACGTGGTGGATGACAACCAAAAAGAACTCAAAAAACTGCTAGCGGCCAGCTCCGCCAGGGAAAAACGTCAGAAAAAACCATGAAAAAGCTATTTCTGCTCGGCTTGCTCGTATTTCTCTCTTTGGCCTGCCTTCTCGAACCGAATGATTTCCCGCCCAGGCCGCCAGAAATGACCGTCATCGTCGAATTTCCTCCCGCCACCTCCGCGCCGCCCACCCCAACCCCCGCTGCCCAGTTTATCGGCAGTGACGAGATGTCTGCGGCTGAAACCTTTTTCCTGATTCTGAAAACATCCGCCGCGGCGGGCGATAGCGCCAGAATTGCCGAGAGCGTTTACTACCCGGTCAACGTCAAAATCGATGGGCAGATGACCACCCTCCACAACGCGGATGAGTTTGCCAAATACTACGCCCAGGTTTTCGACCAGGCCATGCTCGAGGCTATACTAAACACCAGCGAAGCAGAGTTATCGAACCTGCCCGGCGGTATCCGGGTGGGGAACGGCGAACTGTGGTTTGGCCTGTTCTGCCCCGAGGCAGCCTGCACCGAACCGGTTTTCCTGATCACCCAGATCAACAATTAGGAGCCACCATGCCCGGAAAATTCTACGAAGACCTCGAAGTCGGCCAGAAAATCAAACACGCCAACGGCCGCACCGTCACCGAAATGGATAATGTACTGTTCTCGATGCTGACCATGAACACCCAGCCGCTGCACTGCAACGAGGATTTTTCATCCAAAACCCAGTTTGGTCAACGCATCGTCAACGGCATCTTCGTCCTTGGCCTGGTGACCGGCATGAGCGTCCCCGACCTGACCGAAGGCACGATCCTGGCCACGGTTGGCTACGACAAAGTTGTCAGCCCCAACCCCACCTTCCACGGCGATACCATCTACGCCGAGACCGAGGTGCTCGAAAAACGCGAATCCAAATCACGGCCCGAAATCGGCATCGTGCGTCTGAAACACTGGGGCCGCAAACCAGATGGAACGGTAGTGATAGAATTCGAGCGCACAGCTTTATTTCTCAAGCGTCAATAACCTGTGGCAGCAGCCCCGACCCTTGACTCTTGCCTGTTGACAATGGAGTTAAAAACATGCATCCTCGACGCGCCCTGCTCTACATGCCCGGTGATGACTGGAAAAAAATTACCAAATCCATCACGCTCGGGGTGGACTGCATCTGCATGGATATGGAAGATGGCACCGCCCTGAACCGCAAAGCCGAAGCCCGCGCTACCATCGCTCGCGCCTTGCAAGAACTGCATTTCGGCAAAAGCGAAAAACTGGCCCGCATCAACAGTGTCGGCTCCGGCCTGGAAAAAGACGATATCGAGGCTGTGCTGCCCTACCGGCCCGATGGGATCGTCATCCCCAAGGTCGAAACCTACGACCAGATCCAATCGGTCAGTGAAACGATCGAAACCGCCGAACTGGCTTATGGCTGGCCGGTCAACTCCATTCGTATCCTGGTGGGAGTCGAAACCGCCAGAGGCATCTTGAACCTGAAGGAGATTGCCGCCCACCCGCGCCTGGATGCGATCATCTTTGGCGGCGAGGATTTTGCCGCCAGCATCGGCGCAGTACGCACCGCAGAAGCCTGGGAATTGTTCTACGCCCGTTCGGCTGTCGTTACCGCCTGCGCCGCCTACGGACTGCAAGCCATCGATATTGTCACCATTGACTTCAAAAACACCGACTTTGTTTTTAGCGAGGCCATGTCGGGCGCGCGCATGGGATTCACCGGCAAGCAAATCATTCACCCTGCCCAGGTTGAACCCGTCCAGGCGGCCTTTACCCCGTCTCCCGAAGCCATTGCCTATGCCCTGCGCGTGGTTGAAACCTTCGAAGCCAACCAAAAAGCCGGCAAAGGCGCTTACGACCTGGACGGTAAAATGATTGACATGCCGCTGCTTAAAAACGCCCAAAAAGTGCTCGACCGCGCTCGCGCTGCCGGGAAAGGCTAACCCATGACCGACGTCCTGCTCACCGGCGCTTTTGGCAATGTCGGTGGCTACATCACTGCTGAATTACTGCGCCAGGGATACACGGTACGCTGTTTTGACCTGCCCACGCCCGCCAACCAGGCCAAAGCGGCCCAATTTGCCGGGAAGGTTGACCTGCACTGGGGAGACCTGCGCAACGCAGCCGCCATCCAAAAAGCTGTCCAGGGTGTCGATGTTATCCTGCACATGGCTGCCATCATCCCACCGGCCAGCAACAAAGACCCTAACCTGACCCGCGCCGTCAACATTGGCGGAACCCGCAACCTATTAGAGGCTGCCCAGGCCCAGGCCACCCCACCGCGTTTTTTCTACGCTTCCACTTTTGACCTGTTCGGGAACACGGTGCAGTTACCCCCGCCGCGCCGGGTGGGCGACCCAGTGCAAATTACCGATGTTTATAGCGAGACCAAGGCCGCCGGTGAGAAAATGGTCGCAGAATCGGGCCTGCGCTGGCTCATTTTCCGTTTTAGCGACATGCCGCTCATCGCCCTGCGAGACGCCGATCCCATCATGTTCGAAATCTCACTGCGCACCCGTATGGAAACCATGCATCCATCGGATGGCGCTTTGGCCGTAGTGAATGCCATTGCCCTGCCCGACCTATGGACGGGTCGTACCTTGCTGGTGGGTGGCGGCAAAAGCTGCCAAATCACCTACCGCGAGTTCTTTAGCGAACTGCTCACCGCCATGGGCATCGGCATGCTGCCCGACGAAGCCTTTACCACTCAAGACTACTGTACCGACTGGTTGGATACCGAAGAAAGCCAGCGACTGCTACATTACCAACGCCACAGCTTCAAAGATATCGTCGCCGAAATCGCCGCCCTGCTCGGCTGGAAAAAATACTTCGTCCCGTTGGCACGCCCGTTTGTGCGCCGCTCCATCCTAAAACTCTCCCCGTACTGGAAAAAATAAGTGCTCGCGATCCTGTTTGGAATCTTATCTGCCATCTCGTGGGGTGGCGGCGATTTTGCCGGAGGCCTTGCCAGCCGTAAAGTGGGTGCCCTGCGCGCCGTACTGTATGCCGAAGTGATTGGATTGGTCCTCCTGATCGCCGCCCTGGTCTTTTACCGCGAAGCACTCCCCCCGACCCGCAGCCTGCTCCTTGCGGTCTTCGCCGGGAGCATCGGCTCGCTGGGGCTTTTAGTCCTGTACCATGCCATGGCGACCGGTAAAATGAGCATAGCCGCCCCGGTATCGGCCTTGCTGGCGGCGGCCCTGCCCGTCATGGTAGCCGCCTTCACCGAGGGCTTGCCAAAACTCACCCAGTTTATCGGGTTCGCCCTGGCGCTTGCAGCCATCTGGCTGGTTTCACAATCAGAAGATGACAAACCCCACCTTGAACACCTCTCCGACCTGCGCCTGCCGCTGCTGGCCGGGGTTGGGTTTGGGGCCTACTTCGTTCTCATCCACAGCGCCGCCCAAGAGGCCACCCTGTGGCCCATGATCGCCTCACGCTCAGGCGGGATGCTGCTGCTGGGCACGGTGGTTCTGGCGCGGCGTGAAAAGCTGACCATCGCGGGCGCGGGTTGGCCGCTATTGGCCGCCAATGCCCTGCTCGACGTAGGCGGGAATCTCTTCTACATCCTGGCCGCCCAATCCGGACGCCTCGATATCGCCGCGGTGCTCAGTTCACTCTACCCCGGAATGACCGCCCTGCTGGCCTGGTTCTTCCTCAAAGAACATATCCGGCGCGCCCAACAGGTTGGGATTGTGTTTGCCTTGCTTGCCATTATCCTGATGACCCTGTAGACGCCGTCAACAAATCTGGCTTGACGGCACACCCGCAGACTCGTATAATGAATTATCTCCGGGAGGAGTAAGCAGCTTGGCACGCTGATAGAGAAGGAAGTCACAGGCTGGAAGCTTCCACAGCAAACCACTGCCGAACGTCGCCCGGAACGATTGCCGAAGAAATCGCAAGAGAGTAGACCGGCACGGAGCCTCCGTTAGCAGGCAACCTGATGATGGTCAGGGAAGCGCGCTGGTGCATAACCAGCGAATTGAGGTGGTACCGCGGAAGGAATGCGCCTTTCGTCCTCTAAGTGGACGAGGCGCGTTTTTGTTTAACCTGGAGATGCAATGAACACACACGAGACCCCCTCTTTGGAGCAAGCGCAACAGGTCATTGTTCGCTGCCCGGCGGCCAATTAAAACGCCCCGGGTCAACAACATCATCAGCGGCCATCGCTACAAGCCGCCGGTCCGGCAAAAAAATGAACTCGCTTGGGTCTGCACGCCACCCAACTTATACACTTACGGAGAACGAATGAGCACTTACGAACTGCCAAAAGCTTACGACTTTAAGGATACCGAAAAGCGCATTTACACAATGTGGGAAGAAGGCGGTTACTTCAAACCGCACAACGACCCCAACCAACCCGACTTCGACCCGACGGTGAAACCGTTTGTAATCTCGATCCCGCCGCCAAACGTGACGGGCGAATTGCACACCGGCCATGCCATCTTCGTCAGCCTCGAAGACCTGATGATCCGCTACCACCGCATGAAAGGTTATTCTACGCTGTGGGTGCCCGGCACCGACCACGCCGGGATCGCCACCCAATTGATGGTGGAGCGGATGCTGCTCAAAGAAGGCACCTCCCGTGAAAAGGTGGGCCGCGAAGAATTCCTGCGCCGCACCTGGGAATGGAAACATAAATACGCCAACCACATTACCAGCCAAATCCGCCGCCTGGGCGCCTCCTGTGATTGGAGCCGCGAAAGATTCACAATGGATGAGGGCCTCTCCCGCGCTGTGCGTGAGGCCTTTGTGCGCCTGTACGAGGCCGGGAAAATCTATCGCGGCCCGCGCCTGATCAACTGGAGCCCCGGCCTGAAAACCGCCGTCAGCGACCTGGAAGTGATCTACTCTGAA
The DNA here is from genome assembly GCA_964562145.1 of uncultured Anaerolinea sp. Classification (GTDB taxonomy): domain Bacteria; phylum Chloroflexota; class Anaerolineae; order Anaerolineales; family Villigracilaceae; genus UBA5195. The sequence continues at coordinate 90,059 of CAZLSP010000003.1, read as the reverse complement.
GAACTTGGCACGCTGTATTACTTCAAATACATGCTGGCCGGTTCCAGCGAGTACATTCCCGTGGCTACCACCCGCCCCGAGACGATCCTCGGCGATACCGCCGTGGCCGTGCACCCCGAAGATGAGCGCTACCAGAAATACATCGGCAAGATGGTGGTGGTGCCGATGCTCGGGCGTGAAATCCCGGTGATTGCCGATGAGTATGTGACGCGCGAGTTCGGCACCGGCGCGCTCAAAATCACCCCCGGCCACGACCCCAACGATTACGAGATCGGTCACCGGCACGGGCTGGCCATGATTTCCATGCTCGACAAAGAAGCCCGCGTCAATGAAAACGGCGGCCCGTATGCCGGGCTGGACCGCTTCGAGGCGCGCAAAAAACTATGGAGCGACATGAAAGAGGCCGGGCTGGTCATCAAAGAAGAGCCCTACACCTTAAACGTGCCCCGCTCCGAGCGCGGCGGCGAAATCGTCGAGCCGATGATTTCGGAACAGTGGTTTGTCAAAATCCAGGAACAGGCCGAAAAGGGTCTGCTGGCGGTGAAAAACGGCGACATCAAGATTGTGCCCGAGCATTTTGAAAAGGTTTACTTCAACTGGCTCGAAAACATCCAGGATTGGTGCATCAGCCGCCAGCTTTGGTGGGGTCACCGCATCCCGGTGTGGTACTGCGCCGATTGCGGCAAACAAACCTGCGCCCGCGAAGACCCGACCCAATGCGCGCATTGCGGCTCAACCAAAATCGAACAGGACCCGGACGTGCTCGATACCTGGTTCTCCTCCGGCCTGTGGCCCTTCTCCACATTGGGCTGGCCCGAAGAGACCCCCGACCTGAAATACTTCTACCCCACCTCCTACATGGAGACTGGCTACGACATCCTGTTCTTCTGGGTGGCGCGCATGATTATGAGCGGCCTCGAGTTCACCGAGCAGGCTCCCTTCCACACCGTTTACCTGCACGGCCTGGTGCGCGATGAGCACGGCCAAAAGATGTCCAAGACCAAGGGCAATGTGGTCGACCCGATCCATGTCATGGATGAGTTGGGCACCGATGCGCTGCGCTTCACCCTGCTAGTGGGTTCCACTCCCGGCAAAGACACCAACCTGAGCCTTAAAAAGGTGGAAGCCAACCGCAATTTTGCCAACAAACTGTGGAATGCCTCGCGGCTGGTCATCTCCCTGCTCCAAAAAGCGCCCACCGCCCCAACCACCTCCGAGCCCAAATGGACCCTGGCGGATGCCTTTATCTTCGGCCGCCTGAAATCCCTCACCCGCGATGTGGAGCGCCTCTTCCAAACCTTCCAGTATGGGCAGGCCGGGCAATTGCTCTATGACTTCTTCTGGAGTGACTTTGCCGACTGGTACCTCGAAATTGCCAAGCTGCAAATTGCCGAAGGTGGCGACCGCGCCTTCTACACCGCCGATCTGCTCGTGCGCACCCTCGACACAACCCTGCGCCTGTTGCACCCCTTCATCCCATTTGTGACCGAGGAGCTTTACGGCCACTTGAAAGCCGCCTGCAACCAGCACTCCGACAAATTCCTGCCGCAAGATAGAATCTGGAGCGAGGTGCTGATGCTCTCGCGCTGGCCCGAACCTATGGCCGACGAAGGCTGGGAAGCAGAAAACATCCTCGAATTTACCCAGTTCCAAGACGTGGTGCGCGCCATCCGCAACCTGCGCGCCGAAAAGAATGTCAAACCAGCTCAAAAACTGGCCGCCATCCTGGTTGAAGGGAAAGAACGCGAGGGCCTGTACCATTCGCTGAGAAGCAACCTGTCGGCGCTGGCCGGGTTGGATGAAGCGCGTGTCGCCGTCCTCACCACGCTCGAAACCAAACCCGAGGGCCATGTGGCCCTGGTTGTCGGCCCGCTCGAAATCTACCTGCCGCTGGCCGAACTGGTTGACCCTGAAGAAGAACGTGCCCGCCTGACAAAGGAACTGGCCGAGGCTGAATCACAGGTCGCCCGCCTCGAAAAACTGCTCGGCTCCGATTTTGCCAACAAAGCCCCGGCGGCAGTGGTCCAGAAGGAACGCGAAAAACTGGCTACATACAAAGAATCGGCCGAAAAAATCAAGGCGCAACTCAGCTAATCCAATCCCCAAAAAACCCTTCCACAGTAGGGGCGAGCCAATGGCTCGCCCCTACTGTTTTCATGTACAATAATATTTACGCTCACACCCGTTTCTCAGGAGAATCCCGATGGCTGAAATGGAAAAGAAACTGGAAGACCTCAAGACCCAACTTGCCGAAATTACCGACCTGAACAATGCCGCCGCCCTGTTGTATTGGGACCAGGCGACCTACATGCCCGCTGGGGGTGCCCCGGCTCGCGGACGCCAGCTAGCCACCCTGGCCAAACTCTCGCAAGAAAAATTCATCGACCCGGCCATTGGCCGCCTGCTCGATGACCTGCGCCCCTACGAGGAAAGCCTGCCCTACGACTCTGACGACGCCAGCCTGATTCGTGTTACCCGCCGCGACTACGAACAGGCCACCAAAGTGCCGCCCGAATTTGTCGCTGAGTTCAACATCCATGCAGCAGAGTCGTACCAGGCCTGGACCGAGGCCCGTCCTGCCAACGATTTTCGCAAAGTGCAGCCCCTGCTCGAGAAAACGCTCGACATGAGCCGCAAAATGGCCGATTTCTTCCCCGGCTACGAACATATCGCCGACCCCCTGATCGACATGTCCGACTTTGGGATGAAAGCATCCAGCGTCCGCAAACTGTTTGCCGACCTGCGTGAAAAACTGGTGCCAATTGTCAAAGCAATTATTTCGCAACCCGCAGCCGACGACTCCTGCCTGCGCAAACACTACCCCGAAGACAGGCAGATGAAATTCGCCGAAGAGGTTGTGCGTCAGTTGGGGTACGACTTCAACCGCGGCCGCATCGACAAAACCCACCATCCCTTTATGACCAAGTTCTCACTGGGCGATGTGCGCATCACCACCCGGGTTAAAGAAGACTTCCTCGGCGAAACACTCTTCAGCAACATCCACGAGGCCGGGCATGCCATGTACGAACAGGGCATCGATATGTCGCTGGAAGGCCTGCCGCTGGCAGGAGGCACCAGCGCCGGGGTGCACGAAAGCCAGTCGCGCACCTGGGAAAACATCGTCGGGCGCAGCCGCGGTTTTTGGGAATATTTCTATCCCAAACTGGTGGCCGAATTCCCCGAACAGTTAAACGGTGTCTCGCTCGATCAGTTCTATCGCGCCGTCAACAAGGTCGAACGCTCCCTCATCCGCACCGATGCCGACGAGGTGACCTACAACCTGCACGTCATGCTGCGCTTCGACTTTGAACTGGCCCTGCTCGAAGGCTCCATGTCTATCCGTGACCTGCCCGAAGCCTGGCACGAACGCTTTGAGAAAGATTTTGGCATAACCCCGCCCGATGACCGTGATGGTGTGCTACAAGATGTGCACTGGTATGCGGGCGGCATTGGTGGCGCTTTCCAGGGCTATACCCTCGGCAACATCCTCTCAGCCCAGTTCTATGCCGCGGCACTCAAAGCCCACCCATCCATCCCCAACGAGATGAAACAGGGCCAATTTAGCACCCTGCACGGCTGGCTCAAAGACAACATCTACAAATATGGGCGTAAACTTACCGCCCCCGAGGTGGTAGAACGCGCCACGGGCAGCCCAATGAGCATCGATCCTTACATCCAGTACCTGCGCAACAAATACGGCGAACTCTATACGCTCTAACACGTCAAAACCCCGCAGACCAGTGGTCTGCGGGGTTTTTTGGAATACTAGTTCTGTGATATGATTTATATATCACCGGGACTTTCACCTACAACGGATCTTATTTGCGGGACTTGGACTGATGTGGCAGCTCGTCATTAACACACCGGAAAAAGAGTCAAAGCTGGTTGAAATAAAACCAGGAAAATTGACCATTGGCCGGGCCTCCAACAATGACATCATCATCGATGATGTCTCTTCATCGCGCCAACACGCCGAGCTATCTTTTGATCCCGTCACCAATATCATCATCCTGGCAGACCTCAACAGCACCAATGGCACCTATGTCAACCGCCAGCGCTTGAAAGGCTCTTGCCAGCTTAAACCCCTCGACATGATCCGCATCGGGCAAGTGGTCATCCGCCTGGACCGTTATACCGGCAACATGACCACCCCTCCGGCGGCATCGGGCACGCATCGCTTCACGCGAGAACTCGTGCTCGAATCGCTCGATGAAAACTCAGTCCTGCTCTACGAGGTCGCCCGCAAACTCAACACCGTCATGGACATCGAATCCGCCATCCAGGAAGTAACCGGGCTGATGAAACGCTCTATGGGTGTCGATTATTGCCAGCTGGTTCTCAGCCGTGAACTGCGTGACCTGGAGACTTCGGAGCTGGCCGACCCGCTCGCCAAGCGAGCCCTGCGCAACCATGCCGCAGAAGTAACCCCCACCACCATGTTCGTCCCCATCATCAGCGGGGAAGATGTGCTCGGGCTCATCACCATGCACAAATCCCGGCCCGAAACCCGCCCCTTCGACCGGCGTGACCTGCAACTGGCGATCGCCATCAGCCACCAGGCCGCCCTCACCATCCAGCGCATGGATTTGCTTGAAAAAATACGCCGCGAAGAACAGGCCCAGCGCCTGTTATTGCGCTTTGTCTCCCCAACCGAAGCCGAATTTGTCCTGCGTGACTACCTGCGCACGGGCACCCTTCCGGGCCTGGTAGAGCAAAAAGTCACCGTCCTGTTTTCAGATATTGCCGACTCTACCAGTATGGCTGAACGCCTGGGGACCAAGCATTTTGGCGCCATCCTGAGCAGTTTCTACCAGGAAGCATCCGAGATTGTTTTCCGTTACCAGGGCATGATCAAATACCTGGGCGACGGTGTGCTGGGAATTTTCACCGAGCAAAAAGGGGATATGTCCACCGAGGAAAAGGCCGTTGCCGCCGGACGTGAACTCATCAGCGCCCTAAACCGCACCGGTTCACTCGACCCGGCCCGGCGCATCATTATCGGCGTAGCCGTCAATACCGGCAACGCCATGGTCGGCTATGTAGGCACCCAGGAGCGCGCCGAGTTCAATGTCATTGGGGATGTGGTCAATGTAGCTTACCGCATGCAAGAATATGCGCGACCTTATAAAATTATCGTTGGCCCGGCAACCGTTGCCGCCATCAGCCACCGCTACCGCTTCAGTCGCGTAGGCGCAGTGCAATTGCGCGGACGCGAAAACGCCATCCAGGCCTACGAAGTGCTACCCTAAAAAATCCCCACGCGGGGATTTTTTTATTTCTGAGCCATTAAAGAAAATTATGACAAAACTACCCTGATTCACAGAAATATGTCATTTGACAGGCTTTTTCAAGATGAGTATAAGCATAGAAACCAAATTATTTTCAAGGAGAGTAAACCATGGCTATGAAAATTCAGGACGACTGCATTGCGTGCGGCGCGTGCCTTCCGGAATGCCCCACCAACTCGATCAGCGAGGGCGACATCTACGTGATTGATCCCGACACCTGTGTCGAGTGCGTCGGTCACTTCGACGCCCCGCGCTGCAAAGACGTTTGCCCGGTTGACTGCATCGTCAAAGCATAATGAAACACCACAGGGGCTGTCCGCAAGACAGCCCCTGTAAAATTAACACTTTTCAAATTGACACGTCCGCCAGGGCGTCTTATAATCCTTGATAATTGAATAGTTAACCTTCGGGGCAGGGTGCAATTCCCGATCGGTGGTAAAGCCCACGAGCCTCTTTGGGCAGTGACAGTTTCTCCCTTGAGAAACAGGCGCCGCAGAAAGTATGCATGACTCGGTGTAATTCCGAGGCCGACAGTGACAGTCTGGATAGAAGAAGGTATCAGGCCCATCATGGGTCTGTTTCGCCGCCTATACCCCGAAAACGTCCGCGTTTTCGGGGTTTTTCATAGCGAGCGGTCCTTTCGCGCCCCAATGGATTCTGCCCATTGGGGCGCTTATCTTGACAGGTGTGTTATGGACATGAATGTTGCACGAAAAATGGAGAATCTCTCCGCCGGGAATCACTGGCGCTATGCCAGCCTGATTCCGTGGGCCGGAGCTGCGCTGGCCTTGCTCGCCTGGCAGACGCTAACCCAGCTAACCGGCCTGCCCGCATTTATCTTGCCTTCACCGGGCATGGTGGCGGAACGCCTGGTGCGCGCCATCGCCGATGGCAGCCTGCCCCGCCATACTTTTGTCACCCTGGTCGAAGTGTTGCTCGGCCTGCTCTCTGGCATGCTCAGCGCCATGCTGTTGGGATATGCCATTGCCAAAAGCCGCCTGTTCGAGCGCCTGGTATCCCCTTTCCTGGTCGCCAGCCAGGCCGTGCCCATCGTCGCCATTGCGCCGCTGCTGATTATCTGGTTTGGGCCGGGGATGTTCTCCAAGGTGCTCATTTGCGGTTTGATTGTGTTTTTCCCGGTGCTGGTAAACACGGTGGTGGGCTTGCGCGCCGTGCCTCGCTCGCTTCATGAGCTGATGCGCTCGCTGGGGGCCACCCGCTGGCAAATGTTGCGCCACCTCGAGATTCCCGCGGCATTGCCTGTCTTCCTGGGCGGGCTGCGTATTGGAGCCACACTTTCGGTCATTGGAGGCGTGGTCGGGGAGTTGGTAGGCGCCGACAGCGGACTGGGTTTCCTCATCAACGTTGGGCGCGGGCAATACGATACCGCGCTGGTCTTCGTCGCCATCTTCACGCTGGTCGCCCTGGCCCTGGCGTTGTACGGAATCGTTATTTTGCTTGAAAATCGCCTGCTCGCATGGCAGGAGAAAATCTAAACCATCGGAGAATTCTATGTTGAAGAAACTGACCCTGTTTGTCCTTTTGCTGGCCCTGCTGGCTGGCTGCGCCCCACAGTCCACCCCCACAACCGAACCGTCGGCAACGCCGCTTGTCAAAATCAAGCTGCCGATGGGCTATATCCCCAATGTGCAGTACGCACCCTTTTATATGGCCGTCGAACGCGGCTACTATCGTGATGCTGGCATCGAGGTTGAATTCGACTACTCCTTCGAAACCGATGGCGTGGCCCTGGTCGGCGCCAATCAACTACAATTTGCGCTCGTCTCAGGCGAGCAAGTCCTGCTGGCGCGCGCGCAGGGCCTGCCCGTCGTCTACGTAATGGCCTGGTACCAGCAATACCCCATCTCCATCGCATCGATGTCCGACAAAAACATCCTGACCCCGCAAGACTTGCGCGGCAAAAAAATCGGCCTGCCAGGCCTATTTGGAGCCAACTATGTTGGCTTGCGCGCCCTGTTGTTCAGCGCCGGGCTCAAAGAGAGTGATGTCACCCTCGACTCGATCGGGTTCAACCAGGTCGAGGCGCTAGCCGCCAACCAGGAAGAAGCCATCGTCGGCTATGCCGCCAATGAACCCGTGGTTTTGCGTTCCAAGGGCTACGACCTGAACGAAATCCGTGTGGCTGACTACGTCCAACTGGCCTCCAACGGGCTGCTGACCAACGAAGCTACCCTTGCCAACAACCCCGAACTGGTACGCAGCTTTATCCAGGCCACCTTGCGCGGTCTGCGAGACACCATCAACGATCCCGACACGGCCTACGATATTTGCAAAAAATTTGTCGAAAACCTCGACCAGGCCGACCCGATTGTCCAGAAACAAGTGCTTGGCACCTCGGTTGAAATGTGGCGCGCTCCCAAACTGGGCTATTCTGACCCGGCGGCCTGGGAAAATATGCAAAAAGTGCTGCTGGATATGGGCCTGTACCCTGAAGCGCTCGACCTGAGCAAGGCTTTCACCAACGAGTTTTTACCGCAGGAATGAACCCGACCCCTTCCCAGCCGGTACTTTTCGTCCGTGACGTGAGCGCCATCTTCCCCGATGGCAACGGCGGCCTGCACGCGCTCGGCAGCGTGTCCTTTTCGGTTTGCCCGCAGGAGTTTGTCTGCGTCCTGGGCCCATCGGGCAGCGGCAAAAGCACCCTGCTGCGCATCCTGGCCGGGTTGCTGCCCCCCAGCCAGGGCGAGGTGAACTTCAAAGGCGGCCACCCACGGATTGGGTTTGTCTTCCAGCAAGCCAACCTGATGCCGTGGCGCAGCGTGCTCGAGAACATCATCCTGCCCCTGGAGTTGGAAAATACCCCCGCCGAGGTGGCGCGCCAGAAAGCCGCTGAAATGATCGAGTTGGTCGGGCTGGAGGGCTTTGAGACATCACTACCTCGTGACCTTTCGGGCGGAATGGCCCAGCGTGTGGCCCTGGCCCGTGCCCTGATCCACGACCCGGATATCTTGCTGCTAGACGAGCCATTCGGTTCATTGGATGCGCTCACCCGCGAACGAATGTGGACTGAACTCTCGCGCATCTGGCAGGCACGCCAATCGGGTGGGCAGGGAAAAACCGTCATTATGGTCACCCACTCCATCAGCGAGGCGCTCTTCCTGGCCGATCGGGTGCTGGTGCTTTCTGCCCGCCCCGGCCGGGTAAAACTGGACCTGGCGGTGGATTTGCCCCGTCCGCGCACCGACGAGATGCGTTACACGCCGCATTTTGGGGCATTGGCGCGCAAACTAAAAGATGCCATTGAGTAAGTGGAGCAAAAAGACTCCGGGTTAGCCCGGAGTCTTTTTGCTTTTTAACTGGCGCTTATTCTTCGATAAACCAGGCGGCCACATACCCCTGCGCGCCCAGCGGCTCTTGAACCTTGAGCCATTCACCGTAGCGCCCAACCTTGGGTTCGGCGGCCAGGGCATCTTCAAGCACTTCCAGCGGGGTGCCGACCAACAACGACTTGAGCGCTTTTCCGCTGCTGGTGGGCGCTTCGCGCAGGCGCAATCCGCCACGCCCGGCCAGGGCTGAAACATGCACCACCAACGGCTCGGGCTCGGCGGTGAAAGACGCCACATCAAACGATACACCGGCGCTGTTAATTTCAGACTTTTTGGGGTCAAACTCTACCATCCAGGCGGCTACGTAACCCTCGCGCCCCTGGCGGTCATTGACTTTGAGCCAGGACCCTTGCTTGCCGATCATCGGCCGTTCGGCGGGGTCACTCAGGCGCAGGCTGGTTCCGGCGGGCTGAACAACGATCAATTCACCCAACTGGCTGGGTTTCTTGCGCATGCGCAAACCGCCGCTGCCCACCGATTTAGAGACCAGCACAAAGATTTTGTCTTTGGGCGGGCTCACCGGGGCCGGTTTGGGATCGGGCTGCGGGTCAGGCTGGGGATCCGGTTGGGGCTGAGGGTCAGGCTGCGGGGCTGGCGGCTCGGAGGGCGGCACATCCACAGGCACTGGGTCAGGATCGGGTGTCGGCGGCGGCAGCGGCGGCAAAGCCGAATAAAGCTTGTTGAAAGCGTCATAGCCGGTTTTCATCAGGTTGCCGTAGTAAGCGGCCTGACCTGAGCCGTTGTAAACGGTGGCAAAGGATGTGAAATCTTTGCGCTGCAAGTGGCGGATGGCGCCATTGTTGGGCAACACACCCTGCACAAAATCGAAAAAGCCAATCACATGGTCACGGTCGCTGCGCGAGAAAGCCGTAAACATGTCCTGCACCGAGGCGTAGCCGATGATGGTGTAATTGAAACCCATAATCTGCGGCGCACCCATGCTGATAGACATCATCGCGGCCGTTTCGTCCAGGTCGCGGGCAAACTCGAAGACCTGCCACTCTTTAGACTGGTTGCCGTGGAAATCGATCCAGGCTCCCTTGGGGTCGGAGCGCCACTTGTGACCCATCCAACGTTGGGACAGGTCAAAAGTGAAGTGTTTGTTAAATTTTTCGACGTTTTGTTTGCCCCAATAGTTATAGAAGAGGTGATTCTCAAAACGAATCAGCAACCGGCCATCCGGGCCAAAAGCCTGGCCGCCCGATTCGATGGCTAACACCGAAACTGCCGCGCCTGGCTCGATTCCCAGTTTATTTGAGAGGGCTGCCAGCAGGCCGCCATAGCGGTTCCAGATATCGGCGACAAGGCGGAATGTGCCCGATTGGCTGGCGGAGGCGGTCAGTCGCTGGTTTTGAGGCGCCGGGGTGGGTACGTTTTCGAGCCCATCCCCGACCGAGGGGCGTACCCGCTTGACTTCTGGTGGAACGGTGTCGGCGGGGGGAGTCCCGGTTTCATCTGGCGGGGTGGTATCTGCCGGGGGCTCGACGGGCGGGACCGGGGTGGTAGAAGTCGCATTTTCCACAAACCAGGCGGCGACATACCCTTCGGTACCAGCGGGGTTGCGAATGCGCAGCCACTGGTCGTAAACGCCAATCTTGGGTAAGGCGGTGGCTTCGGCCTCGACGACTTTGAGGAAGGTTCCGGGGTATTCGAGCGAGAGGGTGTTTGAATTGGTTGTCGGCGCAGAACGCACGCGCAAACCCGATACCGCTTCGTCGGTGACGCGCACATGCAGGCTGCCATCGGCGGGAGGGGTGGAGGGGACAACCGAGGTGCCATCTCCCGATTGGACACATTCGTAAAGCACGACCGCGGTGATGGAGTTTTTGAGCAGTTTGCCGTGGCTATAGCGCGCAACCAGTGAAACTTCTTTGCCTTGTTCGGTGGGGTAGGGCCAGGGGTCAAGGATGAGGAAATCTTTGCCAACCTTTTTATAGGCCACCACCCAATGGGTTTGCAGGCCCGACTTGGGTGAGCTATCGACTTCCAGCAAGACCGGCTGCCCGGCCGCAATGGAGTTTCCGATCAGGTCGATGGGGGCGTCGGTGTCGCGGCAAATGATGAGGTTTTTGAAGCGCACTTTGGGGTAGATACCACTCACCGCGCCCCAGATGATGGCGTCGTTAACATAACCGCCACGCTGTTTGAGCTTTTCGTTGAGGGTCTGGGATGTTTCGGGGTACCCAAACCCGCTCAGGTACATGGCCACACTGGTCATGGCACAGCCATAGGCTCCGATGGTGGAGGTCTTGCTGTTGCCAAGTTTGATGTTCTTCCAGCGCGGGTCTTGTTGTGAGATGTGGACCAGGTTGAAGGGCATGTTTACCTCGCTTCGTATCAGGAACGATAGGTCAATCTCATTATACTGACTGGGGGGGAGATTGCCAACCAACTGCGCATAAGTCGATAAGCAATTCTTAAGTTAAAGCCAGGACCGGGGCAAATGCCCCGGTCCTGGGTAAGCGTTGGGAAATTCTGCTCAGTCGAGTTTGCCGGTGACCATGGCCAGTTTCAACTCGCCAATGGCGCGTGTTACCTGAATTTCTTTGGGGCAGGCCATGGTGCAGTTGTAAACGGTGTGGCAGCGAGCCACGCCGTTGGTCTCGCTGAGGATGTGCAGCCGCTCCGAGGCGGCTTCATCGCGGCTGTCAAAGACAAAGCGATGGGCCGTGACCAGTGCGGCCGGGCCAAGGTAATCATCGCTGGCCCAGTAGGATGGGCAGGAGGTGGTACAGCATGCGCACAGGATGCACTTGGTGGTATCGTCAAAACGCTCACGCTGTTCGGGGCTTTGCAGGCGTTCCTTGCCATCGGCGGGCAGCGGGCTGTTGTTAATGAAATACGGCAGGACCTTTTTGTAGTTATCAAAGAAGGGTTCCATGTCAACAATCAGGTCTTTGATCACTTTCAGGCCCAAAATGGGTTCGACGGTGATTTTGTCGCCAACGTCACGCACCAGGGTTTTGCAAGCCAGGTGATTGCGGCCATTAATGCGGATGGCATCTGAACCACACACGCCGTGGGCGCAGGAGCGACGGAAGGACAGGGTCCCGTCATGGTAGCCTTTTACGTATTCCAGCAAATCGAGCACGCGGTCGGTCGGTTCAGCCTCGATTACGTAGGTTTCGTGGTGGAATTTCTTATCCACTTCGGGGTTGTAGCGGAAGATTTTCAGTGTGACTTGCATAGCACCTCTAATAAGTCCGTTCCTTGGGCTGGTATTTGGTAATAGTCACCGGCTTGGAACCGAGTTCGATCTTGCCGTTCTTCTTCCAGGCGAGGGTGTGCTTAAGCCAGTTCTGGTCATCGCGAACGGGGAAATCTTCACGGGCATGGCCGCCACGCGATTCCTTGCGGTTGAGAGCGCAAGAAGCGACCACTTCGGAGATTTCAAGCATGTTGCCCAGTTCCCAGGCATTAAGCAGTTCAGTGTTGAAAATCTTGCCCGTATCGGCCACGCGCACCTGCTTGTAGCGTTCTTGCAGCTCGCGCACTTTCTCGATGGCGGCTTGCATGCCTTTTTCGGTGCGGTAGATGCCAACATCATCGAACATAACTTTTTTCATATCACGGGCGATATCGGAGGCGTTTTCTTTGCCAGAGCCGTTGCGCAATGTGTCAAACTGGGTACGCGCTTCGGCTTCGGGGTTGGCCGGGAGCGGGGTGAAGTCGGCCTGTTTGGCAAATTCGGCGGCGCGCAGGCCGGCATACTTGCCGAAAACGACCAGGTCGAGCAGGGAATTGGTGCCCAGGCGGTTGCCGCCATGAACAGAGACACAGGCGCACTCCCCGGCGGCGTATAAACCAGGGAAGGTGGTGCCACGATCATCCGAGACGACCTCGCCGTACTTGTTGGTGGGGATGCCGCCCATGGTGTAGTGCGCAGTCGGCTGGATCGGCATCATCTGGGTCATCGGGTCAATACCGAGGTAGACGCGGTTGAAGTCGATGATGTCGGGGAGTTTCTTGAGCAACTCTTCGGCGGTGACCACATACGGCGTGCCGTCAACATTGGTGCGGCCATCGAGCGCGGCGTATTTAATCACCGATTCGGGGCGCACATCCAGGTAGACATAATTTTGGCCGTTGATGCCGCGCCCTTCCTTGATTTCGGTATAAATGGCGCGCGAGATAACATCACGGGAGGCCAGGTCTTTGACCTTGGGCGCATACTTGGGCATAAAGCGTTCGCCCTTGCCGTTAATCAGGATGCCGCCTTCGCCGCGAACGCCTTCGGTGATGAGGATGCCCAGCTTGTAGATGCCGGTGGGGTGGAACTGGAAGAATTCCATATCCTCGAGCGGCAGGCCGCGCCGCAGCAGGATGGCGGCCCCATCGCCGGTGTAGGCATAAGCGTTGGAGGTGACTTCGAAGATGCGACCATGCCCGCCGGTGGCGAAAATGATTGCCTTGGCATGGAAAGTGTGCAGTTCGCCGGTTGCCAGTTCAACGGCCACCACGCCCGCAGCCTTGCCATCCACAATCAACAGGTCGAGCACCTGGTATTCGTCGTAGAACTTGACATCGTTCTTTAAGCACTGCTGGTAGAGAGTCTGGAGAATCATGTGGCCGGTGCGGTCGGCTGCATGGCAAGCGCGGCGCACCGGTTTACCGGTGATGTTGTTGGTGTGGCCGCCAAAGGGACGCTGCGAAATACGACCCTCGGCCGTGCGGTCGAAGGGCAGGCCCATATGTTCCAATTCAAGAATGGCTTGCGGGGCCTCGTAACACATGAACTCGATTGCATCCTGGTCGCCGAGATAGTCGGAACCTTTGACCGAGTCGTAGGTGTGCCAATCGGGATGATCTTCTTCGAGGTTGCCCAGCGCGGCCGAGATGCCGCCCTGCGCCGCCCCGGTATGTGAACGGGTGGGGTATAGCTTGGAAATAACAGCGGTTTTCGCGCTGCGCGAGGCGTACAAACCGGCCATCAGGCCCGCGCCGCCCGCGCCAACGACAACCACTTCAAACTGGTGAAGATTTGCCATGAATAACTCCTATGAAGTCCAGATGATGTACATGCCGATCAAGCTCATGGATGCCATCATCACCATGCTCAAGAAGCGCACAAACTTGCGCCCACCCGAGCCTGTAATGTAATCATCCGCAATGACCACCAGGCCGTGCACGCCGTGGGCGGTTGCCACCAGCAGCAGGGCAATCGCCACCAATTTCCAGAAGATCGTAGCCCAGGGCGCCAGGTCTGGCAGGTTGGTGCTTTGGACATGGGTGACATTGGGCATAAAGGCCCAGCGCATAACATCGGCAAAGTTCATGTTGTTGCGGGCACCCATAATCAGCGCGCCGACCAAGCCAAACAGGATGAGCCCGTACATTGCCAGCGCCGAGAGACGCGTAAAAAACCACATAATGGTTTCAAAGCTAAAACCGCGTTGTGCTAAAGACAGGTTGCGAGATTTTGTCTGACTCATCTTAGCCTCCCAATGCCGTACTGATGATGACAAAAACGGCAAAACCGTAAACAGGGATGAAAACCGCCCATTCAACCCAGATGGCTTCACGCTGGTACTCAATCAGCTTGGGCCACAAATCCAGGATGGTAATCCGCAGGCCGTTAATGGCATGGAAGAGCACGCAGAAGAAAATAAAAATCTGGAAAGCCCAGTTCTCGTAAACAGCGTTGAGCGCCTGTCCGATACTGCCTCCCAGAAATGACGCCAGGATATGCGTTGTAATGAAGATCGCCATTCCCAGCCCGCCAATGCGATGGAGCACAAACGTCAGCATTGGCCCTTGTCCTTTGTAGCGCAGCGCTGTGGCCAGGCTGACACTCCTATTCAGACCCATCGATACCTCCGTGAAAAAATGATTTTTGGCGAAAATTGCATCCGGCCCACCCAAAAGCAGCCGGGAACCCGGTTCTATAAGCAAAAGTGAAATAAAGCGCTTTTTGTAAATTCTAATGATTATGGCACGTCCACAAAAGAGTAGAAAGTGACAATCGTCCTAGTTATTTCATTCTAGTCATCCTCTAAAAAAGGCGACAATGACCTTTATAATCCAAATACTTTAAAATGTCGTATTGGCGATTTTAATCGATTCTTGCTTTCCTGCATTCATCAAAAAGAGTGATTACATCGTCAGCGCGGCCATCATCAGCCGCACACCACGCCAAAGGAGGTGCGCATGTCCAGTTCGAACCGCGTTACGCGGCGCGATTTCATTAAGGTGACCACAGGTGCCATTGGGGGCGTTATCACTGCGGCCATCGGTATTCCCGTTGTAGGCTACATGATCGACCCGGCTTTACGCGAAAGCAAAGCCGGGAAACCCGTTGCGGTGGGGAAATTGGAGGATATCCCCGTCGGCAAGCCCTATCCGTTCTCGTTCACCATCACCAAAGTCAATGGTTGGGAACGCACCGCCAGCAACTACGGCGGCTTCATCCTGCGCAAATCTGAAGACCCCAAAGACATCCTGGTTCTTTCCAGCCGCTGCACGCACCTGTCATGCCGCGTCAACTGGAACGACGAGGCCGGGGCCTTCCTGTGCCCCTGCCACGATGCCAAATTCAGCATCGAAGGCCAGGTGCTCGACGGTCCGCCGCCCGAACCGCTGGGCCACTTTGAATACGAAGTGGATGCAGATGGAATCGTCACCATCATCCCCGTCGAAGTGAAGGAAGGATGACCATGTGGAATCAACTCTACGCCTGGTTGGATGAACGCCTCGGCCTGAACGACATGTACAAAAACCTGCTCGACCGCCCGGAGCCGAAAGGCAATTGGTGGAATACACTGGGTTCGGCCAGCCTGTTCTTGTTCATCCTTCAGGGGGCAACCGGCATCTTTTTAACGGTGTACTATACCCCTTCGCCTGACCATGCTTACGATAGCATTCAGTACATTATGAACGAGGTCGCTTTCGGGTGGCTCATCCGCGGCATCCACCATTGGGGCGCATCGCTCATGGTATTGGTAGTCTTCATCCATATGCTGCGAGTCTTTGTCACCGCCTCGTATAAATACCCGCGCGAGCTAACCTGGCTGGTGGGGATTGGCCTGCTGCTGCTCACCATCGGAATGGGCTTTACCGGCTACCTGTTGCCCTGGCACCAGATGGCTTACTGGGCCACAACTGTGGGAACGCAGATTGCGGGCAGCGTTCCGTTCCTGGGCGATTTCATCCTGAAAGCGTTGCGCGGCGGCCCCGACCTGAGCGCCCTCACCCTGCAGCGCTTCTTCGCCGCCCACATCTGGATCTTGCCCGGTTTGCTGGCAGCCCTGATCGGTGCACACCTGTACCTGATCATCAAACACGGCGAATCGCACTTCCCGGACAAGGAAGACTAAGGAGCGCGCCATGAACGAAGAAACCAAGCAAAAGATTAACCGCAAATACGAGCGCGAACTCAACGACGGCGAACGCTTCTGGCCCGATAGCATCTTCAAAGACGCCATCATGGCCCTGGGAATTTTCCTGATCCTGGTGCTTTTGGCCAGCTTTGTCGGCGTTCACGACTCCCCCAAGGCCGACCCCAGCGATAGCAGCTTTATTCCCCGCCCTGAGTGGTACTTCCTGTTCCTGTTCAAATTCCTGGCCCTCTATGGCCAGATCCCGGTCCTGGGCAAGATCGAGTGGATTGCCACCGTGCTGATTCCTGGCATTGCCATCGGCATCCTGACCCTGCTGCCCTTCATTGACCGCTCCGAGCATCGTTACTACGCCAAACGCGCCATGCCGATCGGCATCATGGGCATTATGGTCCTCGGCATTGTCTTGTTGACCTTGCTGGCCGATGTTCCCACCGTTTCGGCAGATGGCTCGAACCTGCTGGGCCTGCTCCAAACTGTGGCCGGACTGGTGATTCCCGGGGCGGCTTACATCGCCTTTGTATTCTTTGCGTATCGCGCCAAAGAAAACGCCGTGCGCCTGATTACCTGGACGGGGCTCAGCGCCGGTGTGCTGATGATCGCCTTCACCGTTGCCGCCCTGGCCTTGCACCAGCCCCCGGCCACCGAAACCGCTGAAGTTGCCACCACCCTGGTCGACCAGATCGTCGCCGGGCAAGACCTGTACTCCGTCCACTGTGTGGAATGCCACGGCGATGATGGCTCTGTCGCCATCATTGAAGGGGTCGAAGGCCTGGAGGGCAAAGCCATCCCGCCCATTAACGGCAAGGATGTGCTTTACACCATCAACGATGCTTCCATGGCCGAGATCATTGCCTACGGCCGCCCCGACGCGGGCATGAACCCGTTCGGCAAGGCCTACAACCCCGAGGGCCTGACGCGCAGCGAGATCGACTACATTGTGACTTTCATGCGCTACTCCTGGGATGATCGCTTCGAAAAACCGCAGATCAAGCCGCTCTTCCCGCCGTTGGCCGAAGGCGAAGTGCCCTCCTACGATGCGCACATCGCCCCGATTGTCAAGCGCTACTGCATCTCATGCCATCGCGCCGGGAAAGAGAACAACAATTTCCTGATGACCACCTACGACGAGATTCTGACCACCGGCGACAACGCCGAAAAGAACGTTGTTGCAGGCGATATGAACTCTTACCTGTTGCAAGTGATTCAGGAACACGCCATCACAGACCCGGCCACCGGCGAGGAAATCATCGGTGTCATGCCGCCCAACCGCCCGGTTAAAGCAGATGTGGTGGATGCCTTCGTGCGTTGGGTGATGAATGGCATGCCGCGCACAGTCGAAGATGCCGCCAAGCTCTCCCCCACGCCCGCACCGTAACGTTCAATGTAAAACAGTAAAAAAGGCCATCCGAAAAACGGATGGCCTTTTTCTATCAGGGCACTTCGACGTTGGTATCCATATTATTGAGCAGCTGTTCCAACTCGTTGAGGGTTTGTTCCAACTCAATCGAGGCCGTAGCGACGGCAGCCGCCTCATCCGGTGCGGCATCGGGAACTACCTGGGTCGGGGTCGAAACCTGGGTTGGGTCAGCCACCGGGAGGGGGGTTGGGCTGGGGTTCACGGCCGAAGCGGGGGCGGGGGTCGAAGGCTGGGAAGAGTCACGCTGCCGGGGACGGCTACAAGCGGCGAGGCCGAAGATCAAAACCAGGGTCATGAGTAGGGAAAAGGTCTTTTTCATAGCACATTCCTAATTGCGGGGCAGGGTGGCTTGTTTCCACTCACTCACCGCGCGGTACAAATCACGGACCGCCTGCGACAGGCTGACATGCGCCTTCCACAACGCCTGTTTGGCATCCAATACGGTAATGCGCGCAGCCTGGCGGTCGATGACGTTGCCATCGGCATCGAAACCAGCATGGATAGACAGTTGTTCAGCGGCGGATTGGTGGCCGGTCTTAACCGTGGATATGGCGCTGTTAAACTGACCCAGGGCGTTTTGCAAAGCGGTAACATCTAGCCCGGCCTCGAGAGCTTTATCCATAACCTGCTGCACCTGTACCGCCGCTTGGTCCGCCTTTTGGATGGCCTGCTGCTGGCTATTAAGCCATTGCTGTTCAGCTTTATAGGCCCGGGTTAAGGCTTCATCGGCTGAGTTTTGCGCGGGCATGGCCAAAACCGGCGCCGGGAAGGCCACAGAAACAGCCCCCACCCATAAACCGGCCAGGGCCAACAGAAACAGGAAAGACAATCTTTGTTTCATTCATCATTCTCCTTGATTGTTTTTCCTATTTTGCCCGAACCACATTATGGGCCAATGATGAGGTTGTAAACAGGCTGTAAAAAGAAGCGTTGAGATTTCCCCCTCAACGAATACAGGTTTCGATTTCGATCTTGTTTTACGGGTTGACAGAGATGGTGTACTTAAAAACCTGTAAGCCGGTCGGGTAATCGGCCGTGCCATCATTTAGTTTGGATTTGAAGGTTACGCTGGTAACAGCCAGGTGCTCTCCTGCCGACCAATCTTTAAGACCCAGTGCGTAAGCGGCACACTCCAGCTTGTCGTCGGAGGTGTAATCCAGCCGAAGGAAGGTCTCAAGCGGAACAGCTTTGCCATCGAGCGTAAACTGCACTGCCATTTTGCCGAGGTTATCGTCAAGGGTTGCCTTGTCTTTGGCGCACCAGCCCCAGGTCCATACCAGCGTTTCAGATGGCTCAATCGCCAGGGTGTAAAGCAAAGTAACCGGAACTTTATTCAATTGGGCAGTGGTGTAGGTTTCGTTGGCAACATCTTCAAACTGTTGCGCCATATCGAGCGCGACATCGGTCTCATCCTGGCTGAGGAAGACCGGCGATTTGATCGAGGCCGGGGCCTGGGTTGGGGTTCGGGTTGGGAGCGGTGCCAGGGTGGGAGTGCTCGTCGCTGCGGCAGCAAAAAGCGAACTTTGCAGCAAGGTTCCTCCCACCAGGAGCAGCCCAAACCCAATCAGGCATACCAACCCGAACGCCGCCACCGCCCCAATCAGCCCCCTGGATACGGAGGAGGTCGCGGGTGGGCTGGTTTGCCTTGTGCCGGTCGGAGAGGTGGGTGGGCGAGTCTTTTCAATCACGCTGGGCGCAGAACCAGTCGCAGCCGGGACCGGGGTGACGATCTTCGGGGCCGAACGATCCCCATTCTCTGCCAGTAAAGTCTCCAGCGACTGGATAAAAGCATCCATATCGATGAAACGCTGGGACGGGTCCTTTTCCAACGCCTTTAAAAGCACAGACTCGACCGAGGCAGGTACGGAAGGCGCAAATTGATGCAGGCCCGAGAGGGGCTGGCTGGCCTGTTTGAGCAGGATGCCCGCCGGGGTATCGGCTTCAAAGGGTTTTCGCCCGGTTAACATCTCGTAGAGCACAACCGCCAGCGAGTATTGGTCAGACTGGGCATTGGTTTGCCCCGTCCATTGTTCGGGGGCCATGTAACCGGGGGTGCCAATCCCAACACCGGTTCCGGTGAGGGTCGCAGATTCGGCATAGTCCAACATCTTTGCAATCCCAAAATCGGAGAGCATCGGCTCGCCCGAAGTGGTAAAAAGGATGTTGGATGGTTTGACATCGCGGTGAATAACCCCCTGCTGGTGTGAAAAACGCAGGGCGCGGGCCACTGGCAAAATCAGCCGGATGCTCTCGCGCCAATCCATTGGCTTGCCCTGAATACGCTGCCGCAAATCGCCACCCGGGCAAAACTCCAGCACCAGGAAGGGGACGCCATCATGTTCACCATAATCATGCACTTTGACAATATTGGGGTGAGATAACCGCGCCAGCGATTTGGCCTCCCGCTCGAAGCGTGCCAGCAGGTTCTCAAGCATCTCCGCCGGGAAAGCGCTGCGGCGAATGAGTTTGAGCGCCACATCGCGGTCCAGGCGCGTGTCGTGTGCCCGGTACACAGTGGCCATGCCCCCTTCGCCAAGCGGCTCCAGCAGTTGGTAACGCCCAATTGTATGTCCGGTCAAATTACGTGTCTGGTTGGTCATGATGCAATCCCATTACCCACAAAGCGAAAAGCAAAAGATTATAAAATTATACGGCAGGTTGCCAGAAAACGTAAAACAAAAAGAGCGGCGCATTACTGTCGCCGCTCTTTGTTATTGCAGACTGAATTACATGTGTTTAATAATCGCGTCACCAAACTCGGAGCACTTGACTTCCGTGGCGCCGTCCATCAGGCGTGCAAAGTCGTAAGTGACGGTCTTGGCATTGATGGCGCCTTCCATACCCTTCACAATCAGGTCGGCCACTTCGGTCCAGCCCATATAACGGAACATCATCTCACCCGAGAGAATAACCGAGCCGGGGTTAACCTTATCCAGGTCGGCATACTTGGGCGCAGTGCCGTGCGTCGCCTCGAAGATAGCGTGACCCGTGACATAGTTGATGTTGGCGCCAGGGGCAATCCCAATGCCACCCACCTGGGCAGCCAGCGCATCGGAGAGATAGTCGCCGTTCAGGTTGAGGGTGGCAATCACATCATAGTCGCGCGGACGGATGAGGGTGAATTGCAGGCTGACATCGGCAATGGAATCTTTGATGAGCAGCATCTTCTTCCACTTGCCGTCGCCGTGGGTGTCCCACAACTTGAGGGCCTCTTCCACCTCGGCTTTAATCTCGCCCTGCTGGGCAGGCGACATCATATCGAAGCCCGGGTCAATCATCTTGGCGTTATCTTCCACGCTCAGGCTGGCATCTTTTTCCTTGTTGCCCAAAATCCAGGTTTCGCGCTCGGTCACCACCTGGCCGCGAAACTCGCGTTTTGCCAGGGTGTAGCCCCAATCTTTGAAAGCGCCTTCAGTGAACTTCATGATATTGCCCTTATGGACAAAGTTCACACTCTTGCGCTTGTTTTCGAGGGCCCACTTGATGGCGGCACGCACCAGGCGTTCAGTGCCTTCTACAGAAACCGGCTTGATGCCCAACCCGGCGGTATCGGGGAAGCGCATCTTGGCATATTCCTTGGGGAAGGCATCTTTAAAGACCTGCTTGAACTTTTCGTTGGCTTCCGTGCCGTACTGGAACTCGATACCGGTATAAATATCTTCGGTATTCTCACGGAAGATGACCATGTCCACATATTCCGGGTGCTTCACCGGCGACGGAACGCCGTTGTAATAGCGCACCGGGCGCTGGCAAACATACAGGTCGAGATTTTTGCGCAGGGCCACATTCAGCGAACGAATGCCGCCGCCGATGGGGGTGGTTAGCGGGCCTTTAATCCCTACCAGGAACTCACGGAAGGCCTCGTTGGTTTCCTCAGGCAGCCAGCTCTGGAAGAGTTTGAACGACTTTTCACCGGCATACACTTCCATCCAGTGAATTTTACGCTTGCCGCCGTAAGCCTTCTCCACCGCAGCGTCAAACACGCGCACCGATGCGCGCCAGATATCGCGTCCCGTGCCGTCTCCCTCGACAAACGGGATGATGGGATTATCAGGAACCTGCAGCTTCCCATCCTGAATGCTGATTTTTGCCCCGCCAGCCGGGACCTTCACATTTTCATAAGCCATGGGGTGTCTCCTCTTGAAATGAATTCGGCGAGGTGATTATAACCCCGCCGTGAAACTGCTTCCAGTGACGATTGTCCGGAATTGACTGACAAAGGGATTATTTTCGTTCAACTGTCAACCACAAATCTTCACCATCGGTCGTAAAGTCAATCCAGCCATCTACATCTGTGCGCAGCAGGTTGGCATCTTCAAGCGTTTCAAGCAACTCGCGCGAGGGCAGACCATTGGGGTCCGAGGCATCTACGCTCAGGACCACCACCTGCGGGGACAGGGTCTTAATCCACGCTTCGGGGTTGGAAGGCAGGTAACCGCTTTCAGAAAGCAGCAACGCCGTCACCGGGCCCAGGCCTTCACCGTTTTTCAACACATCAAAGGTGTCAAAATCCACCCCAATCGGCAGGATGGCGCGAAACCGGCCCCATTCCACGCTGAGAACCGCCCCGCGCGGCGAAACAGCCAGGACCTTGAGCATAGCTTTGCGCCCCAGGCTGTAGATGTCACCCTGGTAAGCCTCTACCACATCCACCCGCTGCGCCAGCAGCCACTCCTCGAGCAACCCGGCCGAAAATGAGGCTTCTGAATTCCCGGCCCACAACACCCGCTCGGGAGTGTATTGTTCCAGTACACGGGGCAGGGCTGCCACCTGGTTCTCTTGCGTTGAAGCAACCACCAGCAGGTCAAGTTTTTGGTCAAAAGGTGGAATCCGCCGCCCGATCTGGTCTGCCAGGTTGGAGGGGCTGGAGCCGCCATTGATCAAGACAAAGCGCCCATCGGGAGTCTGGATCAGGATTGAATCGGCAGAACCCGCGTTGAGGAAGGTCACATGCAGGCGTCCATCCGGGCTATTGATGGCTGAACGCCAGGTCAGGCTCGCCACGATTATCAGGCTGGTCAGGGCGACCGAGGGCGTCAGGTAGGAGCGCGTTTGCCCCAGGCGAGCCCAGAATAAGGTGAGTCCAAACAAAACCCCATAGACCAGGATCGTGAACAGCAGGCTGAAATCGCCCAGGACCAGCACCCCGCCGGGGAAGCCATCGAAAAATTCCACCATGCGGATGGTGTACGCCGGGAAGGGCCAGGTGATCCAGGCCAGCGCTTGGCCGAGCGGTTCGTACAGACGCCCGGCCAGCACTGCCAACCCGCCCAGGATCATGACCGGCGGCTGGGCCGGTAAGATAAACGGGTTGGCAAAAATCGAAACAAGGGAAACTCGCGCAAAGTGATACGCCATAATGGGCAGCGTGGTCAATTGCGCCGCGAGGGTCAGCAAAAAGTAGTCGGAGAGCGGGCCAATTATCTTTTCGGCGGTGGGGGACGGAAACCAGCGTGTCAACAGGTCTTTGGCCCCATCTTGCATAAGTTGGGCATAGAGCACCAGCCCCAGGGTCGCCAGGAAGGATAGCTGGAAGCCGATATCCCACAACAGGTGCGGGTTCCAAAGGGCCATCATTAACGCCACAACGGCCAGCGTGTTCAACGCCAGGTTGCGCCGCCCGACCTGCGCGGCCAGCAGGGAGAGCGTACCCATAATGGCGGCGCGCACAACGGACGGGTCAGCGCCAACCAGTAAAGTGTAAAAAAGGATGCCCAACACCGCCAGCAACGCCCCGACCTGTTTTCCAAAGAAACGGCTGAACAACCCCACCAGCACTGCCGCAACGATAGCAATGTTGAAGCCCGAGATGGCTACAATATGCGCCGTCCCGGTATTTTTGAAGGCCTCCTGTAGTTTTTCGGGGATGTTGTTGTCTTCACCGAGCAACACCCCGGCCATCAGGGCCGACTCGGGGGCCGGGAAGAGCTGGTAGGTGCGATAGAGCAGGCTGTTTTTGACGCGATACAGGAATTTCCAAAACTGGTTGGGGTCCCCCACGGCCGGAAGAAGGGTCACTTTGTCGGTGCGCAGCAGGGAGTGGATGCCCTGTCGTTCGAGATAAGCCCGGTACGAGAATTCTTCGTTCTCGGGCGGGGTCTGCAAAAAGCCGCGCACCCGTATCCGGTCACCGTATTCCAGCTCGTAGTCGTTGCTGAGCCGGACCAGCACCACCCCTTCGGAGGGAATATCGCCCTCCCCCAGGTCGATGGCCTCGACCACCAGGCGCAGGTTCATGTAGGTGTCGCGCACATCCGGCGGCTCAGACAAAAAGCCGGTGACGTAAATTTTGCGTTCCAGGTCGTTATAGTATGCAGCCGAATTGGGCGTAATGACCGGTTGAACCCAGGCATAACGCGCCGCCCCCAGGAACAAAAAGCCGGGCAGCAAGAGCAGGGCCAGCCGGGTCTGCGGTCTTAAGCGCCAAACGACCAGGCCCACCGCCAGCAAGGCTCCCGCCATTCCCAACCAGACAAAAGTGGAGAGCGGCAAGGCGCTGCTCAACACGATTCCGCTCAAAAAAGCCAGCGAAACCCATACCAGGGGCGAAGCAGCAATCTCCTCAAGCAGCGTAGTCTTCACAAGTTGATTTTACAGCAAAATCGCCCCGCTTGAGTTGCGGAGCGATTTTCCAATTTTGAAAATTATTTGGCCTGGCGCACAAAAATGCCGTACTTTAAGATGACGTAAACCGCCCGAACCCCATCGCGCCAGTTAATCTTTTTCCCTTCCTGGTAGGTGCGGCCATAGTAAGAAATACCCACTTCATAAATCCGGCAACCAATGCGCGCCACCTTGGCTGTAAATTCCGGCTCAAAGCCAAAGCGGTTTTCTTGCAGCGTCATTTGCGCCAGAATGTCTTTTTTAAAGACTTTGTAGCACACTTCCATGTCGCTCAGGTTCAGGTTGGTGAACATATTCGAAAGCAAGGTCAGGAAGCGGTTGCCTACCGAATGCCAGAAATACAACACCCGGTGCGATTCACCACCGATGAAGCGCGAGCCAAAAACCACGTCGGCGCGGTCGTCAAAAATCGGTTTGAGCAACCGGGGATATTCGTTGGGGTCATATTCAAGGTCTGCATCCTGGATGATGATCACATCCCCTGACGCCTGCATAAAACCGGTGCGCAAGGCCGCGCCCTTCCCCTGGTTTACCGGATGCAATACCACGCGGATGTTGTTCTTGCCATCCAACTCTTTCAGGTGGTCGCGCGTCCCGTCTTTAGAAAAATCATCGACGATGATAATTTCGCGTTCATAGGGCAGTTCTACCGCCTGGACAGCGGCAATAATCTTATCAATGGTTTTGAGTTCGTTGTAACAGGGAATCACAATGGAAATTTTCATGCGTACTGGTTTTCTCCTTGCATTAAGTTCAACCTGCGAGGCTGATTTTACAGCAAAAACCCCGTAGCTCCGGGGTTTGTTTCATATTTCTCGCCAGCCAAGAAACCGGACAAAACCGATACCTTTTGAGAGTCATCCAGCGTATCATGCCGTTCTATCGGGTTTGTCAACTTGTTTTATATTCTCTCTTTTGCTTGTATTTGCTATTGCAAGTAGTTACAATAATAAAAAAGGAAGAGAGTGTAATGACCTGCTCACCCGACCACCTGGCTACCCAAATTCGAGAAAAGGGCTTTCGCCTGACTCCCCAGCGTATGGCCATCCTGAACATCTTGCACGATTCAGGCGGCCACCTGTCTGCAACTGCCATCTATGAGCAGGTACGGCCGCTCCTGCCGGGGATTACCGAACCGACTGTTTACCGCACACTTGAATTCCTGTGCCAGAACGGCCTGGTGCGTGATACTCACGCAGCCGGGGGACGGTTGGAATATGAGTTGGCGCGTGTCGATCATCATCACCTGGTTTGTCGCAACTGCGGCCAACATGAGGAGATTGCTCACGAACAGCTCGTGTTTATCTACGACCAGTTAGAGCAGGTCACCGGCTTTCGCCTGACCGAAAGCCATATCACATTTACGGGCCTTTGCCCGCATTGTAAGGACCAACCAATCGGAGGCTAAAAGTATGCTTTATTCACCCACTCCACTCCACATCCCAGATGGCTTCTTAAGCTTAGTGGTTTCCTTAATTTTCTGGGCTTTAACCGCCATGGCCGTGGGGACATCGATTTCCAAAACCAACAAATCGCTGGGCGAAAAACAGGTGCCGCTGATGGGCGTCATGGCGGCCTTTATTTTTGCCGCACAAATGCTCAACTTCCCGGTGGCAGGCGGAACCTCCGGCCACTTCCTGGGTGGCGCGCTGGCCGCCATGGTGCTTGGGCCCTGGGCCGGTATCCTGGTGATGACCGCTGTCATCGCCGTGCAGGGTCTGTTGTTCCAAGATGGCGGCCTGCTGGCAATGGGCGCCAACATCTTTAACATGGGCATCCTGACCGCCATCATCGGCTTTGGGCTGTACCGCATCGTTTCGGGCACGGGCAACAAAACCGCCAAACTGGCCCTGGCTGGCGCCGGGGCGTGGCTCTCCACCATCGCCGCCGCCCTGCTGACGGCGCTGCAATTATGGATCAGCGGCACCTCGCGGCTCGAAATCGTTGTCCCGGCCATGCTGGGCGTGCATGTGCTCATCGGCCTGGGCGAAGCGCTCATCACCGTCGCCGCGCTGGCCTTTATCCTGCAAACCCGCCCCGACCTGCTCAGCGCCGAAAAGACAGCCGCTGAAGGCGGGCAAGGCTGGGTTTATGCCGGGGTGGCCGTCTCTTTGCTGGCTGTCTTGCTCTCACCCCTGGCCTCCGCCAATCCGGATGGCCTGGAGCGGGTCGCCAAAGAGTTGGGCTTCCTGGGGCTAGGCCAAAGCGCCCCCTACGAAATCATCCCCGACTACACCCTGCCCTTCCTGGGCGAAACCGCCATCTCCACCATCCTGGCCGGGTTTGTTGGCGCGCTGGTCGTCCTCGGCATCGTGATCCTGGTCGGCCGCAACCTGCGTAAAGCCCAATAATATGCACTTCGATGCTTTCGACCGTTATCACGCCTCTGACAGCCTGCTGCATCGCAGCGACCCGCGTGTCAAAGTTGTCGCCACCCTGGCCTTCATCCTGTCTAACGCGCTGCTGCCCGACGGAGCCTGGCTGGCTTTCGCCGTTTCATGGCTGTTGCTCCTGGTCGCCAACGACCTGTCACGCCTTGGACTTGGGTATTCCCTCAAGCGCTCGTTTGTAGCGCTGCCTTTTGCGCTGGCCGCCATCAGCGCGATCTTTGCCCCCCAGGGCCAGGCGCTCGCGCATTGGAACCTGGGCTTTATCACTCTGAGCCCCACCGACTTCGGCGTGGTGCGCTTCGTCAGCATCCTGCTGCGCTCGTGGCTTTCGGTGCAGATGGCCATCCTGCTGGTCGCCACCACCCAATTCCCCGACCTGATCCACGCCCTCGAACACCTGCGCGTGCCCAAAATCCTGACCACCATCATTGCCTTCCTTTACCGCTACCTGTTTGTCCTCACCGACGAGGTCTACCGCCTGTTGCGCGCCCGCGAAGCGCGCAGCGCCTCAGTTCACGGTCGCAAAGCCGGGGGCAATCTCTTGTGGCGCGCGCGCGTAGCCGGGAACATGGCCGGGCAGCTCTTCCTGCGCAGCTACGAACGCTCTGACCGCATTTACAATGCCATGCTTTCTCGCGGTTACACCGGCCAGATGCGCACCCTCAACGCCCACAACATCACCCGCCGCGACTGGTTGCTGGTTTCCCTGGCCCTGGCAGCCCTGCTCGTCATTCAACTCGTAGGATGGATTCGCTAATGCCCCCTGTCAAACACCAGACTGATACCAATTTCGCCGTCGCCACCGCCAAAGGCGAGGTCCTAAGGGTCAAAAACCTCGAATTTGCCTATCCCGATGGGCACCCGGCACTAAACGGCATATCGTTCCAGCTACAGCAAGGCGATAAAGTCGCGCTGGTTGGACCCAACGGGGCCGGGAAATCGACCTTGATGCTGCACCTGAACGGCATCCTGGGCGGGAAAGGCGAACTCACCGTAGCCGGTCTCCCGTTAAACGAAAAGAACCTGCCCCTCATCCGCGCCGCCGTCGGGCTGGTCTTCCAAAGCCCCGATGACCAACTCTTCTCCCCCACCGTCTTCGAAGATGTCGCTTTCGGCCCGCTGCACATGGGCCTGCCCGAAGACGAAGTGCGCCGCCGCGTAGACGAAGCGCTGGAACAGGTGCGCATGAGCGCCTACGCCAACCGGCTCTCGCATCACCTGAGCGTCGGCGAGAAGAAACGTATCGCCATCGCCACCGTGCTCTCCATGCAGCCGCAAATCCTGGTGCTCGATGAACCCTCCGCCGGGCTGGACCCGCGCGCGCGCCGCACCCTCATCCACCTGCTGCGCGACCTGCCCATCACCATGCTGGTCTCCACCCACGACCTGGCCATGGTGAAGGAACTCTTCCCGCGCACCATCGTCATGGATGGCGGGCAAATCGTGGCGGACGGCCCTACCCTTGAAATCCTGGAAAACGACGCCTTGCTCGAAGCCCACGGGCTCGAGCGAGTCTAGACGACCGCGCTTAAATCAAAACCGCTCCCGAAGGAAATTCTTCGGGAGCGGTTATTTTTTACTTACAGACCAGCCGCTTTGCGCAGGGCTTCGGCGCGGTCGGTGTTTTCCCAGGGGAACTGGACATCGTCGCGGCCAAAGTGACCATAAGCAGCCGTCTTGCGGTAAATGGGCTGGCGCAAGTTCAGGTCGCGGATAATCGCGCCGGGGCGCAGGTCAAAAGTCTGGCTAATCAATTCGCCGATCTTCTCGTCGCTGATCTTGCCCGTCCCAAAGGTTTCCACGTTGATGGAAAGCGGGTGCGCCACACCGATGGCATAGGCCACCTGGATTTCGCAGCGGTCGGCCAGGCCAGCCGCCACCACATTCTTGGCCGCCCAGCGCGCAGCATAAGCCGCAGAGCGATCGACCTTCGTGGGGTCTTTGCCACTGAACGCGCCGCCGCCATGCCGGCCCATGCCGCCATAGGTATCGACGATAATCTTGCGGCCGGTCACACCGGCATCGCCCATGGGGCCGCCGATAACAAAGCGGCCGGTGGGGTTGACATAAATCTTAATCTCGCCGTCGCGCAGTTCAGCCGGGATCACCGGGTCAATGACATGCTTGATGATGCTGGCGCGGATTTCTTCCTGCGAGATTTCGGGCGCATGCTGGGTGGAGATGAGCACAGTGTCAACGCGCTTCGGCTTGCCATAGGAATATTCCACGGTTACCTGGCTCTTGCCATCCGGGCGCAACCACGGCAGGGTGCCATCCTTGCGAACTTCGCTCAGGCGGCGGCTCAGCTTGTGGGCCAGGTAAATCGGCAGCGGCATCAGGGTGGCGGTTTCGTTACAAGCAAACCCAAACATCATACCCTGGTCGCCAGCACCAACATGCTCAATATCCTTGTCGGTCATCTCGCCGCTTTTGTCTTCCATGGCATGATCGACGCCCAGGGCAATATCGGCGCTCTGGCTGGCAATGGCGGCCAAAACGGCGCAGGTGCTGCCATCAAAGCCTTTATCGCTGCTGTCGTAACCGATTTCCTTCACGACTTTGCGAACCAATTCATCGAAGTTGACAAAAGCATTGGTGGTGATTTCGCCCAAAACAGCGATAAAACCGGTTTTGGCAGCCGTTTCACAGGCTACACGCGAATACGGGTCCTGCTCCAGACAGGCATCCAGGACGGCATCCGAAACCTGGTCACAAATCTTGTCAGGGTGACCTTCGGTAACACTTTCGGATGTGAACAGCAGTGACTTGGACTGCATAAAGGTATTGCTCATCGTTTTCTCTCCTTGTGAAATAAAAATTGCCCCTTCCGGTCTAGCTGAAAGGGCAATTCGCACGAGGCTCGGCTGCCCTCTCATCTCCCAGAACATCCGTCTGTCGGAATTGGCACCGTTTTCGGCTTACACCGATCGGTTGTCGAGGCTTCATCGGGCCGGTCCCTCCGCCTCTCTGGATAAGAGTTGCCGTTTTGGGGCTATTTAGTTGTTCGGCGAGATAATACCACAGGAGATAATGAGAGTCAATTTGTTTTTCGGGCCATTAGTTCGTCCTGCAACCGCAAGACACGCTCCAAATCGGGCATCGCCCCAATCTTTTGGAGCATAATTTCGGCCTGGCCGAGGTACTCACGCCAGCGCATGCGCTCGCCCATCTCAATATACGTCAGGGCCGATTCGTAGGGTTGGGTACGCCGCCGCGAGGTTTCCACACTGCGCTTCCACCACGCCCGCGCCGAGGATTTTTGCCCACACAACCACTCATACCGACCCATCAGCCGTTGCGCTTCTGCCAGCCCGCCCTGGTCAATTCCGCCATGCCGCAAGGCCAGGTTGAGCGCCTGGCGCGCCTTGTGCAACCAGCCTTCCCGCCCGGCGCTGTCCTCTTCCCGCTCGGCCGCGTAGAGGTAAGCCAGCGCCAGCCCGTTATAGGCCGGGGTAGCGTTCATCGAGCGCACGCCCTTTTCAACGGTCATCTCCACAGCGTCTTCAAGAATCTTCACGGCTTTGCGCAACTTGCCCTGGCGCAGGTAAGCCGCACCCAGGTTGCCCAGCACATTTACAATGCCCGAATAATCGGGAATCGAACGATAGGACTCGAGCGCATCTTCCATTAAGTGAATCGATTCCTGTTCGGGCAGCGATCCCGTTAACCAGCCAATCAGGCCCGTGCCATGCAGCCCCCAACCCAACACTTGCGCGTCACCGCCCTCGCGCCCCAGATGAACATTTTGCCGCGAAAGGTCCATTGACAACCCAAACTCCCCCCGGCTGCGGCGCACAATCGCCATCCCAATCAGCGAAAGCCCGCGCCCGCGCAGGTTGCCGGTCTTCTCAAACTGGCGCACCGCCTTGCGATAATTCTCAATACAACTTTCCCAACGTGCCGCCAGCAGCGCCGAGGAAGCCGCCATTTGGTACGCCGAGGCCAGCGAAGCCGGCTGATTAATCTTCTCGGCCAGCCGGATCGAGCGGGAATGATACATCTGGGAAAGACGATGCGCCCCACGCAGCGAGAACATATACCCGGCACCCGCAGACCCAATCTGCTCCCAGTAGGGCGTCTGGCTGACCTCCGCCAGGTTCAACAACTGGAGCGTTTCCAGCGCCGAGCGGTCGGGCTGGTTCCAGGTATCAATCCAGGCCAGCAATTCCAGCGAACGGCCACGCAGCGACATCACCTGTTCGGTCAACCAATCGGGGCGGCGGCGCTTGAGGGCAGGCAGGATGCGCCCGAGGGCCTGTGAGGCCCCCTCGCGCAGCACCGCCACACGAACCGGTCCACGCTCCGCTGGAAGCGGCCCCCCCGTAGCCGCCAGCACATCCTCCAATGTTTCCATCGCCTGGGCATGCTCCCCACGCCGGAAGTACGCCTCCGCCATTTTCAGCTCCAGCTGCGCCCGGTCAAGCGGATTCCAACGCGCGCCCTGCACATTGGAATACATCTCCAGCGCCCGGCGGTAATGCGCCAGCGCTTCAGCATCGGCGGCCATTTGTTGGGCCTGGTTCCCGGCCTTCAACAGGTATTCCAGCGCCTTCTCCCATTCTTCGGCGCGGGCATAATGATAGGCCAATATGCTAAAAAACGGCTCCACCCGCTCCCCGGCCAACCTTTCAATGGCCTGCCCAATACGGGCATGCAACACACGCCGCTCCTGGATGAGGATGCTTTCGTAAATGGCCTCGCTGGTCACCGCATTCTTGAAAATGAAGACCAGCTCGGGGGCGCGGCTCTTTTCCCGTACCAGTTCAAGCTCCTTTAACTCATCCAGGTACTGGCCCAGGCGATGATTGCCCTCATCGAGGGCGCGCAAAATGCGGTACGGAAAAGTGCGCCCGATGACCGCCGCCATGCGCAGGACATTTTTAAGGTGCTCTTCCAGCCGGTCGACGCGCGCCATGATAATGCCCTGGATGGTTTCAGGGATGGTGACGCGCTCGGCCTGGCTGGTGGCCTGCCAGCGGCCCGAAAGCGGCTCGCGCACTACCGCCCCCAGCGCAATCAGGGCGCGGATGACTTCTTCAACATAAAAGGGGTTGCCCTCGGCGCGCTGCAGGATCATGTCGCGCACGGTGATGGGCAGGGCATCCACCGTCAGCAGGTTGTTAAGTAATTGGATGCTTTCACCGGTGCTCAGCGGCTCTAACCACAGGCCGGTAAAGTTGTCACGGTATTCCTGCATCATCCAGCCCAGCAAACGCCCGCCGGGGCTCTGGAATTCGGGGCGAGTGACCACAATCACCAGCAGCGGAACGGTGCGTACCAGTGGCAGGATACTCTCCAGCAGGGTCACCGACGACTCATCGGCCCAATGCAGGTCTTCTAGCACCAACACCAGCGGCTGGGCCGCCGCCATACGCTCGAGGGCGCGGCGCACGCTCTGCGCCATCTGGCGAATCAGGCCGTCAGAATCGAGTTGTTGCAGACCCGGGAATTTTTTGGAAATGGAAAGCGCCAGCAGGCTGGCCAGCAGCGGCAAGATTTCATCGGCTTCATCAGGCAGCAAAGCACGGATGCTGGCGGCGAGCTTACCCCAGGCGGCTTCGTCGTCATCGTCATCGGTGATACCGGCCGCCTGCCGGATGAGTTCGCGCACCGGCCAATAACTGATCGCCTGCCCATAGGAGACGGAACGACCCTCCAGCCAGCGCGCCCGCGAATCGAGCGCCCCGGCGCGCGCTTCGGTCACCAGGCGTGATTTGCCCAACCCGGCCTCGGCAATGACCCCAACGATACTGCCATGCCCCTGCGAAACCCGTTCAATATGCCGCAGCAGGGTTGTCAGCGGCTCGATGCGGCCAACCAGCGGCGAATGAATGCCCTGTGCTTCAAGGCCGCGTGTTTGGCCGGGGCGGGTTTTTAGGCCCAGGGCATGGTAGGCCTGCACAGGCTGGGTTTTGCCCTTCACACGAATCGGTTCGAGGGTGCGATAAACAAACAGGGGGGCGGTCAGGCGCTGGGTGTCGGGCCCGACAAAAATCTGCCCGCGCTCTGAGGCATCGACCAGGCGCGAGGCCAGGTTGACGGTATCTCCCATCACACCATATTGTTGGTGGCGGCGTGTGCCAAGCATCCCGGCAATGACTGGCCCGGTGTTGATACCGATGTGAATGCCCAGGTCGAGCCCGGTCTCATGGTTGAAATCGACCAGCGCCTCCATCATCTCCAATGCCGTGCGGACGGCGCGTTCGGCATCGTTTTCGTGGGCCAGCGGCGCGCCAAAAATGGCCATGATCTCGTCGCCGATGAATTTTTCAACAGTGCCGCCGTTCCTTTCAATATAAGGAACCAGGCGTTCAAAGGTAGCGTTAATCAGCGCGCGCATGTTCTCCGGGTCGGTTTTTTCGGACATGGCCGTAAAACCGGAAATATCGGCAAACATCACGGTGACATTTTTGCGTTCCCCGGCTTGCGGCAGGGGCGTTTCTAACGCCTGTAGCTGTGCGCGCAGTTCTAGCACCAGCGTAGAAGCGGCCGAATCGCCCAATGCGCTGCGCTGTTTCTCAACCGCGGCCAGGGCCTGCAACAACTGTTCACGAGTAGACATACCTGAATTATAGGGGCTTTTGGCCGGTTTGAAACCCACCCGGCAAAATTTTTATGAAACAAGATGCCACCGTATCTCTGGCATCGTCCTTCGCGCTATGTTAAAGCGAACACGCGTTCCAAAAACTTTAAGCCAATCGTCAGGTTTTTCACCCACCCCCAATGCTATAATCTTTTAGCCATGTCCTTCGTTCACCTTCACACTCACACGGTCTATTCCCTGCTCGACGGCTTCTCGAATATCAAGAAGCTGGTCAAACGCGCCAAGGAAATGGACATGCCCGCCCTGGCAATTACAGACCACGGGACCATGTTCGGCGTGGTGGAATTCTATAACGCGGCCAAAGATGCGGGCATCAAACCCATTATTGGGGTAGAAACCTACATGGCCGCCCGCCGCATGAGTGACCGTGACAGCAAACTGGACAAAAAGTCGAGCCACCTGCTGTTGCTGGCCGAAAACGAAATTGGCTACAAAAACCTGCTAAAGCTGACCTCCAAAGCGCAGATGGATGGCTTTTACTACTATCCGCGCATTGACCATGAACTGCTGGCTGAACACTCCGAAGGGCTGATTGCGACCTCGGGCTGTATGTCGGCCGAAATCCCGCGCCACCTGCTGGAAGAAAAACCCGAAGAAGCCGTGCGCCGCATGAACTGGTACTACGATGTTTTCGGCCCCGACCGCTTCTACGTTGAGTTGCAACAACACAACATCGCCGAAATGGTCGACCTGAACCGCAAATTGGTCGAATTGGGCGCAAAATACTCGGCCAAGTTTGTGGCAACCAACGATGTCCATTACATCAACCTGGAAGATGCCCAATACCAGGACATCCTGCTCGCCATCCAAACCGGCAAACTGCTCAACGACCCGGACCGGATGCGCTACGAATCGCAGACCTTCTACCTGCGCTCACCGCAGGAAATGAGCCGCCTGTTCGCCGAAATCCCCGAGTCACTCTCCAACACGCTCGAAATCGCCGAGCGCTGCAATGTAGACCTGGGCTTTAAAGGCTACCACCTGCCCGAATTCCCCG
The DNA here is from genome assembly GCA_964562145.1 of uncultured Anaerolinea sp. Lineage (GTDB taxonomy): Bacteria > Chloroflexota > Anaerolineae > Anaerolineales > Villigracilaceae > UBA5195. Next base: position 56,055 of record CAZLSP010000003.1, on the reverse strand, counting down.
TCCCCGAGGGCTTTACCGCCGAAACCTACCTGCGCCACCTGTGCGAACAGGGTCTGGAACTGCGCTACGGGACGCGCAAAAATGATGCCGAGATCCAGGATCGCCTCACCTTTGAGCTGGGCGTGATCGGGTCGATGGGCTTTAACGCCTACTTTTTGATTGTGTGGGACCTGTGCCGTCACGCGCGCGAAAACGGCATCTGGTACAACACCCGCGGATCGGGCGCTGGCTCACTGGTAGCGTACTCCCTTTTCATTACCCTGGTCGACCCCATCCATCACCACCTGCTCTTCGAACGCTTCCTGAACCCGGGCCGTGTTTCCATGCCCGATATCGACCTCGACTTCCGCGACGACCGCCGCTCCGAAATGCTGGTTTACGCCGCCCAAAAATATGGCGACGACAAAGTGGCCCAGATTATCACCTTTGGCACCATGGCCGCCCGCGGCGCGCTGCGCGATGTGGCGCGCGTGATGGATATCCCGATCCCGGAAGTGGACAAGGTCGCCAAGCTCGTGCCGAACATTCCCGGCAAGCCCATGTCGCTCTCCGATGCGCTGGCCGAAGTACCCGATTTCAAAGCCGCCTACGACTCCGACCCCAAGGTCAAGAACCTGGTCGATACCGCCATCCACATGGAAGGTGTGGTCCGCAATGCCGGAACTCACGCCGCCGGGCTGGTCATCTCCGACAAATCCATCACCGAGTACCTGCCCATTCACCGGCCCACTTCCGGGTCCGAAGAATCGCCGGTCAAAACAGTCACCCAGTTTGAGATGGGCATCCTCGACAGCATGGGCATGCTCAAGGTCGATTTCCTGGGCCTTTCAACGCTGACCGTGATGGCGCGCGCCTGCGACATGATCAAACAGCGCTACGACATTGAATATGACCTGAACAATATCCCGCTCGACGACCCTGAAACTTTCAAACTACTCAGCAAGGGCCAAACAGCGGGCGTCTTCCAGTTAGAAGGCACGGGGATGACCCGCTGGGTGGTCGAAATGAAGCCCAGGAACCTGGATAACATCATCGCGATGGTGGCGCTCTATCGCCCCGGCCCGATGGATTTCATCCCCAGCTACATCAAGCGCATGAACGGCGAGGAACCGATCGAATATCGTCACCCGTCGCTCGCCCCAATTTTTGGCGACACCTTCGGCATTCCGGTTTACCAGGAACAAATCATGCGCGCCGCGGTCGAGATCGGCGGGTTCACGCGCTCCGAATCGGATGACCTGCGCAAAGCCATCTCCAAAAAACTGGCCGATAAAATTGCCAAGAACAAAGAAAAATTTATCAAGGGGGCCGTTAAACAGGGCGTGATGGACGAAGCCACCGCCACGGCCATCTTTGAAGACTGGGAACAGTTCGCGCGTTACGGGTTCAACAAATCACACGCAGCCGATTATGGGCTCGTCTCGGTCCAGACCGCCTACTTAAAAGCACATTACCCCGCCGAATACATGTCGGCGCTCATGTCCGTCTTTAAAGACTCCAGCGATAAGGTTTCGCTGTATATCGCCGATGCCAAGTCTATGGGCATCGAAGTGCTCCAGCCCGATATCAATCATTCCCAGCTCGATTTCAGCATCGAGGACCGCATCGACGAAAAAGGCAAAAAACGCACTGCCATTCGTTTTGGGATGAGTGCGGTGAAAAATGTCGGTGCGGGCCCGGTGGAATTTATCCTGGCAGGCCGCCGCGAGAATGGGCAGGAAGTTCCCTTCCGCGACTTGAACGACCTCGCCAACCGGGTAGACCTGAAGGCAGTTGGCAAGCGCGCGCTGGAATGCCTGATTAAAGTCGGCGCATTGGATAGCTTTGGTGAACGCTCGGCCCTGCTGGCCACCCTCGACCAGATGGTGGCGGCCAGCGCCAGTCACTTTAAAGCCGCCGAAAGCGGTCAAATGTCGCTTTTTGGCGCATCCACCGGCGTCCAGGCCCAGAGCATTACCCTGCCCAACCTGAAAACCGACAAAAAAGAAGCCCTGGCCTGGGAACGCGAGTTGATCGGCCTGTATCTATCTGACCACCCGCTCAAGGCGTATGAAGAATACCTGACGCAAGGCTTCATCACCAATTCATCCCAGCTTAACGAGTTGGCCAACCAGCAGCCGGTTCGTGTGGCCGGGTTGGTGGTTTCGGCGCGCCCCTACAAAACCAAAACCGACAAAATGATGGGATTTGTCACGCTCGAGGACATGCAGGGCAACATCGAGCTGGTCATTTTCCCTAAAAGCTGGGAAAAATTCCGCCCGCTGTGCGAAGATGGCAAGGTAATCCTGGCGGTGGGCAAGGCCGATACCGCGACCACCCCGCCCAAGATCCTGGTCGACGAAATCCGCACCGACTTTACCATCACGGTTTCTGCGGATACCGAAATGCCGCAACCCGATTACCGTCCGCAGACCCTTGAGCGCCGCCCCCAGCCGCAGCCGGTGAACCAGTCTGCCGCAGCCGTCAACCGCCCGGCGACCCAGCCGCCCAGCGCTCCCGCTACCGTCGCTGCCCCCCGGCCCGTGGTGGCCACCCCTCTACCGGTAAAAATTGCCGAACCTCCGGCCGATTACGCCCCCGCGCCGGACGAAGATTTCGAGGATATGCCGCCCGAGCCAGACTTTCCGGACGACTGGCATCTTGGTGAGCCCGCACCCTCGGCTTTTATCGCCGCGCCCGCCACGCCCATGGATGACATGCTGACCGCGGAACGCTTTGACAAACCGGCGGAAGCCCCAATGCCTAAAACCAGCCCGGCCACGCCAACCGCCGAGGCACGCCCCGCCACGGTTGACCCTGCCAATGTGCCAGTCGCCAACCTGCCGCCCATCCTGCCGCCGCAAATTATGGCCGCCAGGCGTGACGACGGTCAGACGCCGCGCATGATTACCATTATGTTGCGCCCTTCCGGCGACCCGGAACGTGACCGGCGACGGATTAAGAACATTTACTTTATCCTGCACTCTGTGCCGGGAAAAGACCGTTTCCAATTCCAAATTTTTGAAGGCGGAAAAGGTCACCTGATCGATTTCCCCAACGATAATACGCACATCTCACCCGAACTGTTGGAACGCCTGAAAAAACTGATCGGCGAAGAGAACTGGCGAATTGAAGAAATCACCTTCCTTTAGGCCAATCTCCATAAACAACAGCAGGCCGCTTTCATTGGCTTAATGAAAGCGGCCTGCTGTTTTCAAGTCAAACTTTTTATAATTTTCGCAGCGCGTTGCAGCGCTCACAATCCGTGCGGTCGCATAACAGCGCCAGCGGGTCTTTTTTGAGCCGCTCATAGACTTTGATAACCAGCCCGCGCACCGGCAAGGCGCGCAGGGTGGCCGAACCGGCCTGTACCGTTTTAGTAAGCGCGCGCACTTCGGGCTCAATGGCCTCGAACCCGGCCGAACAGCCCGGGAACCCGCTCACCGTTACCGTACCGCTTTGGGTCAGGGCCCAGCGCACAAACTGCGGACGCCCGGCCAGCTTTTCGGCATAATGGATGCTGGTGTTGGCAGTGTGGTCAACCCCCATCAGCACAATCCAGCCATCTAGGTCGGCCAATGCGCCAATCGGTGCAAATGGATTTTCCAGGGTCTGGGTGGCGAGCATTTTGGCGGCATTAATCCCGGCAAAAGACAGGATGGGGTGGCTGGAGCGTTTGGCATCGGGCCAATGGCGCAGCGCCTCGGGGATTTTGCCCATCAACGGGTCAGCAGGCATATCTTTGTGGAAAGGTTCAGCCAACCGATTCCAGACCTGTTCGCGAGCATAGTTGATGCCGTTGTTGGCCGGGCCCGATGCGGGGGTGATCATCGCTTTGTACGTATGAGTCGGCATCATCACCCCGCCAAAGGTGTATGTCATGGCCGTCACCACCGACTCTGCGCCACCTTCAACATTGCCAAAAGCCCGCAGCGAGGCATGTGCCAGGACCGGTTTATTTTGCAGGCCCAACTGCTCGAATGAAACGATCAGGTCGTGAAAATTCATAAGACTGGCGACTGGCCTATTTCCCTTTCCATTCCGGTTTGCGCTTTTCAAGGAAGGCGCGCATGCCCTCTTTTTGGTCGAGGGTGGAGAACAGCCGGTAGAACAGGTCACGCTCTTCACTCAGGCCTTCAGACAACGACCCTTCAAAGGCCTGGTTAACCGCCTGTTTGGCGGTTCGCACGGCCACAGGCGCGCGCGAGGCGATGCTTTCGGCCAGGGCCAGGCATTCGTCCAGCAATCGTTCCACGGGCAGGACCCGGTTCACCAATCCAAATTGGAGCGCCTCCGCCGCGGAGAGCTGCCGGTTGTTGAGAATCATCTCCATCGCCAGGCCTTTGCCCAACGCCTGGGTGAGTCGTTGGGTGCCGCCCGCGCCAGGGATCACGCCGATGGTCACCTCCGGCAGGCCAAAACGGGCCGTTTCGCTGGCCAGGATCATATCGCATGAAAGCGCCAGCTCAAAACCACCGCCCAGCGCAAAGCCGCTAACCGCCGCGAGAATCGGTTTCTTTACCCGGCGAATGCCATCGAACAAGTCGACAAACCCGCGCTGGCGCATTTCGTCTTCGCTGGCGTCGGCCATTTCACGAATATCGGCCCCGGCGGCAAAAGCGCGGTCACTGCCGGTGATGACAATTGCACCCACGGCTGGGTCAGAATCGAAAGCGGCCAGCGCCGCGGTCAGCTCGCTGAGCAGAACCTGGTTCAGGGCGTTAAGCGCCTGGGGGCGGTTAAGCGTAATCAGGCCCACGCGCTCGCGCGTTTCAATCAAAATGGATGTCGGATTCATGACGGCCTCCCACCAAATTATAGTATACCCTGCAGACAAATTGTATAATCCCTGCCATACACCCCTTTATGGAGACTGCCATGCTGCTACCCGATTGGACCCCGCTCAATATCACCCTGTACGCCGCCTTTGCGCTGACCGTTATCAGCATGGGGTTGGGCGAATTTTCGGGTCTGATGACCATGAAATACAGCAAATTCCGGCCAGAAAAAGGCATCGATTCACGCATGGGGATGTTTTTCCTGTATTTTGTGCCCTTCCTGGCTGTCCTGTTTTTCTCGCTGGCGTATCTCACCACGTCCACCCTGGTCCAGTCCCTGGTGCTGGTGGCTGTTGGCGGGCATTTTGCCAAACGCAGCCTGGAGGCGCTGTTCTTGCACAAATACTCCGGGCCGATGGACCTGTTCACCACCCTGATGATTGGCTCCTTTTACACGCTGGTAGCCGCCTCCATCAGTTTCCTAAACCGCTGGCCGCTGCCCGTCATGGATGGCCTGGCCTGGCTGGGAGCAATCCTGTTCGTGCTGGGCATCAGCGGCAATTTTTACTATCACAAGCGGCTGGCCGACCTGCGCGGCAATTCGAAGAAGTATGTCATCCCGCAGGGGGGCTGGTTCGATTGGGTGGCCTGCCCGCACTACCTGTTCGAAATCCTGGCCTGGCTGGGGATTGCGCTGCTGTCACGCCATCTGTTTACCTGGATGGCCTTACTGGGCATGAACGGATACCTGCTGGCGCGCAGCCTTAAGACCCTGGCCTGGTACCGCCAAAAATTTCCCAAGTTCCCCAAAAATCGCAAAGCATTGATCCCTTTTTTGCTCTAATCGCATTCAACAGACAGGAGAAAGCCCTTGAACCAGGTTATCGATGTACTGCTCAAACGAAAATCGGTGCGAGAATATACCAACCAGCCTATCCCCGCCGAGGTAAAAGCACAAATCCTGGCGGCAACCTTCCGCGCACCCACGGCCGGGAATATGATGCTGTATTCGATCCTGGAAGTGACCGACCAGGCCCTGAAAGATAAGCTGGCGGTCACCTGCGATAACCAGCCCTTCATCGCCACAGCACCATTGATCTGGATGTTCCTGGCCGATTACCAGCGCTGGTTCGATTATTTCCTGGCCTCAGGGGTCGAAGACCTGTGCGAACGGCGCGGCCTGCCCTTGCGCCACCCCGAGGAAGGCGACCTGCTGCTGGCCTGCTGCGATACCATGATCGCCGCCCAAAGCGCCGTTGTAGCCGCCGAGTCGTTTGGGATTGGTTCCTGTTATATTGGCGATATCCTTGAAGATTACGAAACCCACCGCGCAATGTTTAACCTGCCGCAATATGTGGCTCCGGTTGGACTGTTATGCTTTGGCTATCCCACCCGCGAACAAAGCGAACGCGTGCAAACCCCGCGCTTTGACGAAAAGTTTGTTGTTTTTGAGAACCAATACCAGCGCCTCAACGCAGCCGGTTTCGAGGAAATGTTTCGCGAACGCGAGGCGCGGCGCAAAAAAAGCGACGCACCCGATGCCCCGGCCAATGTGGGCCAGGCCATGTACCTGCGCAAATTCAGCGCCGCCTTCTCCATTGAAATGACCCGCTCGGTGCGGGCCATGCTCAAAAACTGGGCCAGCCAATAAGGCCCACGGCTTTGCTATCTCGCTGCGCTTATTTTTCGACCAGTTCGCGGTAAATAAACCATTCCCCCTTGCGGTGGTCGAGGTCTTTCATCGCGCGGTCGTAGTAAATATCAAAAACCTGGCCCGAATCAACCTTTACCCGGAAGAAAAAGCGCCCAACATTAAGCGAGCCGCGCCCACCCGCCACCGCCGAGTGCGATGGGCGCATGTTGTGCGCCATTCGGCCACGACGGGTAAAATCGCTCCACTCGGAGAGCAAAACCTCCACGCGATAACCGCGCTCCCGCCAGGTAAACCCGCTGGGGCAGGGCGGCAGCTTCTCTCGCACGGGGGGCGTTTCAAAAGAGACTGTAATTGACTCGTCGAGGAAATGGGTGGGTTCGTATTCCATTGTTTAACCTCGCAGGAATTGCCGCGCTCGCTCCGCGATTTTGTTCGTCAGGCCATCAAAAATAAACTTGTGGAACGGCCACATCGCATACCAGTATAGAAATCCAAACAGGCCGTGCGGGTCAAAATAAGCGCTGGTGGTTAGCAAAGTCCGGCCATCTTCCTGTGGAACGGCCTGGAACTCGAGCCAGGCCTTGCCGGGCAGTTTCATTTCCGCCCGCAAGCGCATACAACGGTCTGGTGTGACCGATTCGACGCGCCAAAAATCGAGCGACTCGCCCACCCAAATCTCATCCGGGTGCCGCCGCCCGCGTCGCAGCCCCACCCCGCCGACAATTTTGTCCATCCAGCCGCGAATTCCCCAGGCCCAATCCATGTAAAGCCAGCCGCGTGCGCCGCCAATGCCCGTAAAGGAACGAAAAACCGACTCGGCTGGCAGGTCTACCAGGCGCTGACGCTTTTCGACAAACATGCCTTCCATGACGGCAAACCGATACGGTTGGATATCCCCGGCGCTGGTGACCAGCGCATCGCTCCACGAGGATTCGATATCCCCGGCTTCGATTTTTTTCAGCGCAAAGCGCACCGCTGTCTCAAAATTGAGCAGTTCGATATAGGGGAACAGCCATTTGGCGAGATTATCGTTGACGACCGAATCGGCATGCAGGCCCTCGATCAGCGGCAGGACTGCGTTATAAGTAACCGGGGTAACCAGGTGTACCCAGTAAGCCGAAAGGTGCGGGGCGTAAACCGGCGTGGGAATAAGTAAACGCTTCAGGCCGCGCAACTTGGCATATTCCAACAACATATCGGCATAGGTCAGGCGGGTTGCGCCGCCAATCTCAATCATCTTCCCGATACTTTTAGGCTGAATCAACGCGCCCACCAGGTAATCGAGCACGTTGCGGATGGCAATGGGCTGGGCCTTGGAGAAAAACCAGCGTGGACACACCAGCACCGGCTCACGCTCTGAAAGGTAGCGCACCATTTCAAACAGCGCCGACCCCGAGCCAATAATCATCCCAGCGCGAAATTCGGTCACCGGTACGCGACCCTGGCGCAGGATGTACCCGGTCTCATGACGGGAGCGCAGGTAGGGGGAGAGGCGCGCAGTAGGGTCCACCAGCTCACCCAGGTAAATGATGCGTTCGATGTTGGCGCGTTCGGCGGCGGCAGCAAAATTCCGTGCGGCGGTCATATCGCGTTCAGCGTTGACAATCCCGCCCTGCATCCCGTGGATGAGATAATAGGCCGCTGAAACACCCTCCAGGGCCGGGAGCAGCGACTCCATCTCAAGCGCATCGCCCCGAAAAACCTGCACACGCTCCAACCAGGGCCGGCCCTGCAAGCGCGCCGGGTCGCGAGCCAGCACCCGCACCGTATGACCGGCATCCAGCAAGCGTGGAATCAACCGCCCGCCCACATACCCGCTTGCGCCAGTAACCAGAACCAGTTTGCTCGTAAACATGCTGAAAATATATCTTAATTTCGGAGAAGGCGCAAAGGGTTGTCAAGTTTATGGTATCCTTAACCTTACCTTAATTCGGAGATTCAGCGCATGTACATCGCCATCGAGGGTGTCATCGGGGTTGGAAAAACCACCCTGGCACGCCTGCTTCAACCGGCCTTTCCAAACGCGGACCTGATGCTCGAAGTCTTCGAGGAAAACCCTTTCCTTTCCGATTTCTACGGCGACCGGGCTCGTTACGCCTTCCAGACACAAATTTTCTTCTTGCTCAGCCGTTACCGGCAGCAAAATAGCACCGTTCCCAGCATTTTGGAGAGCGGAAAAACCTTGTTGGCCGATTACACCTTTGCCAAAGACGCCCTGTTCGCACGCATCAACCTGCACGGTGACGAACTGACCATGTACCACCGTGTTCACGAAGCCCTGGCCGAGAAAATTCCCCTGCCCGACCTGACCGTTTACCTTTCCGCCAGTGTCGATACCCTGATGGCCCGCATAGCCCTGCGCGACCGGCCCTACGAGCGCAGCATGGAACGCGCCTATATCGCCGAACTGGCCGCCGCCTACGACGATTTTTTCGCCGAGACAAAGACTCCCAAGCTCATCATCGACTCTAACCCGCTTGACTTTGTCCGCTACCCTGACCATCTCAAGCTGATTGAGAACAAAATCCGCGAGGCGCTGGGAATCAACCCCTACCAGCCTACGCTGCTCGATGGAGATTGAAATGCGCATCACGCGAGACCTCTTGCTCAAACTCGCCAAAGACACAGTGACCAAACGCTTTGCGCCCGACCGCAACGTCACGGCAGTGTTCCTGGTCGGCTCGGTGCGGCCCGAAGATGTCGTCATCCCGCCCGCCACGGATATCGACCTGTTGGTCATCTATAACGGCATCCCCCAGGTCGAGCGTGAAATCGTCAAGCTCTCCAACGAAATCCACCTCGATATTGCGTACGAAGCCGCCAGCCTGTATGCCAAACCGCGTGAATTGCGCGGCGACCCGTGGCGCGGCTGGGCCATGTGGGACCCGCAACTGCTGCACGAAAAAGGCAAATTTTTCGAATACACCCAGTCCATCCTGAGAGCCGGGTTTGATGACCCGGCCAACGTGCTCAAACGCGCCCAGTTCTTCTCGGCCCCTGCCCGCGAAGCCTGGAGCGAAATGGCCCTGGACGCCGAAAACGCCTCCCCGCTCAAACTGCTAACCGCCGCTGCCAACGCTGCCAACGCCCTGGCCTCGCTGACCGGCGCCCCGCTGCCGGAACGCCGTTTACTGGCCGAATTCCCCGCCCGGGCCGCCGCCCTTAATATGCCCGATATGATCACCCAGCTGTTTTCCATCCTGGGGGCCGGTTCGGCGCGTGAATGGCTGGCTGACTGGGAAGTTGCCTTCATGAGCGCAGCGCAGGCCAACCGCGACCTGCGCCTGCACCCGGCGCGCCTGGCCTATTACAAAACATCCATCGAAGCGCAACTGGCCAGCGACTTGCCCGCGGCAGCCTTGTGGCCGCTGCTATATACCTGGTCGCTCGCTGCCGAAAGCGGGGCCTTGCTCCCGGAACAGCGCACTGTTTACCAGCAAGCCTGCACCGCCCTGGGCCTCAGCGGCGAGGCCGCCGGTTTACGCATCCAGGCCTTGGATGCCTTTTTGGATACGCTGGAAGAAAAAATGGAACAATATTTATAGAGTAATCTCATCCATATATGGGGATTGCAGTTTTATGACAAAAAAGGCTTTTTATCACGAAAAGTGTGGATAAGTGCCTGAAAACTGTGGATAAGTGCCCATCCCTGTGGAGAACTCGCTCGTTTGTTCGACATATCCAATCCCCCCGCACCCCCATATCTGGGGGGTGCCTTTTTTAATCACCCAGTGAGAGACGCTGTGGATACATGTGGATAACTTCTTTTCAAAAGTTTTAGAAAGTTATCCACAGCCGGGGCAAAAGCACCAAAACGGCGCACCACTATATGTGGGGATTAAAAGACCTCGGCAAGCCTATCTATGGGGTTTCGACCTGCTTTTCCACATATCCACAGAAACTACTGCTAATTCTAATTAAGTTATCTTTATCTACAATGTTCCTATAATTCAGTGACTCCCGCCCCCCTCAAGTTAGGCTTGTATTGCCCTTTTGAATCTTGTACAATCAAAATACGACACGGGCCATCTTATTACTCAGAAGGGAGATGACAACATGGATATGATTAAGGTCTCAGCAAACTCCCGCACGTCCGCAGTGGCCGGGGCGATTGCCGGTGTAGTCCGCGAGCACCATCGCGCTGAAGTACAAGCCATTGGTGCTGGCGCAGTCAACCAGGCTGTTAAAGCCCTGGTATTGGCAAAAGGATACCTCGAAGGTGATGGGATTCATGTGGTATGCGTGCCGGAATTTGTAGATGTAGATATTGATGGAAAGGTGCGCACAGCCATAAAAATGGTGGTGGAGCCGCGCTAAGTCGCACAGGCCTTCACCGGACATTCGGGTGGAAAACCACCCTGGCGTTTTCTGGTATAGTTGGGTTGATGAAAATTCGTCTGCCTTTCTCTTTCTATTGGCGTCCAGACCGCAAGGTCTGGTTTCGCCGTTTAATCAGTGGTGGGCTGCTTTGGATCTTGGCGCTGTGGAGCGTTTTTTCACCCCTGGCTCAGGCCGGGGCCGGGCCCCAGAACCAGCCCAAGGCTCTTCTGGGGACGAGTGTTGTCATTAGTGAGTTTCGAACGCAAGGTCCCGGTCCTGCATCTCCAGGAAATGACGAATTTATAGAGCTTTTTAATCCCACCACCTCGCCAATTGATATTTCGGGCTGGCTCATTCGCGGGTCTAACAACACGGGAAGTATTGGCACACGCGCGACAATTCCTCCCGGGATAACATTGGATCCTGGTCAATACTACCTATTAACTAACTCTGCTGGGTATTCTGGGTCGGTAACGGGTGATCAAACTTATAGTACGGGCATTACCGATACCGGCGGAATTGCGCTTACCTTGCCAGATGGGACAAGCATCATTGACCAAGTCGGGATGAGTATAGGTTCTGCTTATCTGGAAGGATTTGAACTGGCTCCGTTGAGTGGGAATTTGAATCAAAGTTATGCACGCAATCCGGGCGGCACGGATTCGGTTTGTGAAGATAACGACAATAATGCTTTTGATTTTGTTCTGGTGAGTCCGAGTACCCCTGAGAATTTTAATTCGCCTGTGACACCTTGCGCTGCGCCGACCCAGACAATCACTCCAACCCAAACCCAAACTGCGACTGCCACTCAACCGTGGCCGCTCAGCGTGGTCATTAATGAAGTGGCCTGGGGCGGAACCCAGGCGGATGGTTCTGTAGGGCAGTGGATTGAACTCTACAATCCTCGCAGCACTGATATCGTGATCGATGGCTGGCACCTGATTGCGGCAGATGGGGTGCCTGACATCCCCCTGGCTGGCACGATCTTGGCTGGCGACTATTTTATTTTGGCGCGCAATTATTTTTCACCGGATGTTGCAGTGGACTTGTTGTGGATGGACCCGCTGGAAGCAACGGGCGAAGCGTTGAGCCTCGTTCGGGCAGATGGCACTGTGGTTGACACCGTGAACTTAAACGGTGGTCCCTGGCCTGGAGGAAGTGGTTTTTTGCCATCTGGGGGGCAAGTATTGCCCTACGCCAGTATGGAACGTATCGGTGTTTTTCCAGAAGATGACCTTGTTTGGGTAACCTTTGACGGAACCCCCGTGGTTGGCGACCCGATTGATAATGGTTTCCCAGGTGCGTTTATTAATGGCACGCCAAGGCGTGTAAATTGGGCCAACGGGTTCTTCCCCACGCCCTCCCCAACCGCAACGTCGACCGCTACCGCCACTGTGACAGCCACCGCAACGATTACCCCCACGCGTACAATTACACCGACCTTGCCAGCCAGCCGAGCCATTGTCATCAATGAAGTCGCCTGGATGGGCACAAAAGCCGATTCAAACGATGAGTGGATCGAATTGTATAACCCTGGTAGCACCGATATTGATTTAACGGGTTGGAAAATAGAGGGGCGCAGCAGCGGCAGTACGCTAAGTTTCACCATTAATCTCAATAGTGTTACTCTGGCCGCGGGAAGTTATTACTTGCTCGAACAAGATGATGATACGGCTGTAAAAGATGTTCCGGCCAACCAGATTATTACAACCACCAATATGTCTGATAGCGGCCTTTCGCTGACCTTGAAGTCCAGCAATGGCACAACCATTGATACGGCTAATTCTGATTACGGGGCCTGGCCTGCCGGGAATACAACCACCGACTGCACCATGGAGCGTTACTCAAAGAGCGGTGTTGTTCAGCTTGATGCGACAGCCTCCTGGATTACCAACACAGGGGTCTTGAAAAACGGCATCGATGTTGCGGACAACCCCATCTGTGGTACGCCCAAGAATGCCAACTGGGCTTCCATCGTCACGCCGACACCCTCCCCGGTCAGGCAGGCGACCGCCACACGTTCAAGTTCATCGGCAAGAACGCCGACTCCTCGCCCGGTAATCGTCCCGGTGGTGGTTTCGAGCGTGGTGATTAACGAATTCCTGCCCCAGGCGCGCAGCGATTGGAACAACGACGGCAGCATTGACGCCGGGGATGAATTTATCGAGCTGATTAACTTGAGCACACAGGCCATGGCCATCACCGGCTGGCAGCTCGACGACCAGGATGGCGACTCGCCGCCCTATGTCATTCAAGATACCACCCTGCAGCCTGGGGCGCGCAAGACCTTTTTTGCATCCCAAACCGGGCTTTTGCTTAGCAATGCGGGCGATAGTGTCCGCTTGTTCAAGTCGAGCGGCCAGGTTTCAGATGCCTATACCTACCCCTCGGTGCGCATCCCCGACCAGTCGTGGTGCCGTTTGCCAGATGGCAAACCTACCTGGGTTTCGGGTTGTGCGCCAACGGTGGATGCGGTTAACAAGCTGGCGGAGAGTATTTTCTTTGGCGACCGCAACCTGCCCGCCATGTGCCTTTCGCCCAACCTGCCGGGCGGCGTGTACCAGGCGGAATGTACCCCGGCCGGTCTCGAGATGTGGTCCCCGGCCCTGTGGGGCGGGGATCCCCTGCTTTACCCGCGCATCATTGAGTGGGCAGATAGCCTGTTTTTCTTTGAATAACGCGGGCGGCATTCCTGGAAAAATTGTTCTATAACTTGCCATTTCTGCGCAGAGATTGTACAATCGGATTATGGAACAAGATATTTTACGCGGGCTGCTGGCGGTTTATATCGTGCTGGCGTTTGGGCTGGCATTGGCGTATTTGTATTACCGGCGTTGCTCTACGCTTGAAATGATCTTGTGGGGCCTGGTGGCCCTCGTTTTACCTGTGATTGGACCGTTTTTTATCATTGCTGCCCGCCCCGGGCCGAGACTCCGCACAAGACGGACTCCCAAAGGCGGCGGGTAGCCTGCTCCCCACCGAAAGGCGACTCAATTTATGAAACAAGACCGTTTTCTCACCGGAATCCTGATTGGGATTGCCGTCCTGATTGCGATTGCCCTATCCGTTTTCTTCCTGCGTCGTGACAACCTGAACTATGTGGCGGATGATACGCCCGAAGGGGTGGTGCAGAATTATGTGGTGGCCCTGCACAAGCGTGATTATGAAAAGGCTTATGCTTACCTGGCCGACCTTGAAAATAAGCCAACCTATGAGGCGTTCCGGCAGTCGTTTTTGAATCACTATGTCAGCCCGGAGAATACCGGCCTGGAGGTAGGCAGCTCTGAAATTGTGGATGATGAAACTGCCACGGTGTCCCTCTCGGTGATTTACAGCCCTGGAGACCCGTTCTCAGGCGGTAACCGGAATAGTGATTATGCCCAACTGGTATTGGAGAATGGCGACTGGAAGATTAAACAGATGCCTTATAACTTTTGGGCTTATGAGTGGTACCAGCTAACTCCCCAGCCGGTAAAGTAGAGGTTGCCATGCGAACCATTCGTCGTTTGTACTTTTACCTCGTCGCGCTGATCAGCGTGGAGGTGGTGCTTTGGGGTCTGATTAACCTGCTGCGGACCACCCTGGCCTCAGAGCTGGCCTTTCCAGGGGCCGATACGCTGGCGCAAGCCCTGGCGTTGATTGTGGTGGGGATGCCGATTTTTTTACTGCACTGGTTATGGGCGCAACGCGCCACCCGCGACCCGGAAGAACATTCGGCCACCTTGCGGGCGGTTTTTTTGTATGCGGTGCTGCTTGCCACCCTGGTACCGGTCACCCAGAATGTGCTGGCTTTTATCAACCGTTCGTTGGTGCAAAGCGCCGGGATCGATTCCTACCGCGCCCTGTTTGGCGGCGCGCAGACCTGGGTCGACAATCTGATAGCCATTGGGCTTAACCTGATCGCCGCAGCTTACTTTTTCAACGTTTTGCGCCGTGATTGGGCAACCCTGTCTGACAAAGAGAACTTTGCCGATATTCGCCGCCTGTACCGCTATTTATGGGTGTTGTATTCGCTGCTGATGCTCATTTTTGGCGCGCAGCAAGTGCTGCGTTTCCTGTTTTACATTCCATCTGCGATTTTGGGCGAACCGGGGCGCGAGATGTTTGTCAATGGCCTGGCCTTGCTGCTGGTTGGCACGCCGGTCTGGGCCTATATGTGGACAGTTTGCCAAAATGCCGTTCACGAACCTGGTGAAGGTGGCTCCACCTTGCGCTTGGTGGTGCTTTACCTGCTGGGCCTGGCGGGCGTCATTGTCGTGCTCTCCTCAGCGGGTGTGCTTGTTGATACCTTGCTGCGGTTTGCCCTCGGCGAGCGACTGGATGCGTACACCTTATTGGGGCGAATTGGCGCGCCCATCTCAATCGCGATTCCGCTTGGGGTGGTGTGGGCTTACTATGGAACCTGGTTGAGCCGTGAGATTGCCGCGGCCCCCCAGCCGCGCCGCTCGGGCCTGGGACGGTTTTATGCCTATATCCTGTCCATCATTGGCTTGGTGGCCACTTTTATCGGCCTGGCCCTGCTGCTTTCGTTTGTGATCGAAGCCCTGGTAGGCATGAGTGCTGTTTGGGGTAACCTGCTGCGTAACCGCCTGACGGCCTCTGTTGCGACGTTGCTGGCCGGGCTGCCGTTGTGGTTGGCGGCCTGGCGGCCGATGCAGGCCCAGGCGCTGGCGGCCGGGGACGAGGGGGATCATGCCCGCCGTTCGCTGGTGCGGCGCGCCTACTTGTACCTGGCCATCTTCGCCACTGTGATTGGCGGGATGATTTCGGCCATTGCGGTGGTGTATATTGTCCTGTTTGGGGTTTTGGACCATTTCACCGAGAACTTTGTGTTGGATGTCCTCAACGCGCTACAACTCCTGGGGCTGTTTATCGCTTTCCTGGCCTACCACTGGATGGCCCTGCGCATGGATGGCGGCCACGCGGCGGATGCGCTGGCGACCCGCCAGGGGCAGTTCCCGGTGTTGATCTTTGAACCGGCTGGGAGCGATTTTGCCGCCCGTATGCAGGCCGCCTTGCACAAGGCCTCTCCAGAAATCCCGGTGGCGGCTCAATCCGTCGCCGACGGGATCCCGGATGGGGCTGAGGCGGTGCGGGCGGTGGTGTTGCCCGCCTCGCTGGCTTCCAATCCGCCCGAGGCGCTGCGTCTGTGGCTGGCCGATTATTCTGGTGACAAGCTTGTTGTGCCAGTGGAGGTCAAAGGCTGGTATTGGATCGGCGGTATCCCGCGCAATGCTTTTGACCTGGCCGCCCAGACCCTGCGCCAGATGGCCGAGGGCCAGGAGGTCCGTCTTTCGTCTGGCACCTCCGCCTGGCAAATGGTGGCCTATATTTTTGCCATCTTGTTTGGCTTGCAACTGCTGTTTTTACTGCTAACCCTCGGAATTTCAATTGTCGTGGGCTAAAACTGGCCCCCCGCGAAGCCCATCAGGCTTCACGGGGGGCTTTTTGTATGGGCGAATTCTCGTAAAACCCAAATCACCAAACCCACCTTTGCCATCCCCTCTGAATTAAGTTATACTTTTCTAAATTACGCAGGAGAGGACGCCGATGAAAGTTACCGTACTTCAAGAAAACCTTGCCCGCGGCCTGAGCACTGTCTCACGCGCCGTATCGCCCCGCAGCACCCTGCCCGTGCTGGCCAATGTTCTCATCGCAACCGATGAGGGCCGTCTGCGCCTCTCGGCCACCAACCTGGAGATGGGAATTACCTGCTGGATTGGCGCCCGCATCGAAGAAGAAGGCTCCACCACGGTTCCGGCTCGCACCTTCTCTGACCTGGTGAGCACCATGCCTGACCCACAGGTCAGCCTGACGCTCGATCCGCGTACCCAGACCCTAAACGTCCGCTCGGGCTCATCGACCAACGATATTAAGGGCATCGATGCGCAAGAGTTTCCTCCCCTGCCCGTTCCCGATTTTGCCGATGCGGTTAGCATCAATGTTTCAGATTTCAAAGAGATGATCCAGCAGGTGGCTTTTGCCGCTTCTGCCGATGAGGCCCGCCCGGTTTTGATGGGTGTGCTGGTCAAAGTGGAAAAAGAGACCGTCATCATGGCCGCCGCCGATGGGTTCCGCCTGTCGGTGCGGACGGCCACCCTCTCGACCCCGGCGGCCCAGCCGGTAACGGCCATTATCCCGGCTCGCGCCCTTTCAGAGTTGGCGCGTATCGCCTCGGATGGGGAGCAGGTCATTCAGATGGTGTTGCCCAAGGGGCGCGGGCAGGTTGTTTTCCGCGTCAAAGATGCCGAACTGGTTTCGCAGCTCATCGACGGCACTTTCCCCGATTACCAGCAAATTATCCCGCGCTCGTACAAATCGCGCACCCTGGTTTCTACTGCGTCGCTGCTGAAGGCCAGCCGCCAGGCCGAGATTTTTGCCCGCGAAGGCTCTAATGTCGTGCGTCTCAATATCAAAAATAGCGGCGACCTGCAGCCGGGTGAAGTGGAAATTTCCGCCCACAGCGAAGAGACCGGTTCCAACGAGACCCTGGTTGAAGCGACAGTGGACGGCATCCCGCTTTTGATTGCTTTCAACGTCAAATTCCTGCGTGAAGTGCTGGAAGTTATCAAGACGCCCAATGTGGCGATTGAGACTTCCGCGGCCAATGCGCCGGGCGTCATCAAGCCGGTTGGCGAAGATGGCTTTATCCACGTCATTATGCCGATGCATCTGGGATAAACCTCTAAATGTAAAAGGATCAATGATGAATGCAGAGTGATGGGTTTTCAATTCATCCTTCCGCATTCATCATTTTGTATTAATAACTATGGCCCTTCCTAGCCCTTCCTCCGATCGCGTTCTTAATATTTACCTGGCCCTGACGCAGTACCCCATTCTCTCGACCAAAATTCGCGAGAAGATGCGCCTGGCGCTGTTTTCTCGCGGCATTATCCAGCCTGAGCAGTTTGAGACTGAGGTGCGCCTGAAATCGGTTGAGTCGCAGGCCCGCGAGGGATTGCACGACCCGTTTGGCGAAGAATCGTTTGAGCTGTGGGAAACCCGCCGCCAGCGTATCCGTGATTCGTTGACCGACTTCTACTTTGCCTATAACCTGCCGTACGAGGAGTTTGAGCTCCTGGTGCGCCAGACGGTTGGCGAGCGCGGCGAAATTCCCAACATGGTCACCTTCAATCCCGAACTGGCCCCGCAGGAGATGCTTTTCGACCAGGCGGAGATGATCGAGCGCATGCCGAGCGAGAAACGCAAACACCTCGAAGCGCGCCTGCAAGAGATTAAAGTGGTGCTCATCCGCACCATGATCAGCGATCAGCTGGCATATATCAACATTGCCCGGCGCTGGTTTACGGTTGGCGACCTTAAGGAAATCCGTCGCCGCAAAATTGGGTACGGGAAGATTGGCGGCAAATCGGCGGGGATGATCCTGGCGCACCGCATCTTGCGTGAGGAAGCCTCACCCCAGCTCCAGACCGCCATCCAGATTCCAGTTTCTTACTTCCTGGCCTCGGATGTGTTCTATACCTTTATGATGACCAACGGCCTGATTCACTGGGCCGACCAAAAATACAAATCCGAAGCCCAGATTCGCGCCGAGTATCCGGTAATCCAGGACGAGTTTGTGCATGGCAAGTTTCCGCGTGACATTCTCGACCGCTTGCGCGCCATTGTGGAAGAAGCCGGTAAACAGCCGCTGATTGTGCGCTCCTCCAGCCTGCTTGAAGATAACTTTGGCACTTCTTTTGCGGGCAAGTACGACAGCTTCTTTTGCCCCAACCAGGGCACCGTGGAAGAAAACCTGGAGGCGCTCACCCAGTCGATTGCCAGGGTGTATGCCAGCGGGCTTAACCCAAACGCGCTGTTGTACCGCACCCACAAAGGCCTGCTGGATTATGACGAGCGCATTGCTGTGCTGATTCAGTTTGTGCAAGGCGAACCGAACGGGCGTTATTTTATGCCGCATGGGGCCGGTGTTGCCTTTAGCCGCAACCTGTATCGTTGGTCGCCGCAGATTCGCCGCGAAGACGGCTTCTTGCGCCTGGTATGGGGTCTGGGGACGCGCGCGGTGGATGCCGTAGCCAATGACCATCCACGCCTGGTGGCGCTCAGTCACCCGTTGCTGCACCCGGCCTCGGCCACCAAAATGATCCGCAGCTATTCGCAGCAATTTGTCGATGCCATCGACCTGCACGAAAACACTCTCACCTCCGTCCCGGTGCAGGAAGCGCTCAACCCGCGCTCACCCTGGCTGCGCTACATTGCCCAGGTGGATGAAGGCGATTACCTGGCCACCATCCGTTCCAGTGCGGTGGATGTCAACAATATGGTGATCACTTTCGATGAGCTGCTGCGCCGCACGCCTTTTGCGGCCCATATGCGTGAGATGCTGCGCGTGCTCGAGGAAACTTACCGCGCCCCGGTGGATACCGAGTTTACCGTGCAGGTCACCGACCCGCAGACCATCAGCCCTGGGGTGATGATCACCCTGTTGCAGTGCCGGCCGCAGAGCCATATCGACGGCGGGGATGAAGGCACGGGGATTCCCGAAACCCTCGAAGAAGAAAACATCATCTTTTCCACCCGCCGCATGGTTCCGCACGGCGCGGTTGAAGATATCCGTTATGTGCTCTTTGTCACCCCCGAAGGATATTTCAACCTGCCCTCGCAGGATGCGCGCACCAAGCTGGAGCGATCGATTGGCAACTTGAACCAGGCGCTTAAGGATCAGGCCTTTATTTGTGTTGGGCCAGGTCGCTGGGGCACGTCTACACCTGACCTGGGGGTGCATGTGGCCTATGGCGATATTTACAACACCAAAGCCCTCATCGAACTTTCGGGGCAACAGGTGGGAACCTCGCCCGAACCCTCCTTTGGAACCCACTTTTTCCAGGACCTGATGGAAGCACACATCTACCCGCTGGCAATTTACCTCGACGATGCGGATGTGGTCTTCAACCGTGATTTTTTCTACTCCACCCCCAATCGCCTGGCGGAGTGGTGCGTCAATCCCGACGAAACCTTGCTGCGCACCCTGCGGCTGGTGGATGTCAAAGATTTTCGCCCCGAGCACCTGATGAACCTGGTGATGGATGATGAGGAAGGTCGCGCCGTGGGCTTCCTCGTGCGCGAAAAATAGCCCGGCTGAATCAAAACAGCGGAGAAAGCTCTCCGCTGTTTTTGTTTGCCTAGAGTGGAATGGCCTGCCCCGGAATGAGTTTTTCCTTTTCCTGGCCCCTGCGCAGCACCCAGGCCTCGCCGCGTGCCAGGATGGTTTTTTTGCCGTTCACTTTTACATAAGCATCATCGGCGAGCAAGAGGACCGGGTTTTCCTGAAAGACATGGTAATCGCTTAACCAGTCATCCCGTTCGGCGCTGTTATCGTAGTGGACATTGAAATTAAACGGAAGCAGGTTGAGCCCCGCGAAGTGAGTGGATTCAACCGCATTCAGGTCGTTTGCCGTCAGGACGTTTTGCCCGCATAACACCGCCCCGGCGCTGAAGGCCACTACAGGCAGCCCGGCCTGGATCTTTTTTCGCAAATAGGGTTTCAGGCCGCTGATATGCAGTCGATGGTTGAGCAGGTAGGTGTTTCCGCCAGAAATATAGACCACTTGCGCCCGGCGCAGGATCGCTTCCATTTCTGGCAGGGTCATGGTTTCAGTGTCGAGCATTTCCACGCGCGCCAGGCGGTCAAAACTGCGCACGGTATAGTCGAGCCAGCGGTTGACGTTGAGAGAGGCCTGGGGCAAGAAGGCGACGGTGGGTTCGTCGCGGCCTTGCAGGTAGGGACGGCAGGCTTCGACAATGTTGTGCAGGTTGCGTTCACCCGGCAGGCAGAACAGGTGCAGGTCCATGTTACTGGAGCAACTTTTCGAGGGTGGCGCGGTGTTCGGCAAAATGCTCGGAGGTGTCGCCCATTACCCACAGGACCATCGGACGCTGTGCCGGGTCGTCGGCGTGGCGTGGCTTCATCAATTCTTCAAAGGGTGTGGCTTCCAGGCGGGTTAATGTCAGGGCGTAGACATTTTTTAGTTCGGCGAGCACGTCTTCAGTGGAGCGGTTTTTGTTGCGTTCGAAGAGCAGCCGGTTGATGATATTAAAATCCCAATCTTTGACATCTTCGGACGACAGGCCGAGCACCTCGTGTGACGGCCGCCCATCCATATGAGCACCGGTCAGGACCGTCATCCAGGCCGACAGGTGGGCCAGGTTGTCTTTTGGGGACCAGCCGCCTGCATCTGGGCTGATCATTTGCTGTGGGCTGAGGCGTTCTACCACATCCATCAGGGCGATCCATTCGCGCTGGATGGTTTTCAACAGGGATTTTTTATAGTGGGAAGCAGATGCCATAGGTCCTCGTTTTCAGTTACAAATTTGATATGAGCACAGAGAATGAATTGAGTGTATAACGGTATCAGGCATTCGGGAAGGTATATTGGCAATAATTCATCCACCATTAATTTATCAGGGATATGCTTGCTGGTTATGATTGAAAATGTTAAATCAAAAGTATCTGGTATTTCGTGGCGCGGCTGGTTGATTTTGTTGTTGGCGACCGTTTTCCTGGTTTTTTATACCGTCGCTGAAGATGTTTATGAAAAAGAAACCTTGAGCAATCTGGACCCGGTTTTTGGTCAGTGGTTGGTGACCCATGTCTCCCCGCTGCTGGATCGCACACTGGTGAAAGATGTTACCCGCTTTGGCTCGTCGCAAATTTTTAAATACGGTGCGGTGCTGCTGGTGCTTTTTGCGTTGTATAAACGCCAGTGGGTTTCAGCAGCCCTTTTGGCTCTTTCGGTTTCTGGCGGGTTGTTCCTCAACAGTGCCATCAAAGATTTTTTCATGCGTCCGCGCCCCAGTTTTTGGGGTAACGTCAGCGTCGCCAGTGGTTATAGTTTCCCGTCCAACCACTCCATGGGTTCGGTCATTTTTTATGGGATGATTGCTTACCTGTTGACGAGCATGATCACCAATCGGCGTTTGCGCATTTTGGTGTGGGTTGGAATGGGTATTCTGGTTGTGGCGGTTGGGTTGAGCCGCCTGCTGCTGGGAGTGCATTACCTGACCGACGTGTTGGGCGGCTGGCTGGCCGGGGCCACCTGGCTGCTGGCCTGTATCCTGGTGAGTGAAGTCTTCAAGGGGACAATCGATACCTACCTGCCCCACGCCTGGCAAAAATTAAAGGCGCGTTTTCAAGCCTGACGATTCCGGTGGCAAAGTAAAAGCGGATGCTCTCGAGCATCCGCTTTTACTTTGCCATTCGTTTTTGCAGTCGTTCGAGCACCGTCTCCTGGGCCAGGGTGGCCTGCTGGATGACAAAGTTCATCACCAGCCTGGGCGCTTCAATGTGGAAGGTCTCTTCCAGGGTTGAACCCTCTCCCGCCTCTGAAAACAGATACTCCACGTGGAGTTTTACCGCGCCGGGGCTGTCGACATAGGCATCCATGCGTTTGCCTGGCTCGGTCAGGTGCAGTTCCACCCGAATGCGATTATGGTATTTGATAAAGCCCAGGAAAATGAATTCTTCCACGTTTTCATAGGTCAGCACGCGAACACCTTGAGAACGGCTTTCAACGACATTGGAGATGCTGATTAAGAGCGGCTGCAGGCCAATGAAGTTGCGCGGATCGGCCAGGTGTTCGTACACAAAATTGGCCGGTTTTGCCAGGGCTGCACGGAATTGGAGTGTTTTTTGCATATCGGCCTGCCCTTACCCGGCCAGGCGGGACAAGATTTTTTCCCGCAATTCCTGCTGGACTTCATCCCACGTCTGGCTGGAGTCGATGACCTGCCAGCGTTGCGGCTCTTGCCGCACCAATTCGAGGTAGCCACTGCGCACGCGTTTGTGAAAGTCGAGGGTGTAAGCATCCAGGCGATTCCACTCTTGCTGCTTTGACTTGCGTTGTAACCCAATCTCCACCTCCAGGTCAAGCAGGATGGTCAGGTCGGGAGTCAGGCCGCCGGTGGCGTACTGCACCAGACCTCGCACCTGTTCCAGGTCCTGGCCGTGGCCGTAACCCTGGTACGCGATGGTTGAGTCGAAGTAACGGTCGGAGAGCACAATCTCGCCCAGGGCCAGGCGTGGCCTGAAGACTTCTTCTACGATCTGGGCGCGGGCGGCCTGGTAGAGGAGCGTTTCGGTGCGCGGATGCATCTCCGCGTTTTTCAGGCTGTGTAGCACCTCGCGAATTTGTTCGCCAATCGAAGTTCCGCCGGGTTCGCGGGTGGGAAACACGGTATAGCCCTTCTCGCGCAGGAATTCGACCAGATAGGGGATGTGGGAGGTCTTGCCGGAGCCTTCGGGGCCTTCGAGTGTGATGAACATTTTCACCGCCAAGCTGCAGGATTAAAAAACGAGCGCCAGGAGAGATTTTAACCTTTCCTGGCGTTCTTGGTGAATTTTGCTGGCTTAGTCTCGAAAGATTCTCACATGCCGGCGCGGTTCTTTCCCATACGAATGGCTGACCAGTTCGGCGGCGCGCGCCATCTCGTGCTGGATGCGGCGGATAGCCGGGCCAGCCGGGGGCATATCTACATACCGCTCGCCATTCAGGACGGCTGAGATGGCAGCCTGGGTCTCATTGCGGACTTCATCGCCTCCGCCGCCGGGCAGGTTCATCTCGCCGGGCAGGTTGAACACGTCGGTCAGGAACTGCTCAATCTGGCTGACGGTATTGGCGCGCAGGACATAAATTGGCATGCCGCGATGCTCGGCTTCGACGATGGTTGCCTGGTGGTCGCGGTAATACGAGCGCAGGGTGATAAGCGCATTGGCTTCGTCAATGGTGCGAACCACAATGGCTGGCACGCCCAGCCGTTTTGCGCTTTGCATCAGCCGGTTGCGCGCCACCCCGTACGGGTAGATTTTGATGGGGGCCAGCAGCGAGCGTGAACCGCCTTCGGGTTGTTCCGGTTCGTCAGATGGGTCAACCGGCTGCGGGGCGCTTGTTCCGCGCCCTCGTACGGGAGCAAGCCCGTTGGTGGATGGAATCTCACGCTGGAAGGCGTTACCTCGCTCGGTGCGTTGGCCCATCGCCTGGGGCGGGATCGGCGCTTTTTCTACCCGAATGCGGCCTTCTGCATCGCGGGTGCGCAGCTCGGCTGGCAGCGGGTAGCCGCGCAGGAACGAGTCGACAGCGGCGGTGACATCCATGTGAATGGCAAACTGGTCACGGCTCTGAATCTCGATCAACACATCGAAAGTCGGTGGGGCGCGGCGTTCGAGCACGGTTTTTTGCGTGCCACGGCGGCGCGCTTCCTCGTCTGAGAGTGTGACCGCTTCGATGCCGCCCACCAGGTCAGACAGGGTGGGGTTGAGCAACAGGTTCTCAAGCGTTTGGCCGTGAGCCGTGCCGATCAGTTGCACCCCACGCTCCGCGATGGTGCGGGCCGCCAGGGCTTCCAATTCGCGCCCAATTTCGTCGATGACGATGACTTCGGGGTTGTGGTTTTCGACGGCTTCGATCATGACCTCGTGCTGCTGGGTGGGGACTTTGACCTGCATGCGGCGCGCGCGACCCACGGCCGGGTGCGGCACGTCACCGTCCCCCCCGATTTCGTTGGAGGTGTCGACGATGACCACGCGCCGGCTTTCAGCCAGGATGCGTGCGGCTTCGCGCAGCAAGGTGGTTTTTCCTACCCCCGGGCGGCCCAAGATCAGGATGCTTTTGCCGTTTTCGATGATGTCTTTGATGATGTCAATGGTGCCATACACGGCGCGACCCACGCGCAGCGTTAAGCCCACGACCGCGCCGCGCCGGTTGCGAATGGCGGAGATGCGGTGCAGGGTGCGCTCGATCCCAGCGCGGTTATCGGCGTCGAAATCCCCGACATGTTCATCGACATAGTCGATTTCTTCGCGGGTAATCTCGCTTTCGCGCAGGATGATTTCGTTATCGACAAAGCGGGCGGTGGGGATACGTCCCAGGTCGAGAATGATCTCGAGCAGCTTGTCGTAGTTATTGGCTTTATGAACGGCCTCGACGATGTTTGTGGGCAGGACGCCCAGCAGGGCGTCGAGGTCATCGGTAATGCGGCGTTGGTGACTCATAGAAATATTCCAGTTAACGTTGTGGAGTGCAAGCGCTTACGCGCCCGCAAGGTGTATAAAAACAAGCCTTGATACTCCGGCAGATTAGATTCATTAAAGGGGGAATCCCCTGGGCTACAAGCGCCGCCATCATATGTCCCAAGTGAATGGGCGGCCTACGCGGGGGTTAGGGAAGGGAAGTCTTGATCATGGGTGCGTACCTGCCTGTCTATGGGGGGTGCGTGGTTTTTCCACGCTTCAGGCGCTGCGTATTAAGTGGTGAATATTTTGGTTATATCACGATTTTGTCAGAGTAGGATTAATGGTTAGTAATAATTACGAAAAAGCGCACCGCCCGGTGCGCTTTGCTTTATTTCTTTTTCTGGATGGGGGTGTAGCGCGAGGCCGGGATGACGGGCGCGCGCTGTACCGCTGGCGAAGTCTGTTCTTCGCGCACCATGCGCGCCAGGTGCTTGACCATGACGGCCTGGCGCTGGCTGGCTTTTGCGCCCAGGTCTTCCAGCACCGGTTCTAGCCAGGCCTGGTAAGAACGCACGCACAGGTAAACGGGGCGTCCACGCCGGTTGGGGATATGGTTAATGAGCGCGACCAGTTTATGGGTAACATCGGCGGCTTCGGGGTGGATGAGCGGGGTGAGCATGATCCCGTTTAGCCCATAAGCCACGTTGACGAAGCAGCGCCCACCCTCCATGCAGACCATGCCCGAGGCACGGCGCGGAGCGGGCTCTACAGGTTGGAGCAGCGGCGGGACGATTTGGTGATGCAGTGATTGGATAGCGGGCAGGTTGAGTGAGTCCACTTTTTGCCAGCCGTTGGTGACCTCGCTGCTCGACACTTCGCTCAGGTTCCAGACACGCTGCCAGGCATAGACTGAAAACCCAGCCATGCGCAGGGCCGGGAAGGCCGGGCTGTTTTCGTCCACTTCGGCCAGGACATGGAACGCGCCCCAGTTGCCAGCTTCGGCGGCCAGGTGCTCAATGAGCGCGGGCAGGCCCGGGTTGGGGATAAGGTTGGCCGGAGCCAGGTACAAAAGCTTGGCAAAGGGGTCGCCGTTGGTGTGGATGACGCCGCCTAGCAGGGTGGTTCCGTTTTCGCTGGCAACCGCCGAATAGATGTGCCGCACCGGGTTGAGATACGACATGAACCCGGCCGCGCCCAACGGGTTGCCACGTGTCAACATACGGGCCGAGTCCAGGCTGAGGACTTCGCCGCGATAACGATACAGCGTTGGCAGGTCTAGCAGGTCAAGCGGACGGATGTTCATGAGGCGGAGGGGACTCCACGCTACTATTTGGCGAGCGAAACAAAGTATTGGTGGAAACGGTCATCCTGGGTCAGCTCGGGGTGGAAGGAGGTCGCCAGGAGTTTGCCCTGCAAGGCCGCTACGATGCGTCCATCGGGAAGTTGCGAGAGGCTGTGCGCATTGCCTGAAACCGCTTCGATCAACGGGGCGCGGATAAAAACCGCATGGTACGGCGCTTCGGTTTGGGTGGCGGCTTTCAACTCAGGGATGTCGAGATCGACTTCGAAAGAATCCACCTGGCGGCCAAAAGCGTTGCGCTCAACCGCGATGTCCATCAACCCGAGCAGGGGCTGGTCGCGCTTGGCATCTTTCGAGAGAAAGATGGCTCCGGCGCAAGTACCCCAGATGGCTTTTTTGCGTCCAAAGTCACGCAACGGGTCCATCAGCCCAAAGGCAATCGCCAGCTTGGCAATCGTGGTCGATTCTCCGCCGGGGATGATCAGCCCGTCAAGCTCTTCAAGCTGCCTGGGCAGGCGCACTTCGACAGTCTCTACGCCCAGGCGCTTGAGGGTGGTGATGTGTTCGGCAAAGTCGCCCTGTAATGCTAATACACCGATTTTCATAGGTTGGTAAGTTTGGGGTGGCAGGTTGGGAAATTGGGAGAAGTCTTAAGCCTGGAAGTGGGAAACTCGCTCACCTGGTGACAGGTGAACGAATCTCCCACTTCCCAAATTCTTCTACCAGCCGCGCCCGGCCATTTTTTCCACTTCGGGCATGGTGGAGACATTGCGGCCAACCATGGGCTCGCCCAGGTTGCGGCTCACTTCGGCCAGGATGCCGGCGTCTTTGTAATGGGTCACCGCCTTGACAATGGCGGCCGCACGTTTGGCGGGGTCGCCGCTCTTAAAGATGCCCGAGCCGACAAAAACACCGTCGACGCCCAACTGCATCATCAGGGCTGCATCAGCGGGAGTTGCTACGCCACCAGCGGCAAAATTGACGACTGGCAGGCGGCCCAGTTCTTTCACTTCTTTCACCAATGCAATCGGGGCGCCAATTTCTTTGGCGTAGGTGAACAGTTCTTCCTCGGCCATGCTGGTCAGCTTGCGAATTTCGCCCAGCACTGCGCGAGCGTGTTTCACAGCTTCCACCACATCGCCGGTTCCGGCTTCGCCCTTGGTGCGGATCATGGCTGCACCTTCGGCGATGCGTCGCAGCGCCTCGCCCAGGTTGCGCGCGCCGCACACAAACGGCACTTTGAAATCGTGTTTGCTCACATGGTGCGCATCGTCTGCCGGGGTCAGCACTTCAGATTCGTCAATGTAATCGACACCGATCGCTTCGAGGATCTGCGCTTCCACAAAATGGCCGATGCGGCATTTGGCCATGACCGGGATGGTGACCGACTTCATGATCTCTTCAATCATGCCAGGGTCGCTCATGCGCGCCACACCGCCATCTGCGCGGATGTCTGCCGGAACACGTTCGAGCGCCATCACGGCGCATGCGCCCGCATCTTCAGCGATCTTGGCATGTTCGGGGGTGACCACGTCCATAATGACGCCGCCCTTGAGCATCTGCGCGAGGCCCTTCTTGACGGCGAAACTACCAGTAGTTGCTTCCATACTAACTCTCTCCTTTTTAATAATGATGCATTGGAATTCTACCACGCCCATAGTTTATTCCACATAAGAGCCACGTATGCGCCTCGGGGCGGTTTCCGTGTGATCTTGCCGCGCTGTTTGCCGATCTCGTTTGTGGGGCGTAAGTGGCCTCTTGACTCTTTTGTGAATCTGTGTACAATTATACAAAGATACAATGATACAATAAGACAATGATACAAAGGGTCTTATGAACATTCAAATCGATTTTCGCTCAGATGTTCCCATCACCAATCAGATCGTTGAGCAGGTTCAGGGGCAAATTAATACGGGATTGCTCAAGCCCAACGACCAGCTGCCCACCGTTCGGGCCCTTGCCCTGGAGCTGCGGGTCAACTTCAACACTGTGGCCCGCGCCTATCGCATCCTGGACGAGGCGGGCATTATCTCCACCCAACAAGGGCGCGGCACCTACATTCTCGAACAGCCTCCGCCCGAGTTAACCGAACGCCTGCGGCGCGACACCTTGCAAACGATGGCCCGGCGTTATCTGGTAGAGGCTCGACGGCTCGGGTTTAGCCGTGAACAAAGCCTGTTAATTTTTCAAGAAACTGCTTCCACCTGGCAAGAGAAGCAGGAAACATCGGAAAACGAGTAAAAGGAGAATGCCAAAATGAATACCAAATTTATCGCTAAAAACGCCATGACGGCCGCCAAACTTGACCAGCGAATCGCGCCCATTGCCGGGACCGTTTTTGGGGTCTTTCTCGTCGCTGCTGTTCTTGGCGCAATCCTGATGGACGGCAAGGTTGCCGAAGGTTTAATCGGCGCTTATGTCTTGGGGTTGACCATGATTGGCACGTATGTCATGTTTGCCCTCAAGGTTGCCAACCAGTGGGAGAAAGCCATCGTCCTGCGCCTGGGCAAGCTTATGGGGCTGCGCGGGCCTGGCCTGTTCTGGATTGTGCCGCTGATAGACACGATCCCCAACTGGATCGACCACCGTGTCACTGTCACACCCTTTGCCGCAGAAAAAACCCTCACCAAAGATACAGTCCCGGTCGATGTGGATGCCGTTTTGTTCTGGGTGGTCTGGGATGCCGAAAAGGCGGCCCTGGAAGTGAAAGACTACCAGTCGGCTATTTCTTGGGCGGCCCAAACAGCCCTGCGTGACATTATTGGCCGGATGATGCTGGCCGATATCCTGGTTGGGCGCAGCGCCATTGATGAAGAACTCCAACACATTATTGACGAGCGAACCACCCCCTGGGGTGTCACCGTCCAGTCGGTTGAGATCCGCGACATCGTCATTCCGCAGGATTTGGAAGATGCCATGTCCCGCCAGGCGCAGGCTGAGCGTGAACGCCAGGCGCGTGTCATCCTGGGTGAGTCTGAAAAGCAGATCGCCGAATCCTTCGCGGATGCTTCCATGGCCTATGTAAACAACCCGACCGCCCTGCACCTGCGTGCCATGAACATGCTCTTTGAAGGTCTCAAGGAGAAGGGTGCCCTGGTAATTGTGCCGAGCTCAGCGGTCGATACCATGAACCTGGGCGGGATCAGCGGTGTGGTCTCCATGGCGCAGAACAACCTGCCCAAAGAAAAATAATCTATCGCCAGGGGTGAAGGGTAACTTCACCCCTGGAAAATGGAACGTTTCACGTGAAACAAAAGGAATCACAAAATGTCTACCAAAGTTTCTCTCACACTCTCGTTTATTTTGATCGCAATTGCGCTTGTGGTGGGAATGGTGCTTTACACCCAAATTCCCGATCCGATGCCGTCTCATTGGAATGCTGCCGGGCAGGTGGATGGGTACATGCCCAAGTTTTGGGGCATTTTCCTCCTGCCGCTGGTCACAATCGGGATTATGTTGTTCCTGCTGGCGATTCCGCAAATTGACCCGCTCAAAGCCAACATTGACCAGTTCCGCGGTTTATTCAACGCGTTTATCGTCGTCTTTGTGGCATACATGCTGTACGTATATGCTTTGACCCTGGCGGCGGCCCTGGGCTATCAGTTCAACATGACCGTAATGTTATTACCGGCGATGGGTCTGTTGTTCATTGGAATTGGCTACATGATGCAAAGCGCCAAGCGCAACTTCTTCATTGGCATCCGCACCCCCTGGACTCTCGCCAGCGATAAGGTTTGGGATGAGACCCACAAGCTCGGCGGAAAGACTTTTATGCTGGGCGGCGTTCTAACTTTCTTGAGCGCCTTCCTGGGCGAGAATGGTATTTGGCTGATGCTGGTTGGTTTGATGGTTGCCGCCTTTGTCCCGATTATTTATTCCTATATTTTGTGGAAGCGTGAGAGTTCGTAAAGCGTTTCACGTGAAACAATTTTCAGGGAGAGCCAACATGGCAGATGAAATCAAACAATGGGAATATCGCGTCCAGACTGTTGGGTCGTTCTTCGGCGGGGTAAAAGCCGACGAGTTGGAACAGCTCCTCAACGACTGGGGCGAAGATGGCTGGGAAGTTGTATCCACCCATGTTTTGGAAAACACCAGCAAAATCAACGTAATTGCCAAGCGCCCGTTAACGCGTGATGTTCGGCGGGCCCGGTCGATCTCAGGATGACCGGCGGCAAAATTTGGAACAACGCACCTTGAAGTGGAGAAAAATGTTAGACAGAAAATCTTTAACCTGGTTTCTTGTAATTGCCTTTGGGATATCGTGGATTTTGTTTACCGCGCCCATTGCGGTCAAAGACAATGAAACGTTGTATCCGGTTGTTATGCAAGGATTGTTTGCCCTCGGAATGTGGGGACCTGGCCTGGCCGCCATTATGGTGACCCTTTTTGTGGCGCGGGAGTCTTTTAGCACCCTGAGACTTAACACGCTTGGTCCAAAGCGCATCTATTTTTGGGCCTGGTTTTTTGCGCCCCTGATTGTTGCGCTGACCTTTGGCTTCACCCTGCTGCTTGGCACCGGGAAATTTGATGGAAGCCTGACCTTTATGCGTGAGCTTGTGGCACGGGCCCCGCAGCAAGAAGGGATGCCATCGGTGGAAATCCTTGTCCTGGTTCAAATTGCCTCCGCCCTAACCTTTGCCCCGTTTATCAACGTCTTGTTTGCCCTGGGCGAGGAATTGGGTTGGCGCGGCTTCTTGCTGCCCAGGCTGCTCCCGCTGGGCCAATGGAAAGCGCTCCTACTCTCGGGCTGTATCTGGGGCCTCTGGCATGCCCCCACCACATTGCTGCATGGGTATAACTTCCCCTTGCATCCTTACCTGGGTATGCTGGTCATGACCATCGGATGCATGTTCCTCGGCGTGATCTTTGGCTGGCTTTACCTCAAGACACGCAGCCCGTGGGCCCCGGCCCTGGCGCATGGCGCCTTTAACGCTGTCGCCGGAGTGAGCTTCTTTTTCCTTGCACCTGAAGGTCTCGATACAGCCCTGGCGGGCAGCCCGTTGGGTGTGGCCGGTTGGCTGGCAATGGCAGTTATCATTGGCGGTTTGCTCTTGTTCAAACAATTGCCCGTCGCCTTGCCCGATTCACAGCCTGCGACGCAACCGTAAAAACTGCGACCAATCCAAAAAGGGCCGGTTCCAAACCGGCCCTTTTTGGATTAATGCTGTCTGCGTTATTTAATGAAGAAGTCTCCATGAAAAGAAGAATTGAACATCTTAAATAATAGAAAATATGTTCTATAAAAGGAGTCTCAAAAAAACATTGTCCTCTTCTCATTTTCACGCTAAACTATAAAGCATGATGCTTAACACTGTCAGGGCCGAAACACGCGTTAAACAGCTTGAAAAACTCGTTGAAGTGAGTCTCACCCTCAATTCCACGATTAACCTCGATGAGTTGCTTCAGTACATCATCAAAACCGCCGCCGAAATTTTGGATTGTGAGGCGGTTTCAATTTTGCTGTACGATGAAAAACGGAACCGGCTGTTCTTTGCCGCCTCCACTGGCACAGACCCCAAGCGGATGGCGCAGATTCCCGTGCCCATTGATGGCAGCCTGGCTGGCAGCATCTTCCGCGAAGAGAAATCTATCATTATGAATGATGTCTCACAGGATAAGCGCCATTTCAGCCTGGTGGGACAACAAGTGCACTTCCAGCCGCATTCGCTTTTGGGCGTTCCCATGCGCATCCGCGACAAGGGTGTGGGGGTGCTTGAAGCGTTGAACAAACGCAATGGTGAGTTTAATGCTGAAGATGAGCGCCTGCTCTCAGTCCTGGTGGCCCAGGCGGCGGTTGCCATACATAATGCGCGCCTGATCCAGGCCTTGCAAAAAGCCTACGAAGAGATCAGCGAAACCGACCGGCTTAAAAGCAATTTCCTGGCCCTGGCTTCGCATGAGCTGCGCACCCCGTTGGGTATTATCATTGGCTATTCCTCTTTCCTGCAAGCCGAAAATGATGGCGACGTGTCGGAAAACGCTGAACGGGTACTCTCTGCAGCCAGCCAGATGCGCTCCTTGATTGAGTCAATGACCAGCCTGCACCTGCTCCAGGCCAAGGGTTTAACCTTCAAGCCGCGCGTGGTTCCCATCCAGCAAGTGTTGAGCGCCGCTTTCGATGAGATGAGTCAAATTGCAGTTGAGATGCGTCACAGCATCTTGTTCGAGATGCCGCCCCAGTCACTTTTAGTGACCGCCGACCCCGAGAAGCTCACCCCGGCCTTTGTCAACCTTATCAACAACGCCATTCGCTTTACCCCGGCGGGTGGAAAGATCACCATCAGCGCCGCACAAAAAGGCGGCAATATTCTGGTATCCATTCGTGACAACGGCATTGGAATTGCGCCCGACCAGCTTACCAAAATTTTCCAGGAGTTTTACCAGGTAGAGCATCACACCACGCGGCGTTTTGGCGGCCTGGGGATTGGCTTGACGATCGCCAAAGGTCTGATCGAAACCCAGGGCGGCCGCATCTGGGCCGAGAGTGATGGACTAGAAAAAGGAGCCACCTTCAGGGTGCTCCTGCCACCTGCCGGGACCTCCTCCCTGGCCAGCAGCCCCTATTCCCAACCATGAGCAAACGCGCTTCTCTCATTCTTGCGCTGAGCATACTGAGCGCCAGTGCGCTCAGTTTTTTTATGTTGACGCGCGGCCATCCCTGGTGGGACGACTTTGCCTCGTATGTTATGCAGGCGCGCGCCATTCTCGACGGCAGCATGCCCGAGTTTATCCGCCGCAACGCTTTCACCATCGAGAATTCACTGTTACCGCCGGGGCCGGTAGCCTATCCGTGGGGGTTCCCGCTCCTGCTCGTGCCGATGTATGCCTTGTTTGGCATCAACCCATTGGCGCTCAAGCTGGTCGGTGTCGTTTTTTATGCACTCTTCCTGGTGGCCCTGTTCCTGCTGGTACGCACCCGTTTGGATGAAAAGGAAGCGCTGCTGCTCTCGGGCCTGTTTGCGCTCAATCCCAGCCTGCTCCTGGCAACGGATTTGATCCTGTCAGACATCCCGTTTCTTTTTTTCTCCACCCTCGGCATTTTCCTGGTTGAAAAATACCCCCGCCACCAGAAACCCGGCACAGCCATCGCCCTCGGCCTGACCATTTTCCTGGCGTTTTTTATCCGCACCAACGGGATCTTGCTGTTGGTGCCCCTGGGAGTTTCCCTTGTGCTGGTTTCCTGGCCCAACTGGAAAACCGCCCTGCGCCTGGCCGTCCTGCCGCTGGCAGCTTTTGCAATTCCGCTGTTTTTTTCATTCATCATCTTTCCCAATGGACAAGATTCATACCTGAGCCATTTTTCCCTGTTTAGCCTGCCGCGCCTGGTGGAAAATGTTTTTTACTACATGTGGCTGCCCTGGCGCATGTTTGAAAACCTTCCTGGCGGCGTAGTTGTTTACCCCATCCTGGCTTTTTTTGCGCTTGTTAGCCTGTTGGCGCACTGGAAACGCGACGCTGCTTTTTATTCTTACTGCCTGGCAACCGCCGCGACTTTTATCCTGTGGCCTGAGCGCCAGGGATTGCGTTTCTTCTACCCGCTGCTGCCCTTCTTGCTAATCTATACCTTCGATGGGATGAAACTGACCCTGGCGCGTTTGCCAGAAACCCGGCGCAGGCCGGCAGGCTGGTTTTTTGCGGGTTTCTGGGGCTTGCTGCTGTTGCTCTCGGCCGGGACATCCATCCACCTGGCCTATACCAATATGGCGGCCGGACGCGCCATCAACGGCCCGTTTGACATTTACAGCTACCAGATGTATGAATTTGTCCGTGAACAGACCCCCGCTGACAGCGTTATCCTCTTTATGCGCCCGCGCGCCCTGCGGCTTTTTACAGACCGTGACTCGTTTACATCTACCGATTGCGCTGACCTTTCGCGTGGCGATTATGTTATTTTGCATGAAAAAATGGGCGGAACCGGTCAGGTCCCGCCCGAAGAAGTGACCACCTGCAATCCATCGGTCACGCTCGAAGAAGTGTTCAACAACAAACGCCTGATTATTTACAAGCTAAACAAATAGCCCTTCTGAACGGGGCGGTAACGCGCGGCAGGGGAATGTCGCCCGCCATGCCAAAGACCCAGTTGCCCTGGTTGTACACATACCACTTGTTTTCAAGCGGACGATAAAAAGCGATCTCAGCTTTGCCATCCCCATTAAAGTCAGCCGGGATGGGAATGTCGTTATGTTGCCCAAAGACGACCATCGTCTGGTTGCGGATGTACCAGGTTCCGCTGGACGGGCGAAAAACAGCCAGGTCGGTGATGCCATCCCCGTTATAGTCGGCCGGGACGGGAAGATCGCCTGCCTGGCCGAAGAGCACACCGTTCATCCCGCGCACGTACCAGCCACTGTTTTGTGGACGATAAACGGCAATATCTTCCCGCCCATCGCCGTTGAAATCCCCAAAAATCGGCACATCGCCCGCGCGCCCATAGGTGATGGGCGTCTGACCGGCTATCCACCATTGCGAGGTCGATGGCCTGAAAAAAGCCAGGTCGGTTGCGCCATCGCCATTGTAGTCGGCCGGCACCGGCGCATCGGTCGCCTGGCCATAGAAAAACTCACCGATCCCCTGGATATGCCAGCTTCCGGTGCTTGGGCGAAAGACTGCCAGGTCGGTTGTCTGGTCGCCGTCATAGTTGCCCGGGACAGGCAGGTCGCCGGAGGCTCCCCAGGCGGTTTGCCCAATGTCGCGCATAGACCAGGTGCCGTTGGATGGGCGGAAAACAGCCGCATCGTCTTTGCCATCCCCGTTGTAATCGGCGCGTGAATTGCTGCCGCCTGTGGGGATATATTGCACCTGGTAAAGCGTCCCGCTGGCAATATCGGTCAGGTACAGCTCACCCTGTTCATCTTCCCCGAAACTTGTGACCATATAGGCAGTATCGGCTGCCACCTGCCCCGAGGTAAACACCCGGCCGCTGCAGAAATCGGCGTAAAAATAGCGGCCGGTCATGGCCGGGTATTTCAACCCGCGATAGACGTATCCACCCGTTACCGAGCAGCCGAGGGTGTGGTCGTACTCATAGAGCGGCAGGATTTTGCCGCTTGTATCACATCCTGTTGCGGGGTTGTAACACAGGCTGCCCTCCATCACACTCCAGCCATAATTCTCGCCGCCAGGGCTGGAGGCAGGCTGGAAATCGATTTCCTCGCGCTGGTTTTGGCCTACATCGCCAATGTAAAGGTCGCCAGTTTGACGGTCGAAAGACAGCCGCCACGGGTTGCGCAGCCCATAGGCCCAAATTTCCTGACGCACACTCGGGTCGCTGCTGCCAAAGAAAGGATTGGTGCCGGGAATGGTGTAGGGCGAACCAGAGTCGACATCCAGGCGCAGCAGTTTGCCCAGCAGGGTGGTCAGGTCCTGGCCGTTGCCCTCCGGGTCGCCGCCTCCGCCGCCATCGCCGATGGACCAGTACAGGTAGCCATCTTTCCCAAAGGCCAGCGTCCCACCGTTGTGATTGCTGAAATTCTTGGCGACCGCCAGCAAAACCTGCCCACTGGTGGGATCGGCCAGGTTGGGGTCGCTGGCAGAGCGGGAATAACGCGCCAGGGTTACCTGCCCGGCCAGGTCGTTGTAGGCTACAAAGAAAGCGCCGTTGTTGGCATAATCAGGGTGAAAGGCCAGCGCCAGCAAGCCCTGTTCTCCAACCGTATTAATGCTGGCCGAAAGATCAAGGAAGGGGGTGGAGAGCAGCGCGCCGTTTTGCAGGACCTGGATCCTGCCGCCTTTTTCGACAATAAATAATCGCCCCGACCCATCCCCGGCGTGTGTAACAAAAACGGGTTGGTTCAACCCGGTTACTACTGGCTGGAAACCAATCGAGGCGGGATTAAAAACCAGCGGCCGGGCAGCCAGTGTGCCAAGGTATCCCAAAACGATTAAAGTAAACAACAGGCGGTTTTTCATAACAGCCTCCTCTCTCTGAATACATCTTACCGATTTCGCAGACCCGCCACTAGGTTAATTGGTACTAAAAAACATGAGAGTCGGTTAAGAAAAACGCCCTGTGATTGGGTTCACAGGGCAAAAGTTATTTTTGGGGATGTTCTGGAAGGATGAGCGGCCCGTTTAAAAATGGATGCTCCACCACTTGCACCGGCCACCGGTACACTGCCGATAAAATCTCCGCCCTGAGCACTTCTTTGGCTGTACCAAGGGCTTTTAACTCCCCGTCAACCAGTAAAGCCAGCCGGTCGGCGTAACGGGCGGCCAGGTTCAGGTCGTGCAGGGCAATCACCACCGTCAGGGTGCATTCGGCTGAGAGTTTGCGAATCAGTTCGAGCAGGCCCATCTGGTGCTGGATGTCGAGGTGGGTGGTGGGCTCATCGAGCAGCAGCACGGGGGTAGATTGAGCCAGGGCGCGCGCCAGCAGGATGCGCTGCGCCTCGCCGCCTGAGAGCTCGCCGATGCGCCGTTCTGCCAGCGACAGGGCATCGACGCGTTCGAGTGCGGCGCGGGCGATTTTTTCATCGGCCGGAGAGACCTGCCCGAGAAAATTGAGGTACGGTGAGCGGCCAAGCAGGACCGTTTCCCAGGCAGTAAAAGCGGGGGGCAACAGGGCATTTTGCGGGACGAGGGAAATTTGACGGGCGCGCTCGGCAGGGTTGAGCGTGTTCATTTGACGGCCAGACAGGCGCACGGTTCCGGCAGCTGTGGGCAGGAGTCCGGCCAGGCTGCGCAACAAGGTCGATTTTCCCGAGCCGTTGGGGCCTAGCAGCGCCAGCGTTTCCCCTTCCCGAATCTCAAGCTGGATGTTTTTCAACGCCAGCCGGTTCCCGTAGCGGATGGACAGGTTTTCAATCTGGATCACCACAGGCCTCCGTGCCGGGCGCGGCGCAGCACCCACAGGAAGAACGGCGCGCCAATGAGCGAGGTGACCACACCCACAGGGAGTTCTTGCGGGGCGATGATGACCCGGGCGAGTACATCGGCCAGCAACAGGGCCCACACGCCCCCTAAAATGCTGAGCGGCACCAGGCGGCGATGGTCGGCTCCCCACCATAAACGGGTGATGTGTGGGACGACCAGCCCAACAAAACCGATGATTCCGGCAAATGAGACGGCTGCGGCGGTTGCCAGCGAAGCAGCCACCAGGAGGATGATGCGCGCGCGTGAGACGTTTAGACCCAGGCTGTGGGCCTGTTCATCCCCAAATTGCAGCAGGTTGAGGTTGTGCCCGCTGAGGATGAGCAGTGTCAGTCCGATTAGCACGTAGGGCAACAGGGCCAGCACGGCGTCCCAGCCGCCGAGTGAAACCCCGCCCAGCATCCAGGCAATGGCCCGGCGCACTTCACCGGTGGAGCGCAGCATCAGGTAGGAGGTGAGGGCGGTGGCAAAGGAGGAAACAGCCACCCCCGAAAGAATCAGGTTGCTGCTGAGAATGGTGCCGCCGACCTGCGCCAGCCAGTAAACCAGCAGCACGGTGAACAGCCCGGCC
The DNA here is from genome assembly GCA_964562145.1 of uncultured Anaerolinea sp. Taxonomy (GTDB): domain Bacteria; phylum Chloroflexota; class Anaerolineae; order Anaerolineales; family Villigracilaceae; genus UBA5195. Next base: position 18,612 of record CAZLSP010000003.1, on the reverse strand, counting down.
AGGAAGGCGGCAAAGGGGACGGCCATCAGCCCGAGGGTATCGTAGGGCCAACGGATGGACATGGCCAGTACCGCGCCCAGCCCTGCGCCTGAGGCTACCCCGATCAGGTACGGGTCGGCGAGCGGGTTGCGGAATAGCCCCTGGTAGGCTGCGCCGCTGCCAGAGAGGGCTGCGCCCACCAGCGCCAGCAGCAGGGTGCGCGGCAGGCGGATGCTCCACAAGATGGTTGCTGCCGTGGGGTTGCCCTCGCGGCCTGTCAGCGCTGCCCAAACCTGGGCCGGGGACAGCATGACCGAACCGATGGCGACGCTTAACAACAGCGCCAGGGCCAGCAGTAACAGGGAGATGCCATAGGGAGCGAGGTGTTTTTTCATAAAGACCTGCGAGGGTGGCCCGGAGGGCCACCCTCGCAATTTTATTCTTATTTGAAGGCTTCGGGGTGCAGCAGCAGGGCCAGTGCTTCGAGCCCATCTACCAGGCGCGGGCCGGGGCGGCTGACCAGGTTATCGTCAAAGGCGTAGACTTTGCCATCCACCACCGCCTTGATGGTTTCCCAGCCGGGGCGTTGTGCCACAGCTTCGGGGCTGACGCCCCACATCGAGTCGCCTAGGATGATGATATCGGGCGGGGTGGCCACCACCTGCTCCAGGCTGACCTGTGGATAGGCATCACTAATCCCGGCCAGGGTGACCATGTTGACGCCATTGGCCATGCTGATGAGCGTATTGATAAAGGTGCCGGGGCCGGCCGAGTACGGTTTGGCCGGGTCGCTGGCATCCACCTCGTAGAAAACGGCCGGGGTATAGCTGGACAGGGCCACCTTTGTGGTTACGGCCGTTACGCGCGCTTTAAGCGTCTCAACCAGTGCGGCCGCTTCTGCATCGTGGCCGGTTAAGGCGGCCACTGTAGCCAGGTTGGTGTACATCTCATCCAGCGTGGTCGGGTTTTTCAGGTAATAAACGGTCAGCCCCAGGTCTTCCAGGGCCTTAACCTGTTCGGGAGTGTTGATTTCAGCCGCCAGCACCAGGTCGGGTTGCAGGGCCGCAATTTGCTCCAGGCTGTAATTGCCCATCGAGCCGCCCACGCTGGGCAGCGCCTTGGCGGCTTCGGGGTAATCGGAAAAGTCGTCGCGGCCAATGGTTTGCGCACCTGCGCCAACCGCAAACAGGATTTCGGTATTGGAGGGAGCCATCGAAACAATCTTCTGTGCCGGGCCGGCCAGGGTCACGCTGCGGCCCAACCCGTCGGTGAAGGTCAACGGGGCGACCGTTGGTTCTGCGGTGGGGGCCTCTGTTGGGGCGACGGTTGGCGCAGTAGTTGGCAGCGCCGTGGGTGCAGGCGTGGCGGCCGGGGCACAGGCCGCCATTAAAAGGGCAAACGCTAAAAAGACGAACGTTAACTTGCGAAACATGGGTTCTCCTGTAGGGGTATTAAAAATTTCGTCAATCCGGGCTGAATCAAAATCCCCTGCCAAAAGGACAGGGGAGGTTGGGATGGCAAATCCGGTCAGGGGAGCCGTCCCACCTCCTTTCTGCGAGAGAGTGGAAAACGGATGACCAGGGCGGGCGACCTGACTTATCAGCACTAAGCTGAATTACAGTTGCGCGACAGCGCCGGACTTGCACCGGCTTCGCCATTGAGCCTTCCCATCCGGGGGGTGAGGCACCCTGGGCACAAATAAGTTGTAACGTATTTTATGTCTGCGTTGGGCTGGAGTCAATGGGCAGACGCAAAACCAGCCCCAGGGTCAGCAACCCGGCCAGCGGCAGCAGCGCATTCCCGGCGCGGCCAAACGCCAGCAGCACCCACGGCAGCAGGTAAGGCAGCAGTGCCAGCCAGCGCCGTTTTTGCGCCAGCAGGGCCAGTGGCGCCAGCAGCAGCACATAATCGTAATTGAGCAGGTAGGGGTCCACCAGCAGCGTAAACAGGGCGGATAAAACCGTTAAGCGAGCCGGGTCGGCCAATTGTGGCCGATACCGCCAAACCAACCCGCCTGCCAGCCCCGCGCCCAAGACCAGACTCACCTGGGCCGCCATCCCGGTATTCGAGAGGCCGGTTCCCCACCGAACCAGGCTGCCGGGCAGGCTGGCGCACAGATCGCAGGTTTGCACCCCCGGAATATCACGATAGCGATTGAGCGACTCCAGATAAGCCAGCGGCCAGCGCAAGTCGGCGGCGAACCCCAGGCTTGCCAGCGCCAGCCCCAGGCCAATCCCCAGCCCCAGGGCGCGGAATTTGCGCCGGTAGAGCATCCAGCCCAGGGCCGCCAACGCCATAAAACCGCCGATATGCGGTTTAAAGGTCATCAACGCCAGCGCAGCCGCCATGCCCCAATCGGCATCTTTGCGCGCCGACCGGATGAATAGCGCCGCGCCCAACAACACCGGCAGCGAATATTGCCCAACCACCAGCAACCCAAAGGTTGGAATAAACATCACCGCCGCCAAAAAAGCCAGCAGGCCGGGGATGGGTTTCCAGCGCGGTGTGAGCCACCACAGCGAGCCAGCCAGCAGGGCCAGGTTGATGAAGAACCACAGGCGCGCCGCTGCCTCGATTGGCAACAAAGCTACAGGCAGGGTCACCAGCGCGTACCAGGGAGGGTATGGGTACGGGTGAAAGGTGAAATTCGGCCCGGTTTGGGCCAACACAAAATCTAACTGGGCGGGGTAGTCATACAACTGGATGCCGTTGAGCAGCCCCAGGTTTGAGAAGTACAGGACCGAAAAATCCTGGTAATACGGGAGCGGGAGCGGCGTAACGAGAGCGAGAACGGTCAACAACCCCAAAGCCAGCAGGGCGAGGGCCAGGAGCAACATGAAGCGTTTCATACAAGCTTCACCCGTGCCCAAAGTTTAAGCAGGTATCCGGCCAAAAACCCGATCAACCCCTTGGGGGCCAGGAAAATGGTTTGCTCCAGCAGGTTTTTCCCGGCGCGGGGCGTGAGTTTCCATTCCAGCCATAACTGGCCGAGCGGGAAGTCTTGCACTTTTAGCCGCAGCAGGTTGGGGGTGCGAATCTCGTCCTGGTAGCCCTGGCGGAAGGTTCTGGTTGGGGCGGCATTGGCCGCCTCGAGGCTTTTGGTGTCGGTGAGACGGCGCTGGTAGTCGATAAACATGCCCTCGTGCATCATGTGCACTTCGTCGCGGTCACGGTCAAGCCAGACGCGCTCCATGTGGCGCGGGTGGGTATCGAGCAGGGCGCGCTGGACGGCTTCAGCGTAGTCGAGCGGCTGGATGGCGGGAAACAGGCTGAGGGGCGAGCGGTCGCGCACCAGGCTGTCGTTCTGGAGTCCTTCCACCAACGGCAGCGCGTACGAGTATTCGACGGGAGTCAATTTGTCGATAAAAAAGGCCATAAAAGCCGGCGGGATGAGCGGCAACAGCAGCGAAGTGCGTTTAAGACCGCGTATCCGCGCATATTCGGCCATAACTTCGATGTAGGCGCGCGGGGCATGGCAGCCCAGTTCAATAACCTGTCCACGACAGGCCGGGGTTTCCAGCGCAGCGACAAGATAAGCGAGGATATCGGGGGTGGCAATGGGTTGGGAGCGGTGGCGCAGCCAGTTGGGGCCGATCATGAGTGGGAATTGTTCGGCGATGAAGCGAATCATTTCAAACGAAACGCTGCCCGGTCCGACGATTACCCCGGCGCGAAATTCGGTCACGGGTACCCCGGCTTCGCGCAGGGCCGCGCCGCTCTCAATGCGCGATTTTAGATGCAGGGCCAGGTCCGGTTCGTTGGGGTTTGCCAGCCCGCCAACGTAAATAATGTGCTCCACACCCGCTGCCCGGGCAGCCTGAGCAAAATTGCGCGCCGATTCCAGGTCGAGCCGGTCGTAGCCATGCCCGGAGGCCATACTGTGGATCAGGTAATAGGCAGCCTGCACACCCTGCATGGCCTCGGGGAGTGTTTCGGGTCGGGTGACATCCCCGGCCGCCACTTCTACCTGCGGATACCAGGCGCGGCCTTTTAGCCGGTCGGGTTTGCGCGCCAGGCAGCGCACGAAATAGCCCGCGTCGAGCAGAAGCGGGATGAGGCGGCTGGCAATATAACCTGTGGCACCGGTAACGAGGATGGTTTTTTTAGGCATTTCGACAGGGTGGGTTGGCGGCTGGTTGGGGTCTATGATACCATTCCTTTATGCCACTTTCAGCCATCCTGTTGCTGCTGGCCGCAGCGGTTTTGCATACGTCGTGGAATTTGCTGCTCAAGCAGGCGCGTGAAAAATATATTGCCAACTGGTGGGCGGTCCTGCTGGGATCGTCCATTTTTCTACCGGCGCTGTTGTTTACCGGGCTTCCAGCGCGTGAGACCTGGGGTTTGTTGTCGGTGAGCGTACTGGTCGAGGTCGGTTATTATGCCGTGCTGGCGGCGGCCTACGGGAACGCTGACTTTTCGCTGGTCTACCCGCTGGCGCGCGGGGCTGCCCCGGCGCTGATTGCCACCTGGTCAATCTTGTTCCTGGGCGAAACCCTTTCGGCTGGCGGCCTGCTGGGGCTGGGGATTATTGTTGGTGGATTGCTGCTGGTGGGCGGCTCCAGCATCCTTATGGCGCGCCGCGCCGGATATGCGCCACACTGGCAGGGGATCGTGCAGGCCCTGTTGCTGGCTTTGTTGATTTCAATCTATTCCACTATCGATGGCGCAGCGGTCAAACTCACCCCGGCTTTTCCCTATGCGGTACTGATATTTTTCCTGGCCCCGGCCATTACCACCCCGCTTATGCTGCGCCGTTATGGCTGGCGCACCCTGCGCGACGAATTATTGCGTCAAAAAGCGCGTCTTGCGCTTATTGGCTTGTTGACCGTGGGTGCGTACTTGCTGGCGCTGGCCGCCTACTCTATGGCGCGGGTGAGTTACAGCGGCGCCATCCGTGAAGTCAGTGTCGTGATGGGCGCGCTGGCGGGTTGGGTTTTCCTCAAGGAGCGCATGGGAATTCTGCGTGTGCTTGGCGCACTGGTCATTTTTGCCGGGATCCTGGTGATTGCCCTGGCCGGATGAGTTTGCGTCTATTGGTTTCTTTAAGGTTTGGGCATTTTCCACAATCTTTCTTTGTGCTTGCCGTTTACCGTCCGACGAATCCCTGGATCGAGTGTTTCAAAAGCATGACTCACCCCTGGCCGAATTGGTCGATTCTTTAAGATAGATATACGATAGATAGCCGTTTTTTAGACCTAAACCCTATATATGGGGGTTAAAAATTGGACTCAAGATGTTATTGGCTGAAACACATGTTCTAAAATCTGCACCAGAATCCTTTTTGAGTCCATTCATTCTTTAAGGTTGAGACTCCTTAAAAAAGAGGATGTTTTTAAGGTAGCGTAGGTTTTCCGTGTGGCGGGTTTGGAACCTTTTTGCTAGAATGTGGACAGTCAATTGATGGGATGCACGCCGGAACTGCTCCCGATACCCCTGGCTAGATTTCAAAATTGATTGGTACTTGAACCCTCTGCGAAAGATTGCAGAGGGCTTGGTATCCTTATCCCATTTGTACTTGGAGCAAATCATGAATGTAGTACAAACATGGCAATCAGTGCTCGGGCAGCTTCAGCTGGAAATGCCTAGGGCCTCCTTTGATACCTGGGTGCGCGATACCCATCCCTTGTCTTACGAAGACGGTGTGATGACTGTCGCAGTGCGCAATGCTTATGCCCGTGACTGGCTGGAGAATCGCCTCTTGAGCACTGTCTCCCGTTTATTGGCCGGTATGATGAATCGGGCTGTGGATGTACGTTTTGTGGTTGCCAACGGTCACGAAATTGCGGATGTGGAGGAATCCCCCGCCCTCCCCGTCGACTCGGCGACAAGCGATCCGGAGCCTGCTACCGTTAAACAGCGCAATACCACCCTCAATCCGCGCTACACCTTCGACAACTTTGTCGTTGGCGCTAACAGCCGCCTGGCCCATGCTGCGGCCCTGGCCGTTGCCGAAAAACCTGCCCGTGCCTACAACCCGCTTTTCCTTTATGGCGGCGTGGGCCTCGGCAAGACCCACCTGTTGCACGCCATTGGCAACTCCTGTCATGTGCGCGGTCTGAGTGTCTTATACGTTTCTTCAGAAGAATTCACAAACGATCTCATCAACGCTATCCGGTCTCATACCACCCAGGCTTTCCGCGAAAAATATCGTTCCATCGATGTCTTGCTGATCGATGACATTCAATTCATCGCCGGAAAAGAATCGACCCAGGAAGAATTCTTCCATACCTTCAATACGCTTCACAGCCAGGACAAGCAGATCATCGTCTCCTCAGACCGCCCGCCAAAGTCGATGGTCACACTCGAAGAACGCTTGCGCTCCCGTTTCGAATGGGGCCTGATCGCCGACATCCAGCAGCCTGACCTGGAGACCCGCCTCGCCATTTTGCGTTATAAAGCCGAGCGAATTGCCCGTGAAGTCCCCAACGATGTGATGGATATGATTGCACGCCGGGTGCAGTCTAACATCCGCGAGCTGGAAGGCGCGCTAAACCGGGTCGTGGCCTTTGCTGACCTCAGCGGTGTGCCTCTCAACCTGCGCCTGGCCGAAATGGCCCTCGCCGACCTGCTTCCGCAGCGTTACAACATCCTACCCGAGAGGGTTGTCGAACTCGTTGCGCGCAATTACAAAGTCTCTGTCGAAGAAATCTTGGGTCGTGACCGTTCGCATAAAATCGCTTTGCCGCGCCAAATTGCCATGTACCTGCTGCGTGAGGAGGTCAACGCCTCGTTGCCCCAAATCGGCGAGGTACTGGGAGGACGCGACCATACGACGGTTATGTATGCTATCGAAAAGATTGCCCGGGAGATTCGCAGCGATCCCGGCTCCAAGCTTGGCCGTGAGGTGGGCATCCTGCGCCAGCAACTTTACAGCCAGGCCAGTTCAGCTTTTTAGCTTGCTGGAAATGGGTTTCCCCGTGGGATAATCCCACTTTTTTGGAGCAAGCATGATTCCTGGCCTCGATGGCATCCGTGGTATCGCTTTTTTACTTGTTCTTGGTGTGCACACAGATTACTCCCTTTTTGGCTGGGTGGGTGTACAGTTGTTTTTCGTTCTCTCGGGGTTTCTGATTACAGACATTCTCCTGAGAATGAAACAGACTTTGCCTGTGCGGGCTTATTTCATAAAATTTTATGGACGCCGCTTCCTGCGCATTTTCCCACTGTATTATTTTTACATCGTTTTGATGGTGATTGTTGCCAGCATCCTGTTGGCATATAACTATCGGCCTGGGTACATGCAGCTTTTTCTTGACCAGGTCAAGTATGCTGTTTTTTATGTCTACAATTTTTTTAATGCCAGCGCTGGCTGGGAAGAATCAAAGCTGATTGGGCATTTCTGGTCGCTTTCGGTTGAAGAACAGTTTTACATTTTCTGGCCTTTGGTCATCCTGCTGACGCCAGAAAAACACCTCAAGAAAGTTTTCTTTCTTGCCATTGTGCTTGGTCCGGTGTCGCGTTTTGTGCTTGCGATCCTATTTAACCGCCATGCTTTTGACTTTTTGCTTCCGGATACCCTGATCGGGATTTATGTCTTGCCGATTTCCCACCTTGATGCATTTGGGTTGGGTGCATATCTGACACGCTATAAAATTTTTCGTCCCCGGCTGCAGCTTGCGGTGTTGACTGTCCTTGTTCCGTTAATTGGCTTTGGGTCTCAATACTTGATCACAGGCAGTATCGGGGAGCTTTCTGCCTTAGGATACGCCTTCCCGCTTGGAAATGGGCTAAAACACGTCTGGGGGTATTCGTTATTAAACTATTATTTTGCAGTACTAATCTATTGTGTTGTAAATGAGAAGCTTTTCCTGAAGGTGCTTGAGTGGCCGTTCCTGAGTTATCTTGGGAAAATTTCTTATGGTTTATACGTTTATCATTACGCCATTAGCTGGTTTGCAGGTCGTATTCGTGATTTTGACCTGCCAGAGAGCCAGGCCAAGCCTCTTCTTGCGATAATTACCTTTTTGGCTACGCTTATCATCGCCTCCGCCAGTTATTTTTTTCTGGAAAAACCCCTGCTTGACCTCAAGGATCGCTATTTTTCTTTACGCCCAAAAGCGCAGCGAGCCTGACAGGGAAGTGTGGTATAATCTTGCGGCTCCCGGAACCGGGAAGCACATTTTGCCTGGGACGGGCAACAAGCGTCCCTGAGCGGGTTACCTGGCCTTCGATGGCTTTATTATCCCCGCTAAACTTATACCGCTCTATGCCCTGACGGGCACGCCCCTGGCGCAGTAGATAGCGGTTATAAAAAGGAGTAAGAATGGCTGTTATTTCTATGAAAGCCCTCTTGGAGAGCGGCGTCCATTTCGGTCACCGCACCAACAAGTGGGATCCGCGCATGAAGCCGTACATCTTCACCGAGCGCAACGGCATCCACATCATCGACTTGCAGCAGACTGTCAAGGCGTTGAACAATGCCTATTCCATCGTGCGCGACACCGTCGCCAACGGTGGGACTGTGTTGTTTGTCGGCACCAAGCGCCAGGCCCAGGAAACTGTCCGCGAAGAAGCGATTCGCGCTGGGATGCCCTACGTCACCGAGCGTTGGCTGGGTGGCATGCTGACCAACTGGTCGACTATGTTTGCCCGTATCCAGGAAATGGAACGGCTCGAAGGCATGCGCGATAGCGGTGATATCAACCGCCTGACCAAAAAAGAAGGTTTGCTGATTGGCCGCGAGATTACCCGCCTCAACACCCGCCTCGATGGTGTCCGCAGCATGAAGCGCCTGCCCTCCCTGGTCTTTATTGTGGACGTCGGTCGTGAAGATGCTGCGGTGCATGAATGCAACCTGCTGGGAATCCCCGTGGTTGCCCTGGTTGACACCAACTGCAACCCGCAAAACGTAGATTTTGTTGTGCCGTCCAATGATGACGCTATTCGCGCGATCAAACTGCTGGTTGCCAAGGTGGCCGATGCCGTGCTTGAAGGTAAGGCCATGCGCAAAGATGATGAGCTCGAAGCTGAAGAACGCGCCGCTGTTGTGGCCCCTGTCGCATCTGCCGAACCGGCTCGCAAGCCTGCCCGCAATGTGGACATGGACGAAGAAGTTGATGACTCAAACCTGCTTGGCAAATCGACCCTGGCCAAGCTCGCCAAGCCTGCTGATGGCGCTGTTGCTGCTGAATAAGAAAGTACGAGACGAGGTTAGGAATGGAAATTACTGCTGATATGGTAAAGCAATTGCGCGCCGCCACCAATGCCGGCGTGCTCGACTGCCGCAAGGCGCTGGTTGAGGCGAATGGTGATTTTCAGAAGGCCGTCGACTGGCTCCGCCAGAAGGGTATGGCCACTGCCGCCAAGCGCGCTGACCGCACTGCTTCTAACGGCGTTGTCGAACTGTACTCGCACGGCGCTGGCCGCGTGGGTGTGATGGTTGAAGTCAACTGCGAAACAGACTTTGTCGCCCGCTCTGATGCTTTCCGCCAGTTTGCGCACGAAGTTGCCCTGCAAATTGCCGCTTCTTCGCCCCAGTACATCTCTGATAGCGAAATCCCGGCCGATGTCTTGGCTCACGAGAGCGAAATTGCCAAAGCGCGCGCCATGGAAGAAGGCAAGCCCGAGGCCGTCGCCGCCAAAATCGTTGAAGGTCGCCTCAACAAGTTCAAGGACGAAGTCTGCTTGCTGCGCCAGACCTACATCCGCGACGAAAATGTCACCATTGAGCAGTTGCTCCATCAGACCGTAGCCAGCACCGGTGAAAATGTCCTCATCCGCCGTTTCCAGCGTTGGGAACTGGGTGAGAACTCCGGTGAGGCAGACGCTGAATAATTCAAAAAAGAAAAGCCAACCGAGAGGTTGGCTTTTTCTTATCATCTATCCTGAACCGATTGTGAGGGAAAATGTCTGAACTGAAATACAAACGTATCCTGCTTAAGCTGAGCGGCGAAGCCATGGGTGGCGAAAATGGTTTTGGTATCAATGTCTCTGAAGTGGAAGCGATTGCCGGACGGATCAAGGATGTTGCACGGATGGGCGTTGAAGTCGCAGTCGTGATCGGCGCAGGCAACCTGTGGCGCGGCACGCTGGGTCTTTCGCGCGGCATGGATCGCGCGACCGCCGACTATATGGGCATGCTCGGAACGGTGATGAATGCCCTGGCTTTGATGGATGCCTTGGAACGGAACAACGTCTACACCCGTGTCATGTCGGCGATCGAGATGCGTGCCATTGCCGAACCGTATATTCGCCGCCGGGCCATCCGCCACCTTGAAAAAGGCCGTGTGGTGGTTTTTGGCGCGGGAACAGGCAATCCCTTCTTTTCCACCGACACGGCTGCCGCCCTGCGTGCCACCGAGATCGATGCCGATGTGGTCATTAAGGCTACCAAGGTTGATGGCGTCTATGACTCGGACCCCAAGAAAAACCCCGATGCTGTCCGGTTTGACGAGTTATCCTATATCGATGTGCTCAATCGCCGCCTGACGGTGATGGATAGCACGGCCATTACCCACTGTATGGAACACAAAGTGCCGATCTTGGTGCTCAACCTGTGGGACCAGACCGCCCTGACGCGTGCCCTTTACGGCGAAAAAGTGGGAACGCTGGTTCGCTAATCAATCAAAAGGACGCTGAGTGAGCGTCCTTTTGATTCCTGGCAGGGTTTGAGAGGCCTTTTGCAGGTTTTGGCATCACTCGGAGCGTACACTCTTCGCATCTGTTTGACAATATGGCTTAATTTCAATTTTTAGGGTATCCTTACAGGGTAAAAAACACTGTCGAAGCAAAACAGGAGGTTGCGGTGATTAAAGATCTTCTCAAGGACGCTGAGTCCCATATGCAAAAATCCATCCGTGCGTTGCAGGAGGACCTTACAACCATCCGCACTGGTCGCGCACATCCCGGTTTGGTAGAAAAGCTCCACGTCGAATACTATGGTGCGCCTACGTCCATTATGCAGTTGGCTTCCATCAGCATTCCTGAGCCGCGAACAATTATGATCAAGCCTTTCGACAAAAGCACGCTGAAAGGCATCGAAAAAGCAATCCTGGCCTCTGACCTGGGGCTGACCCCCAACAACGATGGGCAGGTGATTCGCCTAAACCTGCCTCCCCTGACGGAAGAACGTCGTCGCGATCTGGTCAAGCATGTTCACCATCGCCTTGAAGAGGCGCGTGTGGCCCTGCGCAACATCCGCCGCGACTCAATGAAAGATATGAAAGATTTTGAGAACGAGAAAATGATTTCGGAAGACGAACACAAGCGTGGTGAAGAAGATTTGCAGAAGATTGTTGAGCGCTTTGTGGCCGAAGTGGAGAAGATAGGTCAGACCAAAGAACGCGAAATTATGGAAGTTTAGCCTTCCAAAGACATGAGCAAAAATTCCCCTTTGCCCCCAGCCGACAAAATGCCCCAACACGTTGCCATCATCATGGATGGCAACGGGCGGTGGGCTTTAAAACGAGGCCTTCCGCGCCTTGCCGGTCATAAAGCCGGCACTGAAAACCTGCGCCGTATCATCAAGGCTTGTGTAGAGTTTGGCGTAAAGTATCTTACCATCTATGCCTTTTCCACAGAAAACTGGGGGCGACCAAAGGAAGAGGTCGTTGGTTTGATGCGCATCCTTGAAGATGTCATTGACCGTGAGCTGTCTGAGCTAAACGATCAGGGTGTTCAACTACGGCATATTGGGCAGCTCGAGCGCTTACCGGGTTTCTTGCAAGAAAAAGTGATTGACGCCATCGACAAAACCCGCAACAACAACCGCTTAATTATCAACATTGCCTTCAACTATGGCGGGCGGGATGAGATTGTGCATGCCATTCAGCAGATTATCCGCGATGGTATCCCGGCCGAAGAAGTTACTCCGGATATGGTTAGCCGTTATTTGTATACCGCAGGTGTTCCTGACCCCGACCTGATTATTCGTACTTCTGGCGAATTGCGTATTAGCAACTTTTTGATCTGGCAAGCGGCTTACTCTGAATGGTATGTCACTCCCACTTACTGGCCAGATTTTGACAAAGAAGAATTCCGCAAAGCCTTAACCGAATTTGCCTTGCGTGACCGACGTTACGGCAAGGTAAACTCGCCAGAGTACGAGGAATCGCATGCGTAAACGCACCATTTCTGCGCTGGTGCTGCTTTTTATTGGCTTTCCCGCCTTATACTTTGGCGGAATCCCCTATTTTCTGTTGATTGGCACTTTTTTGGTCGTTTCTGGCTGGGAGTATGTAAATATGTACCTGGCCGTTGGCGCAAAATCATCCCGCTGGCTGGTGGTCGGCGGGGTTTTTTTGTTGGCAGCATCGCGGGCCTTTTTTGCCGAATATTCAGTGCCCATATTCACTTTCACCCTTCTGGCTATGATGGCCTGGCACCTGTTCGATTACGAGCGTGGCAATGACCACGCCGGGATCGATTTTGCCGTGAGCGTGGGCGGTTTGTCTTACGTGGGTTGGGTAGGCAGCTACCTGCTCGACTTGCGCGCTTTGCCCGAGGGCGGCTGGTGGGTCATGTTTGTGCTTCCGTGTGTATGGTTTGTTGATACAGGCGCGTATATGCTGGGAGCAGCTTATGGCAAGAATCGCATGTCGCCGCGCCTGAGCCCTAAAAAGTCGTGGGAGGGCTTCGCCGCCGGGGCTTTTTCGGGCATGTTGGGGGGAGGTTTCCTGGCCTTCGCCTACTCCACCTGGGGGCAGTTAGGTCTGCCCATCTGGCTGGGCGCTGCCTTTGGGCTGGTGGTGGGCCTGTTGACCCCGCTTGGCGACCTGGGGGAGAGTATGTTCAAGCGCCAGGGTGGCATGAAAGACTCGGGGAACTTAATCCCCGGTCACGGCGGGGCCTTCGACCGCATCGATTCATGGTTATGGGCGGCGGTCCTGGGGTACTACTTTATCATCTGGTTTGTCCGGTGACACCGAGTGTGTCACCGTATTTTTTTTCCCATAAAGGAGAAGACAGATGGTTGATCGTGAACCGACTCGAAACCTTGCATTGGAACTGGTCCGGGTGACCGAAGCTGCAGCCCTGGCGGCTGGCCGTTTTATGGGCCGCGGCGACAAGAATGGCGCCGACAAGGCAGCTGTGGATGGCATGCGGCTGGTGCTGAATACAATTTCCATGAACGGTGTCATTGTGATCGGGGAAGGCGAAAAAGACGAAGCGCCGATGCTGTTCAATGGTGAGAAAGTTGGCACCGGGGCCGGGCCGGAAGTTGATATTGCGGTGGATCCCATCGATGGAACCCGGCCGCTTTCGAACGGGAATCTCAACTCTATCTCCACTGTGGCCATTGCCCCACGTGGCAGTATGTTTGACCCTGGACCGTTTTTATACATGAATAAAATTGCCGTTGGACCCGAATCCAAGGGCCAGATTGACATTGAAAAGCCAATCATGGAGAATTTGAAGGCGATTGCTCGCTCAAAGGCCAAACGCCTGCAAGACCTGACCTGCATTATCCTGGACCGTCCGCGACACGACGAAATGGTATCTGAAATGCGTCAGGCTGGGGTCCGTATTCGCCTGATCCCGGATGGTGATGTGGCCGCCGCGCTGATGACCGCCTGGGGCGATTCTGGTATCGATGCTTTATTTGGCATTGGCGGCACGCCTGAGGGCGTTGTGGCGGCCTGTGCCCTGCGCGCCATGGGGGGCGAGATCCAGGGCAAGCTGTTTGCCCGGAATGAGGTCGAGCGGCAGCGTGGCGAGGAGATGGGTTACGATTTCCATAAAGTGCTCACCATGGATGACCTGGTTTCCTCGGAAGATGTTTTTTTTGCTGCAACCGGGATTACAAATGGCGAGTTGTTGCGAGGTGTGAAGTATTTTGGCAATGGCGCGACAACGGATTCGTTGGTGGTTCGCGGCCTGACTGGTACGGTGCGTGAAATTACGGCCACACATCGCTGGGAAAAGCTCAAATCCCTGAGTGCCATCGATTACTAAAACCTGTCAAAAGCGAAAACAGCCTCTTGACATAGAACAAACATTCGTGTATCATCTATTCATAGAACGCATGAGCGATTTATCAGGTTGCTTGCGTCGGGAGCTTAATCTATGATGATGGTACGTAAGTCCAAAGGCTTGAGCGAGAGGCATCATAAAATACTTGACCTGCTCCAAAAACATGGAGACAAGGGTTATCCGCCATCCATTCGTGAGATTGGTGAGAAAACTGGTATTACATCTACATCGGTTGTAAATTATTATCTTGAGCAACTCGAAAAATGGGGTTATATCGAACGCGATCGACGTATTTCACGTGGATTGCGGGTTGTCCCCGAAAAACTGGCCGAGATGGGCGTTAGCCTGGCTGCCCCGGCGGTTACTGCTGTTCAAGATGCCATCGAAGCTGTTGGCGATTTCTTGCGCGTGCCGGTTTTAGGCCGTATTGGCGCCAGTTTACCCATGCCGGTCCCTTCGTCTGACTTCAATTACTTTGATGCCGAGGCGGGTGTGGAAATTGCTCGCAGCCTGCTCCCGGCTAAAAAAGTGGAAGGTTTGTTTGCCCTGGAAGTGCAAGGCGAATCAATGATTGACGCCATGGTCAATGATGGCGACATTGTCATCATGCGCAAGGTCAACAACAATGCCGAAGCCAAAAATGGCGATATGGTCGCCGTTTGGCTCCCGGCGCGCGATGAAACCACGCTGAAATACTTCTACAAAGAAACCGATCGCTACCGCCTGCAGCCTGCTAATCCCACAATGCAGCCCATCTACATCAACAAAAGCGAGGGGCTGGAGATTAAGGGAAAAGTGGTCATGGTCATTCGCAAGGTTGACCGCTCCATGTAAAGCAAAAACGGCCGGGAAAATCTCCCGGCCGTTTTTTATGCCAACAAACTATAAACTATAAAACAAAAAAGACGCCCCTTGCGGAGCGTCTTTTTACAATCTCTTGAGAGATTAGGCAATTTCGATGACGGCGCCAGCTTCTTCGAGCTTCTTCTTGGCGTCCATCGCGGCTTCTTTGCCAACGGCGGAGAGAACCTTGCCACCGGCGGTTTCGGCCAGGGTCTTGGCTTCGCCCAGGCCCAGGCTGGTGAGCTGGCGGATGACCTTGATGGTCTCGATCTTCTTGGGGCCAGCGTCCTTGATGACGACGTCGAATTCGGTCTTTTCTTCGACGGGTTCAGCGGCAGCGGCAGGAGCGCCACCGGCCACAGCGGCCATGGCAACAGGAGCGGCGGCGGAAACGCCCCACTTTTCTTCGAGCTTCTTGACGAGTTCAGCGGCTTCGAGAACGGAGAGCTTGCTCAGTTCTTCAACCAGGTTTTCGAGATTTGCAGCCATTTCTTAGATACTCCTTACGGTCAGAGAGAAATTTTGATTGGGTTGAAATTTTGAACGTAACAACCGGTTACGCAGCGGCTTGAGCTTTGTCTGAGTAAGCTCGGAAAACGGAAGCCAGGGAGCGCGCAGGTTCTGCAATGGTACGAACCAGTTTTCCTGCGGGCGCCTGAAGCACACCCAAAAGCTGGGCGCGGACAACGGGCAGCGGCGGCATATCAGCCAACGCTTTCACCTGGGCCGCATTCAGTGCCTGCTTGTCGAGGAAGCCGCCCTTGACTTTGAGGGCTTCCAGGCCTTTTGTGCCGTCCGTTAGGGACTTGGCTGTTGCAGCCGCATCTTTGAATGCGAAAGCCACAGCGGTGCTTTTCTTCAGGAAATCAGCAGGGACTTTGATGCCGTTCGCTTCAAAAACCTTGCGGGCCAGTGTGTTTTTCAGAATATGAAATTCACCACCGGTATCGCGGACTTTTGCGCGGACGACGTCCAGGTTTTTCATGTTAAGACCAGTGTACTCAACCAATACAACTGCCTGGCTGGCATCCAGCCATTCTTTGTACTGAGCCAGTACCTGTTCCTTTTCTTGACGAGTGAGTGCCAAAGCTATTACCTCCTTTCCTTAAAAGTCTTTGCCCGACAAACAAACGTCAGGCAAAGACTTTCCCTCACGGGCAACGTTCCGGTTGGAACGCGGAGATCGATCATCTCGGTCTTCACCTGGGCAGGAAATTAAGCTTAATCGGAGCGAACTCCTGGAAAAAGCACCTGCCGTCTCTGGCGAAGTAGTTTGTCAGAGCGAGCTTAACGAGTAGGAATTACTCGGTAGCATCCAGCGATTGGGCGGCATTCGGGTCGATCTTGATGCCAGGGCCCATAGTCGAAGCAATGGTGATGTGGCGAATGTAGTTGCCTTTGGCAGCCGCAGGACGAGCCTTTTTAATGGCTTCCATAAAGGCAGCGAAGTTTTCGTACAGTTTGTTGGCGTCAAACGAGGCTTTACCGATCTGGACGTGGATATTCGCGGTCTTATCGAGGCGGAATTCCACGCGACCGGCCTTGGCTTCGGTGATGGCGCGGGCAATATCAGAACCGGGGACAACCGTACCAGCTTTGGGGTTCGGCATCAAGCCACGCGGACCGAGCACGCGACCCAGGCGGCCGACTTTACCCATCAGGTCAGGGGTAGCGATGGCGACATCGAATTCCAGCCAACCACCCTGCACTTTGTTGAAGGTTTCATCATCATCGATGACGATATCAGCACCAGCGCTGCGCGCATTGGCGGCGCCTTCACCCTGAGCAAAAACCGCCACGCGGACGGTTTTACCCAGGCCGTGCGGCAGCACGACCACATCGCGGACCTGTTGGTCTGCCTGGCGGGGATCCAACCCCATGCGCATGTGCACTTCAATGGTTGCATCGAACTTGGTGAAGGAGGTTTCCTTAACCAGGCTCATTGCTTCACTGGGAAGGTACTGTTTGTCTTGCTCAACTTTGGCCGCAGCGGCCAGGTATTTCTTTCCGTGTTTTGCCATTTCATCCTCCGTGGTGCAAACGGACTGCCTTATGCAGCCCTCCCACCTGTTTAATCAACGATGGTGATGCCCATCGAGCGGGCGGTGCCTTCGATCTGCTTCATGGCACCTTCAATATCGATGGCGTTCAAGTCTTTCATTTTGGTTTCAGCAATTTGCTTAACCTGGGCGCGGGTCAGTTTGCCAACTTTTTCTTTGTTCGGCACGCCGGAGCCCTTGTCCACACCAGCCGCTTTGCGGATGAGGAAGGCAGCGGGGGATGTTTTCAGGACAAAGGTGAAAGAACCATCGGTATAAACGCTAATCTCGGCCGGGAGCAATTCGCCGGGCCGATTGGAAGTACGAGCGTTATACTCTTTGCAAAAGGCCATGATGTTGAGACCATGACCCGCCAGCGCGGGACCCACGGGGGGCGCCGGGTTGGCTTTGCCAGCTTCTAGCTGGAGACGAACAACTGCTTTTAGTTTCTTAGCCATTCTTACTCCTTGTGGTTTTAGCGGGTGAAAGTCCCGCGCTCTTGGCGGGATTGGGGAGCACCCTCCCACGCATCAGGTCCAAAGACCTGTTACGCTTTTTCTACTTGCAGGAAATCCAACTCGACAGGGGTTTCGCGGCCAAAGAAATTGACCATTACGCGCACTTTGTTGCGCTCCATGTCGATTTCGGCAACATTGCCGCGGAAATCGTTGAACGGTCCATCAATGATACGAACGCGTTCACCCAGTTTGAAGGTAACCTTCACGGTGGGAACTTCCGCTTCCATACGTTTCAAGATTTGGTTAACTTCTTCCGGACGCAGGGGGGTGGGTTGGGTGCCCATCCCTACAAAGCCGGTCACGCCGGGGGTGTTGCGAACCACATACCAAGATTCCTCGGTGAGAACCATGTTAACCAGCACATAACCGGGGAAGATGTGTCGTTCGACTACCCGACGTTTTCCATCCCGAACTTCGATCTCTTCCTGGGTGGGGACCACCACATCAAAGATCATGGTCTTCATCCCCATGGTTTCGATACGCTGCTCTAGATTATGGCGAACTTTGTTCTCATAACCCGAATAGCAATGAACCACATACCAGGCAGGACCTTCCGGGAGATCGGCGGACGCGTCAGAAGACCCGGAGGCCTTATCGGCATCCGGTAGCTGGGGAGTTTCCTCACCTTTGTTCAGGTCGAACTCTTCAGGCGCGCTCATTTCTACCTCGTCTTTCGAGAGTCTTTATACACCCAGGGCCAGGTCCAGCAGCGTGCTGCCAATCCAGTCGACAGTGCCCAGGAAAGCTGCCATGATACCCAAAACCAGGAGTACCAGCAGGGTCAGGTTGATGGCTTCTTCGCGGGTCGGCCAGCTAACTCTGCGCAGCTCACCAACGGTTTCGCGATAAAAGCGGGAGATCGCGTTTTCCTTTTTCTCGGTCAACTTATACTCCTTGATTCTGACGGCTAAAACGCCGCCTCACTCTTTCGAGGACGGCGTCGCCTTTGATTACTGGCAGGCCAGGCAGGACTTGAACCCACAGCCACTCGTTTTGGAGACGAGAGCTCTACCAATTGAGCTACTGGCCTAGGAAAAACAGGGGCGGACGGTACCGCCCCTGTTACTCTCGCAACTTACTTGGTTTCGCGATGCGATGTGTGCTTCTGGCAACGCGGGCAGTACTTGCTCAGTTCCATGCGGCCCGGGTCGTTGCGGCGGTTCTTCTGGGTGGTGTAATTGCGTTCTTTGCAATCGCCACACTGAAGGGTAATAACCGGGCGGATATCTTTCTTCTTAGAAGCCATCTTACAACCTTACTTTCAGGATTACTGAATGATCTTGGTGATGACACCAGCGCCGACGGTGAGGCCGCCTTCGCGG